>JAACWH010000097.1 GCA_009991425.1 Leptospira sp.
ATTTTCAGTTATCAAAAAAACAGGTAAATTTCTTTTTATAGAAGATACAAATCTTGAATCGAGTTATAGTAAAAATACTGAAGATTCATTGAACTTTGAAAGTGATATAGATGATGAAATAAAAGTAGAGATAATGGAATACAGAAAGTTTAAAATTGTATCTGAGCTTATAGTTCCCATTCTTTATGAAGATGATTTTCAAGATTCCTTTCCAATGGGCTTTATACAAATTCAAAGCAAAACTAGATTACTAACAAATGAAGATGTAGCTAGAGTTCAACTTGCAACCAAACAATGTGTAAATCGAATAAAAGAATCCAATATACATGAAACTAAAGAAAAGTTTCCTATGATTAATCTGAGTAATAATGGTGCTAGAATATTAATACAAGATGAATTTTTAGCCTCTACGATTCCTAAATTAAAGAATTTTGTATTAGATATACTTTTTAAATCCCAAGCCCCTTTTACTGTAAATGGCAAGATCATATGGACTTCAAAAATATCTGAAGACGAAATTCAAGTGGCCGTTAACTTCGATGCAAAGTCAGATAATATTGGGGAGAGAATGCGTTTTCAAAAAAATATTCAGCTCTTATCAGAAAATAAACTTGTCTAAAGGTTAACAAATTATGAAAATCATACATTCTCATGTGAAAGACCTGGGCGACAATTTTCACGTGCGTAGATCATTGCCATCGATTGAAACCCGACATGCTGGTCCTTTCGTCTTCTTGGATCATTTCGGTCCAGTAGAAATGCTAACGGGCGAAGAACTTGTTGTTCGCCCACATCCACATATAGGTCTTGCTACCCTAACTTATTTATATGAAGGTGCGATTCTCCATAGGGATAGCCTAGGAACCGAACAAATGATACTGCCTGAAGAAACCAATTGGATGACATCTGGAAATGGAATCGCACATAGTGAACGGTCTAGAAAAGAATATGATCAAGTTCGAATCGAAGGAATACAAGCTTGGGTAGCTTTGCCAGTTGAGGCAGAAGATTGCGATCCAGAATTTTTTCACTATGATAAATCCCAGATTCCAGAACTATCTACGGATTCTTTTCTTTTACGTTTGATAGCAGGCGAATTTCTTGGGCTCAAGTCTCCGGTGAAGATTTACTCACCTTTATTTTATGCAGATTTTAAGGCCAAGAAAGCATCATCTATATCTTGGGATAGTCTAGCAGACCAAGAACTAGGGTTATATATATCCAAGGGCACTATTAGCTTGCGAGATAGTGACGCAAACCAATCACATGAATTAAAGGTGGGCGACTTGGCTTATTTTGCACCAGGCGAAAAAGTTGAGTTTGAACATTCAGACGAAGCTAGAATTGTAGTATTAGGTGGAAAAGCCCACCCAGAGAAGCGATTTCTATATTGGAATTTCGTTTCTTCCTCTCAAGAAAAAATTAACAAAGCCAAGATTCGTTGGGAAGAAGATTCCTTTGCTAAGGTGCCAAATGAAGATGATCGAATCCCTTTACCCAAGCCTTGATTTAATAGAATTAGGAGTTAAATATGTCCGAACACACAATTGAACTTACCTGGATAAAAAATGCCACTGAATTTGAATACGATAAATATGATCGAACCCATAAGATTCAGTTCAATGGCGGCCAATCTATAAATAGTTCGGCAACGAAAGAATTCTTCGGTGATGATGCCCATGCTAATCCAGAAGAGTTAATAGCGTCCTCCCTAGCTTCATGCCATATGCTGACTTTTCTAGCCATAGCATCCAAGAAGAAACTCATTGTTGAAAAATACGAAGACAATCCCATTGCTGTCCTTGACAAAGGCTCATCGGGAAGACTTCAAATTACTAAAATTACATTGAAACCCAAAACAAAATTTGCTGAAGGGACTTCAATGGATACAGAAACATTAAAGAAGCTTCATGAATCTGCTCATAGAAATTGTTTTATTGGCAGTTCCATCACAAGTGAAGTCTCCATTGAACCAGTAATAGGTTAATATTTTAACGACATAATAATTTTAACGCTTACTCAATAAATTATTTTTCAAGAAATTTTTTCTTTACTAAATTTTATACGGATTATAATAATATTCGTGGTAATGGAATTTAAACCTCATGAAGTAAGAGAGCTTGATCTTGTCAAAGAATCTGCTCAGAAATATCATGTACTTTCAAAGTATCTTTTAGAAAAGGAACTAACTCTCCGAAGCTTTCCCTTTGACCAAAAGTTTACAATTTTAAAAATTAAAGAAGATGGTAAGCAAATTTCTGTTAAAAATGATTCTGGAACTTTATTGGTTCAAGGAGCAAAAATAACTCTCTATTCAATTCTTGCAAAATATATTGAATTAGAATGCACGGTATTAAAAGTTCAAGATGATGGCAGATTGATCTTAAATGTCGAAAGTTTAGGAATTTCTAGAAAAAATCGAGAAGGAAATAGAGTTCCCAGTAGGGGAAACGTTCATATAAATAATATTGTAACGGTTAAAACTGTGATAGATGCAAATATGTTTCAAGTTCCGACATTGGTTAAAGTTGCTTTTGATGAGTTTCGTTCCAAACTAGATCCTAAAAAATTCGAATATTCTAAAATTGATATATTCAAATCGGATCTTTTAAGGAAGTTTTTAATCGTTAAGAAAACAAGAAAAATTTTCTTTATAAGCGACACTCAGAAGACAGAATCATACAATCATACCAATTCCGATTTTCTAAATTTTGGTCAAGAAATAGATGACGACATCGAACTTGAGAAGGAGAGATACAGAGAAGATCGAATTATGTCTGAATGTATACTCCCAGTCTTATATGGCAATCCATACGACGAACTAATTCCCATTGGATATGTTCATATCCAAAACAGGGAAAGCAATCTTAATGAAAATGATATTGAAGATTTAAAGAAATTATGCAAGGAAATGGTAACTCGAATTTTAGAATCAAATACCATGCAAATCTCAGGTAAATTTCCTGTAATTGATATATCACCGACTGGACTACAAGTTCAGATTAATGAACCGAATTTAGTCAAAATATTGCCAAAACAAAAATCATTCATCTTTGACATTATTTTTAAGTTACAAACACCATTTACTGTGATTGGTAAAATTAGATGGGTTGCGAAAAAGAATGATGAAGATTCAATACTACTAGGTGTAGAATTAGAAGGAAAATCTGATCTACCAGGTGAGAGGGCAAAATACCTTAAAAATATTGAAAATCTTAGATTAAGTCTTGATCTAGAACAATCTGAATAAAAAGAGACATAAGCTTTTACTCTATTTGTAATTTAAGTTAAAAAAAAATTAAAAATTAAAAAACCAGCTTGATTATACTGAAAATAATCATCATATAAGTAATACTCAGGCTTATTAAAAAAATGGACGGTCACTCTCCTCATCCCCTGCTATTGGAACCTACTCCTGGTTCGTACGCTATGTTCATACCTCCTGATATGTCCTGTATCAAAATCTTTAGAAATGCATTAAGAGAGTCACTCAAGAAAAACCTTTTCTCTGATGATGATATTACGCAAATAGAACTTGCCTCTGATGAAGCATTGACTAACTCTATTTCAGCAAATGTTATAAATCATTCTGAAGAAACTATCATCTGTCGCTGGATGATTAATGATCTCAAGATTACACTTTTTATTTTAGATTATGGATCGGGATACAAATCGAATCCAACAATTGAATCACATAATGCGAGTAATATGGAAGATTATTTGCAAAATATAAAAAAATACCAAGCAACCAAACCTGAAACTTTACCTTACAATGGAATTAAAGTTGGCCATAAAAATGTCGGTAAAGGATTAAAGATTATACACTCCTTAATGGACTCCGTTAAAATAATGTTCCATGTTGATGGTGAAGTTACTGAATCGGCCGATGATTCTCGTATAACAGGATCTATAATGGAGCTTGAATATGATGGCAAGAAAAGATCTAATCAATAAGCTTTTTTACTTTCTGATTTTCTTAAGTCTTTAAGAATGTAATTGTGATACTTCATTTAAATACTTCAAAAGAATGGAGAGGTGGAGAAAACCAAGTTCTCAATCTAGCCTTAGGATTAAAGACAAGAAAGATTTCACAAATCATTATTGCCCAGCCCAATTCCCCACTTTCAGAAAAAGCGAAACTCGCCGGAATTGAAGTTATTGAACTTGCGATGAAGGGAGAATTTGATCTAAAAGCGATCCGTAAGATCAAAGAAATTATTCTTAATCGTAAGGTTGAGATAGTTCACACTCACACAGCGCATGCTCATTCAATTGCACTTTTTGCAAAAAAGAAAAAAGATAAATGGAAATTAATAGTCTCTCGAAGAGTGGATTTTCGAGTTAAGAAAAACTTTTTCTCCAAATGGAAGTACAAATCATCTAAAGTAGATTTGTTTATCGGTGTGTCTAGACAAATCCAAAAATATCTTCTTGAAGATGGGATTGAATCATCTCGAGTTATTGCAATTCATAGTGGTATAGATATACAAAAATTTAAACGACTTCCCAATGCTGATGGTCTTAGAAAAGAATTAGATATCAATAAAAAGACTATTGTCATTGGAATCATTGCTGCCCTTGTTGATCATAAAGACCATATAACTTTTCTAAATGCAATTTCAAAAATTGAAACAGAGAATCAATACAAAGCCATTATACTAGGTGAAGGTCCACTAGAATCTAAACTCAAAGAACTAGCTAGAAAATTGGATTTAAACGATCGTGTATTTTTTCTTGGATTTAAAGAAAATATCCCTGAATATTTAAACTTAATTGATATTTTCACTTTAACTTCCAAAGAAGAAGGACTAGGAACTGCTATCCTTGATGCTATGGCTGCCGGAAAGCCAATTCTTGCAACAAGAGGCGGTGGCATTCCAGAGATGATTGTCCCTAACCAGGGTGGAATACTCTGTGAGGTTGGGAATTCTGATGAATTAGCGATTGCTTATAAGACACTTATCGAAAAGAATTCATTAAGGAAAGAATTTTCAGATTTTAATAAATCTTATGTAGAACGATTCTCTTTCGAAACTATGGTAAACAAAACAGTTCAAGTCTACCATTCCTATTTAGGAAAAAATCTCTACAACTGAGGAATCATGAAGAAAAAGAATATAAAAAAACTAATGATCATTGACGGTCATGCTTTTGCATTTCGTTCTTACTTTGCATTTTCTGCATCCAATTTAACAAATTCCAAAACGGGCTTACCTTCAGGGGCAGTATTCGGATTCTTTCGAATGCTATTTAAATTGCTTCAAGATTTCAATGTTTCGCATATTGCTGTTACATTTGATCCAGGCACTAGATTAGATAGACATGATATAATGGAATCTTATAAGGCGACAAGAAAGCCTATGCCCGAAGATCTTCGTCCCCAAATCAAAGAAATTATAGAAATATTAAATTTTATAGAATTTCCAGTTCTCAAGATCGACCACAAGGAAGCGGACGATATAATAGGTACACTATGTACTAAATTTAAAGGCGAATCAGAAGAAATACTCATTCTATCAGGTGATAAAGATCTCTATCAGGTTCTTTCCTCTAATGTTCATATGCTTCGAGGCAAGAAAGGTGTATCCGAATTCCAAAAGATTGATCCAGAATGGGTGGAGACAGAAATAGGAATCACAACTGCGCAGGTTACTGATTATATGGCACTTCTTGGTGACTCTTCAGATAATATACCCGGAGTAAAAGGAATTGGAGAAAAAGGAGCAACTAAACTAATACAGGAATATTCTTCACTTGATAATATTTACAAAAAGATAGACTCCATTGAAAATGCTTCTTTAAAAAGTAAATTAATTGCGAACAAAGAGAATGCTTACCTTTCCAAGAAACTTGCAACGATTGAATGCGATTTAGAATTAAATATCAATTCTGATAATTTACTTTTACCAAATTATTTAGAAGAAAAGAAAGTTTTCCATTTCAAACACCAAGGCTACAATGTTCTCTTTCGTGACCTTGCTAAGCAAGCAGGTATTAAAGATCTAAGTTCCAAGGATGACGAAGAAGCAGAAAGCTCAGCTAAGGCAAAGGGCAAAAAAGCAACTAAATCTAAAATGCAAACTTCCTCTAAAAGCAATGAGGGTAATCTTGAATTAAATAATGATAAGGGGAAATACACTCGAATCAATAATGCAGATGACTTAAAGAAAACTCTTTCAAGTCTCAAAGTAGGAACCGTGCTTAGTGTAGATACGGAAACAACTTCAGTCAATCCTAATAATGCTGATCTACTGGGCATTTCATTTTCATGGAAAGAACAAACAGGTTATTATATTCCTCTCTCTTATTCTGAATCCTTATATTCCTTAGCGCTACCAAAAGTGGAAGATATCTTAAAAATTCTAAAGCCCGTCTTAGAGAATTCTAAAATTCCCAAAGTAGGTCAGAATATAAAATATGATTGGATAGTCCTTCAAAGATATGGAATCGACCTAAAGGGTGTCTCATTCGATACAATGATAGGATCTTATCTACTAAATTCAGGAGTTCGCCGTCATAATATGGATGATATGGCTATGGACTATTTAGGATACAAAACAATCACCTTTGATGAATTAGTTGGAACTGGTAGAAAGAAACAAAATCTATTCGACATAGATCCTGACCAAGTTACAGAATATGCAGCCGAAGATGCCGATATCACATTAAGACTCTATAATTTACTACACAAGAAAGTTGAACAAGATAAACTCAAATCTATCTATGATGAATTGGAACACCCTCTTATCTCAGTATTAAAAGACATTGAAATGGCGGGTGTAACAATAGACGTCGCTTATTTTTCAAAACTATCCAAACAATTCGAAAAGAAATTAGCCTCACTCGAAAAAAGAATTCATATTCATGCTGGTAAAGAATTCAACATAGCCTCAACCAAAGAGTTACAAGTTGTACTTTTTGAAGAACTTAAACTTCCTGCCGAGAAGAAAACTCAAACAGGTTACTCAACAGACCATTCAGTTTTAGAATCTTTATTCGGTATGCATTCAATCATAGAAGATTTATTAGAACACAGAAAATTTGCCAAATTAAAATCAACCTATGTCGATACCTTACCTTCCCTGGTAAATCCGAAGACTAATAGAATCCATACTAGCTATAACCAAACAATAGCAGCAACAGGAAGATTGTCTTCCCAAGATCCCAACCTACAAAATATCCCTATTAAGGATGAAGAAGGAAGATTACTTAGACAAGGTTTTGTTCCCTGTGATAGTAATTTTGAAATCCTAAGTCTAGACTATTCGCAGATTGAACTGAGAATCATGGCTCATTATTCACAGGATCCAAAAATGATGGAAGCTTACAAAAATGGACTTGATATTCACAGAAGAACGGCTAGTGGTTTGTTCCAGGTTGAAGAAGCGGATGTCACTTCTGAAATGAGAAACAAAGCTAAAATTGTTAACTTCTCCATTATATATGGTGCTACGAGTTTTGGTTTGGCTCAGAATTTAAAAATTTCTAGATCGGAAGCGAAAGAATTTATTAACTTATACTTCAACCAATACAACGGTGTGAAGAAATATATGGATGATACTATAGCTTTTTGTCTGGAACATGGTTACGTTGAGACTCTAAAAGGCCGCAAGAGATACATTCCTGATATCCATGCAAGCAATCGCCAAGTTGTAGAAGGAGCAAAGAGGGTTGCTATCAACACTCCGATACAAGGGACCTCTGCTGATATGATAAAGATTGCTATGATCAAAATACATGAAAAAATAAAGAAAGATAAACTAAAATCTAGAATCATTATGCAAGTACATGATGAACTCGTATTTGAAGTTGAGAAATCCGAAAAACAAAGATTCTACGATCTAGCGAAAAAAGAGATGGAAATTGCCCTTCCATTAACCGTTCCTATTCTTGTTGAGGGTAAATTTGGAAAAAATTGGGATGAGGCGCACTAATTTTTACATTCTCGTAATAAACCTGTAACAAAGCTCACCTATATTACTAATATAAGTGTAGATTTACACGAGAGGTTATTTATGAGCGTAGAAACAATCAAATCAACCATGAAAGCGAATAGAAAATTAACTGTTCGTATTGCAGAAAATCAGTTAGAGATTGAAAGAGCTTTAGCTCTGCGTTATGACGTTTTCAATTTGGAACTTGGCGAGGGCCTACCCCAGTCAGCTTCTACAAGAAAAGATCGCGATGAGTACGATTTGTACTGCGATCACTTAATTGTAGTCGATGAGGCTAATCAAAATCAAATCGTAGGAACTTATAGAATTCTAAAAAGATCTGTAGCAAGGGAACATATTGGCTTTTATTCTGAAAATGAATTTGACATAACAAATATTTATAATCTAGAAGAAGAAGTAGCTGAGATAGGTAGATCCTGTGTTCATCCACAATACCGTGATGGAACAGTGATTACTATGCTTTGGTCAGGACTAGCTGACTATATGATCAAAGAAAATGTTAGATACTTGATGGGCTGTGGATCTATCCACTCAACTGATTCATTTATGGCATCACAAGTATATGCCTTTCTTAAAGAAAAGGAAGCTCTATCTGATGAGAGGTTTAGAGTTTATCCGAATCCAGATTTTATGATTCCAGGTTTCAATGAAAATCTCGAAGTGGAAGATCTGAAAGTTTTAACGAAAAGCATCCCTCCCCTGATCAAAGGATACATTCGTATTGGTTCAAAGATTTGCGGAGCTCCAGCATTGGACAAAGTGTTCGGAACAGTAGATGTTTTTATACTTTTTGATAGAAGCCTTATTGCTGAAAAATACGGGAAACACTACGATTTATAATTTCTAAACAATGAAGAACCTAGTAGAGATCGATTACCAAAATCCAACTTCAAAAGACCAAATAAGATTTTATTTGGTCACTTCTTTTGCAGCATCCCTTATAACAATAGGATATTTCTGGGGATTGCCGGCGTATTATTTAGGCTGGATGGCTTTTGCGGTAGCGACTTTCTCTGTGGCTGGGAATGATGCCGTTCAAACTGTAGGTACTTTTATTGAGAGCAAGAAATCAGTACATTGGTTACCAAAATTTGCAGTCCTAGGTGGATTGTTGGTTTTAGTTCATGTAATTGGATGGCTTAGAGATTCAGGTGAGATTCATTTTCGTAGATTGGATAAGTTTCAACCCATTGAGCATTATAACCTATTCCAATTACTTGCTCCCATACTTTTGGTAGTTATAACTAGGATGAAGGCTCCTGTATCTACAACATTTTTAGTATTAGGTCTGTTTGGTGGACAAAACATAGACAAAATGTTAACCAAATCATTCTTAGGTTATGGAATAGCATTTGTTCTTTCGATAGTTATCTGGGCAATCCTTGCTAAATTAGATCCTCATGAATATGAAGAAGATCATATGCCTAATCCTGTGGAAGAACGTAGATGGTCAAATCTACAATGGATCTCCACAATTTATTTATGGATTGCTTGGTTGCTTCAAGATACTGCAAACATTGCTGTATATTTACCAAGAGAACTTAACTGGATGGAACTTGGACTTGCATTAGGAATACTTTTGTTTGCTCTAGCAGTAATTATTAGAACTAATGGCGGTACAATCCAAGAAGTAGTCTCAGAAAAGTCAGATATAAAATGGGCAAAAGCTGGAACTATTGTTGATCTAGTCTACGGAACAATCTTACTTATCTTCCAACAGGTAAGCAATTTGCCTATGTCAACAACTTGGGTATTCTTAGGTTTACTTGCAGGGAGAGAAATAATTTTGAATGTTCTCACATTCCGAGATGTACCTTATTTGGATACTTTTCGCAAAGTAGGAAAAGATGTTATCCTAGCTTCTCTTGGAATAGCATTTAGTATAGGATTTTATGCAATATCAACGATGGTATACCCTGAATCCAATTCTTATAAATTTGAATTTTTTAAAAAAGACTCAAGCCCTTTAACGATCAGCGATAAGTAATTCTACAAAATCTAAGAAAGATTTTCCTTGAATGCTTCCGTAGGCTTTGTAAAATCGAACCATGCCTAAGAAGTCACCATCCAAATTTCACAAATACCAAACCTATTCATTCATATTAGCATTTCTTGGTATCATATCTCTTTTGGTTTTTATGTTCTATGATTATTTGAATTCTATCTTATTCGCAGCAATTATTGCTGGTTCGTTCTATCCCTTACTAACTCATTTTGAAACAAAGTATTCTTTCTCGAAGTCTCTTGCGGCAACAATAGTTTGTTTAATTATACTTTTGGTATTGATCATTCCTTCAATTTATATTATTGTTCGTTTATCCCAAGAGATTTTAAATTTCTACCAAAATACAAAACAGATTTTTACCGAAGAAAATATCAATAAATTCTTTTTTGAGGATCATAGCTATACAGTAGTTTTAAAGAAAATTTTTGAGTTCTTGAATTTAGAATATAATAGAAGCACTATTGAAGATTTAATCGTAAACTCCTTAAAGTCTGTTAGCTTGTTTTTATTCAACCAAATCAATTCTATGGTTGGAAATGTTTTCTCATTTTTATTTCAATTCATCATGATGTTGATTGGGATATTTGTATTTTTGCTAGAAGGTGAGAATCTTAAGAAATTTTTCTTTGATCTTCTTCCTCTTCGAGATGAAGATGAAGAATTGATCCTCCTCCAATTCAATAAGATGAATTATATTACATTAGTATTCAATGGAATTGGTGGTATTATTCAGGGAGTACTAGCTGCAGTTGGGTTTTGGATTGTAGGAATACAATCCTTACTATTATGGACTGTGCTTATGATTCTATTAGCTTTTATTCCACTTCTAGGAATTTCTTTAATCTATATACCAGCCTGTATCTATTTATTAATTATGGGTAAATATTTCTATGCAGCATTTCTCTTCATATATTGCACTTTAGTAGCCTTGTTAACTGAAAATTGGTTCAAACCAGCATTTATGGGTAAGCATGTTGAAATGAATTCTCTTTTAGTTTTCTTTAGTATTATTGGAGGGATGAGTGTTTTTGGAATGGCTGGAATCTTCTATGGTCCATTAGTTATCTCTCTATTCTTAACTATGGCTAAACTTTATAAAAGAAAATACCAGACATTGCTACAGAAATAGCATATTGAATAAAAATATAGATTCATTAGCTATGAAGAATAATATTTTGCAATCATATGGAGAGAATTTTTAAATGAGTCTATCTTTAAAATTACGAGAAGGAACAAGCCAAAACCATAGCCAAGCTGAATCAGCTAGATTTATTCGCTGTTTCATGAAAGGTGTACTTGAAAGAGAAAGTTATTCAAAACTTCTAGAGGCTTTTTATTTTATTTATTCTGCTTTAGAGAACGAATTAGAAAAACATAAATCTGATTCAATTTTATCAAATATTTATTTCCCAGCATTGTACCGCAAAGAATCCATTGAGAAAGATTTATCTTTCTTCAAAGGTAAGAGTTGGAAAGATAAATTATCAGAATCTCGTGCAACACAAAATTATGTGAATCGTATTAAAGAAGTCTCTCAAGATAAATCCTACCTCCTTGTGGCTCATTCCTATGTTCGCTATTTGGGTGATCTGAGCGGAGGACAAATTCTAAAGAAAATCGCAGCAAAAGCAATGGATATTGGAGAAAAGGGAGGACTAGATTTCTACGAATTCCCCGAACTTAAAAGTCCGAATGAATTTAAAAAATCCTACAGGGAGGCTCTCGACAAATTACCTATTAGTTCTATTCAAGAGGAAGAGATTCTTGAAGAAGCTAAATCTGTTTTCAATATGAACCAAAGTATTTTTCTTGAACTGGAAGAAGTTTTGATTCAAAATATAGGTAGAGAAAAATTTGAATCCACCTTGCAAATCACTTAATATACATAATTACTTTTTTCAATATTTATATTTGTAAATAAGCCCTATGAACACAAATTCATTTCCCAAATTAATAATGCTCTTGATTTTTCTGGCGATGCTGCCAGTGACTATGGTTGTCCCTGTCCTGAAAGAAATGATAAAAGATATTCATTTATCAGGAAATTTGGCTGTAGCCTTATTTACCAGCATATCAATGCTAGGTTCTTTTTTGTTTTCACCCATAGCAGGAATGATTTCGGATAAATTGGGAAATCGAAGTAATATTATTGGTATTGCTGCAATTATTGATGGGATATTATTCTTTTCTCTTACCTTAATTTCTGATTTGAATATACTTATGTTCGTTAGATTTATTGAAGGTGCAACTCATATATTTGTTATAGGTTTACTTCTTGCATCGATTTCCGATAGGGAAAATAATCCTAGTTCAAAGTTTTTTCAGAAAGGAAAGCTTATGGGAATAGCTGGAATGTTTCTTTCTTTGGGAGCTGCAACAGGAATGCCACTTGGTATATTAGGAAAATCGAATGCATTGATTCCATTTTATGTTGGAGCTGGAATTTTATTTTTTATAGGAGCTATATCTTTATTTTTTTTAGAAGATAGTATTAAAGAGCAAAAGATAAAATTTACTTTTTCCCATCTGATTCATTCCATACAATCTACACCTTCTCTATTAATACCATTCTTCTTTCATTTTATTGATAGGTTTACTGTTGGATTCTTAGTGAGTTCATTTAACATTCATATGAGGGAAGATCTACTTTTCCATCCAGGTAAGGCAGGTGCATTTTTGGGATTGGTTCTTTTTCCCATGAGTATCTTATCTTATCCTTCTGCAATTTTTTCCAAAAAATATGGAATCCTTCCACTCGTTTTAATAGGCTCTATTATATACGGAATTTTTCTTTCCTTAGTTGGAGGAACAGATGATACAACATCTATTTTTATCTTCTTACTTGGTGCTGGTGTGGGAGCAGGCGTAATGTACGTTCCGTCCATGATACTCGCCTCAAGACTTGCACCCAAAGGACTAGATGCCACTATAATGAGTGGCTTCACCGGATTCGGATCTCTAGGTTTTTTGCTTGGGCCGATTGCCTCTGTTGGTTTAGAAAATTTTTGGAAGGAAACTGAGTCTATAGCTGATCCTTTTTTCGCGCTTTCATCTAGTTTTGGATTTTTGGAGATATTAATGGTTGCCATTACAATTCCATTTCTAAGCAAATTGCAAAAACAATTAAGAAAACCCTCCTGATCCAAGAATTTTTCTTGACATTGGCGGGTAAATTCTTGTATATTACAGATAATATCCAATAAAACAGATATTTTATTTAATTTATAGGAGTTTAGGAAGATTGTTTAAAGGAAAAACCAAATATCTCAATTATACAAAGAATCTTATTTCTCTTCCTGGATTTTTAATTTTCCTTAGCCTGTCTTTAGCTTGTAAGGACAAAAATTCTTCTCAAGAAGAGATTATTTTTCTGAATGTCTCCTTTGACCCCACTAGAGAATTGTATTCAGAGGTAAATCGTCAATTCGGAGAAGCTTGGTCAAAAAATCATAAGTCAATAATTACTTTCCAACAATCCCATGGTGGTTCTGGAAAACAAGCTCGCTCAGTCATTGATGGATTGCAGGCTGATATTGTAAGCTTGGCATTATCCTATGATATTGATTCTATAGTTGAAAAATCAGGACTCATTTCTAAAGATTGGGAAACTAAATTTCCTAATAATTCATCACCTTACTACTCCACTGTGGTATTTCTTGTAAGAAAAAATAATCCTAAAAACATTAAAGATTGGGATGATTTAATTAAAAATTCAATAAGCATAATTACTCCCAATCCCAAAACATCTGGCGGTGCTAGGTGGAATTACTTGGCAGCCTATGCTTACGCAAAAGAAAAATCCAAATCAGAAGAACAAGCTAAAGACTTCATTAATAAGCTTTATAAGAATACTTCTGTTCTCGATACTGGAGCTAGAGCTTCGACTACAACCTTTATCCAAAGATCTATGGGTGATGTCTTAATCACTTGGGAGAATGAAGCTTTACTAGCTTTAAAAGAATCAGGAAAAAAAAATCAAGAATTTGAAATAATCTATCCTAGCCTAAGTATTATAGCTGAAACTCCCGTTGCTGTTGTGGATTCAGTCGTAAATAAAAAAAAGACTCAAGAGGTTGCAAAATCTTATATTGAATTCTTATACTCAGTAGATGGGCAAGAAATTATTGCTAAAAATTTCCTAAGACCAAGAAATGAAGTGGTTCTAAATAAATACAGAAAACAATTTCCTAAGATTAGAATGGTTTCTATTAGCGAGCTTGCTGGCTCATGGAAAGATGCACAAGCAAAACATTTTTCTGATAAGGGAATCTTCGATCAAATATACAAGAAATAATAAAGATTATGAATTTTCAATTTAGACCGTATTCCAAATTAACTTTTAGTTTAACCATTGGACTTGTACTTTTTTATACAAGTATGATAATACTCATACCTATATTAGGTTTATTCATTAAGACTTTTGAATTTGGAATGAGTGACTTAATGAATGTATTCAAAGAACAAAGGATTCAAGATGCACTCATTTTAAGCTTTGGAACTAGCCTTATTGCTGCAATAATAAATATGATTCTTGGATTTTTATTTGCCTGGACTTTAGTTCGGTATAAATTTCCAGGTAAAAAAATTATTAACTCCCTTATCGATTTACCTTTTATGCTACCAACTGCTGTTGCAGGAATTTCACTCACATCCATTTATTCTAATAATGGTTGGATTGGATCTTACTTCCATAATTTTGGAATCCAAATTGCGTATACGCCGATTGGAATTATTATCGCCTTAGTTTTCGTGGGTTTTCCCTTTGTAGTACGTTCTGTCCAACCTGTGCTTGAAGAATTGCCTAAGGAGTTAGAAGAAAGTGCGTATTGCTTAGGAGCTACTAGATTCCAAACATTTTATAAAATCGTTCTTCCTTATTTAATTCCATCTTGCCTTAGCGGTGCGAGTATGGCTTTTGCTAGAGGAGTCGGTGAGTATGGCTCTGTTGTTTTTATATCTGGAAATATCCCAGGCAAAACTGAAATCCTACCTCTACTTATCATTACCAAGTTAGAACAATATGAATATACACAGGCTACAGCTATCGCCTTGTTGATGCTCACTCTATCTTTTTCCATTATGCTATCATTGAATTTCTGGCAAGCCCGTAGGAGTCGATATCTAATATGAAGCCTAAGGAATCCCTTCTAATTAAATGGAGTTTAGTAATATCTGTTTACCTATTTTGCTTTTTACTTCTTGTTTTACCTTTAATCAATGTATTTATGGAAGCATTTGCAGATGGACTTCTCGCTTATTGGAATGCAATTTCCCAAGATCACACTCTTTCTGCATTTTTACTCACATTGAAAGTTGCTCTCATTGCAGTTCCTTTAAATACTATCATAGGTATACTTGCTGCATTTCTATTATCAAGATTTATCTTTCCAGGCAAAAATATTTTATTAACTTTAATTGAATCACCTTTTGCAGTCTCACCCGTGATTGCTGGATTGATTTTTGTATTAATATTTGGAAGAGAAGGATGGATGCGTCCGGTATTGAATTTCCTGGATTGGGAAATTATTTTCAACACGCCTGGTCTTGTTATAGCAACAATCTTTATAACATTTCCCTTTGTAACAAAAGAACTCCTACCACTCATGCAATCCCAAGGAAACGAAGAGGAAGAAGCGGCCATCCTTCTGAATGCATCTTTCTTTAAAGTATTCACTAAGATAATTATTCCTAACATTAAATGGGGCTTATTGTATGGTATTGTGCTTTGTAATGCCAGAGCTATGGGAGAATTCGGTGCTGTATCTGTGATCTCAGGACATATTCGAGGCAAAACGAATACTTTACCTTTAGAAGTTGAAATTTTATACAATGAATACAATTCTGTAGGGGCATTTGCAACGGCTTCCTTACTTGTTCTATTGTCAATACTAACTTTGATTATTAAATCAATATTAGAAAGAAAGATTAATACATCAACCTTGGAACCAAGTCCAAATTTAACACAGGATGCAAAATAATATGTCTATCATAATTAAGAATCTCAACAAATCATTTCAAAATTACAAAGCCTTAGATAATATCAATCTCGAAATTCCCGAAGGAAATCTATTCGCCTTACTCGGTCCATCTGGCTCTGGTAAGACGACACTTCTTAGAATTATAGCAGGCTTAGAGAGTCCCGATTCAGGTGAAATTCAGATAGCTAAAAATGAATCTGATTCTAAAAATTCTCAACCTACACAGGTCGGATTTGTATTCCAGCACTATGCCTTATTTAGACATATGAATATTTTCGAGAACATTGCATTCGGATTGCGTGTTCGACCTAAATCCTTTCGACCAACCAAGCAAGCAATTTCGGACAAAGTGTTCGAATTGTTAAAATTAGTTCAACTAGAACAATTACACAACCGTTACCCTCATGAACTGTCAGGTGGTCAAAGACAAAGAGTCGCACTAGCAAGGGCTTTGGCAATTGAACCAAAATTTCTCCTTCTGGATGAGCCCTTTGGAGCTCTAGATGCAAAAGTAAGAAAGGAGCTTCGACAATGGCTCAGAAAATTGCACGATGAGATAAATATAACCTCTGTTTTTGTAACTCATGACCAAGAAGAAGCATTAGAAGTAAGTGACCAAGTTGCCATCCTAAAATCAGGTCGCATAGAACAAATCGGAACTCCTGATGAAGTCTATAACCAACCTAAGAGTTCATTCGTCTTTAACTTCCTAGGAGATGTTAATCTTTTTCATGGAAGAATCCAAGATGGAGAAGCAGTTGTAGGTAATTTGAATTTAGGAAAGGCAGAAGATTTAAATTCCAATGCCCAAGAAGCTGTAGCATACGTTAGACCTTATGATATAGAAATCCTTCGAGATTCAAATGCAGGAATTCCTGCGGAAATCAAACACATTCATTCTACTGGACGAAATGTACGAGTTGAATTATATAGGCCTGATACGGGAACATTTATTGACTCAGTATTAGATACACCAAGTTATAAAGAATTAAATCTATTACCTGGTGAGACAGTATATCTTCGAATCAAAAAGGCAAAAGTTTATACGGAAGATTTCTCGATTTAGACGTTATAATTAAATATCGAATATTAAAACTTTTTTATATTACGTTAATTTGTAGAATTGAATATATTATTAAAGTCTTATAATTTACCTTTTGCTTTGAAATTTTTCAAATCCTCTCCAGCTACTCGGCACACTCTCCACTCTGGATAGATTTTGGCGCCAAGAGATTTATAGAACTGGATAGCAGGTTCATTCCAATCTAAGACTGACCAATCAATTCGTCCCGCGCCGATTTCTTCAGCAATTTTACCGAGGTGTAAAAGAAGTGCCTTACCCAAACCACGCTTGCGAAAATTGGGCATAACATAGAGATCTTCCAGATAGATGCCTGGTTTTGTTAAGAAGGTAGAATAATTGAAAAAATAGAGAGCATAGCCGACAACCTGCTTGTCCTGTTCTGCAACCAAAGCATAGAGATATGGTCTTTCACCAAAAATATGCTTTTCAAGGTCCTTGAGATTGCCTTCGAACTCGTGGCTGAGCTTTTCAAAATCTGCTAATTCTTGGATTAATGCAAAAATTCTTGGTAGGTCATCTTGAGTTGCTTTACGTATCATTGCTTTTCCATTCCACAAGACACGATAGAAAGGGAAATCAAGATTTTCAATAAGTAGCTTGTCTAAATTCAGAAAAATCAGAATAGAACTTAGTAGGGTAAATTCCCCT
>JAACWH010000098.1 GCA_009991425.1 Leptospira sp.
TTTCTTACTGAAAAGAATTGGAATAAATCCGTTTTAGATAAAGCAGTTAACAAAGATTTAAAGAACTACACAGCTTCCTACAAGGGTAAGACTGTAGTTCTAAATTCTAGTATCAATAAGGAACCTTTGATAGCAGTGTCCTATCCTTATAAAATGGATGAGGCTTCTGGTTTTATTATCGCATTGGCAAAGATGGATAGTATACTTTCGTCTTTCAAAAGTTCAGGCATCACTGATAACTTTATGCTGACCCAGGAAGGAATCGTTCTAGCACATAGCAAAAAGGAAGATGTCTATAATAAAACCAGCTTCAAAGAACTGCCTATCTATGAGAAGATCCAAGATAGTCCAATTAACAATGGTCAGATTAAATTCGAGAATTCAAATAAAGAAGTATTCTTAGCTTCTTTCAAAAAGCTTGGGCTAGGAAATCTTACAGTTGTTACTTCTGTTCCAGAAGAAAAAGCAATGGAAGAAGTGAATAATATCCAAAGAAGAAATTTCTATCTTATGATTATTATTCTGAACGTCTCAATCTTAATTGTATTTATCTATTCCAAAAGCCTAACAAAGCCTATTCTATCTTTAGTAGAAGCTTCCAAAAAAATCGAGCGCGGAGAATTCCAACTCGATATCAAAGAAACCAGTGGAGATGAAATTGGAGTTCTGACAAGATCCTTTGTTCATATGGGAAAGGGTCTTTCTGAACGTGATAAAATCAAAGATGCTTTCGGTAAGTTCGTAAGTCCTGAACTTGCCGAAAAAGCACTGCACGGAAATATGCGACTTGGAGGTGAGAGAAAGGAATGTACCATCTTTTTCTCTGATATTCGTAATTTTACCGCTATGTCAGAAACCATGCAGCCTGAAGATGTTGTAGATTTTCTCAATCTCTATATGACAGAAATGGTTTCCTGTGTGAACCAGAAGGCTGGTATAGTGGATAAATTTATTGGTGATTCAATAATGGCTGTTTGGGGAGCAATTAGTTCAACCGATAACGATACAGAAAGTGCAATCGAAACTGCCCTTTTGATGAGAAAATCACTCGCTGCATTTAATAAAAATAGAGGAACTCAGAAAAAACCATTTATTCGAATAGGAATTGGGATTAATACAGGTGATGTGATCGCAGGGCAAATTGGCTCCGAAGAACGCTTAGAATTTACAGTAATTGGGGATGCAGTGAACCTAGCCTCTAGGGTAGAGGGTCTAAATAAAGAATTTGGAACAGATATTCTTATCACAGAATCAGCATATGCTAAAGTTCCAAATCTATACAATGTAAAGAAAATGAAAGCCATTCAAGTGAAAGGAAAAAAGAAAGCTCAGGTAATATTTGCAGTATTGGGAAGACTCAATGATTCCTCTGCACCTAAATCCATTCCTGAATTGAGATCAATCATCTACCAAGACGGTAAAAATTCATCTGGAGCGAAGGCTAAAACCTAAACCAATTATGATGCGTTTCATTATACAATCGTTAAAATGGATATATGAGTGGAAATTTGGAATATTTCTATTTATCAATTCAGTAGTCTTTATGTATATTTTTTATGCTGATATCAATAAGAAAACAGGGATAGGAACCAGAGAAATTATAGGAGATGTAACTTTTAAATACAACAAGATCCAGAGAAAATTTGATAATGAAGTAGTCTGGGAAGATTTAGATTCTAATAGCCCCCTTTCCAATAGAGATTCTGTTCGTTCCGATAAATCATCTCAAGCAACTCTCATGCTTAAAGATGGAACTGAAATACAAATGGATGAAGACAGCATGGTGATTCTTGAGATCAATGAAAAAGTTCAAAAGATTAATTTTACCAAAGGCTCAATCAATGTGAAAAAGAGCAAAGTAAAAGGGGCTGATTCTGCATCTATCTTAGTAGAATCTTCAACAGGTTCTGTAAAAGTAAATGATGGTGATATTATTGTTGCCAAACAAAATCCTAAGGCTCTTGATGTTGCAGTTGCTAGAGGAGAGGCAGAAGTTAATATCGATGGACAAATAGTAAATCTAACAAAGAACCAGATCCTTTCATCCACTGAGAATGGTTATGAATCAAAAAACTCAAAGGTAAAACTTGTCTCAACATTAGAGAAAGCTAAAAGAATAGAAGACAAAAAGGTTGAAAAGTATATGAAAATAGTAGGAGCAACTTTAGAAGCAGAAGCACTAAAGAATAATCAAACTCAACAAAATACTACATCCAATCAAAATACGAATCCACCTAATAAGATTTTACCAAATAGCAATAATAACGAAACAAAGATACCTCCATCTGATCCGGAAGCTTTACGTCACAAAAAAGAACAAGAAGCTTTTGATCGCTTTATGAAAATGTAAATAATTCTTTTATTGCAAACGATTTAAAATATTCTAAATTACGACTAACAAATCCTAATGTTCATGATCTTCCGATCCCATTTTTTGAAAATCTTTAACTCTTTCTTTATCTATTCCAATAATTGAATGACTCACAAGAAGTTGGTCTCCTAAGAAACCTTCAGAAATTTTCAATTCAACGATTCGATACCAAGTTTCCTTGGCTGGAATCGAAAATGCATGGTTGATGCATAAACATTTAAATTTAAAACCGAGACTTGCTTCTTCTGGTTCAGCTCGGTGTGGTGCAGCAAAAAAATAAATAGTTTGTTCAGAAGGGTTGCGCATAACAAGGACAAATTGCTTTTTAGTTCCTGGATTGAGAATAATCCGCTTTCCATCACCATAAATTGGTTTTGAAAATGATAATTTGGATTCGTCCTTGCCAGTTCCTGTTTCCCATAAAGTGAAAGGCCTTTGGGAAGGAGGCTCGTAAAGTTCCATCTTCAAATTGGTTGGTAGATTTTTAAAAACCCAGACTAAATCAATATTTACCTTAACCGATTTCTTGAGTGCAATCGAAGTAGGGGATGATTCTTCTGATCTGCTCTTAGTGGATGTATCAGAAATATCAGATCCACAACTAAGAAGTCCTATCTGAATTAGAATACTAAGTAAAATGAATAAATGTTTAATCTGTAAAATCCTCATAATGCCCCGAGTGATAAATTCTTAGATAAAGATCAAAAGAGTGAAAGCTCTAATTTATCAAAATCCAAATTCTTGGTTCGCTTTTGGTTTTTAATATAGTATTTCCCATTTTCTTTAGTTACTTCTAAGTATTCTTGAAAGATTTTTTCTATAGAATTTGGGTCGGCACCTGATCCAAGTTTGTTGCAATCTCGACCACAACCATTACAATCCCCTTCCCCATAAATAATGTCTTCTGATGTTTTTGTATTTCGTAGAAATCCGAAGATGCGAACTACCATTCCTTTTTCAGAGGTTTCCTTTACTTCATAATTTCCTAAGGCAAAAAATCTTTGATTTTCATACACTTCTCCATAGTCAGATGGAATATACCGCCCGGTTGTTCCTTCTAAAAACATACTTCCATCTGTTCTAAACCTAAGTATCCAATTGGAATTAGAACGAGAAACTACATCTTCTTTCATATCTTCAGCAGATCCATCCACTTCTGAATTAACGGCTGAGGATTCATCCGCACTCTCTGGACTGCTTCCTTCTCCAGGTACATCAACTTGAACAGAAGTATTAGAGGAATGGTCATCTCCACCTTCAATAGATCGGTTTAAAATAGAAAGTAAACCTGCTGACTTAAATTGCTTTGAATTAGCATCCGCCAAAGCTCTGGTTCTTGGAAAAGAATTTGGCAGCATCCAATGTTTTCCGTTAAAAAAACGCATCTCACTAATTACGACACCTTTAGCATTCCGTCCTTTAATATAATCGATTACTTTAAATTGAAGCTTTTTGCCAGAAAATGGTTTAGGAAGAGCTATTGTCTGTGAGCCTAATTCATCCGTTAAACTAATTGTTTCCTTGTATCCACTATCTCCTGTTAGCAAAATCTTTGTTACTCTACCGTTGTCAACACAATGAACATCGGAACGTTGGTAACCGTTCCAAATTTTCACCGACTCAATATCAACTTCATCTGCAAAATCAAAATCTATTGTCACATCTTTAGATCCTTTATCTGTGGCGTAAGCATACTCATAACGACTATCAAATAGATTCATTACATCATAGGAAGCCTGAGGTGAGCCAGTTTCAGAGGCAGTAACTTTTGCTTCTATAATTTCTGGAGTCTGAACATTGTATTTCTTGCCTGACTCGTCATAAAGATTAATTGCTTTTAAGCAAATATTAGAATTCTTTTGAAAATTAAATGTAACAGATCTAGCAGATACGGGAGGATCGTAGGTAACTACAGCAGTTGATTTCTTTGCCTCAGAAGAACGAAATACTTCATCAAAATTAATAAAAACATAAACATGATCTTTAAATTCATTACCACAAGACACAGCTTCCACTTTTGATAGTGGAATTACTTCATCGGCATAAACATGTAACTTAACAAATTCGGCACCTTCTTCAGCCTTCCATTCTTTCCCATTCAATGCATCAAAAGGTTGTCCTGAAGCGGCTGAAGTTGATGTGACCATGGAAATCTGAACTTTAGTTCCACAGTTGATTGCGAAAAATATCGCTAGGATACATACAAATATTGAATTTTCATAATTGATCTTCATGGATTTCAAATTCCCCTCATCACGAGATAAAAACATATAGATGATCATTAGTCAAAGTTATTTTAATTCGGTTTCTAATATTTTTTGAAATTTTTCAAAAGGTAAATATCCCTGTACAAATTGTTCACCTATCAAGAAGCTAGGAGTTGCATTCACTCCAAATTTGGAAAGAAATTGTCTCTTATGAATTAATTCATTTTGAGCCGATTTATAGGAACCAATTCCATTTTCACAATCTGACCAAGAATCTTCTGTGAAACCAAAATCATTCAAAGCGATTTGGGATACGTTTTGTAACGATCCCATTCCTTTAGCTGTAAAAGCTATATCATAATATTTCCAAAACTGATTACGATCTTTAGAGAGTAGACAGTTGCCCAAAAGATGAGCTGGGGAATCTAAAAAGGGTGGATCAGTTAATGGAAAATCTATAAATATCCAACGAATTTTATCTTTGTATTTTTCAAAAATTTCTTTTGATACAGTATGTGATTTTCTACAATACGGACAGGTATAATCTGAAAATTCAAAAATAATTAATTTTGCATTAGGATTTCCTCTGCTCGGAAGCTGAGTGAATTTAGATAATATTGACTCTGCCTTTATGCTTTGTGTAGATCTACCTAGAATAGAAACTCCCTCAGATTGAAAAAGATTATACCATGCTAGACGGTTTTTTAATTCATTTCTATACTCGATTATATTTGAATCCTGGCTTAGTAGAAATTCACCTTGGGATTTCGAAAGCTTTTGCATTGCATCGATTTCCGAATCAGAAATTCTATCTGCTATTGAATTCTTCCATTCCTTTAAATCATTGTATCCTAAGGATCTCGCCTTAGTCTGTAATTTAGCCAAAACCTCATTATCACTTAACTTAGATTTAATTTCTATTTCAGTAGGTAAGTAACTAGGTAGCTCAATATTAGCAGAAGGATCGCAGGAAAAAAATAAAAGTAAGATAGAAATTAAGAAAACACTATTTCTTATTTTTAAAATATTACAGGTAAGTTTAAAAAGTAGAATATTACTCAAGCTCATTAAATAAACTTTATGGGCATGTTTTCTCAGGCATAGAGTTAATCCATTCACGAATAAGTTCTACACCTTCTCTATGAATAAGTGCACGTCCAATCTGAGGCATCATTGCCCCGCTGTCCTGGGTCGCCATTCGGTAATAGAGTATAGATTCATCTGCATGACCTGGAACAATATCATATCTAAGGCCACCGCCACCTTTTCCAGCTGAGCCTGGAGTTTTACATAAACCTAACTCAGATAATTTGCTTTCCTCAGCAGTTAGGATTAACTTTGAGTTGATACCTGCTGCACCCTCGCCCTGGTGGCAATGGCTGCAATTGATATCTAGATATGCTCTGGCTCTTTCATCGACTGAATATGTAGAATCAAATGCATCGACTAGTTTTGGTGCTCCAAAAAAAGGTAAACCAGCAAGAATTCCTTTTTCTTTCCAATGAGAAAGTTGATGAACTTTGTTACCATCTTCTAAACTGATTTCTTTATTCAAATGCTTTGCCTTAGGACCAATGGGAACTATGGATTGGCTTCTACCCTCATAGGATTGGTGACAACTGGAACACTGATTGCGTGATGGGACAGCATAGGTGAATTCAAGATTTTTACCATCCTGGTCTTTGATCTGAATAGGAACATTCTTTCCTGCATAGGCAATTTCCGCATCGCTTCCATCTTCATTCCATACATAAGATACAGCAAACCATCCTTTTGGTTGGTGAATCAATAAGCGAGTTTCTAATTTATGTAAATTCTCCGCAGGCGTAGAAAGATCCGCTGGCATGGAAAATGTCTTTGAAATGATGGTGCCCACTGGCATAGAGAACACTTTGTCTGATTCGAATTGAATCTGGGAATCCTTAGGCAGAAAAATTACTCTATCTTTATGAGTGTAATCTGAAAACAAAGCTGTATTTAAAGTATAGCTTGTTCCAAAGTCCTTGGGAACTAAATTACCAGATTCATTTTTGTCGAATAGTTCATATTCAGAAAGTTGGTTCAAAATAGTAAGTTCTGTTGGATTGCTGTTTGGCTTGGCTTTTTCCGAACAAGTCGTAACAATAAAAGCAGACAAAAAAACAAAAACTTCTAATCCAATTTTCATCAAAGTCTATTCCTTTTAAACAATAATTTGAGAGAATTCATCTCTGTATTCTCTTTCATTTATTTTTCTGGAAAGCTGATAGGCAGTCCAGTTGCTTCAAAACCTCTGCAATCAAAACCATCAGTAGGAGCTCCACCATAGTGCCTTTCACTACCAGGTCGATAAACTCTCGTATCTCCAGACTCGATAGCTTTCGCTATACTTTCATTTGTAGGTTCATCAGAATTAGCAAGTAAAGCAGGAAGATTTAAATCTAAAAGAGTGGGAACAATCTTGCCTTTGGTATTATTCTTTATGCAAATTTCATTGTGATTGCCAGGATTATTTCCAAACCAAGTAGTCATCATGAGAATTGTAAAACCAGTATCAACTCCATCATAAAGTATATTAGCCAAATTTTCTTTAGGTAATCCTTGCGATTCTAAATTTTTATTATATGCCTCATGAACCATTGCAACTAAAACACCAAGTGGACGATTTTTCTCATCGAGATCTCCATTATCAACGGCTGTGCCAGAACCACCTATAAACTCATTATCATGAATATAAATATTATGAGCTCGCCAATTGTTCATTGGCCAGGCAGAGAAATCAGGGGTCTCGGAGACAAGCCCATTCATAATGGCAATATCTACCGAATGATTCTCACCTATCTTATTATCAAATATTTCTGCTTCTCTTAGGGATGTGAGAATAACACCCGTTCCAGCAGGAACTGTCTTAACTATTCCTGCACTACTAAAGTTTGGAAAATTATTATCTACAATGATGTTGTCATGTACTTTTATATTTCGAGACACGATTGTATTCTTATTCAAATCGTAAGCAAGGAAACCGCCCGTGTTGTGTCGAACAGTATTATTGTAAACATCAGCGTTCACAGTGTTCTCAATCTCAAGTCCCATAACATTATATTCTGCTAGATTATTACGAACTAAGGCATTAATACACTGACCAACATAGAGACCAGCGTCAGATGCGTAATAAGTTTCCGTATTTTGCAACAAAACATTCACAACATTAACAGGATACACTCCGTACGCACCATTCTTGGACATAGCAGGGCCTGATGTGTTTGACCAAGTCACAATGATGTTATCAATTAAAATATTTTCAGACAATCGAATTTCTAAACCATTCTTTGGGCTATCCAAAATCTTCAGATCTCTAATGGTAAAAGAATTAGAGGCTTCCACATCGACTCCATTGCCATTTCCAGCATCTACAAATTTGATAGTTGTAGATTTTTTACCTGAGCCTTGCAAGGTAATTCCATTCACACTCGCAATAGAAAGGGAATTATTGAATTCAAAAATTCCTGCTTTAAGAAAAATTGTTGTGCATTCTTGTAGAGAGTTCAAAGCAACCTGTAATTTCTGGATCTCTTGTGGTGAAAATTCTAAACGAGTAGATTTTTTATCCTTACAATAGTCTACAGAAGTAATATAGCTAGCTGGAAATTTTGGCTCTGTTCTTTTCTCCATGCGAGATAGATATAAAAATCCAATATATAAAAGAGGAATAGCTATCACTAAACCTAGGATGAGTTGTAACTTTGGTATTTTTCTCATAAAATCTCCGATTGCTTAATTCGTCTTAAACTAAAATACTTTATGAGAACTTCAATTAAAATTTTGAAAAACTTGAATTCCTGAACTAAATAGAAGTTCATTCAAATTCTTTGAAATATTAGCATCGAATTTATTTGACTCAATTTGAAAGTATGTAAGAATTTGCCTTATGTTCAAATTGCTTAGATTCATTAAAATACAAATCGTCCTCCTATCCATCGCGCTTGGAGCTCTCTTCGCATGCAAGGCTCCCATGGTGAACATTCCCGAGGGAACAGAATTAGGAAAAGAGTATCCTCAGGAAAATGAAGATGAAATTGCAAAACGCATTCTAAATCTCACTCTGAATTCTATTAAAAAGAGTTCAGAAGGTAAATCACAAACACTACGTGATGCTCATCCTAAAGCTCATGGTTGTGTAGCGGGAACTTTCACCGTCCAAGACTCTATCCCTGGAACAATGAAGTACGGAGTGTTCGCTAAACCTAGGAGTTTTCCAATTTGGATTCGATATTCCAATGGAAGTGTAACTCCCAAAGCTGACAAAGAAGGTGATATACGAGGAATGGCAATTAAACTTATGAATGTTGAAGGTATAAAACTTCTTGAAGATGAGAAAAATGAAAAGACCCAAGATTTTTTACTCATCAGCAATCCAGTTCTACCAGTAGGAGACCCACAAGAATATCTAGATTTATTCGAGGCAGCATTTGATAAAAAAATTTTCAGCTATATCTTCTTAGGTGGAAGATTCGGAGCCTTAAAAAGATTGAATGCAATCCGTGGACTTCAAGTTCCAAGTCCCATTGGTATTCGTTACTGGAGCACGGTTCCATTTAAATTAGGGAATTCAGCCATTAAATATTCTGCAAAACCATGCGCTGGTTCTGAATTTGCTATGCCTGACCAAAAATCACCTAACTATTTAAGAGAAGAGATGGTTCGCAATCTTAATGAAAAAGATGCCTGCTATGACTTCATGGTTCAACCTCAGATAGACCCTATTGAAATGCCTGTGGAAGAGCCAGCTAAAGAATGGGATGAAACTGCTTCTCCATTTGTAAAGGTAGCATCTATCCACATCCCCAAACAAAAGTTTGATACTGAAGAAAACAATAAATTCTGTGAAAATCTATCTTTTACTCCTTGGCATTCTCTTCCCGCTCACCAACCTATTGGTGGTATCAATCGAGTAAGAAAATCCGTTTATGTTGGAATTTCTAAATACCGACATGAAGCAAATGGACTTCCTCGCAAAGAACCAAAACCTAAAAAATAGATTTTTTGTAAAAAAGATTTATTCAATGAATTCAAAATCAATGAATCAATAGTTTCTATCTATTGGTTCATTGTATGATTCTATTGAAATAATAAACTTTTTGTAATTATAGTATATACCCCCTACCCTATTTAACAGTCTAATATTTAGGAGTAACAAATGAACGAAACATTGCCTAAAAGCTTTAATGATCTAATCAACCAACATGATAAACCTATTCTTGTGGATTTCTGGGCGCCTTGGTGTGGTCCCTGTAAAATGCTAGGCCCTGAACTAGAAAAGGTTGCTGCCGACTGGAAAGATCAATTAACTATAATTAAACTAAATACAGATGAAAAACCTGAAATAGCAAACCAATTTAATATTACAGGAATCCCAACCATGATTCTTTTCAAAGAAGGCAAAGAAGTACATAGAGTATCGGGAGCTATGCCGAAGGAACAGATTAAATCTAAGTTTAAAGATTTTATCTAAAAATGCGATTGACTACCTTCCACTGTCAGGTTGCCAGCCAGCTTGGAGCAAATAGCCAGTGTAAGGCAGTCACTTCGCTAGATGTAAGCATAAAAACTAACTAATGTTTTACGTAAATTAAATTATCGGTATTGAATCCACGTTCGGTAGACATCTTGACAAACTTCGAAATTATCTTGGGATTAACATTTGGGGTTCTGGATAGAAGCCATAAATAATCTGTATCTGGTCCTGATACGAAGGCGTATTGATAATTTTCTTGGTCGAGGTCAAATACAATATAGGACCCATAAAATGGACCGAAAAAAGATACTTTAAGATAAGCAGATGTGGTCTCATTTACAAAATAGGCCTTGCCTTCTGCTTCCTTCCATTCATTATTTGATTCAGAAAAACCTTGATTGATTACCGAAACTCCGCCATCACTCTTCAGAGTATATTCAGCTGTCACCTTACTCAAACCTCTTTCGAATGAATGATCCAAGCGAGCAATTTCATACCATTTGCCAAGATATCTATCCAATTCAAAACCAGTTACAGGTTGTACGTTTTTGGGCATACCTAAACAGCCACCTAGAATGAGAGAACTAAGAATTAAAATTATTTTATTCATTGTAAGATACCAAATCTTCCTTTGTCTTTAGTATTCTACTATATAGAAAAAATGGGATAAGTCAATTACTTATTATCAAGAATAAAAACAGATTAAAAGATCACTAATTTCAGTTATAGGTTATGAAAATTAGAAAAGCATCTGTTAAATCCTTAGCCCTACCTACTCACCAAATGTAGTAAGGGCTGCACGGTAAGCTTCTACAGGACAGGATTGGTAAGGGCAAAATTTAGATTCATCTTCTAGGCTTGTCCATATTCCAATTTCTGTCAGGGCTTCGCAGGATATTCTGTAAGAATTGGATTTGCCTTTTCCCTGTGTGAGTCCCTGGCAGGTTCCTAATGATATATTCGAATAACAGCTGCAACTTCCTTGGTTTGCCTGAGTGTCTGTACAAAAAATACAATCTGAAGTAGCTTCCGTATTCAATAAAAATAATAAAGTATTCGCATTTCGTGCAGACTGCTTTTCTTTTTTATCTAATTCAGCTCGGTTAATAATATCGCAATTGGAAATAAATCCAAAAGCAAGAAAAAAGATTACGAATCTTAGTGATTTTTTCAAATGAAAGAATGAAGGAAATAGATTGTGATTGTTTGTTAAATTTTTCATAGATATTAATTATTCCTATAAAATCCTATTCAATGATTGTAAATGGAATGTTGGCTTTGAAAATGGCATTGATTCCAGGATTGAGAGCGTAATCCCTATAACGACTTAGGTGATCAACATAATCTTTATTGAATACATTTTGAACTATGATATCAAAACTCGCTCTATCTGTATTTTTCTGGAGAGAGCTTAACTCCCAACCCATACTTATATCGTACAAATTGTATCCACCTGTGCGACTCTCTAATTTATCAACTCTATACTGCCTGTTAATAAATCTTCCAGTAAATTGGAGATATGGATTCTCAAGTCCAAGCATTTTACTTGTAGTAAATTTCACTCCTGCTCTTCCTCTATTAGGAGTCATTCTAGGCAGCGCTGATCCATTAGTTGATTGAAGATCTTCGTAAACTTTGATAGGGTCTGTTTCTCCATTTAGGATTGCGAGAGTATTCCTTTCATCTAAGTTCTTATATGCTGTCCCATGCAGAAAATCTATTCCGCCACTTAATACTAGCCATCTGGTAACTTCACCTTCAATAGAAAACTCAGCACCTTTCAAGATTGCCTTGTCCTGACGGTAATTAAATACAGGTAAACCACTCTCATCATCGATTCGACCTGCACTGGTAGAGTAGATAAAATTCTGAATGTTCTGCTGAAAGACCGAAACCTCAGATTTAATTTTTGAGGTTACATACCGTAAGGCGACATCCACGCTATCTGAATACTCAGGTTTTAGAAATTCACTTCCCACTTCGAATCTTCCTGTCCCCTCATGGACTCCATTCGAAAACATTTCAAAAGGAGTGGGAGCTCGGAAACCCTTGCCGTAGTTAGCTGCAAATGCCATTTCTTTCCTGAATCTCCAAACATAACCGAATGTTCCAGTCTTTGCTTCGAAGTTTTTCGTATTCTGTGGAATTCCTAGATCGGCATTCGATCTAAAGTCAATCCCCCTTCTATCCATACGGTATCCTGCAGTTAAATTCATAGAATCATTTATCGTATACTCTTCTAAGATAAAAGCTGCTATATTAACCAATCCATAACTAGGGATTAATGGTTCCGTACCTATTGTAGCATTTCTCTGGTTCATACCCGAGACTCCTACTGTTCCTTTGAAATTACCAATTGGCTTATGATGAAATTTTGTTCCAAATGTAGAGGTATCTAAGTAAAGATTCAATCCTTGTTTTTCACTGTAAGGATTTCTGCTTACCTGAGTAATAGAAACTAGTTTGTCAAAATCTTCAACCTCAGGATCGACTAATGTATCATAGATGGGTGCAAAAACATTTTTACCAGGGATCTCTCTTCGATTGTTTCTTTGGTAAGCAACATCCATTTCTAGATTTCCAATGTTGAAAATAAAAAAAGCATGCAAATGAGACTTATCATGAACAACTCTTTGGTAGCCATTGCTAATAGGTTCTTCAACTGGGTTATTGTAAATATCTTGCTCTGCTTCTCTTCGAAAGGAATCTAAGTAAATATTTCCCCAAGAGCCATCCGTTCCAATGGAAGCAGATGTATTTTTTTCCCAAAAGCCAGTGTTAGGAAGACTTCCATTGGGAGTAGAAATTCTACCCGCTTTTCTTTGGTTCACTGCAGCCCTATAGCCAACTCCGTTATTGTATCCGAACACATTTAAATTCCCGGCATCTTGCTTATTATTCGAAAAGGAATTTGAACTCGCATAACCACCGATTGTGGGAGCTCCGTCTTTTGCGAGAGGAGCTTTCTCTCTGACAACATTTACAACACCACCAAAAGCATCCGAGCCATAAAGAACACTTTGAGGACCACGTACAACTTCTACTCTCTGCATGTTAAAAGCATCAAGATCAACTGTATGGTCATCTCCAAATTGTTGCTCTTCTTGGCGAATCCCATCAGTAAGCACCAATACTCTAGGTCCCGTTAGACCACGAATCACTGGTTTTGCTGTTCCTGCCCCTGTTGTAAGCACACTCACTCCAGGTAGATCTTGAATGGTTGCCATGACATTTTGTCCACGAACTCTTTCTAATTTCCGACCCTCAATAACAGAGGTGCTTTGAGCAGAAGTTAGAATCTGTGAGTTGATGGATTTTCCACTCACAACAATTGCCTGATCCTCTAACAAAGAAAAATTAAGTTGAGGATTCCAGACTTCATCTTGGTTGCTTATAAGTATATTCTTAGTCTCACTTTTAAATCCATACTGTGATACAACAATGGTATAGGAACCTGCTGGCAAATGTTCAAACTTAAAATTTCCATCTAAATCAGCTTGGTATTCTTTTCGAATCTCAAGAATGGAAACTTTTGCATTCTCAACTGGGCTTCCATCAGGGGAAGTAACCTTCCCGGTAATATTGAAATCAGCAGAATAAATATAAGAAAAAGGAAATAATATCCCTAGTAAAAAAGTAAACGCAATATAGTTGCAGAATGAACGCATAGATGCAATATTTTAAATTGCCTCTATCAATGCAACTGTGTCTCATTAAAATAGCTAGATTTTTACTTTTTTCCTCTAGAAAAAATTTACTGAGATTAAAATATTTGTCTATGTCAACAAAAGAGATCTATCCAATCGGTGAACTGCCACCCCTAGGCGAAGTTCCGTCTAAAATGTACGCACAAGTAATACGTCCTGAACGATACGGTGAACCTACAAAAGCCTTTCAATCTGAGGAAATTCCCGTTCCTGAAATAAAACCCGATGAAGTCCTAGTCGCCGTAATGGCAGCTGGTGTGAATTACAATAACGTCTGGGCAGCACTCGGCTATCCTGTCGATGTGATCGGTGCAAGAAATAAGAAAGGGGAACCAGAACCCTTTCATATTGGTGGTTCGGATGCGTCTGGAATTGTTTATAAAATTGGCTCCGAAGTTAAAAATGTAAAAGTAGGTGATGAGGTTGTTGTTCACTGTGGAATTTGGGACAAGAATGATCCTTGGGTTAAAGCAGGTAAAGATCCTATGTTTGCCCCTTCTCAATTGATTTGGGGATATGAAACAAATTGGGGATCCTTTGCACAATTTTGCAAGGTTCAAGACCACCAATGCCTTCCCAAACCAAAGCATTTATCTTGGGAAGAAGCAGCAGCATATATGTTAGTTGGAGCTACAGCATACAGAATGCTACACCACTGGACTCCGAATGATGTAAAGAAAGATGATGTTGTATTGATTTGGGGTGGAGCTGGTGGACTAGGCGCTATGGCTATCCAAATTGTAAAAGCAGCCGGCGGAATTCCTATAGCAGTGGTTAGTTCTGATGATAAAATCGATTTCTGTATGAAGCTTGGTGCCGCAGGTGTTATCAATAGAAATAAGTTCAAACACTGGGGAGCAATTACTTCCGATATCAACAAACCAGAAGTATTCGGCCAGTGGACAAAGGCTGCAAGAGAATTTGGTAAAGCCATTTGGGAAATTGCGGGTAAAGGTAAAAATCCACAAATCGTATTTGAACACCCAGGTGAATCCACAGTACCAACATCCGCTTTTGTCTGCGAGACAGGTGGAATGGTTGTTATTTGTGCGGGCACGACAGGCTTCAATGCAACTGTAGATTTACGATATCTTTGGATGAGACAGAAAAGATTCCAAGGTTCCCATTTTGCAAATGACGACAACTGCAAAGGAATCAATGATTTAGTTATTGATAAGAAAGTGGATCCAGTTCTAGCAAGAACCTTTGAATTCAATGAGACGGGTGCCTGCCACCAACTCATGAAAGATAACAAACATCCTTCGGGCAATATGTCCATTCTAGTTGGTGCAGCCAAAACTGGATTAGGAAAAAAGTAAAATTTTGCAAGCTTACGTTCTTGAATCTTTTGGATTAGAAAACCTTAAGAAAAAAACAATAACAGATCCAACTTCCCCTGGCAAGGGGGAAGTTCTGATTGAATTTAAAAATGTATCTATAAATTACCGTGATACTCTTGTTATAGCAGGCAAATACGACCCAAGGTTTCCGACTCCCATGGTTCCACTCAGTGATGGATCTGGAATTATTCGTGAGCTGGGTGAAGGTGTAAGAGATTTCCAGGTTGGTGACAAAGTGATCACAGGTTTTGCTCCCGAATGGAGAGATGGAATTCCAAGACGAGATGAATTTCGAACTACTTTGGGTGGACCGCTCGATGGAACACTGCGCCAATTTGGTATTTTCTCATCCAAGTCAATTGTAATGGCACCATCAAATCTTAGTTTAGCGGAATCGGCTAGCTTACCCTGCGCTGGGCTAACTGCTTGGTCGGCTCTTATGGAAGCAAATCCTATACTACCTGGACAAACTGTACTAGTTCAAGGAACAGGTGGAGTTTCTTTATTTGCTTTACAAATCACCAAGAAATTGGGCGCAAAAGTCATATTAACAACAAGCTCTCCAGACAAAATCGAAAGAGCTCAAGGCCTAGGAGCAGATTATATCATTTCTACTAAGGATTTTCCTGAATGGGCAAAAGAGGCAAGACGCATCACCAACAAACAAGGCGTAGATCATATTATTGAAATTGGCGGCAAGAACACTTTGTCACAATCGATTTCGGCTTGCTCCTCATTTGGTACGATTTCGCTGATTGGAGTTCTTGGTGGAAATGCAATGGATGCAAATTTACTTCCTGTAGTTATGAATCAAATTCGTATGCAAGGAATCGTAGTTGGTTCGGTTCGTAGCCTGGATAGAATGTGCCGCGCTATTGAAGTATGGGATCTGAAGCCTGTGATAGAACCTGTCCATGATTGGAAAGACTCTGTTTCCATTCTTCGTGAGTTCCCTAGGGGTAAGCATTTTGGGAAGGTAGTCTTGGAAATTATTTAACCTTTCCCTTAAGTATATGGCTAAGTTAAATAGATCATAAATCTAGATTCTTCATGACGGCTTCGGCATAACGAAATCCAGCAACTTTATTAGGTGTAAAAATTGTATTCAATTGATCCATAGTTATTGAATCAAGTTTAGTTTCAGAAGCTTTGAAATTTTCATCAATACGGGAAATCTTTCTAGTTCCAGGAATTGGCAAAATACCTTTCTTCTGCGAAATGATCCATGCTAGTGCAAGCTGTCCTGCACTTAGGTTCAATTTGTTAGCTATAGATTCAAGTTCTTGGATTAGTTTCAAATTTTGATCCAAATTCTTATCTTGGAATCTTGGATTGTTTCTACGAAAATCATTTTCTTCTAATTTTCTTGTATCCTTGATACTGCCTGTGAGAAATCCTCGACCTAATGGGCTGTAGGCGACGAGTCGAATACCATTAGATTCTAAAAAGGGAAGAATTTCCGCTTCCAAATGTCTCGACCAAAGAGAATATTCCGATTGTAGTGCAGCAATGGGATGAACGCTTAGTGCTTTTGAAATTGTATTTACAGAAGCTTCGGATAGACCTAAGTAACGAACCTTTCCTTGGTCAACTAATTCTTTCATAGCACCTACTGTCTCTTCAATAGGAACTGTGGGATCGACTCTGTGCTGGTAGTACAAATCGATAGTCTCGATGCCTAATCTTTTTAAGCTGGCATCACATGCCTGCTTCAGATACTCTGGTCTTCCATTGATTGCTCTTGCTTTTGGATCAGTTGCTGATCTTTGGATTCCAAATTTTGTGCAAATAAAAATATCTTCCCTACTTCCAGACCAAGATTGAATAGCTAAATTCAACAAACTCTCGTTATGCCCCTGTCCATACATATCTGCGGTATCCAAGAAGTTAATTCCTTTATCAAGAGCATGATGTATCGTCTTGATACTTTCGGCATCATCTGAACTACCATAGAACTCACTCATGCCCATGAGACCTAGCCCTAGGTTGGAAATGTCTTTTTTATTTATACTTTGGAGTTTTTGAATCATTACAGACCTCGTAGTTGGTTCATCGGAAAAAATCAATATAGAGAAATATTCACTCTCCGTTTTGTCTAAAGTTTATGAATACATTTTACAGAATGAGTATTATTGTAACACTTGTATTTTTAATAAATAGTAAAATCAATTCAAAAAAAAATCTCCACACAAATGAGATTTTGTTTAATCTTTCAGTTATGGTTCAGCAAGCTATTATAGTATTTCACAATTCACTATATACACAGCACAAGATATTGACTTAAATCGATTCTTGGGACCCTGGAAGGAAATGCTAAGAATTCCTAATTCTTTTCAAGTAGATTTAAAAAATGCTCAGGCTGTATATTCATTAAGAAGCGAGGGCAACATTTCTGTGATGAATTGAGGGGAAG
>JAACWH010000034.1:0-29985 GCA_009991425.1 Leptospira sp.
AAGAAGAAAGATGAGAGATAGCAACAGAAACAAATACCGAAACAGTGGATTTACAAAAAATCCATCAAACAAAAAGTAGGCGAAAAGCCCAGATAAACTTAAAAAAGGAAGATATCTTTCGATTTTATTCTGAATCATTATCCTCTCCACCTTCTAGATTCCAATGCTTTGACTGTTAAATATAAAAATAGAAGTATGCCACTTAGAAAAAATACAATCCCACTAAGAGGTAGAACTCCCTTTGCAAAATTAATATAATGAGAAAAAATATGTAAATGATAAAGAACTTTCCTAGTGCTTGATTGGAATAAGTGCGAAAAGTAACCTAGCACCCATAAGGTTAATATAATCAGTACTGAGATCAGAAGAGAAATCATTTGATTCTTTCCAATACTGGAACCAAACATACCAACAGTATAAGTAAATACTCCTAAAAGAAATACACCTATAGATCCCGAAAGTACTAAATAGAAGGGTGATTGCCAGTAAGAGTATAAGATTAATGGAAACAAACCATTGATAAAAACTGTTATAATAAATGCGATCAGACTTCCAAAAGCAAACTTTCCAACAACAATTTCAGCGTCGGTGATGGGGCTTGTGAAAAGTAGTTCCAAAGTTCCTTTATTTTTTTCCTCGACAATTGATCCCATAGATATAATCACCATAGCAATAATGATTGTGCTCATAAAAGATACAAAAGTTACGATAGTTGCATCTTCATAATTTGTTCTTCCATTGAAGTTAAGAATCATGATGAAAAGTGCATTTAAAAAAGCCGTTCCACCTAAGACAAGAGGGGCGAGGAAGGTACCGAAGAATACTTTAACTTCCTTGAGGAATATCCATTTGACATTTAGAAAATTCATTGATTTCTCCTAGAACCGATTCATAAAGATTTCTTCTAATGAAATCTCTTGTTTCTTTAGGTATTCTAATGTTAGATTTTGTGAAGCGAGACTTGAGAAAATCTTCTTCTTAAAATCTTTTTCATTCATAACATTAATTAGAAAAGTACAACCATTTCTGTCTTCTTCCTGAAATTCGATCTTACTCTCTGAGTCTAAATTTGATTTTAAGTAAGACTCGATATCCTCTTTGGATTTACCACTAAGAGTTATCTCTAGTCCAGAGAGTTTTTCCATTTCATCTTCCAACTCAAGCAGTGAGTAAGTCTTCTTCAATCGACCATCTTGGATAAATAAAAATTTATCACAGGTCTTATAGATTTCTGCAAGTATATGCGAAGAAATGAGGACAGTATGTTCTCCAGCTAGATCCTTAATAAGATTTCTTATTTCTATAATTTGCTTAGGATCAAGTCCTGAAATTGGTTCATCCATAATGATTACGTCAGGGTTCCCAACAAGAGCTTGTGCGATACCAACTCTCTTTCTAAATCCTAAGGAAAGTTGCCCAATGACATGGTCTTGGACTTCAGTGATTCCAGTCTTGGAAAGAACTCGTTCAATTTCTTGCTGAAAAATTTCTTGAGGAACCGCTTTGATCCTAGCAACGAATATGAGATAATCTCGAACATTCATCTCTTCATAGAGAGGAGGGGATTCTGGTAGATAGCCAATTTTTTTCTTAGCTTCTAGGGGTTCGTCAAAAATACTTTTGCCATTGATCTTCGCATCTCCAGCAGTAGGAATGAGATAACCTGTAAGTATGCGAATGGTTGTTGTCTTACCGGCTCCATTCAATCCTAGCAAACCTACAACTTCACCTTTTTCTAATGTGAAATTGAGATTTTGTATGGCTCTTTTCTCACCGTAAGACTTAGATAAATTGCTAACTTGAATCATATTGCCTCTACGCTTCTAGGTTTGTTTCTTAGAGGCTGGTGTCAAGGACAAAATCTTATCATAGACTAAACTATAAAATGCGGGAAAAACCAAAAGAGTTAGCAGAGCATTTGTAATCAAGCCTCCTATCAACACCGTAGCAAGTGGTCTCTGTACTTCAGCTCCTGGGTTGGTTGATAGTGCCATAGGAATAAAACCAAGTATGGCTACCATTCCTGTCATAAGTACTGGACGAACTCTTAGTAAAGCGGCATGTTCAATCGCTTTCATAGGAGTCATATTTTTCTTTTCTAACTGCTTAGAAAATGTAACAAGAACTAAACCATTGAGAACAGCTACTCCGAAAAGTGCTATAAAACCAATTCCAGCTGAAATACTAAATGGCAAAGATCTCATAAATAAGGCTAGGATTCCGCCAGCTATCGCAAATGGTATATTGATAAATAGCAATAAGGCTGATGTCATATCCTGAATCGCTAACCATAAAAGAAAAAGAATCATTGCAAAAGTTATAGGAACCACCCAAAGTAAAGTGTTTCTTGCTGAAAGATAATTTTTAAAAGTTCCATCCAATTCAAATCTATAACCAGGTGGAAGGATCTTATCATTGGAAAGTATTTTTTCCACATCAGATACTACCGACATCACATCCCTATCTCTTACATTGAATTCAACAAGCAGTCTTCGCTCTTGCCACTCATGTGAAATCTGAGCCGGACCATCTTCTTTTCTGATCTCAGCAATATCACCTAAGGGAATATAGCCTTGGTTTCTACTGGGAATCAATATAGGTTGCCAAGATTCAAGGGATTCGTTAGGAGGATTTTGTAATTTAAGTGCTATGTTGAATCTTTTTGCTCCGTCAATTAATTGGCTGGTGTTAAGACCCGATGATATCATTTGCAAGAGTTGACCAATCTGCTTTGCATCCACTCCATACCTTGCCATCTTTTCACGATTCGGAATTACCTTGATGAAGGAAATTCCACCTAACTGTTCTATGCGAATATCTTTGACACCTGGAATATTTTTGAATCGATCGGCAGTTTCCTCTCCTAGTTTTCTAAGAGTTAAGATATCCTCGCCAAAAATTTTCACTCCAATATCTGATCTTATTCCTGCAACCATTTCATTGGTTCGCATTTCAATAGGTTGAGAAATTCCAAAGGAGATTTCAGGAATCTCTCTTTCTATAGTCTCAGCTATTTGACTTAAAAATTCACTTCTTGATCTCTCCCAGGTAGATCTATCGTTTAACTGAATAAATACATCTGACTTTTCTATTCCCATTGGCTCCAAAGATAAGTTAGGTGATCCTGTTTTGGAAACTACCGATTTGATCTCAGGAAATTCAGTTGTGAGTAGAATACGTTCAATTTTTAAAGTGGATCGTATCGATTCTTCTAGGCTAGCAGAAGGTAGACGATTTATTTCTAAAAGAGTAGATCCTTCGTCGAGAGTTGGAATAAATTCAGCTCCCAGAAATGGAAATAGTATAATTGTAAATAGGAAAAATCCTACAGCAGCACTCACAATACGCATTCTATGCTTTAAAGAAAATCTAAGCATGGGATTGTATTTGGCCTGAATCCATTCAAATAGTTTAGTTTCTTCCTTGTGCCCTTCAGGGATTTTAAGAAAAATATCAGCAAGAACTGGAACTATTGTTAAGGTAAAAATGAATGCTCCACTTATTGCATAAATTACCGTTAAAGCCATAGGAATAAATAATTTCCCTTCTGTTCCAGAGAGTGCTAGTATTGGTATATAAACTATACCTATGATTATTTCACCAAATATAGTTGCCTTACGTACTTCTATGGTGGCATCTAAAATAGTTTCTCTCTTCTCTTCTTTGCTAAGTTCTCTTTTTAGTTCATTCTTTCTGATGCTTAGTCTTCTTGTAGCATTTTCTACTACAATCACGGCTCCATCTACAAGTAGACCAAAGTCTATTGCTCCCATAGACATTAGGTTAGCTGGAGCTTCGCGGACAATCATAATTAAGATTGCGAATAGCATACAGAGGGGAATGATAACAGCTATGATGAGACCTGATCTGAGATTTCCCAGCAATAGAAATAAAATGATTACAACAAATATTGCCCCTTCACCAAGATTTTTCATAACCGTATAGATTGTACTCCAAACCATTTTTGAACGGTCATAAAAAATATTGAATTCCATTCCATCTTCTAGAGTAGGTTCTATAAACTTTAACTTTTCTTTCACGGCTTCGCTGACGTCTAAGGAATTCTCTCCTATCAGCATTAAGGCCATGCCACCGACTACTTCCCTGTTGCCATTTTGTGTAGCTGCCCCTTTTCTAAGTTCATAGCTTTCTGTTATAGTAGCTACGTTTTTCAAGTATATAGGATTCCCATCTTTAGTATTTTTAATATAAATGGATTGGAAGTCTTCTTTGGTCTTTAGTAGACTTTGTACACCTATAATTGTATGCTCATGCTTATGTTCAATATAGCCTCCACCCTCAGAAATGTTATTAGAATCTACTGCGTTCATAATGTCTTCAGTATTTACTGCTAAAGATTGCATGGACTTAAGATTTATATTGATTGCATATTGTTTCGTCTCACCTCCAAAAATATTTACTTCTACAACACCAGGGACTGTTTTAAGAAGTGGACTAATATACCATTGCAGAGTGGTTGTAAGTTCTTTACTCGTATGCTTTTCCGATGTTAAAGTAAATTGAATCACTTCTCCTAAAGCGGTTGAAAGTGGGCCAATTTGAGGAGTGCCATATTTCGTAGGAATTTGCTTTTGTATTTCAAGCATTCTTTCGCTTACTAATTGCCTTGCAACCATCAGGTCGAGATCATCATTGAAAACTATAGTAACTAAAGATAATCCATACCTTGAAATGGATCGAATTTCTTTTATATCAGGAATTCCTGAAACTCCCCACTCAACAGGATAGGTTACATATTGTTCCATTTCCAAGGATGATAAAGTGGGAGCCGAAGTTACAATTTGAACTTGAATATTGGTTACATCTGGTATTGCGTCTAATTTAAGTTTGTGAATATTTGCAATTCCATATAATATGAAAAAGAATGTTAAAATTAGAACAATGATTCGGTTATTTAATGACCATTCAACAATATAGTTTAGTAATTTCATTATTCTTCTCCGAATGTATGCTTAAGATACAATGCTTTGAGTGAATAGGCTCCATTGCTGACAATCTTGTCTCCATTCTTTAAGCCTTCTTCAATTGCGACTAATTGCCCTTGGGTTCCTCCTAATTTAATTTCTCTCCATTCATAATTAAGATCGTTGAGTTGGATGAAGACTCCATCTTTTCCATTGATTGTTAATACGCATGAATCTGGGATGAGTATTTTATCTTGCAAAACGCTTCCGACATTTAATAGAGCCTTTCCAAAAAGACCAATTTTCAATTCTTGTTTAGGATTACTTAAAGTTATACGAGCTGGGATAGAGCGTGTTTCTTTTTCTAGGGTTGAGCCTATATAACTTAATTTGCCTGTAAATTTTTGGTCTGGATATGCATTTAACTCTACATTTACTTCTTGTCCGAGTTTAAGATATTTAAGGTCATCTTCAAATGCCCTAGCTGCAAACCACACAGTATTTAAATTAGCAATTGTCACGAAAACAGTATTCTCCGCTACTATATTCCCAGGTGTTACATGGCGAGTGATAAGTGTTCCGCTTATATTTGACCTGAGATAAATTTTCGTGTTTTGTTGCAGATTTGAACTCGAAGATGAGTCATTGGATTTAGGAATGGGGATTTCATTCATTATTAAATTTTCTTTATCTGCCTTAACTTCCATTTCCCAGGTCAGACTTTCTGCTTCGGCATTGCGTGCTTCTTGGTCGGCAGCTAATTTTATCTTGACGAGTTCTTTGATTCTTTCTGTATTTTTCTGAGTTGCCTCTAACTTTGCTAAGGAGGTCAAGTATTTAGATTTTAATCTTGCTACTTCCGTGGAATCCATCACTACAATGACTTCTCCTTTTCGAACAAAATCTCCTTCTTTTTTACGAATCTCTAGAACTTTTCCTTTCAGTCTAGTGCCGATGGTTTGCGTAGTATCTGGATCTGCTGTGATCTCACCTGTTAATTCTACGGACGAATTGAACGCTTCGCTACTCGCATCAGCTATTTGAATTGGTATCTTATATCTTGAATCTTCAGTTATTTGAAAAATATTTCCATTTTCATTTTCTTTCAATGGATTCTCATTCAAGCTCATACTATTAAGTGTTTTGGAAGATTGAGTATTTTTTTGATAAAAGTAATATAAAACGAAAGAAACGCAAAGTATTGTGGAAAAAATAAGAATTTTGATTTTATTATTCATTGTTAGAATCCTTTAGGAAAAATTCATTTAAATCCATACCGCCTGCACGAAGATACTCGTTGCAAGCGATAGCATAATTAGCTTTAGTCTGAAAGTAGTTAGATTTTAAATCGACTAAGGATTTCTGAGAGAGCAGTGCATCTTTAACTGAGATTTTACCGGTTGCTATAGCATTCTTTAGAATCAGTAAATTTTCATTGGTTCTTTCCAATATATTAGGTGGAAAATTTTGCCAAGCCCTCTTCCAAGAATCTACACCATTCCATGCCTTAGTTGCTTCAAATCGGACAGTATGTCCTCCTATTTCCCTATTTTCTTCAGAAATTCTAGAATTAGCTTTTGCTTCTTGAATCTCTCCACTATTATCACGCCAGATCTGTAGAGGGATGGATACTTTACCACCAACTACTTTTTCATTAAAGCCATCATTTTGAACATATCCTGAAATAGTAAGATTAGGAATTCTTTCTCTTTGAAGAAGCTTGATCTTACTTTTCGAATATTTAATTTCTAACTCTAAGACTTCCAAGTCAGGTCGTCTTTTTTCCGCTAATTCAATATATTTTTCTAAATCTTCTTTAGGTATTTGAAGAATTTTTCTTTCTTCGAATACATTGAGTTCTTCTTGGAAACGAACTCCCATCATAATTACTAAATCAGTCTTGGAATCCTGCCATCGTCTTCTTGCTTGTTCTTCGAAAGAATTCATTTTAATCGATTCTGAGAGAGCTATCTCGGAGTCCATTTCGGCTCCTATGCCATTTTTAAATCTTAAATTTGCAATTTTAGCGATCTCCTTTGAAAGAGAATTCAATTCTTGAGTAAGTTTGTATTCTTCCCAGGAAGCTTGGTATAATAATACAGAATGTACGGTTTGTGCGATAGTAGATCTTTCTATTGCTTGGACATTTTTAACTTTCGTTTTGATATCCGCTTGAGCCAATTCTAGTTTAATTTCTCTTTGCCCACCGATGTAGATTTCTTGAGAAAGCATTAGCTCTCCATTGATTGCCTGTGGTATTGAATTATTTAAGGAGAAATTCTCTCCTCTTGTTCCTCTTCTTAGAGCACTCGTAGTAGAAAAGTTTGGATTGGAAGGAAAAGCATAGCCTGCGATTTTTCTTCTACCAAGACTTGCCTCTAAATTACCTTGCGCAATTCTGTATTCAGGACTATGATCCAGAACACATTGTATGATGTTTTTTAATTTTTGATTTCCAACACAATTTTTATTAGAGTGTAAATCTTCAGCTCTAATAGAATAATTAATAAATAAATATAATAAAATTAATATAAAATAATACATTTTGTCCTCCTAAGATTATATAAAATTAATTATATGCAATCGGTGGAGGAATATGACAAAACAAGCAGAAGTAGAGATATGATTTCTTATAGATATGACTTTTTAGAGAAAAATATTTAGTAGTCGCAGTTAAATCTAAAGTTGAGATTTGAATAATTGCATTAGTGAAAATAATTATAATTAAAAATGGAAATAAAAAGAAAAATGAAATATCAAATACCAATCCAGCATCCCAATCACCTAAATCAGAGGTAATTCCATAGGGAGATATATGTTCGAATAGTGACTGAGCTTCTGATTCATCAGGCTGGCTAGTTGTAGAATGATCTGATTCATAGTAACTATGAATCAATGTTACTTCTTTTTGATTAGGATGTGTTGAGTGGTGAAGATGGATGCCAAAAAGTGGAGAGATAAAAATCAACCCAAACCATATTACTAGAAAACTAGAAGGGATTAGATAATATTGCCTCACTATTCCAGAAAGGTTCCTTACCTTTTTATACGCAAGAAGTTTCTTAGTGTTTTTTTGAGTTATAATTTATGCAAATTGATATTGAGTATCATTATATAAAAAAAATTTAAAATCTTAGATGCAATCTTTCGTATCAAAGGATTGATTCAAAAAATTATTTAGTTAAATCTTTCTTAAAAATTTCAAAACTGTTGTATGTGTCTATTGGAGAGAGGGTATCTGATTTTTGTTTAGGAGCTTGGAAGCTTGGATTTCCTGTCTTTGATTTAGTAGTAGAAAATGAGGAATTAGATTGGAAGCCATAATAAAAACTATGGACGAGTTCGACTAATGAAAGTTCTGATTTAGACCGGATAACTCTAATATCTACTAAATAGGACTGGTTATTTTCTAATATTTCAAAAACCCATTCCCGTTCATTCGTTACTCTGTCAGTACGAATTAATTTAGTAGGTTCATTGATTTCATTAGCTAGAAAAACTTTAACTTCCATTTCTTGGATGGATCCATCGGTTGCAATTCCAATTACAATTGAAGTAGGTTCTTCGATGGGAGAGCTTTTTAATTGGAATTGTATTTCATTGGATCTTCCAACAACCCCATAAAATTTTTTCTTATCTACTTGGTCATAGATTTCTAAACTTTCAATAATGCTTTTCACATTCTTTATACTTTCTCTAAGTATTGAAGATTTCTCTTGAGCTAATAAATTATTTCCAAATAAAATACAAAAAGAAGTTATAAAAAGAATTGTGTTTCGCTTTATGAATGTTTGCATTTATTTTGCTAATTTTTCCTTAGTTGTAGGGCAAGATTGAAATCGCTCAAACATCTTATTAATTTCAATTTTTTCTTTTTTATCAATCGTGTATTGTTTCTTATTCGTATTATAATCTACTTTCTCTCGCATAGCATTTAAAACAGGAGAGCAATATGTCTGGAAATGTTTATAGGATTGTATTCGAGTCATACTATTTGGTTCTTTAATTAGAAAATAATAATATATATCCTTTTTCTCTCTAGTGGAGAGATTTATTGTAACATAATCCTCTCTACATACTTGTATTAAATCCTTAGAAAGTTCAGAATTAAAACAACTTGAATTTGTGCCGATAAATTCATCTAAATCTTTCATACTCATAGCATAGATACCTTTAGAATCTTGCTTTGAGCTACTTTGAGTTGTAGGTTTTTGATTTTTATCTTCAACTTCTATGTAATTTTTAATAGTCTTTTTAGGATGAAACGGATTCTGTAGAGAAAGATCATATTTTCCAGGCAGAGTATTCTCTGTATCAACTGTTAATTCAATTTTATTTTTCGATTCTATTTTCTTATCAACAATTTTTATTTTGGATTTATTTTGAGAGGATTCAATGCTAGTTTCAGTAGCATCATTAAAATTATCACCTTCGATTTCTAATTTTTGATCAGGCTTCTGCTCTATAGATTTTTTCTTAGGAATATTTTCTGCCAAAGACTCATCTTTAACAATTGGTGGAAGAGATATTTCAATCTTTAAGTCTTGCCAATTTGTCCAGACTATAGATTTTCCAAAAGGAGACAAAGCAGATGTGCGGATCTTATATTTCCCCTCAGGAATTTTATCGATGGAGAGAAAGTTTGTTTCGGTTTTTTTATCAATAATTAATTTATCTTTTGAATCTTTCACTTGGATTTGATATCCTGATGCATATTGCGATTCCTTCCAGGAAACAATTTTGTTCTTTGCATTTTGTGAATAAATTGTATTGCCAAATAATAGAACTACGATTGTTATAAATAGTTTTTGTTTCATTACTTTTTACCTTCACGGAAAAGAACAGAGGGTGAAATAAATTCTATATCGCTTGGTTTTAAATTTCTAAGCTTAGTTAATGCAATAATAAATTTACCTGATTCTTTTCTTATTTGTTTGGTTCCAGAAAGAACTGTTACTTCCCAGGAAAATTTTCCTTCATCTAAAATTGTTAAATCTTTAAGTTTGTAATTGGATTCTTTAGTCTTTATTTGGTGGATAGGTTTCTTCTTCCCATTTTCATCCTGGTAAATGGATAGAATATAAACAAATCCGCTAGAATCTTTATTCCATGAGAAACTTAAAGATTTTTCACCAGAGAGATCGACTACGGTATCTACTGGATATTTAAGTAATTTTTGTGAAATTTCGTTTTTCTTTACTGTTGAGTCTTCCAATTCCGAAGAAGATTCTTCTTTTTTATCAACAAGATCGGATGCATTGTCTACTAAAGTAAATTTTCCATTAGAAGAATATTTACTTTCCTTGCCAGATGCTGAAAATCCTTTTACTCGCCAATAATACTCACCTTTAGTTAAATTAAGTTTAGGTTGTATAAAATTTCTTAATGAAACTTTTTTCATTAGAATATTATTGAAGGAATTTTCTTTAGAAATCGATACTTCGTATTTAACTAACTCGCTTGAAGAACTCCAAATGAGAATGCCTTGTTCTTTGAATGCAGAAACGAGAAATCTTTCATTAATAGGTCTTTCAATTTTCGGTTCAGTAAAGTTACTTCCCTTTTTAATTGTAAAATACCTAGAGGAGCTTGTTCTTTCAGGTAGATCAGTCGAATATGGAATCGCCTTTACTCTCCAATAAATTTTCCCTACGTTAAGGTTATCCATAGAAAAGGAATTGCTTCTAGTAATTTGTCTGGCTAACAGAGAATCAAAATTAGGTGATTCTGAAATTTCAAGTATATATTCTTTAGTAAACTGATCTCTATTCCACTGAAAATTTACAAGTGGTAATTTTTCTACATAAGTTAGTTCTGTTTGGTTTTCTGGAAACTTTAAACTCAACTCTTCTTCTTTGAACACATGGAATCTATATGGAATACTTTTCCCTTTGTCAGATACCAATCTCCAATAGTAAGAACCTAAAGGTAAACTTTCAGTAAAGCTTGATTTTGGATATTCACTAGATTTGAAAATTGAAGTAAAATTAGGATTTTTAGAGATTTCAAATTTTAATTTTGAATATTGAACATTTGCCTTCCATTTAAAATCCACGGTTTTTGTGTCGCTATTACTTTGTATTATACTGTTATTTGGTGGTGAAATTAAGTCGAAAGGAATATTACTAATTGCTAAATTATTGCCAGTTAGATCAGCTTGTTTTCCCGAAGCTACATTAGTTTGCTTGCCACCAGATGTTATAAGAGCGTTACCTTTTTCAACTTGAACATTGAAATTTCCATTTTCACCTTTCTGAATGTTTAATTCGCCATCCTTTATTTCGATGGTTTTATTATTGCTTTGGATCTTCAGATCACCAGCACTTCCATCTTTTTTCTTGATTTGAATACTTCCTTGATCAAAAGAAATAGTTGGATCTTCGCCTGTTATATCTAAAAAAAACATACTATTCTCATCTAGATTAATCTCTGTTCCATCGTTTAATCGAATGATAGCATCAGACAAAGATTCAGAGCGTATAGTGTCTTTATTTGTAATTGGACTATTGGTATCTAAACTCTCCCAAACTATATGATCATCTAACTTTCGCTGAACGGTATTTTTCTTAAACTCAACAGTTCCAATGATTTTTCTGTTTCCAATATCAATTTTTTTGTTGAGATCAAAGAAAAATAAAGTAACAAATAATATTGCATTTAGTATTAAGAAAGCTAGAATTTTATTTTCTCTACTATTTAAAAATTTCATAGGTTACTTCTTACTTGGTTTTTCGTATCCAATTTTCTTTCTAAGTTCATCAAGATTCTTAGGACATTTTGGATCTTTTAGATAACCTAAGACAGCATAGACACGTTGTGGTTTCGATTTTCCTTTGACGGGAATAGTATCTAAATCTTGGAACTTAAATAATTTCTTGGTTTCAACTTGAACATCTTCGGAGACAGCTATATCTATTCCAAAGTTTTTAGTTAAGCCCTCCATTCTAGATGCTAAGTTAACAGCATCACCAATAACAGTATATTCCATCTTTTCGTCAGAACCAATCTGTCCAGATACAACAGGTCCATGATTTACACCAATTCCGATTCTAAGTGCAGGCTTTTTGGCGGTTCCTCTGCCTTTGTTGAATTCTATGAGTGCATCTCTCATTTCAAGAGCAGCTTTTACTGCATGCTCAGAATTATTATCAACAGACTTCAGAGCTCCCCAGGTAGCCATGATTGCGTCTCCAATAAACTTATCCACATAACCCTTGTTCCTTTTTACACAAGAAACCATAGCAGTCATATATTGATTTAAGAAATCAACCACTTCTTCCGGTTTTAATTTCTCAGAAATAGAAGTGAAGCTACGGATATCAGAAAAAAGTATTGCGCAATCCTTTCGATCTCCTCCCACTTTAAGGAGTCCTTTCATGGATAATTCAGCAATTTCATCATTAACGAATTTACCAAAGGAGACTTTGAGTTTCTCTCTTTCTTCTAGACCCTGACTCATCGACTGGAATGAATTGGTAAGGATTCCAATTTCATCTCTAGTTTCTGGAACTAAATCAAGGTGGTATTGACCTGCTTCAATTTTCTTGGAGGCTTGAACCAATCCAAAAATAGGACCTGAAATTCGTTTTGCAAAAAAGAATACAATAATAATGGCTATGTTAAGAGCAGCTATCATCAAATAAATATTTCTTCTTTGAATATTATATACTTCTTCGAATGCCTTGTCTTCCGAGACAGCAGAAATAATTCCAACACCACCAAGTCCTAGCTTCTTAAAAGATCCTAAATGCCAATCATTGCTTTTGTCTTGGTATCGGTATTGTCCATTGTCTAGTGGACTAGTCTTCATTTTCTGGACTATAGGTGTGTTCACCATATCTGCTCCAGCTAGTACGAGCTTTAAATCTGGATGTGCAAGTACCTTGCCATCATCACTGACCATGAATGATTCTGTAATACCAGATGTTTGAAATGGGTCTAAGAACTTTTCAAGACGAAGTATAGCAACAATAGCAAGGTTTTGTTTATCTTTGAAATAAGGAAATGCAATCGCAATTATAGGCGATTGAAATCCAACGCTTGTATTTAATAGTACTGTAGTATTAGAAAAGCTTCCTTTGAGTTTATCTTTATTGGTTGATATAATTTCATCTAACTTAGAAGAGCTGATTCCTAATTCTTCTATAGATTTCGTGTTTACTAATCGTTCTTTGGAGGAAAATGATTTATCGTATAAACCTACAAAAATCACGTTTGGATCTTCTGTAAACAGAATAGACCTAATAGAAGATTCATCTTTAGTTTGAACTAAACTAGCGATTGTTACTTGTAGAGATCGATTTAAGGAAAGTATCTCTGCTCTTACATTCAACGCGATTACTTCAGTTAATTTTGCGTTATTTTCTTTTACTCGAATTTCATTATCTCTTTTAAAGAAGTAGGTTGCAATAAAAATGATGGATGCAAGTGATAGTATCAAAATGGAAGATATAATTACCATTAACTTGACACGAATTGTAAAACGGGATGGTTGAAAATTATTCTGATCCATTATCTCTCCTCAAGGACATGAAAGTGCAATTGGCAATGTGGCTCTTCTATCTACATCGGATACTTCAAATGTAGTCTCTCTTACAATCGTGTCAGGGTATCCATCGACTCTCTCTGTATCGCCAATACAAAGAAGCTTATATTTACCATTATTTAAATATTTTATAAAAGCATCAGCACGTGCAGGTGTTGCGGCAAGAGGAAGTTGCCTTTTAGTTTCGACCTCATCAGAATGAAAGACTGCAAAATAATAATTTAAGTTGCCTGTTCCTCCAGTGATTCGTAAGCTAGCAGCCGTTTCTGGATAAATAATCCTGGACCTGAGAATTATATTACCTCCCATATCTGCCTCTCCCGTATGAGTATTTAGGGCATCAGAAAAACTTACTAAGGTTTCACGAATATTTCCAGTTCTAATAAAGGAATGAACCATAAAATTTTCTTTCATGTTCATTCGAATTTCTAAGATATATGGATCAAATCCGCTTCTAATTTCCATGTCTCTTTGTCCGCCTTGTACAGAATAGAGAAGGGGAAACATTTTAGGAACAATATCTTGCTTTTGGATATCAGATGTTCCAGGAGTATAATTATTTCTAGGGACAATATTAATTCCAGGGACTCTTCGGTTATCAAAACGTGTTGCATCAAGTAGGATACCACCGTTTCTAACCCCCCAACCAGTAACAAGAGATCGAAAATATACACCGGTGTAGAAATACTGAGAACCAAAAGTAGCATCTACGGGTAAACCTCTTAGAACGCATTCATTAGAATAGTCAGGATCAGAGCAGGAATAGGTTTCCGAAGTTGGGTCATTTGATGGATATACAGCTCCAGCCCCATTGAAGAACTGTTCCGATTTGAAAATCCCTCTTTCTTTCTGGCATGTATCTTCTTCCAAAGAGTAAGGCGAATTACAATAGACTTGTCTTTGAGTTGCTATATTATCCCAGAATTTTAATGAGTCCGCTGGATCTCTAATTTGTGTTAGCTCATTGATTCCTTTTTGGAATTTAGAAGAAATACGAACCTCACCAAAATCAATATAAATGGGGAGAGTAGATGCAGATGGTAGATTAGGTAATTCGAAATCTGGATCTCCTTCGGCACCTGTGTTATCTTGGTAGAGTTGGCCAGAGCCATTATTATAATCGCTGAAGCTTATTGGACTATCAGAGGAATAGGTTCCCTTCATTAGAAGAAGCATTCTACTATTAAATAAGGTACTTAAGACTGGAAGTGAAGTTTCCCTTCCTAGATCACTTCTCTTGCAACCTATAAGAAGTAGGAGTCCTAAAAGGAATGTGACAATTGAACATATTCTGTTTTTACTCAATTCTAAGCTCACTACCCCATTCTTTCGTATACTAATGAAATTGTAAAGGGAAAAGCTTAGATTAGTAAACTAACCATAAGTCCAAAATGGAAAAAATCTGCATTTCTCAATTGGAAATTGGCTGGATTCGAAAGTCTTGTATCATCAAAAGGTGACTGTAAAGGAAAGTCATAAATACTTGGAGTATCAAGATTCGTCTCCATGATTTTGTTATAATCCAAACGAATTCCAATCCTTACTTTTCTACCTGCAATAAAACTAGCTTCAAATCCACCATAAATCAGATCATTCCACCTTGCAGTATTCGAAGGTCTTGCAACTACATAAGCCTGTCCACCACCACCTTTTATGAAAAACTTAACAGGAAGATCAAAAGGAAGCTGGTAGGCAAGTGCCGCATAAACAGGTACAGTCGTAAGTGCTCTCTCTGTTTGAGATTGGTAGACAGAATAGCTGGTTCCAAATTCCGTATAAAGAAAGTAGGGCCAAGGTAGTCTTGCAAAAGCACCAAAACCAAGACTTGTATCTAATAATTGTTGAGTGGGAGTCCCTGGAAAAGGATTTGTAGCCCCTATCCATGCACCAATCTCTGGTTTTCGTCTATCATCCTCATTCTCAATCGAAAAGATAGGTGTGGATACGAGCAGGCAAATTAGAATAAGATGAAAAATTGCTAAATTATAATTCAAAATAAAGTTCAATTTTTTTTGCATTGTATCCATATTAAAATGCACTTCCCTCAGGAAATCGGATATCACGATGTAGAGCAGATTTATACATTTCTTCTATTTCAGGAAAGGAATTATAATGAGCTTTATAGAAATACAATCCATGCGCAGGTAGAGTCTTTCCTGCAGCAGTTCTATCAAGCGAATCAATAATTTGCCCTAGATCTCTACCTTGAATTTTGCCAGTTCCTATGTCTACTAAAGTTCCAGTTAGAATTCGAATCATATTATGAAGAAAACTATCAGCCTTGAAGCGAAATTGAATTAGATAATTTTGTATTGGATCAATTTCTATTCCTGCGTATAAAAATGTCCTTTTAGAAGGCTTGTCTTTGATCGAATATTGTTTAGCTAAACTTTTATAATCTTTCTCACCTTGTAAATGTTTTAACTGAGAATAAACTAAATCCCAATCAATTGTTTCCTTTACCCAAACAGCTCTATCCTTCAAAAGTGGATGATCATCTTTTGAATAAATAATTTTGAAAATATATTCTCTGGCTGTGCAAGAAAATCTTGCATGAAAAGCATCAGGGACATGTCGCATTGCAAGAACAGTGACACCATCTCCAGAAAGCGCATTGACAGAGTATTTAAAAAGATCTATGTCTTTGATTTTGGTAGAAGAATAGAAATTGCAAACCATACCCGAAGCATGAACACCTGTATCTGTTCGCCCCGCCACATGGAATCGTAGATCATGTTGGGGTTTTAAAAGAATGCGAATCGCACCTTCTAAAGCATCTTGCACTGTAGAAGCATTGATTTGCTTTTGTATACCATGGAATTTCATACCATCGTATTCGATTAGTAAGGCGTAATTAGACACTATAAATGCTATAAGAGAAGAAAAAGCTTATTTCTCTCCGCCCATTTCTTCAATTAAGACACCGTATTCATCGTACAATTCGCGAGCCATTTCTATGATGGCTGAGGGTTTGTTCTTGGAGGATTTACCAGAACCATACAATCTTGCAAGCATTCGTTTAGCACGAATTAGAAGGTTGAGTTGGTCTTCTTTTTTGTCCGCTAGTTGGTCAAGAAATTTCCTAGTTAAATAAGCATTTAAATAAACAACTCCATCAAATCCCCAGTTGTTGTCCGTATCTGGACCTAACATACCTTGTATGGAATCAACAGGTTCTTGGCCATTTTGCATAAATTCTAAGGTCTGGCTGTAATAGATTGCCGCTTTTTTATATAGAAAATCTCTCACTTTGTCAAAATTCATAGTGGGATATTCTGCATGCAAATCTTCAAAATACCAAGCGGATCTAACTGCACATATTGCCTTCTTGGGTGTTGGTGCAATTCCCATTCCCCGCTTTTGGTAGCATTCAATCGCTAGTAGATAGGATGCAGCTCCCAGAACAATATTTCTATCTTGGTTGAAATCAACAGGACCTAGGATTTTTTCTAAAAAAGCTCTTCTTTGGTCGGAACTCATTTTTAGTTCTTGCACTTCATTTCCCTGTAAGGATTCCCAATCTTTTGTAAATGAAGTATAAAGGCATCTAGGGCAGACGGATAAAATATAGTCATTTGGCCCAACTCTACCAAATTTTCTATTCTTTTCGTAGAGTCTGCGTAATTCTTGGGTCATCTTGCCCGCAATTAGCCTTCCACCACCTTGGAACATCTGCTCTTTTTGGTGAACTTCATCACAAATTGGGCAAACTGAGTTCTCTTTGGCTCTGAAGGAAATTTTTTTATTTTGGCTTGCTTGGGTTGCTGGCATGATAGAATTCTCTAAGGAAACTGTAATTTCTGGAAGGAAACTGTCAATTCATTCCAAAAGAAAACCGATACTTTCTATAGGGAAATCCCCAATTGTTGGAATATGGTAGAATCATGAAAAAAATAATCCTCTTTGTAAGCATCTTAATTTGGATTCCAATATCTGAAGTTGCAAGCCAATCTGTGTCCTACAAGGCTTATAATAAAAGAATAGAGCTAATCACATATTTGCGAGAGCTCGAGCCTATGGTAAAAAATTATCCAGGTAATGATACTGAAGGTAATGTAGTATTGACCATGTATGCCGAAGAAGGCAAAGAAGGTCATCGTATTAAAAGATACGAAGATATTAAACGAATTTACCAAGAGGCCTTGCAATATTATTTTGAAACAAACTATGTTGCATCTTACAGAAGATTTCTCGAAGCTCAAATTGCTATAGAAAAACTTACAGAAGAGCTTTCTCAATTGTATGTTATTCGAAGTGAAGAGATGATGAAAGTTGCTATGGAAAGAAAAAATCCTAACGACCCATTGGATAAAACAGTTGTCGATATCTCTATAGAATACGGAAGAAATAGTAGAAATTTAAAAGAAATGAAAACCAACCGTGAAGCTCCTTACCTGCGAAGGATGTATGAGCCTAAAGAATTTCATTACGTTGTGAATAAATACGGAATTGAGAAGAACGTAGAGATGGGTTATAAATTTCTTGGTATGGCAAAAAATGCTCGTATCGAAGCACTTGCCGTTGAGAAGCATTTAGAAAAACACCAAACTCTAAACCCAGAAAAAAGAAAATACCGAATTGATAAATACTTTGGTGCTATCAACCTCTGCCGAGATTCCAAAGCGAATGCGGCTAATATTTTCAAATTGAAATATCCTTTCGACAATTACTTTCTTCAAAAGAGTGATGCTAAGCAAGAAAGTTGGCAAGACCTAGATGATAATGTTGTAGAAGGCGAAGTTGTGAAATTAGAAGGTGTAACTTATGATTTTACAAAGAATCCTTATATTAAACACGACAAACGCTTGCAAGCTAGCTTTGATGAAAGAATCCCTGCAGACTTCCGTGTTGATTACGCTGATTCAAAATCTCGTGTTTATGAAAAAGATACAGACTCACAATTATTCTTAAGATACGATAAACCACGTAGAGATGAGTTAGGTATACCTAAACGTTCTGAGGTTAAAAAAGACGAACCTCCAGCAGCTCAATAAAAAAGAATAAAAGCAAATTTTAAATCCTATTCAACAAGATTGCCAGCTTTATCAGCTGGTTTTTTTTTATTTTATTAGGTTGCATATTGATTTAGAATCTTCATTTTCAAATAAATCAGGATTGATAATAAAAATTTTATTTTTTTAGCTATATTTTTAATTAAAAACAAGTTTATAGAATCTCATAGGAATCCATTCTTGGAAATTATGAATAACACATATCAGGATACTAACCCTCCCGAACGCACATGGGAAGCCCAATCCTTTCGTTATAAAGTATTTATAGCTAACACTTATCTCAAGACCTTGCCTCTTATGCTAACGACAGCCTTTCCTAAATTAGTTAAAGGTGTTTATTATAATGTTAAAGGAGATAAAGAGAATCGCATTATTTCTTTTCTAGCAGGTAGTAAGATTTGGGGTGATTCTGTACGCAAGAATACTAAATCCAAATTACTTGCGGCAAATGAGATTCAAATCCCAAGTCGTGGACATTTGGTTTTTTCCAATCATGTGAATGAAATGGATTTTCCTTTTGATTGTTATTTTATAAAAAAACCTTATCTTGCGAATCAAGTTATAAAGAAAACACTCTTTGCTTATTGGTGGATGAAATCTATGGGTTCTGAAGTTTTTGATAACAGAAACACAATGTCTATTTCTATATCAGTGAGAAATCTAATCAAAGGAAGTAAAGACAACTCTTATATAGTCTATCCTGAGGGCAGAAATACTTATAGTGAAGTTATCCAACCCTTGAAAAAGGGGATGCTGAAGTTAGCCTTTGATCATAAACTTCCTATCGCTATTGTGCTTAAGTCAGGTTTAACATCTTTTCAAAAAAAACTCAAAGGCAACACGATAGCATACAAATACTTCGGAGTAGTTCAGCCTTCTGAATTTGAAAACTGGGAAAAATTACGTGAACATATCCAGAAGATTATGGTAGATGGAAAACTTGAATTGGATGAATGGGTGAAGAATCAGTAAAAGATTTTAAAATTTATTCAAATAACCCGATTCTAGAACTGCAGGGCAAAGTGTACCATTTGATTTAGTATCAATTATAAGAACATTTTGAATTCCAGTAGCATATGGAAGTGCATAAATCTTTCCATTGGGCGCAAGGACACCACCATTCCATTTTCCTGCAACAGCGCCTAAGCCATTGATACTAGTAATCTCAGCTGTATTTGTTGCTGGATCGATAATGAGTACAGAATCACTATCTCTAGGGATTCCATATATCTTTCCATCTGTGCCTAGAACTCCACCTTGCCATTTACTTGCTCCTGCAATTCCTGTTATTGTGGTAGTGTTAGCAGTATTTTTTTCTGGATCAATGATGAGAACATTAGAACTACTGTAAGGGATTCCATAGATTTTTCCATTAGGAGCGAGTACACCTCCTACCCATTTGTTTAATCCAGCTAACCCAGTAATACTTGTGGTATCAGCAGTATTTTTTTCTGGATCAATGATTAGTACACTTGTAAAATCTTGTGGAATACCGTAAATCTTTCCATTAGGTGCTAAAACTCCCCCTGCCCAATCCGTTCCACCTGTAACTAATCCTGTAATAGATGATATATCCGCTGTATTTGTGTCTGGGTCTATAATAAGGACAGAGGTATTATTTCGAGGGATTCCATAGATTTTCCCATTGGGAGCCAGAACCCCACCATTCCATTTATTGGATCCAACAAGTCCTGTTATGGACATTGTATCAGCAGTATTAGTAACAGGATCAATAATTAGAACTTCAGGATTGCTAAATGGAATCCCATAGATTTTTCCGTTGGGAGCAAGTACACCTCCTTGCCACTTACCAGAGGCAGTAGTTAGCCCAGTGATTGCTGCTGTATTTGCTGTATTTGCAATTGGATCAATAATAATTACATTATCTGATCCATATGGAATACCATAGATTTTGCCATTAGGAGCGAGTACGCCTCCTGAGTATTTGAAGTTACCAGTGATTCCTGTAATGGAAGAGATATCTGCAGAAGGTGTTCCAGAAACACCTTTGTTTGCTTGTAAGGTCAATTCTCCTAGAAGTTTTTGAGAATATTCGGGTTGCAGGATGGTGCTTTTATCAAGATCACAAATATTTACCTCTGGACTTGGAATTCTTACACCACAGTGAGCTGAAGTGTCGCCAATCAAAGTCTTAACGATCATTGTGTTCAGAAAGGAAGGTGACTCTAAGTCACAGGCATTATCAAGTTTAGAAGGAATGCATGCAAATATAAAGAATTGTAATAGGATTAAATATCTCATTTTAACAACCAGAAGATAGAATTGCATCTTTTAGATAAAACGTCAAACTAAATCTTAGAAAAAATTAATCATAAAGTTGTAAATAAATTATTATTTTTAACAGTAAAATTAGATTATTAGTTTATTAGTAAATAAAAAAGTGTTCTTTTCATATAAAAATATATAAAATCTACATTTAAAGTATAAAAATTCCTCAGTCGATCATACAAATTTTTCGATTAACTAAGAATTATATGTAACATATTTCTATGCAAGATTTGGGAAGCTATTGATTGGGTGGGATATGATTATAAAAGTAAAGTTAAAACTTATTCAAATAACCTGACTCTAGGATTGCAGGGCAAATAGTTCCATTCGCTTTGGGATCAATTACCAAGACAGAGTTTAAAGTTGTTGAAAATGGGATTCCATAGATTTTTCCATTGGGGGCAAGTGTTCCACCATTCCATTGATTTACTCCCACTGGTACTGTTAAGGTCGTAACATCGGCAGTGTTAGTAATTGTATCAATAATTAAAACTTTATCACTACTAGCGGAAATTCCATAGATTTTTCCATTCGGACCGAGTACTCCACCTATCCATTTTGTCGACCCGGCAAGCCCTGAAATAGTAGCTGTATCAACAGTGCTAGTCACTGGATCAATAATCAGAACGCTTGCTGTATCATTGGGAATTCCATAGATTTTTCCATTGGGCGCAAGAACCCCTGAAGACCATCTAAATGATCCACTAAGGCCAGTTATAGTTGTTGTGTCAGCAGTATTCATGAGAGGATCAATAATTAAAACAGGATCGCTTAAATTATAAGGAATTCCATAGATTTTTCCATTAGGAGCTAGTACTCCACGTGACCATTTATTTGTGGAAGCCGATAGTCCCACAATAGTAGTTGTATCTGCAGTATTCGTAATTGGATCAATGATTAGAATAGATGTACTATTGCTAGGGATTCCATAGATTTTACCATTGGGCGCAAGTAATCCACCACTCCATTTATTTCCAGCACCGAGTCCTGTAATAGATGTTGTATCAGCAGTATTAGTTGTAGGATCGATTATTAGAACTCGAGTGTCTGTAAAAGGGATTCCGTAGATTTTCCCATTGGGTGCAAGGACACCTCCAGACCATTTATTTCCAGCACCAAGTCCTGTAATAGATGTAGTTTCTGCAGTATTCATGACAGGATCGATAATGAGAACACTAGTCGCCTGGTAGGGTTTCCGTAGATTTTCCCATTAGGCGCGAGTACCCCGCCATTCCATCTAAATGAACCAATAGGAACTGTTATGGATGAGGAGTCTACGGAGGGGCTTGCAAAAGAACCTTTATTTGCTTGAAGACTCAATTCCTCTAAAATTTTTTGCGAATATTCTGGCTGAAGAATAGAGCTTCTGTCAAGACTACAAATATTTACTTCTCGACTTGGAATTCTTACACCACAGTGAGCTGAAGTGTCGCCAATCAAAGTCTTAACGATCATTGTGTTCAGAAAGGAAGGTGACTCTAAGTCACAGGCATTATCAAGTTTAGATGGAGAGCAGGCCCACAAGGAGAATAATAAAAAGAATGAATATTTCATAATGATATTTTTAATATTTAAACTATATATTTGTTATTCTGAATATTTTTTTAAAATTAGTCAATTAAATAATGAATTTTGAAAACTAAAACATTAAATATACTACAATCACAACTTATTTAACGTCCCGATTCTAGGATTGGTTTGCAAAGTGCCTATTAGATTTAGGGTCTATTTCCAAGACCGAATCCCAATATCGAGTAGTGCTTTAGATTTTTCCATTTTCTCCTCTCATTAGGCTTAAGATAGGAAATCTATTTTCTAAAGAATCAAAAAGAAATTTCCAATTTATATTTTCCATATTAATTGATAGGTTGAAATTGTATATATGCAAAGTAATATGAAGAAATTCATTATTTTATATATTCTATTTTTTTACACGTGCTTTTTGTCCGCAAAAGAAGTGCCTATTTTTACTTCTAGAATTATAGATGAGGCACAGATTCTCAATAATGAGACAAGACAAGCGATTGAAGATCTTTCTGTTGATTTGGAAAATCGCACTTCAGCTCAATTAATTTTATATACAACTCCGAGCTTAGAAGGAGAAATTCTTGAGCAGTATGCTTTACGAGTTGCTGAAACAAATGGTATAGGACAAGCCAAGAAGGATAATGGAATTCTGGTTCTTATTGTAACCGAAGACCGTAAGATGCGGATTGAAGTTGGATATGGATTGGAAGAAACGCTCACGGATATTTATTGCAATCGCATCATTCGAAATATCTTTATTCCCAATTTTAAGTTAGGTGATTATGATAATGGCATTCTTGATGGAATGAATGCCATACAACAAATATTAGATGGTGATGCAGATAAAAATCCCAATCTTTCTTCTGAAGAAATCATTTCAGAAGTTTCCATAGAATCAAAAGCATCACAGTTTGAAAGGTGGAATAGAGTAGGTGAGCAGTCCTTTCTTCAGTCTCTTATATTATTAGGAATATTGCTAATCTATTTTCTAATCTCAAAATTATTGATCAAACCATTTCCTTGGCTAGGTAAAAAATCATTTCAATTTATACTAGTATTCTCATCATTATGCCTCGGATTATACTTTGCACCAAGAGGTTTTATTCTTATTCCATTTTTTGTTTATATAGTATTATTTTTTTATTGTTTAATATATCTTCCAGAAAATAAGAAACCAATTCTTAATAAAATTTCCAAAAAGTTTTTCCCTTACTTATTAATTATTATAGCTCATTTGATTCTTTTCTTAGGTTTTAGTTTATTAGATAATGATTTAATTATGGAAGACTACTTATGGATCGTTTTAAGTTTATTCATCTTTACTTTAGTATTTAGGCTTTCTCTAGATAGTCATATTCAAAATACTTATGCATTGATATTTGAAAAATTAGGATTCGAAGATAGAAGTTTCTCTGCTACGAAAAAATATTTTTTTTCTTTCATACTATTTTGTTCATTTATTATTTTAATCTTAAGTGGATTTCCAATAGTTTCCACCTTGTATCTCTATATTTTAATTGGGCTAGCATTTTACATAGGTTTCTGGGTTAAAACAAGTAGATATCTATATTATTTTGCTTTAATATATTCTGTATTTATAATTTCATTTTTTGCTTTTTTTTATAGAATTTTCAATGTTACTCCAGAAAGGCTAGATAATTCTATATCCTCGATCAACGATGCAATTACCTACTATTCATTCTTTCATGTTTACGCTTCAACAATGATTGTGATTCGATTTATATAATCAAAAAACCAACTTAGTCGATTCCTTAAGTTTTGTTTACTTGCCTTACTCTGGACTATAATTCCTTATCTTTATACATTTCTTTCCAATGGGGAATGGCCTAGTCTCATATTATTTCCACTTAATCTAGCAAGTGTATACTTTTTTAGATTCTTAAAGTTCATTGCTAATTCGGATTCTGGAGGATATTCATCGGGAAGCGGAGGGAGTTCTTATTCAAGTAGTTCCTCTTATAGTTCTTCTAGCTCAAGTAGCAGCAGTGGAAGTTCTTACAGCGGAGGCGGAGGAAGCTTTGGAGGTGGTGGCTCTAGTGGAAGTTGGTAGGATCTCAAAAAGTATCAGCTTGAAGATTTAATTAATTAATTCTTTAATTCTATCATTGTTTTTGGCCTTAGTCTTGGCTCTTTGGCGAAATTTTTCTCGAATTGAATCATAGGAAGCCCAATCGATAACTCGAATAGAGTAGGTATCGACTCCAAGGATTTTCTCAATAGATCTTTGGTAGGTTTCTTTGGCTTCTTGGATATTACGATCGTTGCCATAAAGCAAATCTTCTTTGATATGTTCATTTAATCCTTCAATTAAATGAATAAGTATACCAGCTGTTATGTTCTCATCGAGGATTTGGAATTCTCCTGATTTCTTTCCTTCCGATAAACAAATTGTTAATAAAGGTAGAATTTGCTTTTGGATTTTCTTCTTGAAGTTGATTTGAAGGGAAAGATTTGATTCTTTGAACATAGATTCTAAAATCATAGCAAAAGATTCTATATTCTCCTGCTTCCATTCCATCATAAGTCGAAATAAATAATTTAGCTTGGAGGTAGAATTAATGGATTGTGTTTTCTCAAATTGTTGGTAAATATCTTGAAAGCAACTATCCGCAAATTTATCAGAAACAGACTCAAGAACAGCCTCTTTTGAAACAAAATAATGGTAGAAAGTTCCCTTAGCAATTTTTACATCTTTCAAAATATCATCGATAGATGTGAGAGAATATCCTTTAGTAAAGAAATGGTTCATCGCGGATTGAATGATCTTTTCACGATTGGAAGTTTGTTTTCTAGGAAGGGCGACTAGGTTGGTATTTTGATCTTCCATATATTCCCTATTAGACATTTTGTATTTATCTTGCGGAGAAAATAATTTTTGAATTGAAATATTTTCGAAAAACTTGGCTTGTAAAATCCCTAAAACTCATCAAATTGACAGTATGAGTAATGTAACTAAAGGCAAGGTAGTAGGATTTGCCTACCATCTAAGAAATTCCGAAGGCGAGACCCTTGACGAATCTTCCGATCCCATGGAATACCTTCACGGATACCAAAATATTATCCCTGGTCTCGAGAAGGAAATGGAAGGATTGAAAATTGGCGACAAGAAATCCGTAGTCGTGCCACCTGCTGAAGCGTATGGAGAATATGACGAGAAATTGGTATATGAAATTCCTCGATCTAATTTTCCTCCAGAAGAAGAGCTAGTTCCTGGATCTCAATTTCGTGCAGATTCTGAAAATGGCCCAATTGCACTTTTCGTTCAAGAAGTTGTTGGTGAAAATGTAGTAATGAATGGCAACCACCCTCTTGCTGGAGAGACTTTGAATTTTGATATTGAGATTCATACTATTCGAGAAGCGAGTAAAGAAGAAATGGAGCATGGTCATTCACATGGACCAGATGGTCACCATCATCACTAATAATTTTTTCTATTAGCAATTTATTTACAAGGACTAGCATTGATTTAATGGCTAGTCTTTGTATTAGAATTTATATAAATTTACTTTCAGCGTAGACTTTAAGATTTCTAATTTGTATTTTTTATGAATTCAAAAAACTCCAATACTATTCAACCAGTTAGTATTTTCGATCTTAGATCTTGGTTCTTAGATAACTTGGATCGTAAAACGGGAATTTGGGTGATCTTAGCAAAAAAAGACTCTGACATTGCTACTATATCAGTTGATGATTTGATCGATGAGTGCTTATGTTTTGGTTGGATAGATAGCCTACCAAATAAAATTGATTCACAATTTTATAAACTTTATATTTCACCGAGAAATCCCAAAAGTAAATGGTCTCTGGTTAATAAGAATAAAGTAAAAAAGCTTACTAAAGAAAAAAGAATTCATCCAAATGGATTAAAAATGATTCAATTGGCAAAAAAGTCAGGAACTTGGGATGCATTAAATGATGTCGAGAATCTAGTCATTCCCAAAGATTTGGAAAATGAATTTAAAAAATACCAAGAAGCTTACAAAAATTTTACGAATTTTCCTAAGTCCATTCGAAGAGGAATTCTAGAGTGGATACTCAATGCAAAAAAAGAAGAAACTCGATTGAAGAGAATCTCTGAAACCGCCGTATTAGCTCATAAGAATATTAGAGCGAATCAATATATTAAAAAATAAAAAATAATTATTTACTTAGAAAATAAATAAACGCAAAAGACTATCCTATCAATGAGAAGATCTACCTTTCCGGTAGATCTTTCTTCTAAATATTACTTTTTCTATTTTAACATTCATTTCAGTTAAGTACTTAGTTGAGCTTTATTTTTCATAAAAATTTTCTCATCCAATGAAAACTTTCCAGGGCCGATCAGTAGCATTGCCAAGAAAATAATTCCATCTTCCATCGCATGGGAGAATTGAATGAATCCTTCACCTTTACCAATATGAAACATCATAGCAGCTAACATTGTAAATGCGAGAGCCATGCATGCTGGACGAAAAAGAATCCCCAATATCAAGAGAATACCTCCTCCGAATTCGGCTAGACCTGCCATAAATCCCCAGAATGCAGGATAGGAGGTGATACCAATGAATCCCATAGCGCGACCTAACTCTTCCCATACCTCAGCTCCGCCAGCAAGTTTTGGAAATCCATGGATCACAAATGCAATCCCAATACCAACTCGCATTACAAGAATCCCTATCTCTCTAAATTGATTAAAATGTCTCAAGATTGTTTTCTTCCTCCCTGGTTTAGACATTACTAACTTAAAATCAGAGAGAAAAAAACGTGAAGGCTAAGAGTTCTTTGTTGGGATGTTTCTTAATTAAACTCCAACTAACTCTAGTTTGCCATGAGAATCACAGTGGCCGTTGTGTGGATGATGGAGATGTCCATCTACCAAATAATCAATATGATCTCCATGAGGAATTGCCTCATGACCACAACCTGGTCCATGAACGTGTGAGCTATCATGACTTGAGCAAGAGTGTCCTGAAGTACAAGAGTCTGGATTGGATGCTGAAATTTCGATTTTACATTCATCGTAATGTCCTTCATGACTGTGGTGCAAATGACCGTCGTGAAGATAGTCTACGTGATTATTGTGTTGGATGGCAGTGTGTCCGCAATTGGGACCATGCTCATGATTGTGATTTTCATGGGTGTGGTGGCTCATTGTTTATTTCCTTTCTTGTGAATGATCAATAGCATTGGCAAGCAGATTGTGGATATGTTCATCTACTAGAGAATAATAGAGATGTTTTCCATCCCGTCTTCGTTTCACTAAGCCTTCGCTTCGCAAAAGTCTAAGTCTCTGAGAAATAGTCGATGCACCTTCTCCAAAAGAATCTGCAATCTCAGTTACACAGGCCTCTCTCTCAGATAGACGAACAAGCAGGGAGAGTCTTGACTCATCCCCCAAAGCACGGAATAACCTTGCAGCCCTTTCCAAAGCCAAGGCAGAAAAAACCATAGGAAGAATTGGTTCGTTTTCGTGTTCATGGCCTTCGCAGGAAGCTATTTCGATCATAAATACATTTCATCATATGATGAAATGTATGGAAACTCATTTTTTATTTTCCTTACATAAAAATTATTCTTTTAATAATATTTTTTTTGAACTAAAAAAATACATCTGCAAAATGAAATCGATCTATTTGCTCTTCTTTTTTTTCTAAGTTACTATTCATTTTTTTCTTAAAAATCCGTTCTCTAAAATGGAAGGATTGATTGCAATGATTACAAAAACTCAAAATCCAACGGTGTTTAAAGTGAACGAGAAAGACTTGGATATTCTTTCAATGCCTATCTTTGAATCAGAATTGGATCTTTTATTAAATTCGACTGCAAATTCTGTCTATTTGGATTTTACAGAAGTTGAAGAAATATCTTCCGCGATACTTGGAAGTCTTTTGGCTAAAAAGATGAAACTAAAAAAAATGGGAACAGAGATTCATCTTTTGCATCTCTCGAATTCTTTGCAAAGAGTTCTGAAGATTTTAAATTTAAGCGAATACTTTCTTCCTGCATAGGCATATTGAAAGATGTAAATTATAGTTAGGTTGCAATGTCAAATCATTTATTCTTTATTCCACCTTCTCTAAGTTAGAAATGGTAATTTCCATTCTATACAATTCTTTTCCAAATGTATTCTTTGTTACAAATTGTATCTTTCGATTTTTGCCAATACCTTCCACTTCAATCAGTCCATAAGCTCGCTCCGTAACAAAGGAATCTTTGACCCTGTGTTGATTTGGTTCGGATTCTGTTGTAGTAGATAAACCTGCTGTGAGTGGAGAAATTGTCCATTCATAAATAGGATAAAGATTTCCTCTATCTAAACGGCTTAACTCAGAATGGTGTCTGTCTCCAGAAAGGAATATTACTCCTGCTATTTTCATCTTTTGGATAAAATCTAAAATTTCTTCTCTATCCTCTTCGTAGTTTGATAGGTTCTCATAGACTTTGGCTGAGTTGATGAACTGACCACCTAATACTATGAATTTGACTCTAGCCTTGCTATCACTCAAAGCGTTGAATAGCCATTCTTTTTGAACCTTTCCAAGAGCGGTTCTATCTTTTGAATAATAATTGGAATTTGCCGTACGAAATGTTCGATTGTCTAAAAGAAAAAATTCAATATCTGACCAAGAATAGGATCGATAGATTCCTTTGCTAGGGTAGCTTGGATTGGGCCAAAAATCTTTAAATATACTCTCTGTTATATTGCTAAGTCCGTAAGATGAACTCGCATCATTGGGACCAAAATCATGGTCATCCCATATGGCTAGATGAAACATGGAGCTAAGCATGGCTTGCATCTCCTTCTTCTGTCTTGTGTGGGAATAGCGGTGTAGAATTCCTGATTGAGAATCCCAGTCAGCTTCGCGCAAGTAGACATTATCGCCCATCCATACAAAGAATTCGGGTTGATCCTTGCGAATAGTTTCAAAAATATCAAATCCTTTGCCCCATTTCTGTCCAGGGCGATCGTAGTTCTCTTCATTTACATAATTGCAAGATCCAATCGCAAATTTTACATTAGGTGGATTGTTCCTCCATTGCCATAGAGGTTTTGTCTTGAATTCTAAAGGATAATTGAATTTTATTTCTTTGTTGTTAGCAAAAATTTTATATTCGTAGCGAGTCCCCGGTTCCAATAGCGATACTGGTATATTTACAATCCCAGTCCTTGTATCGATTGTATAACTATCTGTTAACTGGTATAGAATTTTATTACCAAAATTCGAATCATTCTGTATGTGAGTTTGATTCTTATTAGTCATAGTATTAGATTGTGTGGAGTTGGTTATTACAGCAGGTTGCGAGTTAGACTTGCTTGGTTTTTCTTTGTATTGAATTTGGATGGAAGATGTTGATTTCTCATGCGGGTTGAAGGTAGAAGTTGTTATTTGGTGAATGTTTGTATCCCACTGGAGCCAAATTTGAACCTCACGCATCCCAGTATAGGAAATCATAGGTCCTGCTAGTGGTTGGAAATCGGAAGTGCTTTCTTTTTTATTTTGCGCGACTAAAGGAAGGGTCATTCCAATAGTCAGGATTATGGGAAAATAGAAGAATTGATGATTACTAAATGATTGGAATCGTAAAAATATCTTTTGGATAAATAATCTAGGATAGAATAGATTATTTGTTAGTCGGTTCATTTTTTTTCTTTTTTATATTATTTAGTGCTGAATAATATACA
>JAACWH010000034.1:30155-115763 GCA_009991425.1 Leptospira sp.
TAGAGTTCTTAGATTTGATTTGGATGTTTACTGCTTTTTCTAATCGATTCAAAAAATCTTCAGGATTTGCACTGGATCGAATTAAATCTCGAAACCAAATATAAATTTGAATGGAATAACGACGAATTACTTCTTTGCCTAAAATTTCTTTAGAAGGGAAGTGATCATAAAAGCTTGCCTTCGCACAATTGGATTCCTGGATTATTTGATTAATTCCTGTACCATTATAGCTTTGATTATAAAATAATTCAGATGCTTTGATTAAAATTCTACTTTTAGGCGATTTAATAGAGTTTCTTTTAACCTTTATAGAATTCATTCTATAATTATATCTCCAAAGTTGTTCCTGAGTCAAGAATAATACCAGACAATTTTGTCTGTTTTTTATTTTTTCCTGAAAAATTTTATTTACAATCAGACAGATCTGTCTGTATTGTTTATTTATGATTCAAGCTGATACAACAACTAACGAGAAAACGAATGTTCTATTCGATCCTGATGCAAGTCAAAACAATAACAAAAATCATTTGTCTGAAATTTTAGTATTATGGAGCCAATTGGATGCAAATGGACATGTTAATAATGGAACCTATCAATTTTATTTTGACGAAGCAAGAACCCAAGCCTTAGGCGATGAAGGATTTTCTATCTCAGCTATGCGTGCGTCAAGTATAGGCCCAGTAATTCAAAAGGCTGATTTACATTATATGAAACCTATGAGTCATCCTGAAGTAGCTATAATTGAAACTTCTTTTGGAGATTTGAAGGGATTTCGTGGTAAAGTGTTCCAAACTATTAGGAGAAAATCAGATTCAGAAAAAGTATGCGATGCTATTTTCGATGCACTTTTTTTTGATTTTAAAAAGAAGCGTCCATGGAAACTCCCAATTGAATTCATTCAAAAATATTCTTAAATCATTATTCAAATATCTTTGAGCATGGAATCAAATCTTTCAACAGAAGCAAATCCTTCATCTATAGCTTCTTTGGCTCGATGAAATTCCATGAGACCCATATAACCAAGTTTTGGTGTTAGAAGTACATCTGGTGGATCGCCAGCCATTCTACTTCTAGTGATACGAATCTGCATGATATTGATAGACTTTGAGATCACTTCTATCATGGAAGGTCTTTCATCCTTTTCCTTTTCGAGAGTATCTTTTAGGTCTTTTCCCCAGAAGCTAGAAGTGATTCTTTCCTTTGTTGCTGTCCAAAAAGATGGGTCTTTGGAATTTGAATGATTTTCATTATCTTCAGGAACAGTACTTTGCGTACTCTCTTCATTGGATTGTATCGATGGAGGATTTGTGTCAAGTAGGTCTGAATTTAAATCAACTGCGATAATATAGTCAGCACCCATGGCGCGGCATAGGGATACGGGGACTGGATTGACTAAGCCACCATCTACTAGCCATCTACCATCACGTAACACTGGTGTAAATATAGCTGGTAAGGAAATAGATGCTCTAGCTGCAGAAAGAAGTTTCCCTGATCTTAGCCATACTTCAAATCCTGTCTCTACATCAGTTGCAACAGCTCCAAATTTCTTTGGTAAGCTTGAAATTTCTGATTCACCGAATCTCTCTTTCATGTAGTCAAAAAGTTTTTTCCCTTTGAATAGACCACCACCACCTTTGAAATTGAAATCCATAAATCCAACTATATCTTTCCATTCTAGAGTTTTGACCCAGGCTTCCAAATCATCCAATTGATTGGATGCATAGGCGGCTGCGACTATGGAACCGACTGAGGTGCCACAAATTATTTCAGGATAGATTTCACGTTTTTCTAAGGCACGAATTACCCCAATATGTGACCATCCACGTGCTGATCCACTACCTAAAGCTAAACCTATTTTTCTTTTCTTCGCCATTAAAATCCTATCTCCTAGATGAAATTCTTCCAGATAGAACTAAGTTTGCAGAAGGGGATGATTTTTAAAGTATAAGATTTAAATTTCCTCATACGTAAAAAGGTTTGAATGAATCTTCCACAGTGAAATTTTTTAGTTTGAACGTATTGATCATAAGTGGAGAGTTTTTAATTAATGAAAAATTTTATAAACAAAACCGAGACAATCTATTCTAGCAAAGGAACTTACCTTGAGGCATTGAATCATGAACAAATCAATAGAAAAAATTTTATCCAGAAGATCGGTTTCCTTACTTTACTTTTATCAATACCAGAATTATCCGCGGAGGAAAGTGAAATGTTAAAAAACCAAAAAAGTTTTTCAGATTTAAATAAGGTAGCAGAATTTCTTAAAACCAATCGAGAACTGGTTTTGAAGTCAGATACAAATGGAGAATGGAAGCTTGGCAAAATTCTAAGTCACTGCGCTCAATCTATAGAATATTCCATGGTTGGTTTTCCAGACAATAAATCTAAATTATTTCAATGGACTTTGGGTAGTGTAGCATTTATGGTTTTTTCTGTGCGTGGCAGAATGTCCCATGGTTTAAGCGAACCGATTCCAGGAGCAGAGCCAATCAGTGATGAAACAAAGATTGAAGATGGGATTATTCGATTAACGAACGCTATAGATAGATTCCAATCCACAAAATCAAAAGATTTGAAACCCCATTTTGCCTATGGAAATTTAGACAAGGCTGATTATGATGCAGCTCATACTTTTCACATCAACAATCATTTCGAGGAATTAATCCAAATTTAATTTTGCATTAATAAAGAGATAATTCATTTGAATTCCTATAGATTCATTCCGATTGAATTTTAAAATTTTGAATTTAGACATTTGCTTCTATGAAGTAAAGGTTACTTAGATTTTATTTTCTTTCGATAATGAGATAAGTAACATCATCTTGGAATCCTTTGAATTCCGGGAAAGATTTAATGGATTGAATTGTTGACTGAATGATTTCTTTAGGACTGGAATTCGTCTTACAGATTTCTACAAGATTTTTCATAAAACGATTCTCTTCCTGTTCTATAGAGTATCCATTCATACTAGTCTCAAGCAATCCATCTGTATATAAAATAAGTTTATCTCCAGATTCAAAAGGGATAGTATGCTCTTCGTAAATTAACTGTGGCATAACGCCAATTAGTTTCCCTTTTGTATTCAATTCTATAAAATGATCCTCGTCCTTTTTCTTGAAGAAAGGAAATGGATGACCCGCATTGGAATAGGTGAGAGTGTTCTTTTCTGTGTCAATGCAGGCATAGAAAGCAGTTAAGAAATTGCCCGCCATACGATTGTAAAGAAAGGAATTTAGTCCAGAGAGTAGGACTCCTGGGGAAGTATAAACTAGATTTTCAAAAGTGCTGAGCATGGAATGAGCCATTAAAGCTAATAAAGATGCTGAAAGTCCATGTCCAGAGATATCAGCTAGAAAAATTCCAATTTTATTATTTTCTATTGGGTAGAATTGGTAAAAATCTCCACCTAATTGATCATAGGGTATGTATTCAGTCGCAATCGATAAGCCTTTGATTTCAGGATTTTTGGCTGGAAGGACTTCTCGCATAACACGGAAAGCTCTTTCTTTTTCCTTCTCGGATTCTTTGATTTTCTTAAATAAGAAATAGTTTTGGAAAGATATTGCTAATCTATAAGAAATTGCTTCAAGCATATGTAAATCATTGTGATTGAATGCATATCCGCTGTTCTTATTGTTAATGCTTATCACACCAAGCATTTCTTTATCAGAGATTAAGGGAACAGTAATAAGTGAGTTAGCTTCAAATTTGAAGCCTACATCTTTTTTGTATCTGAAATCCGTTTCCAAATTTTGTATCAATAATTTTTTTCTTTCTTTTGCAACCCAGCCTGCAATTCCTTCACCGACTTTAAGATTAAGATTGTCGAGTGCATTGTCAGGCACGCCGCGTGCTGCAAGAACAGTTAAATTCTCTAGATTATCATCCAAAAGATAGATCGTACCTGATTTTGCTTCGAGGTATTCAAGGATCTTGTCAAGAACCCAGTAGCCAAGCTTACGATGGTCTTTCTCTGAGGTGATCTTCTTCTCAAATTCATATAACAAAGATAATTCGAGAAGTCGCTTGTTTAGGCTATCTTGTTGTTGTGCATTGGTGATGGCAACTGCTGCATTTTCAGCAAGAGTTAACAGCAGATCTAGGTCAAATTTATTGAAAGTTCTACCACCAACTTTATTCATGACTTCAAGGGTTCCAATCATAGAGTCCTTGACGAACAGGGGAACGCAGATGATTGATTTAGTTCGAAATCCAGATTTTATATCCCAGGCTTTCTCAAACCTTTCATCATTGTAGGCATCTTCTAAAATAACTGATTTTCTTTCTTTCGCAACCCAGCCAGCAATCCCAGATCCAATTTCCAATCGGGCGTACTGTTGTATGGCTTCCCCTTTTTCCCCCATAGCAACTTCACAGTAGAGAAAATTATCTTCTTTCTCTAAAAGAAAAAGAGAACTAGCCTCTGCTTCCAGCAGGTCTTTCGCATAAAGCATGATAAGGGACATAAGTTGATAGATATCAAGGTGGGAGTTCAAAATGCCACTTACATGAGTGAGACTCATTAATTTACGTAAGTAACTCTTGGGAAGTGATTTGCGATTTTTGAGATCCTGAATGTCCACTTCAGATTATCATTCTACAACTTATTAATACTACAAGCAAAAAGCAAATTATTTGTAGCTAATCATTTTTTCAAATCCGTCGATGATTACATTGGAATCATATTTGAAAAATTATTTTTTCTTCAATTGGGGGCTTTATGGGTGATTGGCTAGAGGGCATTTGTAATTTATTTCAAAAAGAAATCGAGTTGTATGGAAATTTATTAACTTTGGAACTCGAAAAAAGAAAAGCGGTTAACTCAGCTGATGGCAGAGTCTTGCAAGAAATTACACAAAGATCCTATCATTTTATGGTGGAGGCTTCTGAGTTAGAAAGATTACGGATGAAGACCATAGAAGAAATTTATAAAACACAAAATCTAGAACCAAGTGTTGATACAATTACCCTAACTGATTTTCTAAATAAAGTAGATAGAGATTCCAATTTTCAATTGAAAGGTTATGCAACTGAGTTAAAAACAACAGTCCATAAGCTTAAAGATGCAATTATTATAAATGAAAAATTAATCCAAACTAGACAAGACTTACTTCAGAAAACTGTAGGTGAGATGAGAAAACTTGACAAAGAGCCTACTTATACTTCTGCAGATCATAAAAAGAAAACGAATTCTAAGGTGAGAGCCTTAGTCTTGAATACATCAGTATAGAGAGGTTTTATGGGATCAACATTTTCAGGAATAGAATTAGGAAAGCGTGGACTTTCCACTCACCAACAGGCATTACAAACTGCGGGACATAACATCTCAAATGCGGACAATAAACACTATGCAAGACAAAGAGTTAACATAAATGCATCTGAACCAATCTATGAAGCATCTCTAAATCGTGCACAGGTTGCAGGACAGATTGGCCAAGGTTCAGTTGTAAGTAGTATCGAGAGAATCAGAGATAATTTCATCGATGATAGAATCATTGATACTTCTAGTCAGAAAGAATATTGGGCCAAAAAAGAAGCCTACCTTGGACAAATGGAAGTCGTATTCAACGAGCCAACAGGAAATACACTCCGTACGCTCATGGATTCATTCTGGAATTCTTGGGAAGACCTTTCGAACTATCCAGAAGACAATGCTCATAGATCAGTCGTTCAGGAAAAAGCAGCAGGTCTTGGTTCGCGTATGGAAGATGTTCACCGCAAACTCAGCCAATTACAAAATCAAGCTAACCGTGAAGTCGAAGCTCTCGCCCATAAATTGAATGGAATTGCAGAGAGTATTCGGACATTAAACGAAAGAATTGGAAAGTCAGAAGCTCTGGGTGATCAACCGAACGATTTGTACGATAGAAGAGACGAACTTTTGCAAGAACTATCAGGCATGGTAGACATCAATATCGGCAGAAACGATGAAGACGAACTTATGGTATTCATTGGTCAGCAGATTCTTGTGCAAGGTCAGAAGAGAGAAAATATTCTCATCACAGGAAATCCTACTAAAGATGGCTTGTTTGATCTTCAATGGGAAAAGTCTGGAAAGGACATCTTACTTAGAACAGGAAGCTTGCAAGCTTTAATGGAAGTAAGAGACAATATCATCGTAGAAAAGATCTCTCAAGTAGATTCCCTTGCAATCAATACAATTGATGTAGTAAACCAAATTCACAGAGATGGATTCGGGCTCAATGGTTCAACCAATCTTAATTTCTTTGAGACTAGGGCATTATCCAATAATACCTTCGGGGAAGTTGATACGGACGGTGATGGTCAATTAGATCGCACAGCGATCTTTCGTGTATCAGGTAAGACTAGCCTTGATGCAGATAAACCAATTGGAATTTCTGGTGCTATCAAATTAATAAAACCAGGGGATAAAGAACAAGAAGTAATCATCCCTTATAGTATTGATGATACTATGAATGATGTGATTAAGCGTATCAATCGTTCAGAATCTGGGGTTGTTGCCTACATGAACCAAGACAGTCAGTTGACGCTTAAAGCAACAACTTCACCTGAGAATCCCAAAGAAAGCTTTCAAATTCGACACTTAGAAGATTCAGGTCAGCTTTTAGTAGGAATGACTGGAATCCTCTTTGCATCTGGTGCAGCAGGTTCTTTCGACTCGAGAAGATTAGGTGAGATTGGAAAATTTCAAACCAACTCTGAAGACATAGCACTCACTCCTCACTACCATCCTTCTTCTTTCTTTAAGATGAGTGCAGAAATTCAAAATAACCCAGCTAACATAGCAGCAGGTCGAGGTAAAGATGTAGGTGGAGTAGGTGATTATAATTCACCGTCGGGGCACAAAGACGGACGAAATGCACTTTTGATTGCTTCTGCACTTAGAGAAAAACCTGTGATGTTTGATTATTCAAAGACTACAGATGATTTTTACAATTCTTTGATCTCAAAATTAGGAACCGAAACCAGCGAAGCTAGACAGGAACTCACAACCCAAACAGACCTCATGGTGGAATTAGAAAACATGAGACAATCCGTAATGGGTGTGAACTTGGATGAAGAAATGGCAAATATGGTTCAATTCCAACACGCTTATAATGCAAGCGCAAGACTGATCCAAACCATGAGTGAACTACTTGATACCGTTATCAATAGATTAGGAGCTTAATTCTATGATTCGTATAACAAATATGATGCAGAATAATACTCTCATCCGCAACTTGAACCGTCAGCAGGTAAGTTTCGATGAGACTCAGAACCAATTGGCTACAGGACTCAAGATTCGTAGACCTTCTGATGATCCATCAGTAGCAACCAACCAAATGTTTTTCCGTTCAAGAATCAATGAACTCAATCAGTTTGAAGAAAATATTACAGACGGATACCAAAGGCTTAAGCATGTCGATGGCGTCTTGGACAATATGGGTGAGATTTTTCAAAGAGTTCGAGTGCTTGCCGTTCAGGCTGCGAATGGTATTTACCAGGGCGACAAGGGTTTTGAATTAGAAGTTGCTATTGGGAAAGAGATTGATCAGCATCTTCGTGCTATTGTAGATTTAGCCAATTCTAGAGATGCAACTGGACAACCTGTATTCGGTGGTTATGTAATTGAACGCCCACCTTTTGAACCTATCGAATCAAAGATCAAAGGATTAGAAGGCCTAGAACTTAAGAATCAGTTTATCGGTGTTCAATACCGAGGAGATATTGGTGAGCAAGTACGTGAAATAGAAAAAGGCGAATATGTTCCTGTTTCTATTCCAGGGAACAAAGTGTTCTGGGGAACTAATATGAGTCTGACATCTAAGGTAGATAACTCAGATTATACCGCTACCTCTGATCAAAAATTCAAAATTGATGGAGTTGAAATCCAAGTATCAGTTGGAGATACCATCGATGATGTTATCGATAAAATCAATAATTCACCTTTAGAAGTGAAGGCAAACAAACTCGCTCAAGACAACATTTCTCTTACCAGTACAGCCCCTCATCAAATCTGGGTAGAAGACATGGGCGATGGAACTGTCCTCAAGGATATTGGTTTGATCGATCCAACTGGTTCAGAGCCACCCAATAATTATTCTAAGTCGGCAACTGTAACAGGACTATCTGTTTTTGATGTATTGATTCAATTCAGAAATGATCTTCTTCAGAAGGATCAAGAAAGAATAGGTGGAAGAGATTTAGGAGATTTAGATCTAGCCTTAGAAAATATACTTAGATACCGTTCGGATGTTGGAGCTAAGATGAATCGGCTGGAACAACACGAACAACGTGTATCACAAGATAAATCTTATATGACAGAGCTACTTGCCAAAAATGAAGGAATAGATTTCCCTGAGACGATTATGAATTTGAAATGGCTAGAGACTATCCACCAGTATGCCTTGAATGTGGGATCAAAGGTAATTAAACCTACACTTATGGATTTCTTACGATAGAATAAATAGGAGTTAAGGGAAATTAGTTGAATCTTTATAAAAAAAGAATTAATTAAATATTGAATATATTATGAATGAAAAAGAAAAGGAAGCTGAATCTTGCTAGAATTACTCACTAAACCATTTGGAAAAATTGAAATATACCCAGAACAAATTTTAGAATTTGAAGATGGGCTTTTGGGATTTGAAACTTACAATAAGTTTGCATTGATAGAAGAAAATGAAGAATCTCCTTTTAAATGGTTACAAGCTGTCCAAGAGCAAGGTTTAGCTTTTATAGTAATTCAACCCTCTTTATTTATTGATGATTATAAGCCTCTTATACCTAGCGAAGAACTCTCAGAGATAGGCTTAGAGACTTATTCAGATGCATTAGTTTTTGTTATTGTAACGATTCCATTGGAAAACCCTAACGAGATGACAGCTAATTTACAAGGACCCATCTTAATCAATAAAAAGAATTCTAAAGCAAAACAATTTATTTCTAGAGATGAGAAACATCCTGTTCGATATAAAATGATCGAAGGACAAGCTTAGTCATGTTAGTTCTTGCTCGTAGAATCAATCAGTCTATAATGATTGGTGATGATATTGAAATTGTTATTGTGGATATCAAAGGTGACCAAGTTAAAATTGGGGTCCAAGCTCCCAAGAATGTTTCTGTGCATAGAACAGAAGTTTACCAAGAAATACAAGATGAGAATAAACAAGCAGCTAAGACGGACATACTACCCCAGCAATTGAAAGAATTGGGAACTAAGTTTCAGAAAAAAAAGAGCCCTTAATTATAAGGGCTGTCTGAAGGAAAATTTGTGATAAAGAGTATTATAGTTTTAGATTAAGGAAGTAGCAACCAAAGAATTGCAACCCCACCGAAGATGCCTTCTGCGAGATAAGATTTTTCTCCAGGTTCTTCTTCAGCATTTGCTGCTGTAGTAGTTTCAGTCTCTTTCTTTTCTTCTACTTCTTCCGGATTACCTTTGAATAATTTAGTGAAGAAACTAGGTTCTTCTTTCGGTTTGTCAGCTAGCCAAACTGTTTCTCCAGGAGTAATAGTTATGTCTCTAGTTCGAAACTTTTTATTCGTTTTATCCTCGAAATCAACGCTAACAACGCCTTTTTCAGTAGTTGTTTTTACGTTCTCGAATACAGTACCTGTCTTATTGATTTTAACAGAGTCAGAAAATATAGATATGTTGCTTGATATGCAAATAAGAACAGTGAGAGTAAATGATAATTTTTTCATAGTTGAGGAAAGCTTGAAAGCCATTCATTAGCTCACAAGTGCAATTTCTTTTAAATTGTTACAAATTGGTTAAAAATTTATACAAACTTTATTTTTTTGCTTGAATTGGAACGTACATTCCAGAATGGTTATAACAGAATGAACATTCCAATATTGTCCTAAACTCAATTTAAGGATTTGTATTAGAATAAAATTTAAGGAAAGAAATTAAGGAGCCACTCAATGGGAAAATTAACAAACAAAACAGCAGTAGTAACAGGCGGAAATTCAGGAATAGGTTTTTTCACTGCAAAAGATTTTATAAATGAGGGTGCAAAAGTTCTCATTACGGGTAGAAAATCGGAAGCAGTTAATGAAGCTATTAAGAAGCTGGGCAATCAAACTGAGGGAATTGTATCTGATCAATCTTCTCTAAAAGATATTGATAATTTAGTTATGAAGACAAAGGAAAAATTAGGAAGTGTGGACATATTGTTCATAAATGCAGGTGTTGCAGCCTTCGCTCCTTTGGAAGGTATAACGGAAGAGAGCTTTGATACGATCATGAATATTAACTTTAAAGGTGCATTATTTACTCTCCAGAAATTTTTACCTCTATTGAAAGATGGAAGCAATGTCATATTCCTATCCTCAGTGAATGCATATACAGGTATGCCAAATACTACAGTTTATGCCGCAAGTAAGGCGGCAATGAATTCACTTTCTAGGACTGCTGCGCAAGAACTTGCAGGAAGAAATATACGAGTGAATGCAGTTTGTCCAGGGCCAGTTGAGACACCTATCTTTGGTAAGATGGGACTTCCTGAAGAAGTTATGCAAGAGTTTGGGAAAAATATGCAAGCTCGAGTTCCTCTTAAAAGATTTGGGAAGGCAGATGAAATTGCTAAGTTAGTTACCTTTCTCGCCTCAGATGATGCCAAGTATATTACAGGTGCTGAATATGTGATTGATGGGGGAATTAATATTTTAAATTAATCGAATTAATTCTTAGATTCTAGCTAAGTTTTTCCTTGGTCAGAATCTAAGAAAAAAGTCTTGGAATAGATGCAACTCAAATGAAAAATGGAACTAGATTTAAGAGATTTTTAAATGAGCAGAACCAAAGAATTTGAACCCAATATTGTTTTAGATAAGGCCATGCATTTATTCTGGTATAGGGGTTATAATGCTACTTCTATGCAGGAATTAGTAAATCATTTAGGAATAAGTCGATCCTCTCTTTATGAAAGTTTTGGTGACAAGAAAGAGCTGTATGTTAATTGTTTGCGTAAATACCGAAATGAATATACAGAGCAAATGCTACAAAAATTACAGAATACGGAATCATTACCATTAACCTTAGAGAAAATTTTAAAATATATTATAGAAGATTCCTTGCATGCCAAGCAGCAACTGGGTTGTTTTATGATCAATGCTACTTTGGAATTTGGTGGAGAAGAAAAGGAAATTGCGAAAATAATTGAAGAAAATAATAACTCGATGTTATCTACATTAATAACTTCTATTCAAAATGCCCAATTAAAAAAGCAAATAAACACTCGGTATTCGGCTGAGGCACTTTCTCATTTTTTTATGAACGCAATCTCAGGCTTGAGGATACTTGGATCAACTTGTAAGGATGAAAAAACCTTAGAAGAATCTGCTAAAATTACTCTTGAAGTATTCAAATCCTGATAGTCTAATTAAGAGATCAATGTTAAAATCTCTATATCCTTTGGTGAATTTTATAGTATTACACTTAATTGGATAAATAGAAAATTAATACCAATTTTATTTGATAAAAATTCATCAAGAATAGAAAATAGGTTTGGTTATGAAAAACTACACAGTAGCTATTATTTTACTTTTAACATTTTTATTTCAAAACTGTCATAAATCTAAGAAAGATGATACTCTATTGAATCTGTTGATCTTAGGTTACCTTTTCAATGCAGCGAATGCTTGTAAATTGGAAGAAGGAGATGGAGATCCACTTTTTGCAGACCAATGGCATTGGAGTAATAATGGAAGCCTACCCAGTTCTCTTTCTGGAGAGGATGCGAAAGTACAATCTGTCTGGTCTCAGGGCATCAAAGGTTCGGGGATACGAATTGCGGTAGTTGATGATGGTGTTGATATCGGTCATGAAGATTTAAGAATTTCCAGTGTTCCTGGAATTGATATTAATTTCCAAGTTTCAGATGCTTCTCATTCATTTGCGAATAGCGGGCATGGAACTTCTGTATCTGGAGTAGCTTCTGCTCGAGATCAGAATGCGATGGGCGGCAGAGGGGGTGCTCCTTGTGCAGAGGTTATTGGAGTCAATCTCTTGGAAAAAAGTAGTTTCACAGGGGCTGATGAAGCTCAGTCACAGACTCATGCAAACACTGAATCCCATATATCAAACAATAGTTGGGGCCCACCCGATGATTTTGGTTTGCTTTGGGCAGCCAGTTCCTCTTGGAAATCAGCGGTCGAAAATAGTTTTAATACGGGTCGAAATGGTTTGGGGAAGGTCGTAACTTGGGCAGCTGGAAATGGCGGAGCCCCAGGTGGAGTTACAAGTTCATTAAAGACTGATAATGCAAATTATGATGGTTATGCGAATAATCCTCATGTCTTAGCTGTCTGTGCTGTGGGAACAAATGGGAAGAAGGCGGCCTATTCCGAAAGTGGAGCTAATCTTTGGGTATGTGGACACTCCCAAGGAAACAACACTACCACATATACGACTGCCATTACTACTACAGATGCTATGGGAAGATTTGGATTCAATACAGGATCACTAAGTACTGATTTATCTAATGCAAATTATACGAAAAATTTCAATGGAACCTCATCAGCAACTCCGCTTGTCTCGGGAGTTGTTGCTTTACTATTAAATAAATATCCCAATTTAACCGTACGAGACGTTCGTGAAATTCTTGCTAAATCTGCCCGAAAGAATGATCCAACGGATACAGACTGGTTGGTAAATGGAGCGGGATACAATATCAATCATAAATATGGATTTGGTACGGTGGATGCAGCCTCAGCTCTTTCAGTTGCATCATCATGGTCTAACATTTCTGGTAGCTGGAAAAAATTTGAAGTGTCTGTTGCGGGACCAGGGGCTAGTATTCTAGATAATAATCCTACAGGCGTTACTGCCAACATCATAGTGTCTGGATCAGGAATTTCTAAAATAGAATATGTAGAGTTTACCACTGGTACAGCTCATACTTACTTCCCAGATCTTACTATAGAACTGACATCACCTGCTGGCTCAGGTAGTACAAAAAGTATATTAGCGGAAAAGCATACTTGCTTCACTAATTTATCTACTCCTACAACATGTCCGACATTAGGAACTCGAATTTCCAATATGACAGGTTCTTCTACTTTTACCTTAGGCTCTTCTCGCCATCTTGGAGAATCTGCTGATGGAACCTGGGTAGTGAAATTCATTGATGGAGCCGCTGGAGACACAGGAACCATAGGTTCCATGAAACTCACCATCTATGGAAGGTAATAGGATTGAATAATTCCCTTAAAATGAAATCATTTAATTTAAGAGACAAGAGGACGGAACTTATGAAAGAAAATATTTCAATTAGATTTTATAAAATAAGATTATTAAGCCTAGTTTTTGTCTTTTGTGCTGTTCCTTATTCTGCCCAAGAGAAAGGAAGTAATCCAGGAAAGGATGGTAACAAAATACAAGCTGATTTTATCCTCGAAGGAAGAAATGGAAACCAGAATTATTTTGTTGATGAGACTTCTATAGCTGAGATTTATCCTAAATCTTCTTCGAAGCCCAAAAATGTAAAATCAGAAAAGAACTCAGCTGACAATTTGCAAAAGAGTTCTTCTTCTGAGCAACTTTCAGGATCTGTACGAATTGTCCGAAATCAAGATCAAAGTCTTATCAACTCGCTTAAGAATCGATCATCAGTTAGAAAAAATAGCAAAGGAGCAAAATTAAGTCCTGTCTTCCAGCATCTACCTGGCGGGATGAGTTTTGTATTGGCGGGTGGAATTGAAATTCTATTTCCCGAAACTGTGAATAGTTCAGAGATAGAATCTTGGCTGCTAAGCAAGGGACTCAGAGGGAAGGCTATCTTTCCCAATAGCAAGGTTTATATCATTGAGTCTGAGGAAGGTTTTTCTGCTTTAGATCTTGCCAATCTTATAGCAAAGGATCCCTTTCCTCTAGAGGTTGCGCCCTTAAAAACTCGTGAGATGAGTTTAAAATAATCTGAAATTATATAAAAAATTAGCCAGCATATGTTAGAACAATTATCCCAACCAGGTTTACTCGGAGCAATGATTACTCCTGCTGTATTGATTACAGCTTGTGCAAGCTTGATACTCTCGACAGCCAATAGATTGGGAAGAATTTTTGATCGAGTCAATCAATTGAAAATGGAAGTCGAGGCCATACTTGCAGGTAAATCTGGATTTATAGACGAGAGAAGATCTATGATTCGCAAGCAATTAATCGTTCAGAAAAAGCGTGCAAAATACATTCAACTAGCAATGAAATGTTTGTATTCAGCAACTTGTCTTTTTATTCTCTGTAGCCTTGCCTCTGCACTCAATGTATTTTTAAATGGTAGGCTTTACATGCTTCCAGAAGGATTGGCAATACTTGGAGTGATTGTATTATTTTTTGCCAGCTTCTTCTTATTCTACGAAACCAGGTACAATCTGTACTTTATTGAAGGCCAAATAGAGATAACAAGATTTTTGGAAAACAAGATCGGAAATGATTAAATATTACGGCGTATGATAAATCTATCATTGAATATTAGATTGCATACTCGCAGATTTAAGATACAATTTATAGAATAAGAAATAAGTTTTTAACTTATCTAGTAATGAATATTCTTACTTTATTATCTGCGGACTAATCGGAAGTAGCTTCCATTCCGACCATGTGATTCCATCGTTGGAGGTGCTGACAATTTTTCGAAGGTCATTGTAGCTTGTGTTTGGTGGATTAATCAATGATCTTACTGGTTCTTTTATACATATATACTTTCCATTGCTGATTACCATAGAGCCTGAATTGTATTGAGAATTTATTTCACAAATGCTTTCTTGGAATTCAGAACTTGGGAAGAATTTGTTTGGCTGATTGAATTCTCTTACATTATTTGTAGAAAGGTCTACCTCAAAATACTTAAAACTTTCATTCACATTTACATTAAAATAGGATTTTGTATCATCGTTGGTATAACCAATAAAATTGGCAGATGAGCTAGGCTGAATCGTCCCAGATGCAAGACTACCTGAGAATGTATAAATACTGCTTGCTTGAGAATTTGGAGAGTTGGAATTTACTGATACCCTATAATCTGTTGTTGATGCTTCAAATAAAAATTGTTTGAATTTAGTTCCAAAAACAACATAACTTGAGGCTCCTGCCAAAGGAGAAGAATGCTGAATGGTATTTGAAAAATCACTAAACCCAGAGTCAGTAGTATAATAAGTTTGGCTTGACTGATTCGAATTTAAGATAAAGTTATCGAAGAATATTGGATAGTTACTGGTAATTTCTATAGTATTATTTGCGTTAAGTGGTGTATTCGTGCTTCCTGATTGGAGAAAATTTGAATCCCGAAAGTATAGTGCCGTATTTACTCCATTAGAATCTGTTTCTTGGTAAATAAGTTGATTTAAGAAATAAAACATTCTTTCGGTGTTGATTTGATCAAACCCAGCATTTCGATTTGCAATTCTAAAATATGTAAGATTATTTCTATTAGAAGATGGAATCTTAACTAAATAAGCCTCTTCCACTCCTGAAACCAATTCCTTTTTGGCAGGGAAATAAATATCTTCACCGATAGTAAATGGAATTCCTAAACTTACATTTCCTCCAGTGGTTGAAGTTAATTCTGTAACCAAATCATAAAATTCTATAGTCTCCCAATTTTCCCCATCTATTGTTGAAATAAGTATTGGGTAAAATTTTAGGTTAGTCTGTGTTGATGAAATATAAATGTCACGATTAAATACGATTAGAAAATCATAATAGTACCTACCCCGAAAAAAACCTAAATTTCCACCTCCTCCTTCAAAGAAAATATATGGCTCATAATCTCGCTTTGTAATTCTTTCTACTCCAATTGTTTCCTCTTTAAAAGGAAGAGTAATATTTGATTGTATAACTTCAACTTGGGTTTGTTGAGAGGAAATAAGGTCAATCACAATAGAAGATAAATAATTATTGCTGCTATCATAATTATCAATTCGAAATCTACCTAATTCAGGAAAATAGATTTCTGAAATTGTATCTACATTCGAGGCAAAAGAACCTATATGAGCACCTTGTGGATTATCATTGATTGGGATGGGAAGCAATCCATCTCTATCAATTTTACTTACTCTATGAAATGTAGATTCACCAACATTATTTGGATCAATAAATTTATAATTCCACTTCCATTCATATCCACGGTTGTATTCGAGAATCTTGTTGAGTGTTAATAGGAAGCCTAAATCAGATTCAGGATCTAGGTCACTTTCTTTGAATAAGATACAACCAAACGAAAATTGCGAGAAAATTAATAAAATTACTAACTTTTTCATACCAGAGTCAAATATTAAATATTAGTTTATTGCGTCAAAAGAAAATCGAATCGTAAAAAGCAGAAAATTTGAAAATCATTATATATAATAATCAAATATTCAATAGTAATTATATTCTAATGATTGAAAATTTAAATGGAATTGAATTAAAAGTGTAATCTGAAGGAAATATTATAAACTAAAATCCAATACTGGCTCAGACCACTCTGTCCAATTGATTCCATCATTTGATACAGATAGAACTTTCCTGAAATCTTGAACTTCATTAACAGTAGGAACAGCATCTGCAACAGATGGGATTTTAAAACATATGTACAAATTATTGCCAATAGAAAGAGTTTGTTTTCCCAATTGTTGCAAATTGAGTCTACAAGGCCCCTCCACGGGAAAGCCTGGAATGGAACTAAAATCTGATTTCACAAAGAATTCAGAAAATGTTCCTGTGCTATGATCTGCTTTGTAGTATTTTCTGTTACTACTAGAAGCAAAATTAACATCAAAATAAGTATAGCTTTCATCAACACCATACCCTGTAAGTTTGGCAAGACTCGTTGCGGTACCCACTAGTGCATCACCTGTAAATGATAAAGGAATTGCACTAGATTGAATCGTTGTTGTGAGATTAGAAAATCGATAATTCGAAGCTGTTCCTTCAAATAGATAGACTCGGTTTGGACTGCCAGCTATTACTTGAAAAGTACTACCAAGGGAACTTGTGTGAGAATATGTTGAAGTATTATCATTAAATGATGAATCTAAAATGTCATAACCACCAGCACCATCTGAGCCTAACACGAAACTGTCAAATGTAATAGGATAATTTACATTAGTATATGGATTACCTGTTGGTAAAGAAACATTATTACTTCCAGCTTGAATGAAGTTTGAATCTCTTTGGATGACTGGAAGATTCCCACCTAAAGAATCTGTTTCTTCATAGATTACATGATTTTGAAAGTAACGAAATTTATTTAGTGTAACTAAATCATAACCTGCTAGTTTGTTAGTAAAACTGACTAATGTATAGTTTTTTCTATCATTGATAGGCATTGCAATAAAATATCGTTCAGTTTGTACATTAGAAACTGTTATAATAACAGGAGTGTAAAATGTCTCACCTACTGCAAAGGGTATCCCCATCTCAATTTTAGATGAATTGTTTCCTATTGAATCTAAAACCAATTCCTTGATTGGAATTGTCTCCCAAGTAATTCCATCCTCGGTTGATGTAATGAGGGGATATATCTTTCGACTAAGGGCTGTTGATTGAATAGAAATATCTTTATTAAATCCGATCTGAAGGGCAAAGTAATGTCTACCTTTGAAGTAGCCTAAGCTTGGATGTTCTTCGAAAACTTGGTAAGGATCTTGGGATCTTTTCTGGATTCTTTGAACACCAAGACTCTCTTGGGTAATGGAAGTTACTAATTTAGTTTCAACGATTGAAATGATGCCATCGCCAGGAGAAAGATGGTCAACAATAGTGGCTGCTAAATGTGTTTGATTAAATAAATATGAATCAATTCTGTAGCGACCCAATTCAGGAAAATAAATACGAGTTATTTTATCTGGGTTTTGGATAAATGTTCCAATAAATGTACCTTGTTCAATATCATTGATTGGCGTTGGTAAGGTATCATTTAATCCAATCTTACTTACACGGTGAAGTACTGGTGCAGTAGGACTCGCTGAATCAATAAATTTGTATTCCCATTTCCATTCGTATCTTTTATTCAGAAGAAATAAGCCATAGAGAAGAGAAAGATCTGATTCTGGATCTAATTCAGATTGCTTGAAAAGAATACAAGAACTGAACATTGATAGAGCAATAATTGTGGATATAAATTTCTTCATCTATATTCCAATTTGTTCATGTTTTCTTTCTTCGTCAAGGCTATTTCAAATCAATAATTTATATCCTGATTTAATAATATGGAAAATTCTAATTTAGTTATACACTTCATATTAGAATCTTTCATAAATTTATGTTTTTATAAAAAGTAAAAAGGAGGCGATTTCATTTTCTAATTTTTTTAAATTATCAGAATGTGTTCTAAGATTAATTCCGTAATAAAATGTAATTATAATATCGGTAAGAATTACGATATATTTTTTCGTTTTAGTTGCTTTTAAGTTACTTAGAATGGCTTGTCTGATTCGCTGTCCTCTTTTGGTGAGAATTTCCTTAGCCTGTGTTGGAAGATTTTCAAGCTCAGGAACTGTAATTAGACAAAAAGATCCTTTTTGACCATTTTTCTGAATTCCTTGTTTCAGATGTGATTCGATATTGTCCCAACCAAGCAAAAGCAGCAGGCTTTGATGGTGTTGAAATACATATGGCAAATGGATATCTATTGGATCAGTTCCTTGAAGACGGAAGTAATCATAGAACATATGAATATGGTGTAAGTATTGAGAACCGAACTCGCCTTCCTTTAAAAGTATTGGATACAGTGCTAACAGTTTGGAACAAAGGAGCAGGTAGGAACTCGAAACTCTCCTTATAGAAGCTTTAATACAATGTCTGATTCGGACCCAATTAAACTTTTCTCATATTTAATTGAGCAGGTTAATAAACGAGCTATCGCCTACATCCATGCGATAGAACCTCGTGCATCCTTGGCAGGTGGTTCTGATGAAGTTGTAAGTGAAGCTCCTTCTACTTCAAAATTATTCAAGAAATTATTTACTAATTCTTGGATCTCTCCATTTGGTTATAAACCCGAGTCCGCAAAGAAAGTGATTGAATCGGGAGAAGCAGATGCGATAGCCTTTGGTTGATATTTTATCTCCAATCCAGATTTACCCAAAAGGATAAAAGAAAATATTCCTCTACAAGATTACAATAGAACGACTTTCTAAGGTGGAGGAGCAGAGGGATATACTGATTATCCATTTGTTAAATAGAAAATCGAATATTCAAAACTTCAAAGAAAAAGAGTTTAAAATAAATTGATCAAGGTAGGTAGATCTAGTAGTCTTCCTACCTTTACATTTATAAAGTTAGTTATATTATATTTTAAAATATATAATAAATTAAATGAATCTTATTTAGTTAGCTATTATGAATTATTGTTCAACGCAGATTAATCGGTTTGGAGTAATGCAGTTATTCGTATTCCATGCATGGCTTCCTTGAACAGTGAAGGAAGAACTTCCTATTCTAGCAGAATCTAGCGCACTACCAGAAGTCCAATTATTACAGTTAGTTGCAATTGTAGTGACCCATGGAAAAAATCCAGTCCAATACAATAATAAAGGTGTAGCATCCAATGTATTGGTGATGCTACTGCCAGGTATTGAGCTTTGTGTATTAGTAGTATAAACTGGAAGACTTCTGTCAGCTCTATAATAAGTCCTGGAAGGTCTCAAAGGCCAATCAATAGGTGCTCCTCCATTCCAATCACGAACCCCAGGAATACCGAGCATTGCCTTATAATAGCCTGTAGGTGGTTTCAATGGATCAGAATTGCATTTTTGATCGGCACCTGTTACCCCACCTAGATTACCATTGTATAAATTTTGTGTAACGAAAACTCTTTTACGGTAATCTCTCTCTACGCAATACAATCTACGTGTAGCACTGCAAGCAGCTTGTGTTGTATTTACAAATTGGCTATTGGTCAGGGAAGAATTTCCGATACCACCATTTCCCGCTGTAGAAGACCAATCGGAACAATTTATACCACTGACTGCGAATCTTTGAGAGCCATTGATATTGATTCCAGTCCATACATCTCCAGCACCGCTTGGATTGAGTTGATTCGATAAAGCAAAAGGCATATTGGTATTTAAGCTATCTGCTCCCGGAGGAGTCAATCCAAGGACATCACCATACACATTATAGTAATTAGTATTCGGTTCTAATACCCAATTAGATGTAATTATTCGATTCGTTTCCATACGAAAAGCTTGGTAGTTTGCCGCAGGTTCTTGGAAGGGACGATTGGGATCGGTATTACAGATTTCATCTGCTTGCAAAAAACTTGTATTCCCTGGTACCACTTGTTGGGAGACAAAGAACCTTGGACTAAAATTTGTTATTGGATCAGGTATTGTTAAGGTCATGGTTTTTTCCGCAGAGGGTTGAAATCCAGCCTTACAAGCACGGAAGTAATTTGTCAAACCAGGAGTGTCTCCTATAACTGGAGCGGACATTGTAATCGAAGGAGCTTGGCAAATACCCGATAAATTACAATTGATTCCTGATGCCGTGCTTCTGCAAATAGTGGAACTGGTAGTGTTTGTAAGAGTAGATATACTAACTGGGCCTACTGTTCCTGATCGATTGATAGTCGCTTCATTTATAAAAACAATATCTCCAAATTTTACCTGAATAGGAGACACCTGGAAATTATATGTTGCCGGATTTACCGTAGCGACGTTGTAGTTCGCCTTGCATGCACTTATTTGAAAACGATTATCAATTGCTCCTCCTAAAGATAACAGATTCGTATCTGTTGGAAAATCCATTGCACCTGAATAGGCAATAGTGCTTCCACCTGCGACACAGTTTGGCGTTGTTCCATCCACTGTATAGAAAATAGATGAACCAATGGTTGAGCTAGTAATAGTCACGCCAGATTGAATGGAGTTATATGTACCTGGAAGAAGAGATATTGTAGGACTAGCAACTGTAAATGTATAATTATTGGTAGCGACACCTGAGGGAACATAATTTGTATTACAACCAATTGCTCGAATTTCCATATTTGCTGATGTAGGATTGAGAGGAAATGCACCAGAATAGAGAGTAGCACCAGTACCGGAACAATCAGGATTTACTCCATCTATTCTATAATAAATAGAAGATGAGCTAATTGCTGACATTGTTATATTAGGTGTATTGTTATAGGTTCCTGTTCCAGGAGTTATACTTACGGCTCCAACTGTTCCTAGTATTGTTATATTTTGTTGGGCTACAGGAGATTGGAGATTTCCTGTAGAACAAGATCTTGCTCTAAAATCCGTAGTAGTAGTAATTTGGAACGGAGCAGTAAAGGGAGTCGACCCAGCTGCACAAAAATTGCCAAGTGTGCCTGGAGCTCCGCCGTTTGAGGGTGAGCACAGAGGATCAGTTCCATTTGTTGTATAACATCGTGTCTGCGAAGCAGGAGGAGTTACTGCAGTTATATTTACGATTTGATTCGTATCGACTGAAAGATTCGGTTGTGGAACTGGTTGCCCTATTATATAATTCCCTGTGAAAACAGTTGATGATTGGTAGTTTGTCTTGCATGAAATAGCTTTAATAACAACTAATCCAGATGCGTTGGGAAGGTTTATTGAAGATTGCACAGCATCGGCGCATGTAGGATCAGGAGGTGTTAATCCAGAATTGATACGAATATCGGAACCTATTGTTGTTGATGTAAATGTTATCGTCTGTCCCGTTCCATATGTTCCTGCCGTAACATCAGGTGTAGGAGTTATTGCTACAAGATTATAAATTCCTGTGACTACTCCAGAGTCTGTCCAACCAGCCAAACAAGCAATTGCGGCTACATGAGTATTATCCTGAGTAATTGAAATGGTTCCCGTATTTCCACTACCACAAGATGGAGTGGTTGCTGGACTACCTATGTTGGAGAACCAGTATACAGTAGCACCTGGAGTTGCAGACGACATCGTTATCGTTTGGTCATTATTGAAAGTACCAGGGGGACTGGAAAAAGAAGGATTTGCAACAGTACCAGTAATTGTATAATTTGCAATCGCTACCGAAGAGCTTGTCCATAAAGGCGTATTACGACAAGCAATGGCGCGAATCTCTTGAGAAGCTGCTACATTAATAGGACCTGAGTATGTAGAGGATGCACAAGTTGGATTGGAGCTATCAGTTGTAAAATGGATGCTTGTTCCTACAGGATTGTTGGATCCTAAGTTAATGGATACATTCTGTGCAGTCGGATATGTCCCTGCTATAGGTGAAATAATTGGTGGAGCTAATGTTCCGGTAAGAGAGTAATTTCCAGTAACATCAGATGAAGCTAAATATCCTGTTTTACAGGCAATCGATCGAATAATAACAACATTTTCAGTTCCATCCGAGGGAGCTACTAAGTTGGGTGCAGTTGTGGAAGATGCACAAGTTGGCAGTGATCCATCAGTTGTATAGTGAATGCTAGATCCAGCTGTAGTAGAAGAAGCAGTTACAGTTTGAGAAGTCTGAATAGCAATTGGAGCAGGTAAAAGTGTTGGTACAGCCGCATTAAAATTATATACAAATATTGCAGTAGGAGCAGAATCTGTCCAGCCTGCAAGGCAAGCAATTGCAGAAATTTGCGTATTATCTTCGTTAATAAGTATGGGCGCAGAATATATAGTAGATGCGCAAGTTGGCGTGGCAGGAGCTCCACCTTGGTTGATCGTATAATGTATGCTTGCTCCTGGAGTTGTTGTTGTGATGCTTAAGTTTATATCATTATTGTATGTTCCGGTAGCTGTTCCTAGAATTGGAGTAGCTACTGTGCCAACAATTGTATAATTGAAATCTGTTATAACTGAGGGAGTCCAATTTGTCAGACAAGAAATTGCTCTTAGGGTCATTGAATTGTTAATTGGAACAGGATTGGGGGTGGATGGAGACGAGCAAGTAGGCGTAGATCCATCTGTTGTATAATGGACAATAGTTCCTCCAGGAGAACCTCCTCCTATGGCAAGTGTTGTATTCTGTGCAACCGTATAATTTGGCGCAGGTGGATTGGTCGCAAGGCTAGAGGTAGGGATAGGAATTTGACCATTCGTTACTATATAATTTCCTATTTGCAAGGAAGATGAAAGATTATCTTTGCAAGCAATCGCTCTAATCTCAATTCCTGCAAGACTCGGCTGCGGCACATTAATCGGGATAGTATAAGCAATCCCAAGACCAGTACAATTTGGGTCAGAACCATCAGTTGTATAAAAAATATTTGCACCAGAAGTTGATGTGTTAATGGAAACATTTACAGCTGAAGGAAAACTACCAGCTGGAGGGGAAAAAATAGGCTGCGCTACATCTAAGGAAACTCCGCATTGAACTAGAACAGAATCCACATTTTGTGACAATGTTCCATTTGCTCCTGCCAATTCACAAATTTGAGTTGGATTAGTAGGTTGGTTGGTGATGCTAATGGAGTAAGTGGAATCAGATGGAAGACGAGTCCGAAAAGTAAAGCTACTTCCCGTAAGGGATAGTTCTTCTTGGATTACCTCGTTGTTATTGGAGTTGGTAGCATCTAATTGAAGACGTAAATTCTCTCCTAATAAATTCCTTGTTTCTCCACCAATTGATAATTCAGATCCAAATCCTAGAACTCTAAGTATCCCTTGCAAAGTAGTATATTCCAAGAGAGTGTTGTCTAAGCCAGGAAATCGGCAAGAGACTAGAAATATAAGAAGTATGCTATATTTAAGAGCTTTCATTGGAAATTTTTGTTTTTGGTAAAATTCTCTCTCTAAATAACAATCAACTTTGCTTATTTTGTCAAATTATTATTGAATTCTGAGGGATCTTACATTTTTGTTTCTAGTTATAAAATTGTAATTTAGTCTGAAAATTATTGACATAATATTTATCTCATTAAAGAATCGGGTAAATATTAGGCTCCTCCCAATCGGTCCAGTTATTAGAGTCAATGCATTTCATTTTCATGCAGTCTAATATAAATTATGTTAAAATTAAAGTCAATAAAATGTTTCTATTTTCTAAGAGTAATTTTGATCCAATGCTGCTTTTTCTCTTTTCATTAGATCTTCTGTTGCCTGTTTCATGGATTCAAAATCTGCAAAGTCAGCAGAGTTTAAGGAGCCGCAGTATTTGAAATATACTTTCTTACTTTTACGCATAGCTTGGTACTTCTCATCAGAACTATAGCCCATCATCCCACTGATAACAAATACATCCAAGTCTACATGAAATTTATAAGCAATCTTCAAAACACCTGTCTTCATGGTTTGGATTTCTTCGGAATAAGTTCTCATGCCTTCTGGAAAAAGAAAGATAGATCTATCTTTGAGATTATGCAAAACTTCTTTCTTGAAATTACGAAAGTTTGGATTTTTGTCGGAATATTTTACCGCTTCTACAATTCTTGCATGCATCATCAGTGGGATGATCCAATATCTATCGATGATGTCTCCACCTAAGTAGGATAATTTGGAAGAAAAATTCCCAGACAGACCAGGAAGAGCTACTACGAAAGGAACTTCTAGACTATTTGTATGATTGCAGATAATAAATTTCTTCTTATTATTAAAATCCAATTCCCCAGGTATAAAAACTAATTCGCGTCCCGTTGTCCATAGAAACAACTTCATCCATGAGTAGGCAATACAGTTGATTGTAATGTTTGCCAAATTATCAAACCGAAGTAATTTGAATAAGTAAGCAATAGTGAGACCTGGTATAAAATACATCGCTAGAACTGGGATCAAGTAGCAATAAAGAACATAATTTGAAAGCATTTAGACGTCCTATAGAAAATCATATTGAGTGAGTTTAAGTAGATCAACTAAATATTGATTTTGCAAGAAAAATAAATAATTAACTATTGGAAAAATTTATATTTTAACTTAAATTTCCTGTAACAATGAGGATAGGATTTTATCTATATGGAACTTCTCGATCAAAAGCATAGCGATTTAATTATTAGCAGTTTTAAAACATCTTGAGGAAAAATAAATCAAAAGCATTGAGTATTATTGGATATTGCTTTATATTTACAATTGTTTTAGAAATTTTTAATTTTACTTTTAGAGAGTTATAATACTAAGAAAATAAATACTAAAAATCCACTTTTTATGAATATACCTAAAGGGCTGTTTCTTTACTATGATGGAATGCTATCGTTAGTATTTCTTAATAGATTTGCCAATGAAAAGTTTTAATTCTATTTATTTTTACAAAATTGAGATTTTATAGATTAGAACTTACAAGTGCTTGAGCTCGAAACAGGTTTTTCTATTATAACATAAATTCAATTAGTTTAATGGCTAGAAGTAGAGTAATCATTGCTATCTCAAAATCAATAACAAAAGAAGAAGCAATATTCCATATTGAAAATGTCTTCGCTGATGAAATTGATTATACAAGAACAGTTGCTGCCTTTATGAGGATTAACAACTGTGATATTTTAAATTTAAGGATCAATGTAGAAATCTGTAGATCGCATTATGATTAAAAACAAATCGATCATATTATTAACATGGAATTAAACCATATTTTAGATTAGAAGCAAGGCCTAGATGGTTTGAATTACTACGATTTCCCCTGTCTAAGAAAAAATAATCTGATAAATAATCCTCAATTCCTTTGTCTACATTGTATCCTATTCCTAAAGACTCCAAAGCAAAATACATAGGGTCTTTGGCATTATTACTTATTGTGAAAGAACGTACTCCACTGATTGTATCTTTTTTTCTTCTACCTAATTTCATTAAGAAAAAGTTGCTTTTCTTTTACTAAATGGTAAACTGCTTATATGTTGCGATTTGCTTTTAGAATTTTTTTAATCACTATTATTTTGATTTTTAACAACTGTATTCAGAACCTAGCTGAATGTCCCATTGATACTCTATCCCTAAAGAAAGAATGTGATAGTAAGAAGAGACAAGATGAACAGAATCAGCTCCTAATCTTAGCCTTAGCTGCAGCTTCTGCCTCATCAGGAGACTCGCTTTCTGGCAAGGCATTAGAATTTTATACTATTTTGGAATCTTATAGAAGCAATGGTTCCTATACTTTGTCCAATGGTACAACTCGTACTTTTCTCAATTCTTCACGTTGCAGTGGAACAACTTCTCAGCATTCTGCATTGAACCGAGCAGCACAAAAACACAATGACAATATGGTTCGTTTAAACTTTTTCTCACATACTGGACAAGATGGATCTACACCATCAACAAGAGTAAAAGCGGAAGGATTGAACGTAGGAGCAGGGGAGAATATCGCTGCGGGAGTTTCTACAGCAGAAGGAACCTTTGACCAGTGGTGGAATTCATCGGGTCATAGATCCAATATGGAAAATTGCAATTATACCCATGTAGGGATTGGATACACTGAAAAAAGCACTATTAATTCCAGTGCTACTTACTCTCACTATTGGACCAATGTATTTGCTACGATTCGTTAGTTGAAACGGTTTGAAAGAAGCCTATTTTTTTCCATGATTCAGCACTTTTACTCCAGTCCTTAGACGTTTGGCCAAGCTCATCCGAAAGTATTGCACTATCTTGAGCGTAAGAATCTAGTTTCTGGATTGCATTCAATACTATCGAGCCAATTTCACCAGCATGTGCAGCTTCAATGGACGCATTCAGAGATAGAATAGGTATTTTGGGCAGCATCCGCCTTCATTGGAACTGAAGAATTCAAGGTTTTTAACGAATGGTTGATATTCTCCATATCATATAAGATTTTATTTATCTCTGATTGGCTTCTTTCCACTTCAATCGGTAGAAGTTTATTCTTTGTTATATCATGATCTTATTTTACAATTGCTTAATATAGATTGCAACAATCCAACTGAGAACTGAGTTAATTTCAACAAGAATGTTGTAAGATATAGTAGAAAGAAAAGAATAGAAAAAATAAACTAATAAACTAATAAACTAATAAACTAATAAACTAATAAACTAATAAACTAATAAACTAATACAATTTCTTTTCTCTCATAGATTGTGTTTAACAAAATAAGTAAAAAATATTTTTTAAAATTAGCTTTTTTTATAAACATATAAAGAAATTTTAATTTATTGAGTCCAATGAAATCGTAAGATGAAATCCTTCCTATGAATTTAGGATTTAGAGTTTAAAAGAAAATGATTCTACCCATTCAAAATACAACTCTTTCCAACGAGATAATCGATCTCCACAAGGCTAAACAAAGATTAGAATTAGTTCTAGAAGGAACTCGTCTTGGAATGTGGGACTGGAATCCTCAGACAAATGAAGTGTATTTTGACCAAAGGTGGGCAGAGATGTTAGGTTATGATCTTTCAGAAGTGGAACAACATCTCAAAAGTTGGCAAGACAAAGTCCATCCCGATGACCTGGTAAAATGCTTCGAAGATATTCAAGCCCACATCCAAGGTCATAAAGATTTTTATGAAAATATACATAGAATGCGACACAAAGATGGACACTGGGTATATATTCTAGACCGCGGTAAGATTGTGGATAGGGATGCAGACGGAAATCCTGTCCGCTTTACAGGCACTCATACGGACATCACTCGAGAAAAGCTTGCCGAATTGAAAGCACTAGAGGCATTAAAAGCAAAGTCGTATTTTCTTGCCAATATGAGTCATGAAATACGGACACCTTTGCATGGAATTCTTGGACTTACAAAGGTTCTAAGCGCAGAAGATTTGGGACAAGAAAACTATAAGATAGTCAAAACAATCCAAGAAGCCGGAAATTCATTACTTTCTATCTTAAATGATATCTTAGACATATCGAAGTTAGATGAACATAAATTATCATTTAATCCAATTCATTTTAATTTTAAAGTATTTTTACAAGAATGTATCGATATTTTTAAACCAAGGATTTTGGCTAAAGGATTGCAATTTTCTCTTAATTTGACTGATTCTTGTTTAGAAGGTATGAGAGATACTAGTTTTGATGACTTGTATCTCTTGGGTGATAAGAATAGAATCCGACAGGTGTTGAGTAACCTAATCAGCAATGCAACCAAGTTTAAATTCATCGCACTCACAGCGGATGCCTTTGAAGAAACTAAAAAACACTGCCTGAGTGTTGGATTTGATTATTTTCTTTCCAAGCCAATTTCGATAGAAGAGTTGAACAAAATTCTATACTTATAATTCTTTCCATTACAAAGGAAAGTTTTTCTAAATACTATTCTAATGAGAATTCGATTTGTATCATTTTGCTTGGCATTTCTTAGCTTTAGCTTATTTGCTGAAGAGAAGCCTTTTTTGGATCTTGAAATAGCAGCTTCCAATGATTTAGTTTTTCGTGGCTCTTCTTTTAATGGCGATTTAACGAATGAAAAATACAATAGAGAATACAAATCGTACACTGATTCTTGGTCCATCCAACCGGATCTTAGATTTCGAACTCCTGTAGATGGGCTCAATGTTTTTTTATGGGGGAACCTCAATCTTCAACACTATGGAGATAGGGATACGGATATGTATCTATTCCAGAACAGTCCAGGTGGTTTGGATCGAACCAATGAGATTCTCACTAAGATTCAAAATTCTGAATTTGGCTTTGATCCCAACCAAGTAAAGAGATACAAGGAGAAAAATGGTTCCGAGAGGTGGAATAGTGCTTTCATGGGAAGTGACTATTCATGGGACACCAAAGCGGGAGGTTTGAGTTTTGGAACCTGGCTTTGGTCCAGTGCTGACCCAGAGAATAAATCCATTTGGCAAGAATGGTTTATTCGATACAGACCATTGTTCTTAGAATTTCTCAATCCTGAATTTGGATTCTATATCAATACTTCAGCTAACACGGCATCTAAGGCTATCAAGCCCCAAGATAGCATAGTTGGTCAGAAATACTTTTCTTTTGAAATTGAATATACCTTTCTTGAAGAAAATTTTTTCCAAATAGAGTGGGAAGGCCATACAGGTTATCTGATGCACAATGATAATAAAAACCGTTTGTCTGGAGTATCAAATATTACGAATACTCTTCGTTTTGTGGTTAATGATTTTTTTATTGGTGGTTCTTGGATCTACCGACCTGAACTGGATTTGTATGATCGATATGATTCCAATCCCAAAGATGGAAGAATTACGGATCCATCAAAAATCTATGGAAGCGAGAATGCTTTCATCCAAAACCAAATTCTTTCTTACTTCGAGAACGATCTGGAGCTATCCAAAATTGTCTATGAAAGCATAACCAGCCAAAGGGTGGTTCGCAATCTCTTCACAATAAATTTAGGTTATAGAACAAGTTTTTAATGAATTAAGAATTTTTCTTCCGTTTCCCAAGTCTTTTCAATTCCCTTGCACGACGGATCATAATTTCTCGCATACTGAAATGAAATACAGGCGCTGAATCAACAATAGTTCGTATTTCTTCGCTATCTATCTTGAGGATTATTCCAGGTTTTCTTGCTGTAACGGTTGCATTACGAACGGTATCATCTATTGAACGATATTCCCCAAACATTTCTCCTGCATATAAGTCTCTTACCTTAATATCATTGTGCCTTACGCTAAATTCTCCATTTATAATAATATAGAATCCTTGCTCTTTACTGCCTTGTGCGACAATAGTTTCTCCTTCACTGACTTCTAAACGTTTTGCGGAGCGTGCAATTCGATCGTTCACATTGTCCGCAAATTCACTAAACGGGTTGGATTTCTCTATTTCCGAACGTATCAACCAAAGTTTCTTTAAGCCTTCAATTCGATTCTCATCTTTAATAAAATGATAGAACAGTCTTTCTTCAATCGCACAGAGTACAACAGGAGTGCTTGCAACGATAGATGCAGATCGAATTTTATTCTCGTCTAGAACAGCCATTTCTCCCACAAAATCTCCTGCTTCCTTGAAGGCTTTGATATCTAATCTTTTTCCATCATGAACCATCACAGAACATCTTCCTGCCAGTATAATATAGATTAAACCATTGGATGGCTCATTTTGTTTAAAGATCACATCGCCTGCATTGATATGAACGATATGAAAATTATTCATAAGTGCTGAAGCCCAATGGTGCGAAATATTTTTGAAAGAATCTGCAAGAATCTGCATTGTTCGAATAAGATAAGAATCCTTAGAACCAGTAAGAATTGTATATCTTTTGCCTGCAACAGCATGGGAAAAAGTTGCATCAAACTCAGAAGGTAATTTCTCTAAATGCATAAATACGATTCGATCTGACTTAGAGCTAAGTGCATCCTTGGGATCACCGTGCAGAATGCCCATCCCACCATCTGCAAATAGAATGTCGTATTTCTCAGTATATTTTTTCTGTATCAATTCGAATTTTTCTTTTCGAACAATTCCTTTTGCAACTAAATCTTCAATATCATGAAAAGATTTATTATCTCCAATAAAAACTATACTCTTATCTTCGCCACGATCCTTCATACGAAAGGTAGCGCCTATAGTTGGAATAGAGTGCACTGTGTAATGCGGCTCTATCTGTAGACCAAAGAATTCAGTTGTCTCTCCTACATTCACTTCAATAAACTCGAACATTTTAGCTAAGTCTTCCATGGGAAGAAGAGTCTGAAGAGAAAGCTTAATCATAGCCATCCAGAAAATCTCTTTAGTAGTGATGAGTTTGATTTTATTCGAAAGGCGTATCAAAGGAAAAATATTACAATGATCATCGTGAATATGCGTTAAGAATATAGAACGTATTTCTGTTGTTGAAATGCCTCTAGCATTCAATGCTTGTTGCAAATAGGGAGGACAGTCAATTAACATAAGTTCAGAGTTGTAATGAAGTAAAAGAGATGAACAAGGCTTATCGGTAATAAAACCGGAAGCGCCACCTAATACAGTAGCTCCAAAATGAATAGGAACATTGCTTACGAAATCATTTCTTAAGTCATAAGGAGGATTCTGTTCTTTGTCAAATCGTATATCAACTGTTTGCCCTTCGATGTTAAACTGATCCACTCCTGTGTGCTCAATTGTAACTCCATCGGCTAGGACTGCTTTGCCCGATTCGAAGGGGATGAATTCTACAAAATCATCAATAGAAAGTTCATTTCCATTTTTATCTTTCAAAGCCATGGCTCGTGATTCATTATAAAGATCATCAAACCAATAATATCCACCTAATTCTTGGTATTCTTTGCGAGTAGGGCCAAGTAAGGTAAGCCTAAGCAATTTCCGATTAGCTTTGATATGAAGAGGTGTCCCTATGATGCGGAGCTTTTTGCCTTTGAAGAAATTGCCCTGAACAAATAAAAATGAATAAAGAGGAAATTCTGTACAATTCTGAAGAACGTCATAGCGATAGGCTGTATCAGGGAGAACAATAGTATCAGGTGGAGGACATTTCTGGTGGTCTAAGAATTTTATGACCTCAGGAGGACAGCCGAAGAGAATAGTATTTTCAGGAGTTCGTGCAACTTGTACACCAGGAATGATTGATAGTATTTCCATAAAAATTAAATTACCCTATGTAAATATCGGCAATTGAATCGCTAATCTTCTCCCGCAGTGCACAAAATGATTTATAGAAGTAATCGGATTGTAATATTTTTGTAATAAATATCCTATGTAATTAACTCATACAAAAATCTGGAGTATATTCATGTCTACCATTCGCGTTCCAAAATTAGCAATCAAGCTAATGACCTATTCTATCATTCTATCTGCTGGGCTCTACTTCATCGCACCTTCATTGCAGTCTCAAGAAGCGCAACCAAATACAACAAGTGAAGTTTCCCAAGAAGAGGGAACTGAGACAGCTACTAAAGCTCCTGAGCCTGAAGAAAAAGTTGAAGCTCCTAAAGCAAAGATTGGATTCGTTGATTTATTTGTAACTGGTGGTTGGTCTATGTGGCCGCTCCTTTTGGCTTCCATTGTTGCCATGGGAATCATTTTCGAGAGAATGTATTTTTTCTTCACAACTAAGTTAATCGCAAAAGGTTACAACCAAGATTTACAAGATGCAATCGACGCAGGTGGACTTGCTGGTGCTGAAAAATACTTAGCAGCTAGCAGTGACCAAAGAATCACTGAAGTTCTTGTGAATGGTATGGAAGTATCTCAAAATGATCCTGAAATTTTTTCCCAAGGTGTTGAAAGAGAAGCAGGTGAAATCATCACTCTATTAGAAAAGGGCTTGGTAGTTCTCGCGGCAGTTTCGACTATCGCTCCATTGATTGGATTCTTAGGAACTGTATCTGGTATGATCAATGCCTTCGATGCAATTGCAAATGCTGACCAAGTAAATGCAAAAGTAGTTGCTGGTGGTATCAAGGAAGCGCTTATCACTACAGCAGCAGGTTTGATAGTAGCGATTCCAGCTATGGTCTTTTACCAATACCTAACATCAAGAGTAAATGCATTTACATCTGAAGTAGAAGAAGCAGCTAACAAGATTTATAAAGAATACCTAAAGAAAAAAGCTACCGTTAAAACTGGTAACTAATCATGGTTAAACTTAAGAAAAAGAAAGATTTGGAGGAGATATCAGCGGCATCCATGTCGGATATTGCCTTCCTTCTTCTTGTATTTTTTATGGTGACAGCCGTTTTCTTTGTGAAGGAAGGACTGAACATAAGCCTCCCTAAGAAAAATTCTGAACCAGTGCCTTTCCTTAGAAAGAATGTTTATGAAATTCTTGTTACCCAAGATAAATATAAAATGCGTAATACATCTTTCGGAACAAAGGAATTTACTGATCTCAAAGAATTCAGAAACGAATTGAACAAATTAGAAATCCCTCAACTCAGTGAGAAGCTTGCTCTTATTGTAACAACGGGAGATACTAAGTATGGAAAGATGCTTGATGCACTTTCTGCAGTTCAACTTAGGGGATTTGAAAAAATCTCTGTAAGGAAGATGAAATAATATGCTTAAAAGAAAAAGGAATCCTCCAACAGTTCCCGTAAGTTCGATGGCAGATATTGCCTTCTTACTTTTGGTTTTCTTTATGGTAACTTCTGTACTTGATACTGATCCTGATATTCCTATTGAACTTCCCGATGTTCCAGGTGGAGAGCAGTTGAACAAGAAGGTAGCCAATCTCTATCTTAGCGCGGATAAAGAGCGAACCATTTATTATAATTCAATTCCTAAGACTATGAATGAAGCTATGAACGAGATCAAAGCAAAGCTTATGACCACTCCAGATCTGAAAGTGTTAGTTCATGCGGATCAGAATCTTCGTTATGAAGAGATTGATGCGACCTTTGAATTGTTAAAAGAAGTCGGCGCCTTGAAAGTTTCATTGGTTACAAAGACAACTCAGGGTGGCGGACTCAAGGGGAATGGACTGTGACAGAAACCGAAGTACAAACTGTACAAATCCAAAGAACCACCAAACAAAAGATTCATAGGTTCATTGAACGATACCGTCTTGAAACGGGTATAGCCCTTTCGACATTGATTCAAGCTCTAGTAATCTTCTTTTGGTATACACCTGCTTTTGAATATGATAACCTTGACAATCTTGTCGAAGAAGTTGCCTTCATTGACAGTGTCTCCATCCAAGAGCCAGCCGATGCCCAATTGGATGACGGAGATTTTGAATTAACTGATAAGGAAAAGGTTGAGAAAAAAGAAGATCCAAGGATTGCCTCTGCTTCTGATCCTATCGTTTCTGGTGCAACAAGTCCAGTGGATTTAACTCCCAATCTCAAACCAGAATATACTCCAGAAGCAAAATCTGCTGGAATTACAGGAACATTGACATTGGAGATGATAATTTCTGAAACAGGGGAAGTCTTAAGAGTTCGCTCTGTAGGTAAGAAATTGGGTTCAGGCTTAGAAGAAGCTGCGATCTCAACTTTTCGAAGAAAGAAATTTTCACCTTCGATTTTGCAAGGCAAAGCAATTACTGTAAAAGTTCTTGTGCCCGTAAGATTTACTTTGAATTAAAAGGATAATGTATGAAACAATCGCTAATTATTTTACTAACAATAGTTTTGTTTAATTGCGGACCTAAAGAGGTTATAACCATTACAGGATCCGAGACCATGCACGGTATGGCAGAATACCTGGGCAATGAATTTGAGAAAGAAAATTCCAAGATTAAAGTTCAGGTTTTTGGTGGTGGTTCGCTAGAGGGTATAACCAAGCTCATCAGCGGAGAAACAAATATTGCACTCTCATCTAGAGATTTGCAAGAGAAGGAACTTGCAAGCCTTAGTAAAAAGGGAGACTTAGAAAAGTTAACCATTGCTTATGACGGAGTTGCCATTGTCGTTCATCCAAGTAATCCTATAGCAAAATTAGATTTGAAATCTATTTCTAATATCTTCCAAGGGAAGATTCAGAATTGGAAGCAAGTAGGCGGCTTGGATAAACCTATCCAGGTTATAGTTCGTAACGACAAAAGCGGAACTCTCAGTTATTTTACTGATCATATCTTAAAACAAAAAGATCTTGGCATTAAGGAATTTGAAAAGAACAAGAACAATGATTATATTAGTTCAGCGAAAACTGTTTCAGACAATAATGACATGGCAGATTTTATCGCAAAGAACCCAAACGCAATTGGTTTCATGGGCATGGGCTCCGCAAATTTGGAAAATAAAGGCAAATTGAAAGCACTTTCCTATGCGATTCAACCAAGTGATCCATTCATAGAACCTAGCATTGAAAATGTCTACAATAGAAAGTATAGAATGTCTAGAGCTTTGTATATGATTTATAGAGCTGATAGCCATGAGAAAGTGGATGCCTTCTCTTCCTTTCTTACAAGCGAAGTAGGCCAAGAACTCATCTTGAAACGTGGATATTTGAGAGCAAGCCTTCCTGAAGTTGAAGTAAAAGCAGAGTAATTAAGCGGTATTCATAATTTGCGTTCGAATTGAATTCTCTTAGAGAATCATATATGGATGTGAAAATTTTTTAAAATTTCAGGTTTTAAAATAAGCAAGTTCTGAAAACCTGGAACCAATGGATTGGAAACCTAGGATACGATCTGCTTTAGGAGTTCGTGGTCCCAAAAGCCTTTATGTATATGCTGTCTTAATTGGCGTATTATCAGGCTTAGGTGCTTACGCTTTTGCCTATGGACTCGCTAATGCAGAACATTTGGTTCAGACTATTTGGATGGGTTGGAACAAATCGCATCCGGCTGGAGAACCATCAATGGGTCACCCAACCTCAGCCTTTCATAGAGAATATCTTTTATTCCTACCAGCACTTGGTGGTCTCATAACAGGATGCATTACATTTTTTCTTTGTAAGGATGCCCAAGGCACAGGAACGGATGCTATGATCAATGCCTTTCATTACAATGAAGGAAAAATCAGCGGCAAGGTTCCATTTTATAAAGCTATAACTACAATTATAACATTAACAACCGGAGGAAGTGCCGGTAAGGAAGGTCCAACTGCTCAAATTGGAGCAGGGATAGGCTCAAGCATAGGAAAGTTTTTGGGAGTGGGAGCTCGTGCAAGACGTACGCTTCTATTAGCTGGAACTGCTGGTGGATTGGGAGCAATTTTTCGTGCGCCTTTCGGTGGCGCTTTGACGGCTGTAGAAGTCGTATATAAGGAAGATATAGAAAGTGATTCACTCGTTCCATGTATCATTTCTTCAGTATCCGCGTATCTTGTGTTTACTGGTATTGTTGGAAGTGGTTCAGTATTCCATGTCGGAAATGTCGGTCTCAAAAGCTATTACGAATTAATTTATTATTTTTGTTTGGGGATTCTATGTTACGGAGTCGGATTCATTTTTGTAAAACTTTTCAATTTCATAGAAGGATATTTCACGAAGTGGACAATCCATCCTATTCTAAAACCTGCTATAGGTGGAATGATTATTGGGCCATTTGTCTATCTCATTCCTGAACTTACAGGGACAGGTTTTGGGCTTTTGCAAGAAATTATTGATGGTAAACCTATTCCCAATTGGACTTCTAATGCTGATCTTGCATCCTTCTTTCTTACTGTAGCCTTCCTGAAGATTATTACGACTTCATTTACTATTGGCTCTGGTGGGTCGGGTGGAGTCTTTGGTCCATCCTTATTTATAGGAGGAATGTTAGGTGGTTTCGTCGGCTGTGTGGCAAGAATTATTTCACCTGATTTAGAATTCAATATACCATCTTTTGTCTTGGTTGGTATGGGTGCATTTTTTGCAGGAGTAGCAAAGGCACCTGTGGCAGGTATGGTGATGGTCTGTGATATGATTGGATCATATGCTTTACTTCCCCCTTTAATGATAGTCTCAGTAATCACAGGAGTTCTTTCGAATCGATTTTCTATATACAAAGGCCAGGTCGTAAATCGTTTTCATTCTCCATCACACCATTGGGATATGAACCAGGATATAATGGAAAGAATGTTAATCTCTTCCATGTTCAAGGAATTTAGAAAATCAGCCATAGTAAAAGGTTCTACCCTACTTAAGAATTTAGATCGTCTTTCGAGTAAAATCCAAGCGAGTGATTTCATTGTTGTAGATGAGGAAAACAAATACAAAGGAACTATCTCTCTTAGGAAAAACCGATTAACAGATGAATACGAGAACTTAGTTGATAATTTAATTACAATTGATGATGTTGCAGAACTCACACCAACTGTAAGGCCTCAGGAATCTTTAGGCAAGGCATTAAAATACATTGTTGATTATGATGTGGATAAGGTTGCTGTATTAGATTCTGATGATTCGGTTCTTGGATATCTAAGATATATAGATTTATTTCGTATGTATCATGAAGAAATTAAAAACCATTCTCGCATTAAGGAGTAGCAAATATTAGCTGATAATGTTTCTAACAAGTTTTAAAAATATGAAAAAAATCCAAAAATTTTTAATACCCATCAATTTATTTTTTTTAACAAATTGTTCATTGCTTCATTTTACAAAAGATGAACCGCCTCCAGTTGAAAAAAAAGTTGTGATTATTCAGACCCAATATCCTAAGCCATTAGTAGGGAGAGTTGAATGGATAGATATGCCAGAGTTTCAACTTCGTATTCGCTCTCGTATTGATACTGGAGCTAAATCTTGCTCGCTACATGCAACGAATATTGTTCCAGAGAAAGAGGGGGATTCAATTTTTGTTAGCTACGATACGGTCGGCAATGATGGAAAATCTATGCGATTGAGATCAAAAGTGCTCTATGAGTCAAAAGTCACTAGTACTAATGGTAAGTCTGAATCTAGATATGTAATTCGTACTAAAGTGAAACTTGGAAAAGTATCTGAGACAGTGAATGTTAACTTAAATGATAGAACAAATCTAACTTACAATTTCTTGGTGGGAAGAAATTTACTCATGGGTAATTTTGTTGTCGATGTTTCTTCTTCTCATATTTTGGGGGATTAATGAGAAAAGTAATTTATATTCCTGCATTGATATTAATAGTATTACCAATTCTTTCTATTTTATACAAAATCTATTTTGCTAGGTTATCTTTTATTCCTGTTAGCTTGGACGACATCTGGAATATTGAAATTTTAATTTCACCTAAACAAGAATCAAAATACATACAATTGAATTTTCCAATCTTAAAAAACTCAGAAGATCTAGAAGTCATCCAATCTAATTTTGATAATAGATCTATGAATTTAGATCTTGAGAGAAAGAGCTATGGAAATCTTGCTAAATGGGAAGCAGAAAACGATGAGGGAGAGACTTATGATGTCCTACAACAAAAGCCTATCATTTATAATGCTAAAATTAAATTACTTGAAATAGAATATCCAGTGATAGAGAAAGATAATTCTTTGAATTATTCAGCGAAGATCAATAAGTATCTTAGTTTAAGTCAATATACTAAAGAAGAATTATTGGAAGCCAATCGCTTGATCAAGGCACTTTCTTTTGATGAAAAAGACAAAACAGATAAATCAAAAGATATCTACTATTTTATCAATGAAGAGATTTTAAATACCTTAAAATCGCTTCCGCTTCAGGAATCAATGTTGCTAAGTCGTGGCTCTAATTATAACAAATCTCGAATTTATACCTTACTTAGCAGGCTTGCTGGTGTTCCGACTAGGACAATCATGGGTCTTTATCTTGATCCAAACCAAACAGAGGATGTTGAAGATAAATTTAAGATTCAGTATTGGAATGAAGTTTATTTAAATAACCGATGGTTTCCAGTTCTAAGTACGACTGAATATTTCGGAACCAAACCTTCTAATTTTATAAGTTTATATAAGAACGCAGATAGAATTTCATCTTCATTCGAAGACGTTAATGCTAATTTCAGTTATAGAATCTATGCTAAACAAGTACAAGCTAACAGCTATAACTTTAAAGAATACGCTAAGGAAGTAAAAGAATCAGGATCATTCATTAATTTAATTTCCCTCTATGGTTTGCCAATCAACCAACAAAGTTTGTATCGCATGATTTTACTTCTTCCGCTTGGTGGTTTGATGCTTTCTGTTTTTAGAAATATAATTGGTATTCCAACGTTTGGAATTTTTACTCCAATCCTTTTAACATTATTTTTCTTTGAGTCAGGATTGATTTTTGGTTTAATATTTTTTACACTAATAGTTGCTTTTGGTTTCTTTGAGAGATATATTTTAGATAAATTGTATTTACTAGCAGTTCCTAGAATGTCAATCATTTTAACTCTCACAATACTTTCCCTAGTTCTCTTTTCAACATTTACTAACAACTTCCAACTTTTATCAGGAATAGGAGTAAATTTATTTCCTATCGTAATTACAACTGTATTCATTGAAAGATTTAGTGTAATGCTAATCGAGGAGGGCAGCTTAAATACGATTATTGCAGTTTCGGGAACTTTATTTGTTTCAATAATTACATTTGGTTTATTTTTAATTCCGAATCTTTCGATAGTATTTTTCACACATCCAGAATTATTGCTGCTCATTGTAGGATTACTTTTAATCTTGGGTGACTACAAAGGCTACCGATTATCTGAACTAATTCGTTTCAATGACTTAGTGAAGGTCTAGGAAAAATGTTTTTTCAAAAGCTTAAGGACTCTGGTATTTTAGGAATGAACCAAAGGATTGGTGAATTTATTTTACCTTTGAATTCTAGAAAGCTTTATCCTTTAGTTGATGACAAGTCCTTAACTTACGAGGTTTCTAGGAAATTTAATATTCCTATGCCTAAGACGTATTTCGAAATTAAGGAATATGGTGGAATAAAAGATACAGAAAAGAAATTAAAAGATATTCCCAATTTTGTAATTAAACCATCAAGAGGTGGTATGGGGAATGGAATTCTTGTTATAAATGATACTTACAAGATGGGAAGTGAAGTTTACTACAAGCGTGGTAATAATGTTAAACTAAGAACTCAGGAACTCCACCATCACATTTCGGGTATTTTATCAGGTCTGTATTCCTTAAATGGGAATCCTGATAAAGTGATTTTTCAAGAAAAATTAAACTTACATTCAATCTTCCATGGTTTTGTAGACTCTGGAATCCCAGATTTAAGAATCATATTATTTAAAGGCATACCCGTATTATCAATGCTACGCTTTCCAACTAAGGATTCAGGAGGAAGAGCTAATCTCCACCAGGGAGCTGTGGGAGTAGGATTGGATATGCTCACAGGGCGAGCCAATTTCTTGGTTCATCGTAACAAAATGGTTCAAAATTATTCCGAGTTCACCAAGGATATCAAATCTTTTCAAATCCCCGGATGGAATGAAATTTTACAATTAGCATCGAAAACCTATGATATGGTAAAGATGGGTTACCTAGGTGTTGATATAGTCTTAGATCCAGATCGAGGGCCAATCTTACTTGAACTTAATGCAAGACCAGGACTAGCCATACAGTTAGCAAATCGAATTGGTTTAGGAAAAATTTTGACAAGCATGCAAAAGGATGAACTCGAAATTGATTCCTATCTAGATCGAGTTGAATATTGTTTCGAATATTGGAAAAACTACAAGACTGTAATATAATATCAAAACCAACCATTTGAATTGACTGGTGTCAAATATATGAGAATTTGACTAGAAAATGTTGAATTTCTATAAATGCTTTAACTCTACTTTCAATCGAAATTTTGATATCAATCGATTACTTCCGATAGTAATTTTTGTCATTTATTTATTTACAAGTCATTTGAAGGCAGATCCTATTCTGCTAGATTCAATTCATGAAGAAATTCCTTTAACTTCCAACACTATTTATTTGATTGATGAGGGCAATAGTCTAACGATAGACAATTTATTAACAGATACTGAATTAAACTGGAATTTAAATACAGGAAAGGTTTTGAATTTTGGGCCTAAAGGACATACTGTTTGGACGAAAATTCAAATACGATTTCCTGAAAATATTAATCCTCCGTATTTTATTAAATTTGATTTTCCGACTATAGATGATATCGAATTTTACGAGATCAATGATTCAAATCAAGTAACAAAGCAGATTTCAACAGGAGATAGCCAACCTTTCTATTCTCGACCTATCCCTAGTCATGTATTTCTTTTTCCTTTTACGCCTTCAGCTAATGAAACAAAAACTTTTCTAGTTCGAGCACGTACTACTGCTTCTCTAAGTATACCACTTAGCTTAATGGATTATAAGACATTGTATGAAAATGATACAATCATATATTTGATGTTTGGTTTATACTTTGGATTGATACTTGCTATGCTAGTATATAATTTTGTATTTTATCTTTATACCAAGGATATCTCAAATGCTCTTTATATTTTTTATGCATTTTCTTATTTTGTTGTGGTATTTGCTGGATTCGGCTTCGGTTTTCGATTTATTTATCCAGAATCTGTTTTAATCGAAGAAAGAATTTTCATATCTGCTGTTGCCATAAATAGTGCAATGGCAATAGTATTTTCCATTCAATTTCTTAAATTGAAAAGATCTTATCCTAGACTTACAAAGTTTTTATATTCGTTTGCTGTAATTTCAATTTCTTGGGCCGTTCTGTTCAATATTTTAAATAGCCAAAAATTCTATAGCTTTACTATCTATATAACAGGAATTCCAATATTCTTTATTTTTACTTTAGCAATCCTTGAGTGCAGAAGAAGTATTTTCGCTCTGTATTTTGTTTTAGCTTGGGGAATATTTCTATTATTCTATGCGGCTTCTATCTTTCGATTGATTGGTATTCTTCCGACTAACTTCTTAACATATTATGGTATCCAAATTGGTTCTGTAATCCAAATGCTTCTCTTGTCACTTTCTATTGGTCATAAGACTTATGAGATTCGAAAACAGAGCAATGAAATCTTTAAAGAAAATATTCTTCTCAAGGATAAAGCTAATAAAGAATTAAAACAACAAGTACTAGAACAGACTTTAGAATTGAATGAACAAATAAAATCTATCGAATCTGATGTTGAGATGGCTAGACAGATTCAATTGAATACACTTCCTAAAAGCGCTCAATGGAAGGAAGAGAAAGTAGATATAGCAACTATTTATTTACCGAAAGATCGAGTAAGTGGTGATATTTATGATTACTTTAAGATAGATGAAGATAGATACCGCTTCTTTATAGCAGATGCAACAGGTCATGGAATCCAAGCTGGATTTTTAACTATGAATATTCAGACGGAATACCAACGAATAAAATCTCAATACACGGATCCTGCTCAGATATTAAGAATGTTGAATAATAGTGTTTTTAATACATTTGGAAACGAAACGGTTTTGTACAGTTGTTGCTTGATCGACATTGATATATCTCAAAGATATTTGGTTTATTCTTCCGCAGGCCATCCCAGTCAGTATTTATTGCAAGAAGGTGAATTTATTGATTTGAAAAGCCTGTCTACGTTAGTCGGATTTAGAAATGATATTGTAATGAAAAGCAAGAGCCTACCACTAAAGGATCAATTTAAATTATTCCTTTATTCAGATGGCTTGACAGAAGCGAGTAGAGGGGATCATGAAGAATTTGGAGAAAAAAGGTATAAACAAGTGATTCTTGATAATCAAAATCTTTCAGCAGTAGATCTAAATGTTGAAATTTTTAAATCAGTCAATACATTTATCCAAGATCATTACTACGAAGATGATTATACTTCTATAGTTGTGGATTTTAAGAAATGATTATAACCAAACTACAGATTCGATTTAACGATATGGATCCCATGCAAAGAGTGAATAATGCGACTTATTCCAGTTATTTGGAATTAGGTAGGCTAGACTTTTGCAATAAATACTTGACTATCCGTGAACTCTCTGATATTCCTTTCGTACTTGTAAGAGTTGAAATGGATATAATAAAATCTCTCCTTCCTTTGCATAGGGCAGAGGTTCATACCTATGTTTCCCGCATTGGTACTACTTCTTGGGAATTTGGTTATGAAATTATTGATTCTGATACCCAAGCTATTTATGTAAAAGCCAAATCAACCCAGGTATATTTTGATTACAAAATCCAAAAGAAGAAGGAAATTCCAGAGAATTTTCGCAAAAATTTGTTATCCGAAATGAAAAATCCTTGATAGTGAAATATTTGTTCGCTATATTGGATTCAATATGGAAAATTTTACGCCTATTTCCTCTGTTTTAGGGGGTTTACTAATTGGATTCTCATCAATCGCAATGCTATTGTTAAGTGGAAGAATCGCTGGAATTTCGAGCATTCTAGAAAACGGACTGTTTGCTTGGAAAGATGTACAAAATCGGATCTGGTCACTTTGGTTTATTGTAGGATTATTTTTGGGCGGTGAATTGCTTCGAGTTTTTATGCCAGAATCATTCGGTGGAGCTCATTTGCATAAAATGTGGATGGTCGTCTTAGGTGGATTATTAGTTGGATTTGGATCTAGGTTGGGTTCAGGATGCACTAGTGGACATGGTGTCTGTGGATTGGGTAGACTTTCTTCCCGTTCCTTGGTATCAGTTCTCGTATTTATGAGCTCAGCTGGTTTAACAGTTTGGGTAGTAAGGAGTTTCTTTCCATGATCAAGAATCTTATTATCGTATTACTCGGCGTACTTTTTGCACTCGGATTGGGAATCTCTCAGATGACGAATCCAAGTAAGGTAATTGGTTTTCTAGATGTAACCGGGAATTGGGATCCATCTCTTGCTTTTGTAATGGCAGGTGCTATGACTGTATATTTAATCGGATATAAATTTATTTTCCCTAAACTCACGAAACCGCTATTAGATTTTCGATTTCATCTACCTAACTTAATTCATATTGATAAGAAATTAATCTTAGGTTCTGTCATTTTTGGAATTGGTTGGGGTCTTTCCGGATTTTGCCCAGGGCCAGGTCTTGTTGCCCTAGCTTCTAGTAATTTGGAAGCAATCTATTTTGTTCTATCCATGATACTGGGTGTGGCAATTTACCATTGGTTCAGTGAAGAATACTCTGATATGATGGATGGCTAATAAATAAAAAGGAACTAACAACTTTTATTTGAAAAGGTTAGTTCCGTTTTACTTTTTTTGGGAAATAAAAACTTGTTGTTTATTTTACTGTAACAGCTACTAAACGATTTCTTACTAAATAATACATCCCACCAAATAAAATTCCTGAGAAGAATAAATCTCCTAAGATTTGGTTCTGTAAGAAAGGAACTGCCATCACGAAACAAGCAACCAATCCACTAAAATCTAAGGTATACATTCCTGAAGTCAGCCAAACAAGAAAGTTAGTAACTGCAAAGAATGCAAGAGAACTAGAAATGGTTGTTGCGCCAATTTTCAAAGCTCCAGAATTATCTGATAAACTTCTACCTACAAAACTGAATGCTACCATAAGAGCATAAATGGGAAGCATCAAATCATGAAAGCCTAGAAAATAATCAGAAATAAACATAGCCGCAACGGGAATTAGAGCGGCCATCCAACGATGCGTCAAATAAGCCCCACCAAATAGTGAAATCGCTAAGATAGGTGAAAAATTAGGTGGATGAGGCAAAAGTCGAGTCGCTGAAGCGGCTAATATAAAAAGTATTACAATGAACAAATTGGATCTAAACATGGAATTCCTACTTAGTTGAATCTAGATTTCCAAGATACTGGGAAAACCGCCAAAAACAAGCAAAAAAAGACTGAAGATTTCCTTTCATAAAAGGTATTTAGAGTGAAAAATTTTTTACCCTAGGATTACATTGACTGCTATGTCTACTGAGTATCTTTCAAATGATCATGAATACCATATCCGTTATTTAAATGCAAGGATTAAGAAGCTAAGTACGAATCCAGAAATCAATCAGAACCAAATTCCAGTTCTAATAGGGATTTTGGAGATTGCAAAGCAAGCCCAGAGCTATGAGGATTATATAGAAAAACTAGGGGAGGATTTTGATTTTTTCCCTTTGGCGAAATCGGAGCAAGTGGATCGATTTGCAAGTTTAGAAAAATTCTATAGTACTATTGAACTGAAAGAACACATCGAATCGGCAGCAAACAAAAAGAGAATCGCTGAGGATTGTAGAAATTATTCTGACCTTGCCCTACGATTGCCACAAGGACATGGATCTGGATTTCAATTGGAAAAAGCATGCCATGAAAGATTGAATGCTGTCTCTAGCTTTTTAACTTATCTCGTGCACTATTCCTGCTTAGGTGATCCAAAGGAAAAAGTCTACCTAATGAAGACGATTCAATCAGAATGGCAAAAGATTCGTAGCAGCGATCCTGATTTTAGTTTTGCCTCACTTTTAAATAAACCTTATTCCTATATCAATCCCTTTGATAAGGAAAAATTATCTAATTTGGAAAGAATTTTCCAGGAGAATCAATAATGGATGCATCCCTAAGAGAATTATTAGACTCTTACATCTCAGGTTTCAAAATGTACTTACCAAATCTCCCCGAAGATCATACAGTTAAGCAAGAAGCAAATCAATTGATCTCTAATATGGAATCCCTAGCTGAATCTAGCAAAGATTATATGGGATTCATGCAGGTTGCACAGGAACAAGATCTTTTTAACAAAATTATAGCCTTACAGTCAACGCTTGCAGCAGAATCATCCAAGGTAATGACCAAGGACTTAAAGAATAAAAAAATTCCTACAGCTCTTGAAATAGCAAAGGCATACCACTTAGCCTATGATGCTATTTCAGAAGATCATCGAACTCCAGAAGTAAAACAAGTTTATGAAACTGTATTTCATTGGGAGAAAAATTCCCAATCAGGCCCTGAATTCTTGATGCACATGGAAGAAGAAGATCTTTTCTTGCAAATGTCTAGAGTTCATCTAGCATCCACTATGCGAAAGGGACTTAAGGATATGTTGGAAGCAGGATCCGAATGGACAAGCAGTGGACTAGGAGTAATTTCCAATCCCCAGCTGGAAAAGTATTTTGATACTATGGAAGAGGCGATGAGTTCCGCAAAGACCTTACTCGAAATGGAGATCTTAGCAATACGAGAAGCAGAAAATTCTCGATTTTCCAATCTTTGGGATACTGTTTTTATTCAATCCATATTATTAGAGTTAGTTACTCCTATTTCTGCTTGGAAAATGGCTAAGACAGAAGCCAACCGATTGAATGTAGTAACCTCCTATGAATATTTATGCGGGTTTTGGGGAATGGATTGGGATGGTTTTTTCGAAGTGCCCCGTGCTTGGGATTTTTTCGAAAAATCAATATTTAGATCTCTTGAAGAAAGTCTAAAAAACCTAGGGATCAATTCAGTGGAAGATTTCAAAAATGATTTAAAAAGCTGCTTAGATACCTGTCTAAAAGGCAAAACGATCCACGAAGCGAAAAAACCATCTAAACACATAGTAAATTTCCGTGGAAAGGAAATCCCACTTACAGAAGTTATGGATGCGCTGAGTTCAGCACATTTATAAAATTACAAGAAGAAGAATTATTTAAGGAAGCAATATGAGCTCAAATTCAATAGATCCCTCGCAAGCAAAGAAACAATCTCTAAAGACAAACCAAGGAAATTCTATTCCAGTTTTAGGTTTGGGTGTTTGGAAATCATCGCCGCCTGAATGCTACCAAGCTGTTACAGATGCTCTTGCATTAGGCTATAGACATATAGATACAGCAGCTATCTATGGGAATGAAGAATCGGTAGGAAAAGCAGTCGCTGATTCCAAGATCGATCGTAGCGAACTTTTCATCACCACCAAACTTTGGAATGCTGACCAAGGCAAAGAAAAAGCAGAAGTGGCCTTCGAGAAAAGCTTAAGTAAATTAAACATAGATTATGTGGATTTATATCTTCTTCATTTTCCAGTGAGTGAAAAGCGAAATGAAAGTTGGAAAGTCTTGGAGAGAATTTATAAATCTGGACGAGCAAAATCAATTGGCGTAAGTAATTTTATGATTCCCCATCTACAAGAATTGATCCAGGAAACAGGCTTGGTTCCAGCTATCAACCAAGTGGAAGTTCATCCTTTCTTGAATCAAAAGGAATTGAGAGCTTATTGTGATTCTCAAAATATTTTGGTAGAAGCTTATAGTCCACTAGCTCACGGCAAAAGAATTGAAGATCCAAGCATATCAAAAATCGCAGAAAAATACAAGAAAACCAATGCACAAATTTTAATCCGTTGGTCGATTCAATCAAATATGATTGTTCTACCTAAATCTGTGAAAAAGGCAAGGATAGATGAGAATGGATCTGTATTTGATTTTTCCATTAGTGATTTTGATATGGAGTTCTTAAATTCCTTAGATGAAAATTACCGTACTTGTTGGGATCCATCTGATGTAGTCTGAAATGGTAAGTTTAATAAAAGTTTAAGATTTTAAAAATCATTTAATTAGAAAATAGTGATCCTTATTTTAGTAGCATTTGCCTAATTACATAAAAATTGACTGAATTTTCGATCGATTTTTTATTTTTTCTTAGAGTGAAAGTTTATCTAAGAACTGTGGGATTCAATCCCACGGCAAAAAGAATTCTACCAACATTAATTTTAGATTGATATTATCTTTCTTTTAGCTTATGATTATATTATGAAAGCTACTATGAAATATTTTATTTCAGATGGAATACGTCCATGCAGTAGATTTTTGATTGCAAGCTTTTGCTTCTTTATTTCTTGTTCGAAACCTTTTCCAGAATCACCCTTGCTTGATCTTGTGCTCTTGCAATCCATCCAAAACCAATTGAATGCGAATTCTACTACGACAATTACGAATACAACGAAGTATATTTTTGTTACTCAGGCGACCTTTCAAGGAAATCTGGGAGGAGTGAGTGGGGCTGATACAATTTGCCAAAATGAAAAGGAGAATAATTTCTCTTCTTTGGCTGGAGCAAAATCTGAATATAAGTCTCTGTTAGTTGATGGTGTCGCTCGTGTTGCATGCCTTACTGCAAATTGTACAAGCACTATTGGAAATAATACCAATTGGGTATTGCAGCCTAACAGTAAATACTATCGTCCCGATGAGCAGTTGGTATTTGAGACCAATGGTGCTGGGATTTTTGTTTTTGGAACACTTACAAATGCGTTTAGTACGGTAGGAACTGACCAATGGTGGACGGGTTTAGATACAAATTGGACAACAAGTGGCGATGATTGTTCCAATTGGGTAAGCAACGCAGGCGGAGTGTTTGCACTTTTTGGTTTGGGTGCAAATACCAATGACTCAGCAATTTCAGATTTTGCATCCACAGCTTGTAGCAATTCGAAAAAGTTACTTTGTGTTCGGAACTAAAGATTCTTATTTGCAAATAAGACAAGTTCTGTAGCCTTATGAATTTCCAATTTATCCATAATATTTTGTCTATGGATTTTAGCTGTTTTGGGTTTGATGTCCAAGGCGAGAGCTACATCTGTATCATTTTTTCCCTCAGCGATTAACCTTAGAATTTCTAATTCTCGTTTAGTCAGAAGTTTGATTTTTTCAGAATCATTGCTTTCTAAATCATGCTCATTCGATTGCAAATTGCCTTTTGCCATGAGTCTCGGACTCAAGTAATACTGTCCCTGCATGACTGATTTTGCTGCTTCTACTAAATCTCTGCCCGCTTCATCCTTGAGAACATAGGCATGGACTCCAATTTTTTTTGCCTTCTGTATGTATTCAAATTGGTCATGACGAGATAGTAAAATAATCTTTGTTAGCGGAAGACTGCTTCTTATCTCAGAAGCAAGCTCTAGCCCTGATTTACCTGGCAAAGATATATCCAATACTAGTAGATTGGGTTTTAATTTTAGTATTTCAGGGAAGGCATTCTCTGCTGTTCCAGCCTGTCCTAGTATTTGAAAATCTGGATTGGATTGAAAAATAAGAACCAGACCTTCTCTTAGAATCGTATGATCATCCACAAAATAAACAGTGAATGGTATTTTATTCATCGTTTAACTTACCTGAATGATGAAAAGGAATCTGAATGAATATTTCAGTTCCCTTTCCGGGATGAGAATGAATTTGAATGGAACCATCAATGTTCTCTACTCTACGCCTTATATTTTCTAAACCAAAACCTTTGGAGTGAATCTGAACTAATTCAGTTTGAAAGCCAACTCCATTATCTTGGACACTTAGTACAATAGAATTATCCTTAGTGATGAGTTCAATATGTACTTCAGATGCCTCAGAATGTTTTATTATATTGGAACAGGATTCTTGGATGATTCTATAGATCTGTAGTGCAATTTCTTGTGGAATATCTGAAGTAATTTTATTAATAAAGTGAGCTTTACCATCTGAAAAGAGAGTTCGTAGTAATTCTCTAACGGCAGGTATGAGACCGAGTTCTTTGAGGTGGGAAGAGAAAAGGCTAGTATAGACTTCTCTTAGCTCTTGGCTTGCTCGATCAATGATAGCAAGTCCATCTTCCATTTGCCCTGCTTGGAAGTGTAATTTAGCAGCGAGTATGGTTTGTCCAACACTGTCGTGTAGGTCTTGTCCAATTTTTTGTCTTTCGTTTTCTTGTAGATTGAGTAGTTGGTTATAAAGATTTTTAATTTTTTTTTCTAATTTTTTATTGTCAGTAATATCTCTAAGTAAGAATAAAATTTCATTTTTAGAAGGCTTAAGACTATAGCCGTAGGTTTTATTATCGTAATGAAATTCTTTATTTAGGATAGAACGCTTTCTTGCATGAAGCAAGCTCTTGTGTAAAATCTGCCAGTCATCTTGGTTTAGATTGAAGAGATCTAGAAAGTCTTTGCCTATGGGATCTTGTAATCTGGGAAATTCTTGCCTAAATGATAGGTTACAAAATGAAACCTTTCCCTGTTTATCTATACTTAATAAGGGAGACAGGCTATCAATTAGGTCAATAAAATATTCCCTTGTTTGAACTGTCTGCATTCAACAAGACTCTAATTGGATTAGAGTCCGTTGACAAGAAGAAAATACTTAGAATGAAAATACTTGAGAAGTATCTTTAGTTAAATACCATTCCTTATAATTCACTCCAGAGGAGATATACCAATCATCAAAGAAAGAGTAAGCATTGTTGATATTTTTCTTTTCCAGAGGCCAAGAAAATTCACCAGGAATCAAGAATGCCCATGGAAAACCAGCTGGATCTAAATATTTGTCACTGCCATCCGCATTCTTATAAAAACCAAGCCTATGGATGTCCAAATTGGTGTTTTTTACATGGATGAATAGATCATAGGGAGCATTTCCCATTTCTAATTTAGGAACAGGGTTGTCTAAGACCAATTCCCACTCAGCCTTATCGCCGAGAGTAAAACTCTGTCCTTGGTTTGTATTAGATTGAGAAATGGTTGTATTGCTTTCAGGAAGGATCATGAGACTTTCATCTTTTTGCAAATAAGATGAATTGGAATAGTATTCGCTACCATTAGGTTTAGTTCTCTTTAAGGTAAGGTTACCAGATACCGATTTGGGAAATTTTATATGTAGAGTATGGTTGTATCCTGCACCTTTCGCTACATGAGTATAATACCCACGAATACGTGTTATGCGTCCTTGAGAGTCTAAATCTTCTTCATTGAAGACACGAACTATGTAATCATTGAAATCTGCATCACCCATCTTAGGAAATAAATCTTCATAACAAACTGTATAAAACGATTCACTTGGGATTCTAAGTTTTGTTGATCTAGTTGCATCATTAGGATATTCATCATCTGAATCTTGGATACCATCACCATCTGCATCTTGAATGGGTGGTGCTACCTGAGTAAGCGGGGAGGTAAAAAGATATATATCGCGGCTTAATTCAACAACATTGAGAAGGTTTACTTCGAAGAAGTAGTCTTTAGCAAGATAGGTAACTTGCAATTGAACTTTTGGCTCTTCTCGATTGTTGATGGTAAAAGAACCAGTCACATTCCCTGATTCATCTGTTATCGCTTTGAACACTGCGTTACCTGCGACATCTTGATGATCCAATTCAATAATCTGTACAAGTGTTCCTGAAATAGGATTGATGAGATCCCGAACTTTGATCCGAAGTGGGTAGGTTGTAGTATTTTCAAAGAGAAAATCGGAACCACCATTGATATCTTCTATTGTCATAGAGAAGGTAGTTTCATCTGTACTATCTGTCCCAGGTAAACTCTGAGAAGAACCGTCAACAGGAGCAACGGGTTGCAAGATAGCCATTAGCCATAAATAATTAGGATCTTCTTTCGAAGCACAAGAGAAGGCTAAGCTGAATCCAACAAGCAACAATCCAAGAGACTTAAATTTATTTATATAATTCATCTTAGTACCTCGTAATTATAATGCTATAAAAAATGCCAAACGGCAATAAGCCAAAAGGCCTAGAATAATAAATTTTTTCCAAAAAATTCGTGGAATCTGAATGGATTTTAAATCTAATGGAGCAATGGAATCTTTAGGTATCAATTTTCCTTCAGGGGCTTCCCTTAAGATTAAAATATTATCAGTTGATAATTTCCATGAGATACCAACTATTTCCGAAAAGTTTCTTTCTCCCAATAAAGAGAACCAAGTATTTTGTTATTATCCAGAAGATTCACCGACACGAAGCAATTTGTTAAATGCAGTTCAATCCTTTAACAAGAATCAAACTACAATTTTTCCAATAGACCATCGCAGAATTATTAAAAAAGAGTTTTTATATTTCAAAAAGCTTGCTTATTTTATGCGGCAAAAATCTGAAAAAGGGGACATTCTATTAATTGTTCCTGAGTCTCTCAAGACGGAATTAGAAACCTTACTGCCAATCTTATTTCTAAGACCTTTGCATGCTTCCCCTGAGCTTGTTCTTCTTCAATTATTCAGCAGAAAAGATATTTTAGAATCAGATCGAATAGTCTGTGAGTATTTGAATTATTTAAATCCAAACTATCACATTCCTATCTTATTTAAAAAAATCGAATCAACCAGCAATCTTACTGTACAAAAAGTACATACAAAATTTAGTATTCGATTCAAATTACTAGGGATCACTACTATACTCTTGACTTTATCTATTTCGGTTATGATTTATTTTGCTTCGATTTTTTTCAAAGAAACAATTTCCGTAATGATCCAAGATTATAACTTAAGTCTTGCTAGGTTACTAGGTGATGTTGTCAAATCTGATATTGAAAATCTCATTTACAGGGCTGATATTTTTACAAATACAAAGATGAACAGCGCTTCGGGCAATACTAAATCACTTGAAGAGAAATATTTTTTAAATAATCCATCTGTAGTCTCGATTCAGATTTTAAAAAAGGACACAGTTCTAAAGAATTTTTCTTTTTTCAATTCAAGTTATTTAAAAGATTATCCATTTTCTGAAGATAAGTTCATTTCATTATTAGAAGAAAGAAAGGAATTGCTGAATCGTTCTAAACTAGGTTCCGCTTATATTTTAAATATAACTAAATACATAGATTATCCTATGCTTGCTTTAGTCTCTCCTAAGCCAGAGTTAGATGATACAACTACCGTTCAATTTGTAACACCAAGTTACTTTTTAGATTCCATTCGATCTTCTCAGCAGAGTGATTTTTTTGAGTTGCATATTGTCGATTCCCAAGGAAATAAAATATTTTCAACTCAAGATGCATTAGATCTAAGTAATTTTCCTATTATAGAAAAAATGCTATCATCTGGAATAGACAATGGTTCACAAAAGTTTGAACATAAATCTATCTCTTACCTTGGATCATTTAGAATTATAGATACTTACGGTTTAGGAATAATATCTTCTGTTCCTGAAGAAAAAGCCTTTGAAGCAGTCTACAGAATCCAAAATCAAAATTTACTTCTATTGATCATGACTTTATCTCTTGCATTTCTTTTAGTTTACCTCTTTGCCAAAACCCTTTCAATTCCTATTATTCGCCTAGTCTCTGCTACAGAAAAAATAGAGAAAGGTATCTTTGAACTGGATATTGAACCGACAACAAATGATGAAATTGGCATGCTTACTTCTTCCTTCAAACATATGGCGAGTGGACTCTTAGAGAGACAGAGAATTAAAGAGGAGTTTGGAAAGTTTGTAAATCCTGAGATTGCGGAAAGGGCGCTTAAGGGAGAAATAATGTTAGGTGGCGAGAAGAAGAATTGCACTGTATTTTTTTCAGATATACGAAGCTTCACCGCTATGAGTGAGTCCAAAGAACCTGAAGAAGTCGTAGAAATCCTAAATGAATATTTTACTCAGATGGTAGATTGCGTTCATCTAACAGGTGGCATAGTGGATAAGTTTATAGGTGATGCTGTAATGGCTCATTGGGGAGCGGTAGTTTCGAATCAATCTGATCCCAAGAATGCTGTGGACTCAGCTCTTCTGATGAGGAAGGCATTAATTTCCTTAAATGAAAAGTTAGTAAGAGAAGGAAATAATCCCATTCGAATAGGATGTGGAATCAATTCGGGACCAGTGATTGCAGGTCAAATAGGATCACAAAAGCGCTTAGAATTTACAGTAATTGGTGATGCAGTGAATCTCGCTTCACGTGTGGAATATTTAAATAAAGATTTCGGTACTGATATTCTTATCTCAGAAAGCACCTATTTGCAATTAGATGGTGAATATGATTGTCTGCCCATGAAAGAAATCATGGTAAGAGGAAAGGAGAAGCCTCAACAAACTTATGCAGTTCTCGGGAAAGTATCTGATAGCAGTCGACCTAAAGATCTAGCGAGCCTAAGAATTTTAGTAGGCATTCCAAATATACAGAATGAAGAGAATTATGAGTAAATTAAAAATTTCCATATTTTCAAACTTAGAGCTCAATTTAAGGGATTGGATAGTAATTTTACTATCTTTGAGTATTTTTACTGTTAGCTTAGTCTTATTCGTATTTATAGATTTACAAAACAATGATTCCAATAGAGAAATAGTTGGAACTGTAGTCTATAGAAATCGTGTAGCTCAAAGAAGAAACTCTTCCTCATCTATCTGGTCGGATGTTGTTCAGAAAGAGCAAGTGAGAAATTTTGATTCCATCCGTACTGATGAATTAGCTGAAGCAATTATTAATTTGAATTCTGGAACAAGAATCGAATTAGATCCTTTTAGTATGATCGTATTGAATATAATCAATGATGAAGTAGAAATTCAACTGCTTCGTGGTTCCTTAGTCGTTGATCCAAACAATAAAGATAATATTAAAATTCGGAAGGGGGAAGAAACTTCTATATATTTTAAGCAACTCATTCGTATCTTTGGAAATGAATCTGATTTGATTCAAATATTCTCAAATGGAAAAATTGAAATCCAAACTTTAAAAGAAAAAAATCTTTATTCGGAAAGACATTTGATTGAATTAGATAAAGCAGAAATTCAAGACTTAGGCGAAACTCTTGAGACTATATCACCTACAGATAATTCTAGATATTTTGTTGGATCAAAGGAATCTCTCAATATACAATTTCTCTGGAAAAATGAAGAATCTGAGAACCAAGAATTTATACTTTCCTCTGATCCTTTCTTCCGAGAAATATTATTTAAACAAACAACGAATAAACCTTTTCTTAAGTTATTACTCTCCGACGGAAATTATTACTGGAAAGTTAAGGCTAGTAATACCGCTTCATTGACAAAGCGATTTAAGATAAAATCTCTTGAAGAAATTAAAAGTATTAGTCCATTAGAAAATGAGGAAATAAGCTTAGATAGTTCAGAGTTTGTTCCTTTCTCTTGGAATGAATCAGAACTTGCTAGTGATTATAAATTAATTATTTCCAAAGATCCACAGAATAAGGAAACCTTTTTGGAAAAAACTTCACTTCGCAACTCTTTATCACTCTCCCTACCAAGTGGAGATTATTCTTGGAAAGTTATAGGGAATGGTTCCCTTCCTGGATCCAGTACAAGCTCTGAATGGAAAAGGTTTAAAGTTGTGATTTTGGAGCCTGAGCAAGAGAAAGTTGTAGAAATTCAAACATCTGAAGTCAAAGAAAATGTGAAAATTGTTCAATCCCCTAAATCTCAAGAGGAACTAAGCAAACCAAAACCAATTTATCCTCTCTCTGTTGTGGATATGGCGAATAAAGATCGTTTGGTGTTCCGATGGAACAAAGTTTCCTCAGCACAGAAATATGAGTTTATATTAAGAGAAGGGAATTCGGAAGGAAAGGAATTAATTCGAAAATTCCTCAATACTAACCAATTTATCCTCAATGATCTTACTCTTCTTGACATAGGAAATTTTTCATGGGAAGTTAGGGCTGTAGCAAGTGACCAAGAATCACTTAGTTCAGGAAATATACAATTTCGAATCATACTTTCTAGTGAATTAGAAGCACCGGTGATCGAATAAATGAAGATACTAAAACTTTTAATTCTATTTTCTTTGTTTATAGTTCAATTCGAACTCATAGCCCAAGAAAAGGACTTCGTTATTAGGTGGAAAGAAGTATCAGGAAACAAAGGTTATGTTGTAAAAATTAAAAGCGACAATTTCCAAAAAGATTTGCCGACCGAAACAAATTCTGCAAATCTTTCATTGAAACCAGGTAAATATTTTATCCAAGTTGCAGCCAAGAACCGATTTGGGAAGCCTGGAAAATTTTCAGAAGCAAAAGAAATTATGATTCACAAAGATTCTAATAAAGAAATCGATCTGGCTCAGGATAAATCAATAGAACAAATTTCTCCAGAAACCATGGTAGGATTCTCAAATTACCAATCTTGGATTCCAGGTTATATTCAATATAAGAAAGAGAACTGGATGGATGCAAGTCTCTATTGGATAGCCATGCCAAGTTTAGCTTATATTGGTTATTCGGAAAAACTCCGGGGCGATAGAATTGCAAGTGATGTATGGAATGATCCAGTTAATTTGTATTTCATTCTTCAGAATCGTTCCCCATTAGAAGTATTCTATTTTAGAGATAGGCGAGAGACAGAGAAACTTAAATACGATACAGCACAGATTAACCAAAAATATATAGGCGCAGGATTGTTCTTATTCTATGCTATTCACTGGGCTGATTTATACTTTTTCAATGGGGAAGGTATAATTAAAAGCTTTTCTTCGTCTAATCGAGAACAAGCTAACATGGGATTTGACCATATAACAGGAATAGAATTTCAATGGAGATTTAATACAAATCAATGAGAAGAATTCCTAATATTATAATTATCTCATCTATATTAATTGGATCTATTCCAATATTGGGCTATGCTCTCGTCGCCCTTTCAAAAACGATTCCATTTTATGATTTTTCAAGAATTCTCCACCATTATAATATATTTCAGATCTTGTTCAATGTGTTCTTATTTGCAGTTGCAATCGGAATGCTTAAAATCCAAAAATGGTCTTTTGTTAGTTTTATTATTTTAGGAGTTTGTTTCCTATTCTATTCGATTTTTCTTATATTCTTTTCTTGGTTTGGTTTTCTTTCTTATAACTTCCATATCTCTGATTATACAATTCTTTTATTCTTAATATCAATTCTAATTGCTTCTCTTGCTTATATCATAAGGAAAGAATTGGCAATGCCCTACCTTTCAATTTTGGGTAGAGGCTGGAGACTCTCCAGACGTGAGTCCTTGCCTATTAAGATTGAATGGAGCTATGAGCTTGGGTTAGCTGGTTATGGCTTAACTGAAAATATTTCTTCTAAAGGATGCTTATTGCCTCTCTCAGAATCCATGGTCATGGTGTTTCTTCCTGATGCAAAGATAGAGATGAAACTCTATTTCGTTGATGAAAATATTGTAAAGGTTATTCCTGTTATTGGAACTGTATTGAGAATTGAAGAGACAATTTCACGAGATAAAGTTGAGGAATCACTTGTAAAAGCGGGAATACTTTTTGAATATGTACAAGGAAAAACAGACGAAAAATGGGTTTTGAATTTTCTAAATGAAAAATATTCAGCTCGCTACTTAACTGATTTAAATGCTAACTTAGAATATAACAAGATATTTAAATCAACTAAAATGTTCAATTTATCTAGAACTGGAATGTATCTAATTTCAAATGAAATGCTAGCCGCGAAAGAGGAAGTCACAATCGAATTTCATACTATGCTTGGCGGAGTTTCATGCGGTGGAGAAGTTGTTTGGAGTAATCCAAAAGGATTATTTGATAAGCCGCCTGGATTTGGAATTAAAATCACGAAAGTTAGGAATTTATTCAAATTTTATATATATTTATTTTTCTTAGCTTATCTGGATGAAATAAGAAGATAATTTTGAAAAAATCGATTCATTTGAATTCATTCTCTATTTTCATTATATCAATCTTTTCAATTTTAATATTAATTTTTATCTTTGCATTAATAATTAATTCAAATCAAAGCGGTTTGAATAAATCTCATCTAGAGGCAATAGATAAGCCAATGATATTTCACCTCTCTGATCCAGTAAGCTCTTTAGAGCAAATTAGGGTTTTAGAAAATTCTAATTGGACAGAATTAACGACATCTAAACTACCATATGGATATTCAAATGATGTAATTTGGATGAAAATAATTATTGATAATCCTAGTAATGACTTAGTAGAAGCAGTAAATTTACTTGATCTATCAAGTTTAGATTCTATAGAACAATTCCATTATGAAAATGGAATTTTAAAAAATTCCTTAAAGCAAGGAGATACTTTTCCATATAATGATAGATTAATTAAAACAAGATATTTTTCTTTTCCAATTTCTCTAGAAAGGAATTCAGAAAATACTATATACCTAAGAATTCAATCTTCCGCATCCTTGAACTCTAAGATATTATTGCTAGATAAGAATCATTTTACGGAATATACTTCTCGAGATAATTTATTCTTTGGTTTATTTTTCGGATTTTCTATAGCAATTTTAATTTATAATGTTATTATTCTAGCTTTTACTAGTGAGTTTAGTTTTTTACTCTCAGGGTTAACTTTACTATTATATTTCTTATCTGTATTTGTGGGTTATGGGTTTGGATATATGTATTTGTATGCAGATTATCCGATCATTCAATCACGCGCTTATCTCTCTTTTAATATAGTTACGAATATTTCTATGATTTATCTTTTTTCGAGAATCTTAGCTCTAAATGAAAATTCACCTAAGATAAAAATGTTTTTAATTAGTTTAAAGTTTTCCTTACTGATTCTGCTGGCTTTACATATTTATCAGCCTCAATATATAATTTATAATCTTGCTCACACATTTAATTTGATTTCAATTTTATCACTTACTGGATTTAGTTTTTTTACTCTTAAAAAAGATAATATAATTAAATATTATTTTATTGCTTTATCAATTTTATTTATAGGATTTCTTCCTATCATTTTATCTTTAGCAGGATTTGATGTAGGAGATGATTTTTCTTACTACTCTTTTCTTTTTAGTTCATCCTTTATCCTAATTATCGTTACTGCGGGAATGGGTCGAAAAGTTTATAATTATAAATCGGAAAGAGACCATTTTGTCCTTCGTTTACTTCGCAAGCAGAAACAATACAATAGAAACCTAGAAAGAAAAGTTAAAGAAAAGACTTCTGAACTATCACTCAATTTACAAAATCTTTCTAATGATCTTGAACTTGCGCGTTCCATACAACTTGCCACCTTACCTAATTTGGAGAGTTTCGTTATTCCTAATTTTCAAATAGCAGGTTCCTTCCTCCCACGTGATCGAGTGGGTGGTGATTTATATGATTTATCTATAATGGATGATGGAAGGATTAGAGCATTCGTTTGTGATGTAACTGGACATGGAATTCAGGCTGCCTTAGTAACTATGTCTATTCGCGCGGAACTAGATCGAATTAAGAAAAGAGATATGCCTATTGAAAAAATTTTAAGACAGATAAATCGAACGATAATCGCATCCTTTTCAGATTCTCCTCTCTATGCCTCTGCAATTTTTGTAGAAATTGACCGAAAAAACCAGAAACTCCGTTACGCTTCGGCCGGCCATCCAGACCAATACTTGATAACTAAAGAAGAGACTATTGTCTTAGTGCCTCAATCTAGAATTTTAGGAATTCATGATGATACTGAATTATTTTCGCAAGAGATTAGCATAACAAAGCCATATTCGCTCTATCTCTTTACGGATGGAATTTTTGAATCTTTCAACAATGAGAAAGAAGTTTTTGGAGAAGAACGTTTCCGGGATATTTTAGAAAAGCAAACAGAAGGTGATCTGCAAGATAAGCTCAACGATGTTTATACATACTTATTCGATTTTGTTGCAGATACTGGGTTCCAAGATGATGTAACAATGCTTTTTCTCAGAGATGATGAAAAATTTCATCCTAAAAATCTAGATCTAAAGTAGCAATAGTTGATGCAATCTGATATTTGTTCTCTTTTTAATCTTGGCAATTATTTCAATTCCTTGACGAAAGAGGTGCAGAAATAAGTCTGAAATTTATAGCCTATCTTATCGCTATAAAATAAATTTGGCTCAATCGAAGCCATAGGAGTGTTGTATTATGAAAATCAATCAGAAAATTATCTTAGCAGCGCCTGCAAGAACACCTTTCGCACAAATTGGAAAGGCACTTGCTAAATACCCAGGCCATCATTTAGGAAAATTGGTCGGTGAAGAAGTTATGAAGAGAAGCGGATTAAAGCCTGCGGATATCGATGGCGTTATTGTTGGAGAAGGATTTTCCAATGCTCCTAATTCCGCACGTGTGATTGCAAACCTTTTAGGTCTTCCTATGGATATCCCTTGTTTAACAGTTGCTAACAACTGTGTATCTGGGCTTGAAGCAGTTGCTGAAGCTACTAGAAGAATCATGCTTGGCGAAGGTAAAGTATTTTTAGTGATTGGTGAAGAATCTCAGACTTCTATGCCTTTTGTTGTTAAGAATGCTAGGCTTAATAAAAAAACGAACTCCCTTGATTCTCTTAAAAAAGTATTACCTGATAATCTTCCAGAAGGCGTTGAGTTGAGAGACACCTTAGAAGATGGTCTTGGTGATGGAGAGACTTCTTTTGGTATGCAAGTAACAGCAGAAATTCTTGCTCAAAATTATGGTCTATCTCGTGAAATCCAAGATAAGGTTGCATTCGAATCTTTCAAAAGAGCATTTGAATCTACTGAACAAGGTAAATACAAACCGTACATTATGGAATTCAAAGATGATGATGGTTCTACCCTGCAAGCTGATGAAGCGGTTCTTCTAAGAGAAGGTTTGGTTAAAAATCCTACTCGTATGGGAAGAGCGATGTTGATGTTCGAAAACCCACAGATGAAATTCGAACAGTTCAAAGAAAAGTATGCTAAATACTTAAAGAAATCTCATGGCCCTACACTTTCTATATTCAATGCAAGCCCAAGGTCGGATGGAGCTGCTGGTCTAATTGTTGCTGCTGAAGATAAGGCAAAAGAATTAGGTTTAAAAGCACTAGCATCTGTTTCTGGATTTAAAATGAAAGGTGTTGATCCTAACCTTATGGGTCTTGGACAAGCAGAAGCAACTGTTAGTTTATTAGAAGAGCTAGGTGAAAAAATCGAAAATATTGATTTTATAGAAATCCACGAAGCATTTGCTGCTACAGCAGTTGCTGCTTTGGAAGAAATCAAAATTAGAACAGGACTAGATTGGGAAAAGAAATTTGATGAGAAACACATCAATCCTAACGGTGGTTCTATTGCAATTGGTCACCCATTTGGTGCTACTGGTGTGAGATTACTTCACAATGCGATTATGGATTTTGAAGAAGATCCTTCTGCTAAGAAAGTTCTAGTTACAGCTTGTGCGCATGGTGGTATTGCTGGATCTATGGTTGTAGAAAGAGTATAAGACTTTAGATTTTCTTATTTTATTGTTCTGTTCTACAATGTAGATTTTTTATGTAGAACAGAACTAAAAATCCACTGTTAGTTGTCGTATAAGTTTAGTATCATTCTGCTTGACTCTTATTATTTTTCCATTTCTATTGGTTAAATGAATAAGGATATAATAGTCAGAATATTATTTATCATAGCCTGCCTGGGAAGCGTTGGTAATTTACTACCCCAAGAAAGTATATCCCCCAAACAAGAATCCCCCATTCCTACTGATTCTTCTGGAGAGCCCCAAGCTTCTCCTATCCAAGACCAGAAGCAAGAGAGTGCAGAACCACTCAATTTATACCCTAAAGGTTGGCAGGAGACTGAATCTCTTCCCGAAGCTGATTCTGAAAAACTACCGCAAGTTTTCTTATTGAAGGAAATCTTTTATCTATTTCCACCAGATGTTCCCATTTCGCTTGATTCCCAAGACAAATCCAAATACCGCTTTAAAGAAAGAATCTATAGATACATTCAGCTTGGGATAGAAACCAAGCCTGCTCCTAGTTCTACTGAGAATTCAGACGAGGTTGAAATCACTCCGGAGAACCAAACAAAACCTCAACAGCTACCTGCAAAATTGAAACAAGAGTCTCGTCACACCAATCCTGCTTTAAAAACATGGCATCCGCTTCCTTACCATCCAATAGAAGGATACTCTGGTCCCTTTCTCCTAGAGGAACGAAAATTTTATGATGTGCTAGTACCTGAACTAGGGAGCCAAGAGGCATCTTCTCATCACTTAATCCGTGAGAGAGTGTTTGGTAAATCACCTAACAGCTTTTCAAAGACTAGTCCTTTAGTTCAAATTCCTACTCCTCCTAAAAATCTCCAGCCTCTTGAGTTACCTAAAACAGAAGAGCAAGTCTTAGAGAAACCAACGGAACCCTCTGCTTTTGTTGGACCAAAATGGAATTTTCACCTGGCTTATGGAATAGGTTCCTCTGAAATTTATCTTAAAAGAGATAGCTTGGTTATCCCTTACAGTCTTCTAAGTACAAGATTAGAAGACAGTGATATAACTTTGTTAACAACTTTCCCTCAGTTATTTGATGCACTAAACAATCGCAAGGTGGATTATATTTTCGATAAGGGCGAGTCTATATCTGTAAGAGGAAGAGGCGAATATCTTACCGATTCTGGATATTTTGGATTTTTTGCAGGTGTTTCAAATATTGTTTCTAAATTTGATCCTGAAAGTACAAATTATTATTCACGAATACTAATACTCAATAGTGCACTCAACAATCCTCAACTACCATTCATTCCTTCAGCTAGAGGAACTGCAAATACTGCAGTAAATGCAAGTTTACTGAGTAGCCAATTTAGAACTTTGGTTGTAAACCAAACTTACTTAGACGCAGGACTTACACTTCACTTCATTCCTTGGAATAATATAGATCCTTATATATCTGTGGGTTATGGGATGGGAATACTAGGGAAAAGTTCAAATTCATCCAATCGATCGTTTTTTTCTATTGGTTTGCGTTATAATTTTGAAAAATTCTACATCTTTCTCGAATATGAAAAATCACAACAAATAATAAAATCAGATGAATTTCAAGGTATAGTTGCTACAACAGATTTAACTTATATAGGAGCGGGGTATCAGTTTTAAAATTTTTAAATCTATACTTTGCCTTTTAATGTTTTTGATACTTTTATTTCAATAGTAAATTGTCTAATTCCTTTGAAATTGCTTATTTACGGGTAGCTTCATTTCGAAATCCTAGTTCTAGAGAATTGGAGAATGAATAATGGATGATAATTTTCAAAATGTTTCTATAGTAAAGAAGGCTAATTTTTATTTTGATGGAAAAGTTACAAGTCGTACTGTAATTTTTGCTAATGGCGAGAAGAAAACCTTGGGCGTTATGCTTCCAGGAGAGTATGAGTTCGGTACAGATGCAGCTGAGAATATGGATATCCTTCAAGGCGAATTAGAAGTTCTTTTGCCAGGATCCACTAACTGGAAGAAGATAACTGCTGGTGATAATTTTGATGTGCCTGCTCAATCAAAGTTTAAAATGAAAGTCCTCAGTTTATCTGATTATTGCTGCAGTTATTTTCCATAATTGAATAGAACCGGTAAATTAAAATAAAAGTAAGTAAAAAAGGGACAATGGAAGAACAAAAAAAGAATAAAGATAATTCTCATCCTATGGATCAGTTAAAATCTATCATGGCAACTCTTCGAGGAAAGAATGGTTGTCCTTGGGATCTGGAACAAAATCATAAATCATTAATTCCATGTCTTTTAGAAGAATCTTATGAAGTTGTTGATGCTATCGAGCTGAATGATACAGATGGACTTAAGGAAGAGTTAGGCGATCTATTATTTCAGTCCGTCTTCCATGCTCGCTTAGCGGAAGAAAATGGTCAATTCAACATAGAAGATGTGATCAATGGAATCTCTGAAAAATTAATTCGCAGGCATCCTCATGTATTTGGTGATCAATCAGGGGTTGACTCAGCTGAAAAAGTTGTTACCCAATGGGAAGATATAAAATCTAAAGAAAAATTATCTAAATCAAATGGGAACAATGTGTTCGAATCTGTTTTGGATTCTATTCCAAGGGCTTTTCCAGCTATTCTTACATCAGAGAAGATTCAATCTAAGGTCGCAAAACTTGGATTCGATTGGGAAGAGTGGCAGGAACCCATTGACAAGCTGTGGGAAGAAGTTTCCGAATTAAAAGTGGAACTCGAAGCTTTGAAGAGTTGGAAGGATTCAAATGTATCAGAACTTAATTCAAATAAAAAGAAAATTAAAGAACTCATTCCGAATGATTTGAAATCCAAGATTGAAAATGAAATGGGCGATGTTCTATTCTCTATTATTAATGTTGCAAGGCATCTTGGCATAGACCCCGAAACATCTCTTCGCAAAACAAACAATAAATTTTCTACTAGATTTAAATACATAGAAAAAACAAGTATAGAACTAGGAAAATCACTCAAAGAAATGAATCTTTCTGAAATGGATGAGTTATGGAACCAAGCAAAAAAATTAGAATCCAAACAAGTCTAGATGATCTAGAGGATATCCAAATGATTTCATCCATGATGTGGAATGGAATTGAATCTAGATTTCAAAATATATCGCAGCTCTCATCCGATATTGAATTAGGTTGGACTAATCCTAAATTAGATATCAATGACTGGCCAAAAAAAATTCAATTTACAATGCAAAATCCGATTTCTATAAAATCAAAAGATATTTCAAGTAATCAAGAAATAAATTTTCAAATTATTGGTTCTAATATTGGTTCGGTTACGCTTCGTCCATTAGATGCGAAGAAATATCCAATTTTTTACATGAGTCTTGCAAAATATTCGGACAATACATACCAGTGGGAAGACGAAGATGGGAATAGTATGGATCCTAATTTATGGCAAAACTATTTCCAAAAATCCATTATTAATTATTTTGAAAAGATCAAATAATTAATGACTAAAATAATAATGTAATAATAACCTAGATTTATCTATAGAGCAATAAATATGAAACCCAGTGATTGTATTTTATTGCTTCTAGTCTTTCTTAATTTTGAGGTCTGTATACCTGGGCCAAAGAACAATCCCTGTGACTCTACTGCTGTTGGCTTCCATGAAATTCTAACCGCTAAATATTTAATCAATGATTATACGCCTCATTGTGGTTATTCCTTATTTGGTCGTGTAACACTCTTCTTTGATCCTGCAGCAAAGTATTATGAAAGCCCACAGAATGTTTTGATACTATCCAGGATACCAGACACGTCTATTTATTTTACTTTAGATGATACTTACCCTAGAGAGACTTCACTTCTGTTCAAAGAACCATTTCCCATTTGGTCAGCTGCTGGCCATAGCTTCAATGCGATCGGTACAAAATCAGGTAGTCAAAATAGTTTGAATCTGAGAGGAATATATTCCTACCAACCTTTACAAACAGGACAAATTATTTCTTATGCTTCAGGGGATGATGGCAATCTCCAAAAAGGTATCAAATTTGATTCCTATTCACCAATTGCTAATTCAGAATATCCCAATGACTATGTTTCCAAAGATAAGGCAACAGGTCTTGTGTGGAAATCTTGTTCAGAAGGTTTATCGGGGGCAACTTGTACATCAGGTGCATTACTATCCCCTGATTTAAATACTGCAAAGACATTATGTGAAGCTGCCAATACTGTAAATGCAGGAGCAGGATTTGCAGGATCTAAAAATTGGCGCCTACCTACTATGAAGGAATTACTAACTTTGAATGATGCAAGTAAGGGAAGCTTAACGATAAACTCTATTGCTTTCCCTAACTCATCAAATTTTGCTTATTGGTCCGTTACGCCATATCCGACCAACACAACATTCGGTTGGTATTTAGATCTTTCTAATGGAAATTCATATGCAAACAATGGAATTAGTAATTATCACGCACGTTGTGTTTCTTCACCTGTGTTACCGGATGCAATAAATTTCAAAGACAATTTAGATGGTACGGTTCAAGATCAAACTACAGGACTTTATTGGCAGAAATGCGAAAAAGGAAAATTCTACAATCAAGACTGTACGGGAAGTTCTGTACCAGATTTGTGGGCAGTAGCACTTAGTTACTGCTCCGGCTTGAATTTAGCCGGAAGAAGTTGGAGACTTCCGAATCGAACAGAGTTGGTTAGTTTAATGGACTTTAAAGTTACTGGCTCTAAGCCGACCATTAATGAAGTATTTTCTTCAGGTACCACTTCTGGTTTTTATTGGTCATCTACTTCTTATGCTCCAGTCACACCATCCAACAATGCATGGTATGTGAATTTTGGCACAACAATCAATTCATTGTATGATTTTAACGGCAAAAATACTGCTAATTACATTCGTTGTGTCTCTTCCCCATAACATGAAATAATGTTTCATGAAATTCCACAAAAAAATTTCATGTTCAAATGGCCTCTACCAATCAAAAAAAACTATTGAATTTGAAAGAAAATACTAAAGGCTCTATCTTCGAGCTTACACCTATAGCCTTACCAATCTTTATTTCCCAGGCAATGGATGTTTTTATGATCTTCAGTGATCGTTTCTTTCTTTCTAGATTGAGCATTGAAGATTTGGCAGCAACGTTAAGTGGTGGGATATTGCAATATGTTTTTAGTACCTTAGTCCTAGGAACAATGGGACAAATCACATCACTTGTAGGACAATATATTGGTGCAAAACAAAATGAAAAAGCAATCCAAACAGTTTACCAAGGACTAATTCTTTCGTTTGGTTTAACTCCGATTCTCATTCTTTTAAGTCAATTGGCGGCTCCTTCACTATTTTTATTTTTTGGACATGAAGACGCATTGATGAATAAAGAAATGGAATACTATTCGATTCTAAGCTTCACTATACTAACAATGTCAGTACGAACTGCACTAGCATCTTTTTTTATCGGTATTGGTAAGACAATAATCGTTACTTATGCATCCTTATGTGCAGTTATTTTCAATTTACCAATAACTTATATTCTTGTATTTGGAAAATTTGGAATGCCAGCAATGGGAATTAAGGGAGCAGCAATAGGAACTTTGATAGCAAGTTTATTTCCTATTTTAATTTTAAGTTTAAAATTCTATTCAAATGAGATTCATTCTATTTATCACACAAGAATTAAACCTTTATTCGTGAAGAAGTTATTGAACAAACTACTTCGTTACGGTCTACCATCAGGTATAGAAATGATGGTCAATGTTTCCGGTTTCTTATTTTTTACTATGATAATGTATTCTTACTCTGCCGATGTTGCAGCTGCGACTACTATAGTTTTGAATTGGGATATGGTTTGCTTTATTCCCCTTCTTGGAATTGCGCAAGCTGTGGGAGGACAAGTTGGTAAGTATTTAGGTGAGGTAGATAAAATTTCCGCTTTGAAATCAGCAAACTCAGCATTGAAACTTGCTTGGATTTATTCTTTATTAATTACTATTGTATACTTAAGTTTTAATGAGTTTCTTGTATTATTATTCTCTCCAGAATCTAAATATGAATCCTTTCAAATAGTTCAAAGGTATGCTTCCACAATGCTTAGAATATCTTGTGTATATTTTTTCTTCGATTCAACTTATAATATTTTAGGTGGTATATTGAGAGGAGCTGGAGATACAGTATGGGTGATGGTAGTGTCAAACATAGTGATGTGGACCTGTGCTTTTTCAATTTACATTTTTAAACTAAATTATGGAATTAGTCCTTTATCAGCATGGTGGATGTTAACTGCTATGGTTATGTCCTTAGGTTGTTTGTATTCGTATAGATTTCTTAAAAAAGATTGGTTGAATCGATTAATGATAGACCTAGAGCCATCTCCGTTTCCAGAAATAGATTAAAAATCCAATAGGAAGAATTCCTACCAATGAAATTGTTAAATAAAGTAATGAATCATTATCAAAAGGAATATTGGTAAAATTCATTCCAAAAAATCCTGTTAAGAATGTCAAGGGTAGAAAGATGAAAGAAACTAGAGTAAGATTTTTGACGGTTTCGTTAGTTTTTTGAGATACAAGAGAGAAATAAGCATCAAGTAAGTTTCCCAGCAAGTCTCTTTCTAGTTCTATAGATTCATGAATTCGTGTTAAGTGATCAAAGACATCTCTAAAATAGAGTCGAACTTTCTCTGAAATAAATTTTGAATCATATCTTGATAGATATTGAAATACATCTCTTTGTGGAGATAAGGTTCTTTTCATTTTTAGAAGGGCTCTTTTGATAGATAAGGTAGATTCTACTAAGTTTTTATTTTGATCCTTCCATAGTGAGGATTCTAATTTAGCAATTTCTTTTGATATCCCATCTAATATTGGAAAACTAGAATCTACAATTTGGTCACAGACTAAATGAAGAAGTGAGTCTATTCCTGATCTTAATAGGCAAAAGTCGGATATGCTATTTTTTTCGATTACACTTTCAATTGATTGCTCTGGATGCTGGTGAATAGAAATCAGAAAGTTTTCATTAAAGAAAAAATGAATTTCTCGTATTTTTATGCTATGTGGTTTTGTGAAATGAATCGTGTGCAGAACTATAAAAATATAATCGCCATATTCTTCAATCTTTGGTCTTTGATTTTGATTTTTTGTATCTTCCAAAGCAAGTGGATGGAGTGAAAAATTATCTGCTAGATAATTGATTTCATCATTGGAAATTGCTTCTATATCTATCCACATTCTATTTTTAGATATAGGGATATCATCCAAAGATGCATTTGGAAGATATTCTGGTTTATTAGTCTGTGAATTGTAAGTAAGAAGTCGAATCATATAATTTGTAATATATCTCTACACAAAACGATTATTCAGAATATGTATTCCATTTTTTATAAAAACTATCAAAATCTTTAGCTGATTTATTTTGAATGATATCAAATTCATCTAGATCCATTTCATACAATTGGTTGAATCTTTTGTCTAAAATAAATTTCCTGTCATTCTCTATAAATCCAATGAAATTATCGATATTCCAGGACTTTAATGGCAGAGAGAGTATATATTGATCAGAAAATATATTATCAGTCGCTGTAGTATTTATTTCAGAATTAGAATTATCTTTGCTAAAAAGTGATTTTATACTTTTTGCAAAATCAGGAAGCCCAGCCGTTTTAAATGCTTTTTTACGATGAATTGCATCATGAATGAAGTAACAAGGAACTTTGGTTTCTTCATTATAGATTGAATAGTTATGGTTATGGAAATTTCTTTCACCAAAAGATTCTCCATGATCTGAAAGAATTATAAAAAGAGGATGCCTATCTCTCTTTTTGTGAAAGATATTTACTATTGCTTTAATAATCGTTTGTGTTCTACGAATAGAACTTTGGTATCTTTCTAGCTTACTCATCCTTTTATTCTTAAAATCTGGATTGCTTGGTGTTATAAAGTAGGGGCTATGTGTATTTGAAAATCCAATAAGTGCAAAGAGAGGTTTTGAATTATTAACAATGTTAGTTCTGATATAATCAATTAATACAGCATCATCTATTCCCCAATCAAATGTATCGAATGATTTTCCTTGGGAAGTTGACCAAGTCTTCAATCCTTTGCTATCGATATTATGGGTAAAAATCTGATATGCTATATCATCAATATTTTCAATCACAAAAGGTTGTGTAAAGATAAAATGAGTATCATATCCCAAAGCCTCAAAAAATTTAGGAAGGGAATCTTTGCTTTTATAAGTTTCTAAATTAGGTCTTGTGGTATTCAATTGAACCTTACCTGTAAGTAGAGTGAATATACTTTTACTGCTATGAGGTATGGGAATGAAGCAATTACGAACATTATGTACACTGCTATTGGGTAAATTAAGATCATTATCTAAAAAGTTAGAATGCTGCCAATGTTTCGATGAAATTCCTTCCATTAAAAAGATAATCACATCTGTATTTTTAGGCAAATTTGGTGTTTGAAAATTCTGATTGTTTACTGAAGGATTATTGGAATGAGAAATATTTGAAGATAAATTATCGTTTTTATAATTATTTGAACTAGCAGTAGCTTTAGTAGTCATGAAATTGTCAAACTGAAAGGATAGGAAAATTACAAAGAATAAAGTAAGGCTTAAAATATAAATCTGATTTTTAAAAAACAAATTATTGAGAATTAAAAGTAAACTCGATAGAAATAATAGTAAATGTAGCAATACCCCTAGAGGAATAGAAAGGAAAAACTCCCAAGTATCTGAAAGTAAATAATTTATATTCTCTAGATAATAACTAGCTAAAGAAGTAGTAATCTGTACTTGATAAAACACCTCAAAGTAAGAGACGATTCCGAATACTAAAATGAAAATTATTGTTATAAAATTTACAGTCAAAATACCTTTGCTGTAAAAAGATGGGTTACTATTTTCCTTGAAGTGAAATTTTATTATCAATATCAAAAATGATACAAAGAAGATAAAAGCAAAAAAGTTAAACGGTCTCCAGTTGCTCCAGAGAGGTATTGGATAAAAAATTATAAATGCAATACTAATAAAAATGATTAGTATATTAGTCTTTGTAAAATACATTGAACTCGACTGAGGCTATAGTTTTGCTTTGTTCTTTTATTTCCAAGCGATGTGTTCCTTTCGCTACGGATAGATTAAAGCGATTTTTCTGATTGTAATCAGTTTCGGATCCATCTAAGTAGATTTGAAAGTTTTTATTTTCATTTGAATTTCGAAATTGAATTGGAATTTTCTGGGAATCTATTGGTAGCTTCGAGGAAAGATAAAAGACTTGCCCAGGAGAAGGAGACACTATTTCTATTGGCTTGGATTTACTTTCCCCATTGTGTAATTTACAAATTTCCTTTGGTCGAAAATTACTTCGCATTCGAATTGTTAATATCGGGCATGTGTCGGAAGCTAATAAACCAGATTTTCTACAAATCGACATAGGTTCTGTCTCTGAATAAATATTTTTAGGTGATCCAGAAATATTTACTAAATGGCGCATCACACTTTGGAAAATTCTACCTGCACCCCAATTCCCTGTAACATTGTGCATAGATCCTCCAGAGAAATTCCCTACCCAGGTTCCAACTATATAACGATCGCTAAATCCTATAGTCCAAGAATTTCGAAAATCTTTGGATGTTCCAGTTTTGAGTCCAATAGGGTAAGGAAAATTTAGGAAACCTCTAACTGAAAAAGCTTTCTTCCTTAAATCGGAATCTCTTAGAATCGAGATTATCTCTTCAGCAGTTTCCGATTTCATAACTTGTTTGTTTTTAAAAATACTAAGATTCTCTTTTTCATTCTTTCCTAAATCAACTATGGGCAACTGTCCATTTAAGAGAAAGGCCGAGTATGCGTAAGTAACCTGGAAAAGAGAAGCTCCACCAGTACCCATAGCAAGACCATGACCATAAAAATCTGTGCTACGATTGAAATGATTGAATCCAAGTTCCTCTAAAAATTTTCTGAATTCATGTGTCCCTAGAGTATCAATTGTTCGGTAAGCTGGTATATTTCTTGAATTGGCCAAAGCTTCCGCTAGGGTTAAATCACCCCAAAATTTTAAATCTGCATTTTTAGGTATAAAAATTTCTGATGATTGAGTAGACCTAGTTGAGCTTATGCGGAATTCTTTGTCCTCAATGATAGAGTTAGGTTGTAATAGTCCTCGGTCGATGGAGCGAGCATATAGTAAAGGTTTTAAGATAGATCCAGCGTCTCTGTAAGCAAGACTACCGTTTACTTGTCCTGCATCATAATCAAAAAAATTTTTAGATCCAATCATGCTGACGAGTCTGATGTGATTTTTATTTTCAGGATCTATTTCAAAAACTACTACAGAGGCATTGCTTGCTCTATATCTTTCAAGAATGAGAAGTTCAGATTGCACAATTTCATAGATAGTTTTATTCAGTTCTGATGATAGTGTAGATAAAATGTTACCTTTATATTCTGGAAATTGAATTTTCATCCATTCCGTAAAATGATAGTTCTCTTCTCCTATTTCTTCCGTACGAAGTGAACTAGGTTTATTTGTAAGAAGCCTAGATTCTAAGTACCCTATATTAATTTCTTCTTTTAGTTTTAAGGATTTTGATAAGCTACTTACTCTTCTATGAAAACTTTCCTCGTTAGGATAATTATTCCTCATGAGAACAACTAAACCTAGAGATTCTTCAAGGGATAGATACTTGATATTTTTGCCAAAGTATCTCTTCGAGGCGATAGAGAATCCTTCCGAATTATTTCGTATAGAAACTGAATTCAAATATGCTTCTAGTATAGTTTCCTTGGAATAACGTAGGTTTAAGGCGAGTGCAAAAAATATTTCTTTGATTTTGCGAGCAAAGCGAGACTCATCTCTCCATTCTGGGTGCAAGATTCTGGCGAGTTGTTGTGTAATAGTAGAACCACCACCTATTAATTTTCCTGTCATTAGGAACTGCTTAAATATTCTTGCAAACGATATAGGATCAATGCCAGGATGGAAGTAGTATCGTCTATCTTCTGAATATAATACAGCTTTGATTAAATGATCGGGGAAATTTGAAATGAGATTCCATTCGCGTAGCTTCCCGCTAGGTGATGCTTGGTGGAAGAGCAAATTATCTTCTTGGGAGTAATAAATTGTTGAACTATTTTCCCTAAGTAAATCATCACTTAGGGAAAATTTTAGGTAGATATGAAAAGCACTAACTATTAAAAACGCAACTGCAGAAATTACTAAGTAATTTCTATTTTTTAAAAATGAAATTAATTTCATTATTCCACTTGCAGATAGTTTGTTTCAGTATTTCCATATACAGTTGTATCATACATCATAAAAACTTTTGCCGCAGGCATTACCGATTTACCTTTGGAAAGAGGTCTTAGTAAATAAGTAAATTCATACTCACCCGAATCCATATAGTCTTTAGAAAATAAAACCTTATCATCACGGTATTCAGTGTAAGTGGGAGAATCAAGCCACCAATACTCTGATTCTTGATTCCCATCATTATCATCATACTCTGAGTATTCAGAACTTTCCGTTTTGAAATTGGTATTTACAACTTCCGCGTTGCTGGGTATAAAATCTTGTATCATCACAAAATTTCTTGCTTGGCTTGTATCAACAGAAAGTTTAACAAGATAGCTAGTTCCCCGTTTCAATTTACCTTTTTCTTCTTTTAGAATGAAATTTCCTTTGCTATCTTTTCCATGGAGACTATAAATTTTCTTGCTAATCTCCATTCCTTTCGAACTTGCTTTTTGTTCATCAAAGGTAGGAATATAATTTAGCGAGGCATTGTAATAAAATCTTCCTGAATCACTGGTTCTTTGAAAGACTAAATCCTTAGTTGGGAATTTCCAATCGGAATCTATTGAACTTAAAGAAGATTCTTTAGAAAGTATTGAATTATCAGAACTACCGATAGATACTTCTAATAATTTTTTGGAGCCTATCTTCACTAAACCTTCTGTTTCAGAATCGGTTGCTTCATATTTATCTCTATACTCTCTTAAAGCAAGTGCCAAGGTTGCTGAACTTTGGGTATCCATCCAAAGATTTCCAGATTTAGATGAAAGAATAAATCGAATTAAGGCAGGCATTGACTTATTGTCAGGCTCAATATGCATCATAGTTGTAAGTAAGGATGCAATGGCCGATCCTTTGCTGTAATACGATATCCAAAATTTGAATTCAGTTACCCACGTTAGCTGAACAGAATCTTCAGTGATTTTAAATTGAGAGATATAATCTTGGTAAAGTTTTTTTAGTTGCTTATCCTGGTTTATTGAACTTAGGCCTTTGGCATCGTAGATCGCAGTTAGAAAGATTCCTTGAGATTTAGGATTTAATTTGGAGAAATTGTTCATCAATGTTTTGTCCAAACCTAAAGTATCCAAACCATCTCTTGCTAAGATTGAATAAATCAAACTTAAGGTTTGGTAGGAGTCCTCTTCTTTTTCTTTAGGAGATTTGACTAGTGAAGTTAGATACTTTATGCCTGCTTTGTAAGAGCGCTCATTGATACTGTATTTATACTTCTTGGCAGCTTGCATTGTATGAATCACATATGCCGTAAGATAGGGATACCCATGTCCGAATAAAGATGTTTCCTTCCATAGACGAAAGCTACCATCTGAGTTCTGAAAGTCCGGCATATCGCGTACAAAAAGTTTTTCTATATTGTTGAAATCATAAGAATCATGGCTAGGTGGCTTGTATCCAAAACTAGTTAATAAATTTCCAGAACTAATACTTAGCAAATAAGCTGAAGTTCTTTGTTCCATGCAATAATAAGGATTTGCTCCATAAAAATCAAAGGCATTCTTTAAACCTGTAAGTACTGTCCCAGAAAGATTGAATTGCAGGCTAGCTTCTCTTAGTAAAACTTTATCTACACTTGGAAAATTCATAGCAAAGCTTTCGCTGCTATCGGTATAGCCTGCGATACGATTCGTAAGAACAGGTTCAGGTTTCTTAAATGGAAATTTAACCTCCAAAGCATCTCGAATATCAGATTTCAAGATACCGGCTTTAGTATATAAATCAAATTGTTCAGGCTCTGCCACAACCTTGTAGCTGATTTCAATTTCTCTACCAGAAAACTTTTTGTTCAATTTCTCGTAGAGTTTACTATCAACATTAATTGAACTGGATACTTCCTTAGTCTGAAACGAATCAAGTTCGATCGTTTGATTTGAATTTTTTAAATCCAATTCATCCGATTCAAATTTAATTTTGAATTTTCCTTTGATTTTCGTATTGTTAGTAATAGTTGCTCCAACTGAAATGGCATCGTTGATTCTAACAAATCTCGGTGAACTCTTCTTGATGATGAGTGATTTTTTTACTAAGAATTCTTTATTTTCCGTTCCATAGTTTCCATTATTGGCTACTGCTGCCATAACTCGAAATGTTGTTAGATTGTCCGGCAGCTTGAAATTGATTTCAGCTTCCCCATTGGAATCTGTTTTTATATTGGGATTCCAATAAGCGGTTGGTTTAAAATCTTTTCTTGTTCCATCTTCGGATTCCTTGCCAAATCCACCATCGGATTGATCATCACCATAATCTCCACCTGGATTGTCTCCTTTGCCAGCGTATATTGACTGTTTAACGATCCAATCTCTTAGATCGAAGCTTCTCACTATGCTATTCCATAGTTTATAAAATTGACTAACTGGGTTAGTGAAACTATAATTCACTAAGTCCAAAATTCCTCGATCAGCAACAGAAATAAGAACTTCTGATTTAGGTAGAGTTTTGATTTTTATTGTAATCTCTTCTCTTGGTGAATAAGTCTCCTTGTTGAACACTAATTCTACTGGAGCGATTTTGGAACTGGTATTAACATTTAGCTGAATGGAACCTGTTTTAACTTTAGGAACACCATAATCTCTTGATACAAATTCTATCTTATCCTTGCCTTCGAGATCCTTAGGAGGTTCAGATCTCCCTGTAACTAAGATTACATTGAATTCCACATTTGGTAAATATTCAGCTTTGATAGGAATCTCAATTGGTTCACTGTTTCCTTTTAGTTGAATAGATTTACTCCAATAAACTCCATCTCGTTGTGTACTTAAGATTGCTCTGGCTTCTGGATAGGGTGATTGGATTATAACTTTGGCAACATCTCCAATATCATAAACTGGTTTATCAGCTGATAATTGAATCGTATCATCGGATCGGAAGTCCCATGCATAGAAGGAGTCCCTCTTGTATACATAGAAATCCATTCTGGAATGAGATCCATCTTCATCGACTATGAGTAGGGTATGACTTCCAGGGTGTTTTGGTTTATAATCAAAACTCATCTCATCTCTACTTAATTTGACAGTTTTGGACTCTATCGTTTTCTTTTCTAAAGAATTGGATCGAAATAAAGAACCTATGAATCCTTGGGATTCTACAGAAGACCAATCATTGTGAATAATATAAGCGGTTGCTTTAAAGGTTTCATTTTTCTTAGAGTTAATTGAGACTCCCACAAGTTTAAAATTCAAAGTATCCTTTATAGATTTATAACGATCCTTACATTGAATTCCAATAAGATGGTTTGATGGTAGATAGTAAACAGAGTTAGTATTTGTGATTGATTTAGAATCTACATCGGATACTGTAGCTTCTATTTGAATTTTATATGGGTCTTTGATTGAAATTTTATCATTGGAAGTTTGGAAATAATAATCTAGTCCAGTGAGAGATGTATTTACTTTGGCATGACCCTCTTTATCTAATTCTCCCTCATCTCCAGAAATATAGCCTGAACTTTCTTCGTATTCATAATCACTTTCTTCGTAATCATAATAGGAATTGTATCCTGTTCCAAAAGAAAAATCTTTAAATTCTTCAATGTTGGGTGAATAGCTTTTTTTTAGAATAGAATATTTATATTTTGCTCCGCCCATTGGAGTCCCAAAGAGATAATTCGCTTGTATATCAAATTGGAATTCATCCATTCCGATGATCTGTTGTAAAGACGATTCCACCTTAACTCCAAAGCTAACAGGACGAAATTCCTCAACTTGGAAGCTATCTGAGCTGATAAAATCTTTGCTTCCTGGTATACTCGCAATCACAGTATAATGACCTAAGGGTGCTTCTGGTGGAATCGTATAAGATAGCCATACCCCGCCTTGTTCACTGGATGAGATATTGCTATTTAGAACTTCTTGTCCTTTAGTGTTGGTTATTTTGATATTTACTATTTTATTTGAATAAGGAAGAAAACTATTTTGCTTTCTTTCACCTATCAAGGATTTGATTTCTACTTTATCCCCAGGTCTGTACAGCTTTCGATCAAAATAGAATTTGCCAGCTTGATTCGTTCGGTTGTAATAGGAATATTGCTCATAGAGCTTCATGTTCTCGAAATATAGAAAGGACTTATCATCTCCTTTTTCAGCGATGAGGACAGATTTCTTAGTATTGATGGACTCTGAAAATTTTGGAATGGAGCAATATCCTTCGTTATTTGTCCGACATATTCCATAATTGGAACCTGTTATATATAGAGAAACCTCAGCTCCTTCTATGGGCTCTGCCTTTGATAATGAATTCAGCCAGACATAAATGTTTTGGTTGTCTTCTTTACTCGTTATTCCTATGTTAGTAGATTGAACAAGAATATTTTGCGTCTTGAGCTTTTCCTCTTTAGAATTGTATTCAACAACTTTCTGGGATACTCGCATCAAAAGCCATGCATGTTTCTCTTTTCCTAACAATGAGTTAAGTGGAAATCCAACTTCCCCGGATGAATTGTATTTCTGATCTACCTTCCAATTGAGTTTCTTCCAGCTTACTCCATCAGTCTTATTGCTATATTTATTTTCATAAGTTGAGACTGCCGAGGCTAGATGGGAAGCTCCTACAGTAGCATATTCAATATTAAGACTATCAAGGTTTCTGATTTCGATCGGCAGCATTCTTGGGCTATCGGATTCAATTACATTATTCCCTGTTAACCAAAAGTTGGGTCTATATTTTCTAGCAGGTATTGTAAATTCTTTGTTAGAAGATAATTTGCAATCTTCCTTACTAAAGAAAGGTTCTATTATAGCTTTGTATTCGACTCCAGGTTCAAAATGCCAAGATTCTAATGAAAAATACCTCGTACCATAACGGTTTAACTCGCTATTTTGATTGAATTCTTTGTAATGGAATGCATTGGGTTCAAATCTGATTGCAGGAATGAATTCAGCCTCTTCGACTTCCTTCGAAAATTCAAAATTAATATTATATCTATCATCAAAGAAAGTATATTCTGTAAGATCTATTCCCACTTCGAAAGTACAACTGGATGGAAATAGTGTTCTTTTCATTTTTCGATAGGATAATTTAGCAGATTCAAATACCGAACAAGAGGAAAGAAAGGTAACTAAAATAATTAGTATGAAATTACGAAATTTGTGATCAATTGGTTTAAGGTTTAGTGGTTTCATGAATCTGTTGCCTGGTTTTAGAATCTTGTATCTAGTCATTTTAAAAATTCAATTTTACACTATCATCTCTTTTTCTGAAAGTTTATTGAATTCAATTGACTCGATTAAGAAATTATTTACCTTGTTATTTGTTGAGTAGTTTTTCAATGAAGAAAATTATACATGTAGATATGGATGCCTTCTATGCCTCAGTGGAGATTCGTGAGAATCCCTCTCTACGAGGTAAGCCTGTTGTTGTTGGCGGCTCTCCGAATTCTAGAGGTGTTGTCTGTGCGGCAAGTTATGAGGCTCGCAAATTTGGTGTTCGATCAGCAATTCCTTGCTCTATGGCAAAGAGACTTTGTCCAGAGGCTATCTTTGTTTCTCCTAATTTTCCTTTGTATGTTTCCATCTCGCAGGAGATTCGGGAAATTTTTTATAGCGTAACGGATCTCGTAGAGCCTCTTTCTTTGGACGAGGCATATTTGGATGTAACGAGCAATCATTTTCAGGAGGCAATAGCTACCAAGCTAGCTGAAGATATTCAAACAAAAATTTTTCAGACAACTAATCTAACAGCGTCTTGTGGAGTTTCTTACAATAAATTTTTAGCAAAGATCGCAAGTGATTGGAAGAAACCTAATGGTATTTTTGTGATTCGACCCAATGATGCTTCCAAGTTTTTGCATGAGCTTACCATTGGAAAGTTCTATGGGGTTGGGAAGGTTACGGAAGCAAAAATGAAATCTTTAGGAATCCACAATGGCAAAGATTTATACATGTGGAATAGGGAAGATCTTATATTTCATTTTGGTAAAGCTGGTTCTTTTTATTTTGATATAGTTCGTGGTGTTGACAATCGCAATGTGAATCCAACGAGAGAACGTAAATCTTTAGGAATAGAAGATACTTTTTCCGAAGATACTAAAGATCATGGATTCTTGGAATCAAAATTAGATTCGCTTGTGGATGGCTTGGAACAACGACGATTGAAGCGAGACATACGTGGGAGAAGCTTAACAGTAAAGATTAAATATTCTGATTTTACTGTTAAGTCAATGACTAGAACCTATCCATCTTGGTTAGAACAAAAGGAAGAAATTCTCAGTATAGCTAAAGATCTTTTCTTCCAGGTGTGGAACCAAACAAAAAGTTTACGATTGCTTGGTATCGCATTAGGAAATCTTGACCGAGAGAACCTTGAAGAATCAGAACCCAGTTTATTTGACCAAATTGAATCCTAATTATATATTTAGCTTATAATTAATTTTCTTACTTAGTAGATTTGGTTTTCATTTTAAAAGTTTTATAATCAACAGATTCTACATCTTTAAGATCTAGCATTTTTACACCTTCTGTTGAATGAAGAATGATGGTTTGCGACACTTGAGTAATAATCGCACCAGAATAATGATTGCCATCATTTGTATTTACAATTTCCAAAACTGAATAGAACTTCTGAATATCTGCTTCAGTTTTCAGATTTTGCTTATTTGCATTTTCTTCTAGATTTGTAATGACAGTATCTAATTTTTTAGTTTGATCTTTTTCTATGGACTCAGCAATTGTTGGATCAATCGTTGATTCTGAGTTATCAGTTTTTTCAATTGCTTGCTCAATCAAAGATTCTTCAGTCCCAACTAAGGTATCCAATTCTGCTTGTTTCTGTGGAGTACTTGGAAAAATTTCTTTCTCCATCATTCCAGTCATTTCTTCTGAAATATCTGAGTTTTGAAAATCTTCAGTTACAGCTTGTCTGTTGTTAATTAAAAGAACGAACTCTTGTAATTTTGGACTTAAATTTGATTCTTCCATTTCGCCTAAAATGATTTCATTTTTTTCTAGGAAAGAAACCATTTGATCATAGCTTTCTTCATCCACTGAACCCTTTTCTATATTGATGGGTTGGAAACGAGCTCCTATAGCTACAGATCCCTCGAAGACTTTTACAGTTGGAACTTTGTCCTTTTGTAATTCAACAGTAAAGACCGTACCTCGAACGCCCGCCACAGTTGTCGGAGTTAAAACTTTAAAGTCACTAGTTGATTTTAATTTCTTTGTCTTTACGATTAGCTCTCCCCATTGAATATCAACAGCTGTTTTGGAGCTTTCGCCTACTTCAAAGCTTGAAATTGATAATTTAGAAAAGGACTTAACTCGAATTAAATCTCCAGATTTATTTTGAATATCAAGACTACCAGATTCAGTTAGAATAATATCTTTGGAATCGAGAACTGTTCCTACTTTTGGTTTGAATTTCTTGTCATTTCTTTGGATGTTCACATCTCCATTGACAAAAATAACAACAACGTTACTTTCTTGGACGGATTCCATCCCTATCATCTGTTTGATCTTGCTACATTGTAGGTTAATTAAGATTAAAACGACAGCTGCTAGAAAAAGTGTTCTTTTTAGATGATGCATATTTGGATGTCCTCGACTTTCAAATAGAATATTTCGAATATAGGATATTATATGCTTTAAAATAAAAAATGTAAACTAAAATTGTGGACTAAATTGATAAAATTTAACGAAGGATATCTTCTTTTAGGCTTTTTAGAAAATCAATGCTACCCTGTTGGAAAACCATCTGTAACATTTCTTTTTGTGAATCACTGATTACAGACTTTTCCTTAAGCTGATTTAGGATCTCTGATATCATTTCCTTTTCCAATCCTCGTAATTCGGAATAGATATTTTGTATAGTCAAGCCAAAGCTGTGTTCTTCGTAGTATTCAATCAGTTTTGCGGTGATATTTAAAATAGTTTCTTGTCGTTTTACCAATTCCTCCATAGTTCCAAGGATAATCGAAATTTCTGGATCATCTTGGAATAAGTTCATCATATGTGGATAAATCCTTGGAGATTGAATTGGTAATTCATAGATACTATCACCTAAGGCTAAAAACAAATTTCTCTCTTCTTCTGTTGTTATATCAGTGAAGTCTTGCAGCTTTGATACAACAGCTGGAGGAAGTAAAACAATAAATTGTGAAACGAGAGAATATTCATTTTTTTCCCGAATGGAATAGAGGATAAGATCGCAGATTTTCTGGAAGCTAATTCCTTTCCAGAATTGGTTTCCTTTAATTTGAAAGAAATTCCTATTTACAAATTTTTTATTATAATTGTCTTTAAGGTTTAAAAAGTTTTCATAATTGGAACTAAATAGTTCAAATAATACTTTTATAGAAAAATTCTCTAAGATATCAGCTACAGTGCCTGGTTCAGATATAGATAAAAAGTAGCTTATCAGTTCTTGGTTTTCAGAATTAGCTGATGTAAATCGATTTAAAATAAGGGAATTAGATTGATAGAATGCAGAGATTCCCACATTGAAAGTTACTTCCCCTTTTAGGAAGGCATTTAATTTTTCTTCAGCTATACATGATTTTGCTAATTGAACAATGGAAGTGTTGCCTGAGAGAACAGATTTGCAGCTCTTAGGACAAGATTGGTAAACAGTAGTATCAATTAAGCATTTGTTAGTTTTGCTCAACTAATGACCCACAGTCCCTCATCTCAGGGGAATAAGGGTTTTCAATTCTTCTCCCTTTTGCAACCCAATATTTATCTTCCATAGGGCAGTAGAATTTATTGATTTCTTCTATCGACAGATCTTGAGCTAATTGAGAAAGGTTCTCTGAGAATAGGGAGAATTGTTTGAAATCCTCTTCTTTTTGAATTCCTTTGATTTCCCTTAGATTGAGTTTCATCTTTTCTGCCTTACTTGAGATTTCCGAATTTTCAGATTTACCTAAAAGATCCAATGCTTCTTGGACACCCTGCAGTGAGGGTAGACCGCCTTCCGTTTTCATCAAAAAGCTATGTATTTTCTCATTTTCCATCAATAGCTGATTTAGAGACTGTTTGTCCTGTTCTGTAAATTCTTTGCTCCTGCAAGATATTCCTACTGTCACACAAATAGTCAATAAATTACAAATAGTTATAAAATTTTTCATAGTAAATATCCTTCTTAGGAAAAATTATTTTAATTTTAAAGTATGTCGAGAAAAATTCTGGACAAGGCAGGTTTTTGAAGTATCCTGACTTAAAAAGGGAACCGCAGAAAATTATGATCATTGTTGAAGGCCTGGACCACGTAAATATTCCAGTTACCAATTTGGAAGCATCTAAAGTATTCTATTCAGAATTATTTGATTTTGAAGTTGAAGAGGAGGATGCTGAAGCGGTAGTGATGGGTCTTGATTCTCACAGATTGAGATTGGTCAAAGTTAGCGATTGCTCTCCACTACCTTTCCCCGTTGTAAGTTTTATTATGGACGTAGATGATTTTACGGAAGCAATAACTGAAATGGAAGAGAAGGAAATTTCAATTGTCAAGGGACCTGAGGGTTCCTCTAAAGGCGAATATCTTATTTTCGCTGATCCAGATAAAAACCAAATAGAAATCTTTTACCAACAGTAGTTTTTGTTGACTTTAGCTTTGGGCAATTCAGTCTATTGGATTGATGCCCATTTCTATTTCTGATGACGATTACGAAATTAAAAAGATAGCCGATTTCAAAAGAGGCTATCATTTTTATCTAACACAATTTTCAAGTCTTGCAACTGGGCTACAGAACTTCTTTGCCTCGAATGGATTGAATGACTCGGTAAAACGCGAGCTACTTCCTTATAGAAAGCAACTTGATTCTGATATCAGTTCCACAATTAAAGTCGCCAAAGATTTGATGGTTGAATTGGATGAGAGGCACCAATTACCTGAAGCAAGAAAGGATTCTATAAGCTATTTCCAGAATGGAAATATAGATAACCACCAATTAGAATTTATAATTTTTCATAAGACTTTTGAATCTCTTAGACAATTCTATAATTTAGCCAAAGATTCCTGGAATTCGATTCGCTTAACAATTCTATCTGCAGACATTAAAGATGAAAGTTTTAAGGCTGATGTTATTTTAGAATATAGAATCATTCCTATTTTTGATAAGATTGATTCTTTAAAAATTTTGCTGAAACGTATGGCTCTCATTCTCAATATTCGTGAGAAAGAAAAACTCTTCACTGCCAGAACGATAACTCCTCAATATTCTGAATCCAAAGTGTACAAATTGTCCACAGTTTTTAATGTAGACTTAAGTCATGATGAAGATAATATGATTCCATCATTTTTACCTGAGGATACACTGGCTTCAAGTCCAGCGCCAATTATTCAAAAGCCTAAGCCCGTGATTGTCGAGCGAAAGGCTTATGATAATATATTGAATACGGGTGGCAAGTTGCCATGGAACTCTAACCAGCATTATTACTTTCGATTTGAGATTCCAGCATATGAAGAAGAGAAAGCCTTATTTAAATCTGTAATCAGCATGGATACTCATATGGGAGCTGATGAAAAAGCCCTACGTTCTGAGATGATCCGAAATCTTGCATCAAAAACTAAGAAAGATAAATCAACTTTAGAGATAGAAACTGAATACAATATGTTTATATTGCGTTATTTTCATTTCTGTAAGGAAATTCTGATTCTCTCAATTGGTATACCAGATGTTATCAAGAACCTATTTTTCTATCATATAGGTCCTCAGCATTTTTATATGATAGCTAGAAAATTTCTCCAAGAAGCAAATACTGGATACCTCCATATTCGCCTTGCTGATGGGAAAAAGGTAAGTCGAGTTTTGCCTAACGAAATAATCAAGAAACTGATAGTTGATTTCTGGAAAGATGAAATACTTCCTAATGTGGGTGAGGAAAGAAACAATCTCGCTGGCCTTAAGAAAATCATTGATATAGTGGACAATAAGTACAAAGAAGTATCCAAACATGCCATGAAGGAATACGATAGTCTACCACCAGAGATTAAAAACTCAAAACCTAGAGTTCAATTATTTCGTGAAATGATGAATCAGTGGATGGGTGCCGCAAATATTATTGTATTTAAAAGGTTTCTAAAGACAGCAGGCTAGAAGCCTGAGATTGTACAAGTTACATCGCTTGCGGTTACGAGCATTTGCATGACCTTACTGTTGCTTACAGGAATAGAAGGATCTGTCACAAGCGCTAGACTCGTATAATCACAAGAAGGTGAAAAGTATTTTACTGTTACAGCTGCAGGGCAGTCGATAGTTACATTTCCTGCTTGAGCCGGGAAATCTACTCGAATTGCTTTTGTTTCTTCACCGGAGAATTCAAAATTCTTCGAACTTCCCTGATTAATGGAAGTTTCAGCTCCAAACTCATTATTGTACGGACTGTAACAATCTATAAAAAATTCAGAGCCAGTGCAATTCACTCCCAATTTCGTTCCTTGGGTGCAAGAGCCTCCCGTTTTTACAACATAGACGTAGCCAGATCGGGCTCCAGCAGGTACGGAGGTAGATATTTCTGTGCCAAAATTGTAAAGAATTGGAGCTTCCACTGTATTGAAGAAAACTTTTGTGTCTGTAAGCCCGAAATTTTCACCCTTGATGATGACATTAGTAGCCGAAAAATTTCTATCTAAATTTGCTTGTGCGGGTGTTCCCACTCGTGGTTCCACAGAGGAAATAACTGAAGGATTGGTAGCAAGTAGCACAGCCAGAGCATCTTCTGTTCCTTCTTTGTGGCAATCGCTGATAGCAAGAGCAAAGAATGCGATTAATAGGAAATGATTCAACAGAGTTGGTTTCATGGCTTTTTATGATTGTCGGATTCAAAATTCCTTAAATTAATACTTATGTGAACGAAATCCTTTTTACTGTAAAAGAAAAAATTGCTTATTTGCAATTCAATAGACCTGAAGCAAGGAATGCAATCTCTCGAAACCTGCTCCATGAATTTTCTCAGCAAATTAAAAATCTCGAGGCGCCCGAAATTTACAAAACCATACGAGCCTTAGTGCTGCAAGGAAAAGGTGGACTTTCATTTTGCTCAGGAGCCGACCTTAAAGAACGAGCTGTAATGAGCGAGGCAGAAATCTGGCAGTTTTTGGATCAATTTCGTGGTGTTTTACTAAAGCTAGAAGGACTTTCTATTCCAACGATTGCTGCCATTGATGGAATAGCTTTAGGTGGAGGTCTTGAAATAGCACTCGCCTGTGATATTCGCATTTGCTCTTCGAAATCCATACTGGGTCTGCCAGAGACAAAACTTGGCATCATACCAGGTGCAGGTGGTACTCAAAGATTGCCGCGCTTAATAGGCGAATCTAGAGCCAAGGATCTTATTTTTACAGGCAGAAGGATCGAATCGCTTACCGCAAAAGAACTTGGTTTAGTGAATCATATTTTCTCAGAAGAAAATTTCGAGCAAGATCTTGAACAATATGTCCAGGAAATTATTCTTTCTGCACCGATCTCACTTGCGATGGCTAAACAAGCAATCCAAGAAGGCATGGAGCAGGAGCTAGAAAAAGGACTCGACTTAGAGCGTTTCTACTACAAATCTACTATCAATACAAAAGATAGAGCGGAAGCTCTAGTTGCCTTTCGGGAAAAACGAAAGCCCTTATTTACAGGAGAATAATTTGATACTCACAGGACCTGCTATTCAAGACAGACTTGGCAAAGATATTATCATTGAACCATATGATGAAACGCTACTCAATCCCAATTCCTACAATCTCAGACTTCACAATGAACTTTTAGTATACAATCAGTTTCCCTTGGATATGAAGAAGCCCAATCCTGTGGAAAAATTATTGATTCCTGATGAAGGCTTCCTACTCGAACCAGGAGTTCTCTATCTCGGAAGAACCTTAGAATTTACGGAGACGCATAACCTTGTTCCTATGCTAGAAGGTCGTTCATCTATCGGCCGTTTGGGTATGTTTGTCCATATCACTGCGGGGTTTGGTGATGTTGGCTTTAAGGGTTTCTGGACTCTAGAGATCCAAGTCATTCATCCTATGAGAATCTATGCAGGCGTCCAAATCTGCCAAATATTCTACCATACAATCGAAGGAAAGGTCAAAGAATACAGCTCTGGAAAATACCAGGCAAACCAAGGAGTCCAACCTTCTTTGCTGTATAAGGACTTTGAGAAGTAAGAAATTCTTTACTTCTCAAATATTTATAACTTTAAGTATCATTTTTCCTTTATTTGGCTTTCAATATTCTGTAATTTATGTGAATGAACTTTAAATTTTTTATACAGGTTAGTAATTTATTGGTCAAAAACTTACTACTAATTTATCTTTTATTATTAAATATTTAAAAAATTTCTATCACTGTTCAACACATAGCAATAGTTGTGGTCCATTACAAGCCATAGTCCCACCACCTCTTAGCGCAAAAGTAGTATTTTGAGAACCATCACCAGTAATTCCTGAGTTTGCTATAGCAGTAATTCCATCTGTCCAATTACTACAATTTCCAGTCGCAGCGGTAGTCCAATTTGTATTCAAACCTGTAAAATATCGAGATACACCAGTTGTAAAGGATGCTCCTAAGGGAAATGGAAGTAGGCTCTGGGCATTTGTCGTTCCGATAACAATTCCACTACTTCGAGCATAGTCTACATTGGGAAGAAATACCCAGTCCAATTGTCCGTCACCAGCATTTGCAGTTAGGCTTGCTCTTCGGGTACTATCAACTATCATAGCTTTGTATGATCCAGTCGCAGGTTTATTGGCATCACTATTGCATCTAGTATCAGCAGTAGCTGCTGAAGTAAAATCTGTACCTGGTAATAAGTTTACGGCAGTCACGAATGTTCGTTTATTAAATCGTACATCTAGATTGATTATTGTTGTAGTGTCCCCTTCAGCATTGCTTGCTGTAATCGTATAGGCTGTACTTGCCGATGATCCAATTGCAGTTCCTGATAATACTCCTGTAGTGACATCTAAACTTATTCCAGTTGGTAAAGCAGGAACCACTGCATAAGAGACCACTGTTCCTGTTACAGTAGGTGATAGACTGGGCATAGCAAGATTCACTACTAAAGTGATAGAAGAAGGATTGTAAGAAAGAGCAGATGGTGCTGATGAGGATGCAGTAGGAGCCGGGGAATTATTATTATCAGATTCTGAGCCATTAGCATTTTGGCTTAAGAAAATACGCAATAGTCGAGCTAATAAATGGGAATCACTGCTAGGGTCACTAGGATTATTAAAATCAGGTGGTGAGCAATAGTTGAAAGACAAAACTAAGAGAAGGACCACACTTTTAATAAATAAATAGTTGATTAATTGTAGAAACAATTTCATAATTAAATTAACTTATTTAAATATAATAAATTTATTAAAATGTAAAGAAAGAACTGAGATCATATAAATCTTTTAAAATCAATTAGTCAATTTATTTATACATTATTTTACAATGAACTTCCCCCAAGAAACTGGAGACTCATTAAGCAATTAATTTTGCATAATTCATAGGACTGTTAAATCCTAATGTAGAATGTCTTCTCT
>JAACWH010000067.1 GCA_009991425.1 Leptospira sp.
GTAAGAGAAGACATTCTACATTAGGATTTAACAGTCCTATGAATTATGCAAAATTAATTGCTTAATGAGTCTCCAGTTTCTTGGGGGAAGTTCATTCATTGAATAAGATACAGTTTGAAAATGGAAATAGGGTAATTAAGAGTAAAATAAAGGTAAATTTCTTATACATAATAATTCCAGTGATAATCTCTTATATGTTTAACAATCTGTCAAAAAATTATTTCAATAAAAATAAGAAATTTTTAAAAAAAGAGAGCTATCTAATACGAATTAAAATGTAACATTTCTCAGTAAAAGATAGCAAATTGACAGGTATTCTGGAAAATTATTAAAAATAATGACATAAAGTATAAAAATCATTATATTATAAATATATTTTGGAGAAAATTTTATGTTTGAAAATGTAATAGATTTTTGGTTCAATAGAATCACCCCGAAACAGCGTTGGCAAAAGGACGAACAATTTGATCGACAATTGGAAAAAGATTTCGGAGATTTATTGGAATCTGCTTCTAAATGTGAATTGTATGAATGGAGAGTTAGTCCTAGGGGAAGACTTGCAGAAATCATTATTTTAGATCAATTCTCTCGCAATATTTTCAGAGGTAAACCTAAGTCTTTTGCCCAGGATCCCTTGGCTCTATCATTGAGTCAACATGCCTATGGGATATCAGATTCAAAAGAATTAAAAGCAGATGAAAAAATATTTCTATATATGCCTTATATGCATTCTGAATCCAAGAAAATACATCTAATCTCTGAACAAATTTTTAAAGAATTAGGTATCGAACAAAATTATAAATTTGCTTTAGATCATAAGTCTATCATTGATCGCTTTGGTAGATACCCTCACCGAAATGAAATCTTGGGAAGAGAATCATCCAAAGAAGAAATAGATTTCTTAAATGAACCAGGATCTTCGTTTTAAATTTTAGGAATTAAATAATTGACTTGATTTAATGATATTCTAATATATTGTGGACAAGCTATTTACAAGAGGTATTTGTATATGTTTCGAAATTTATCATTTGCTTCACTTTTTATATTCTTGTGTATCTCACTCAATTCTTGTAACCAATTAGGACTATCAAAGAAAGATAATAAAAATGACCAGTTGGTTCAGGCATTGGTTTTAGCACAATTGTCAAGTTCTTTCAATTGTGAAGGTTGTACCTGTGTTACAACTGCTTCCACATCTGGTGGACCAAGTTGTCAGACTTGCTTTAGTTCGGATATACCAAGTTGGATGAAGGATAATTTTACTTGTATAAGCGCATATAAGTCTGGTAATCAATATATCGTAAATACAACTGACCAACCTCCCCATAAATCAGCATATTATGGAGCATCGTCTCCATATTTTGAGGCGATGCCTGGTGGGAATACAGCTAACCCCAATACAATAAAATCACAAAATATAACTTTAAAAATTCCCGTAACTCCTACTTTAACTTCAAGTACTGCTTCAGCAGGCTTGGGTCCTGTTGGAGTTGCTACAAATGGTGTAGTGATTTATAATAATGAAGCTGGACCGGGAGATAGTTTGGCAAATGAATACACTACCTTTGATGCCGCAGAAGGACATCCACAAATGTCGGGTCAATACCATTACCATACTGAGCCTATAAAGCTTACTGTGAGTGATTCTAATTTTATAGGAGTTATGTTAGATGGTTATCCAGTTTATGGGAAGAAAGACCAGACTAATAATTTCCCTACACTAGATTCATATGGAACAAGATCTTGTGTTACGACTCATTTTCCAGGTGGAACCCAGTGTTATCATGTTCGCAACGGAACGGGCGTTAACGGTTTTATAATAAGTAGTTTCCGCGGAGTAAAAGGAACCGTATCTCAGTAACTGGAAAATATATTTAAAATTTTACAATTATTTTCAAATGAGTAATATTTGTTTAGAATAATAGTTCTCCTATTCTTAATATTAATTCAATTTCATTGCTTGAATAAGGAAGTTGCTGCAACAAACCCGAATTTAAGATTGGAACAAGGCTTTCTTTTTTTTAAGGGAGAGCCGTTTCATGGCGTGATCATTTTGAAGCTTGATGGAACTAAAGTCACACGAGAAACTAATTATCTGCAAGGATTAAAACATGGTAAAGAAATAGAGTTTTATGAAAATGGAGAATTAGCCAGTGAACGCATATATCTTGAAGGTAAACGAGAGAAGGTTCATAGAGGATGGTATCCAGATGGTAAAGATCGTTTTTACTATGAATATGAAAATGATCTAATGCATGGCAATCTTTGGGAATGGAAACCAGATGGTTCACTTTATACATTTGCTAAAATGAAAAAAGGGCATGAAGTTGCACGAAAAGTTTGGAGAGAAGATGGGCAGATTTATGCAAATTATATCCAAACAAGTAACAGAACTCTTGGTTTAAGAGGAGCTAAACTATGCAAGCAGGTGAAATCAGATGATGATGGGATTACAACAGAATTTTAATTTCCTCATATCGTTAATTATTATTTCATCATTCTTTGGAACATTTAATTGTAATGATAATTCCAATGACCCTGCAAATAGGTACGATAAATCAGTTACAGATTTTTCTGAAATAGGGCAAGGCTTACCTTACTTTATTGGAGAAGATATGCAAGTTATTTGGAATTTAGATGCTGTCCCCGAAGAGAGTATCCGCAAAATTTCCCCATTTAATGCAATCAACCAAGCCAATCAAAAAATCTCTAACAAAAATATGTTGGGCAAGATTTCTATAGTCTCATTTTTCTTCACCAGATGCTCAGGAATCTGTCCTATGCTCATGCAGAATTTAAAACTGATTCAAAAAGAATTTTATAATAATTCTAAAATAATGATGTATTCCTTTTCTGCAACTCCAGATCTAGATTCTGTTAAAGTGCTTAAAGATTATGCAGCAAAACGATCTATAGATGCCAAGAGATGGATGTTACTAACTGGTGATAAGAATATTATTTATGATATGGCAAGAAATTCCTTCAATGCCGATACAATCACAAGCTATGAAAAAGCGAATGGCAGGGACTTGAATGACTTTCTTCATTCAGAAAGTGTTTTCTTATTAGATAAAGAAAATCATTTGAGAGGAGTCTACCAAGGTAAGAATTTATTATCTTTACAGGATTTAATCTCTGATATACTGTTACTTATCCAAGAGTAAAAGGTAAATTCTTCCACCGTGCAAAGTGTGCATATTTATTAATGATTCAAAAAAAGAATAAAAATTCAGAATATTTTCCAATCGTTGGTATTGGTGCATCTGCAGGAGGATTAGAGTCTTTAGAATCATTCTTAAAAAGTTTCCCTGATAATTCAGGATATGCTTTAGTAATCATCCAACACTTAGATCCAACTAAGAAAAGTATTATGGTCGAGCTTATCCAAAGATTTACATCTATGAAGGTAGTTGTAGCCTCCGATCGAAATAATATAGAAAAGAATACAGTTTATGTTATTCCGTCGGGTAAGACGATGTCGATTCTGAACCGTACTTTGTATCTCTTTGAACCAACTGAAACTAGAGGCCATAGGCTTCCGATTGACTTTTTCTTTACATCCTTAGCGGATGATTTGGGCGAAGAAAGTATAGGAATCATTTTGTCTGGTATGGGATCAGATGGTAGTAGGGGAGTTGCCGCAATAAAAAGTAAATCAGGACTTGTTATTGTTCAAACTCCTGAATCCGCACAGTTTGATTCAATGCCTCGTAATGCAATACTTGCAGTTAATCCTGATTTGATTTGTATCCCCAGTGAGATTCCGTCACGTCTTAGTGCATTTATACACAATAGAACCAAGCTCGCTCAATCGAAAGAGAGATCAATTGAAGACTTAAGTGCTTTAGAAAAGATCATTATCATACTCCGAAGAAACACGGGGCATGATTTTTCTCAATACAAGCACAATACATTGTATAGGCGAATCGAGAGAAGAATGAATCTTCATAAGATCAGTCGTTATAAAGAATACATTATCTATCTACAAGAGAATAGTGAAGAGTCTGAGATTTTATTTAAAGAATTACTAATAGGTGTTACACAATTTAATCGTGATCCTTTAGTATGGCAATATTTTACCTCAAAGGTATTTCCATCAATTATTTCCAAAGCAACAGAAAATGATACTATTCGTGTTTGGATTCCTGCCTGTTCTACTGGCGAAGAGGCCTACACAATTGCTATTGCTTTCAAAGAAGCCTTAAGAGAACAAAAGAAAGCGAAAAGGGTTTCTCTTCAAATATTCGCAACTGATATTGATAAAATAGCAATTGAAAAAGGAAGAAAAGGATTGTATCCAGAATTTATTATTTCTGATATTCCAAAACCAATTCTAAAGAAATATTTTATTAAT
>JAACWH010000099.1 GCA_009991425.1 Leptospira sp.
TCTGAAAATTCTCCGTCGTCTGACTACTCTGCGACGATCGCTGATTCGATGTCGCCAAGGATGAGCCTAACAAATCTAACAATTCATCGTTTTCATCATCGTTTTTCTTGGCTAAACAGTGGATGAAACAAAATATTGTTGATAATACAATAATTAGAATAAATATCGTTGAAAATGAATGTTTTTTCTTCACGGTTTTTGGTCAAGTCTATCGATCAAACTGGAGAAGTTAATTCAATAAGACAATTATAAATGAATATAAAAAATAATTTTCCATTCCTGTCAACAGTATTTTTAGTTATACTTTTCGTTCTGTCCTGCCAAGGTATGAGGCGGGAAGTCGTTTCATTCCGAACTCATGTGAATTTTTTTGAAGCAAATTTAGTAAAAAGTGAGAAATTTAATAAAATTCTCATAAATAGAATCAAAAGAAAACCAAGCTCTTTTTCATCTGTTGCAAATGATAACATTACTGAAAATCTGAGGTTCCACCTACTAAATTCTGGATTTATAGTCGGGTTGACAGTTTATCAAGAAGATAATAATTCCGAACCATCAGAATTGTTAGATCTTGAACAAAAGCAAATTAAAGAATTTATAAAACAAAATGATTCTGATATACTAATAGATGGTTTTTTATATGAAAAAAATACTGGGAACATATTGGATGAAACGGTTTCAACTGGAATTATTTTGAAGGCCTATAATAAGAATGGAATTTTGATCGGTAAGTTTGTATTAAACTCGCCTTATTCTACCGAAGATTTCGAGAATAATTTTTTACTTTCTGGACTATTATCAAAAAAAATTGATACCATTTTTAAAAATAGAATCGAAACTTCATATAATTTATTAAAATATTTCAAATGAAATTCTACCTACATTTAATGTTGGTAATCACCGCAATGCCCATTGCGATTGCTTCTCAAGCCAATAGCAATTTGTTTCTTACTTTAGATAAGGCTGAAGACATAGCTGTAGAAAATTCACCTGATCTAAGGATACTTAGAAGCCAACAGAAAATTAAAGGATTAATAGTTGATGAAAATTGGAGAACCTATTTTCCTAGCGCCTCCGTTTCTTGGTTTAGGAACAGCAATATCATAGAAAACGAAACAGATAATAGGTCTCAAAGATTGTCCCTTAATTTGGATCAAGTTGTTTATGATGGTGGGCGAAGGAGATTAGCATTGAGTGCAGCATTAAATGATTTAGATCTTTCAAAATACGACTTATTAATCGCAATTAATGGCTTAAAGTATAAAGCCCGAAATGCATACTACAATATTTTAAGCTTAATGGCTTCTATAGATATTTTGAAAAATTCAATTAATCGCCAATCAGAACAGCTAAAGTTTTCCAGGAAAGAGTTAAGCCTTGGAGAAACAACCGAAATTCAATCAATTCAAATTGAAAACAGACTGAACGAGATAGAATTACAGAATAAACAAACAATGATTGGCCTTAATACAGCTCTTGAAGAATTTAAAGTGCTTCTTCGATTACCAAGTTCATATAAAATCAATTTGGTCGATAAAATACTTTCCAGCAGTGACTATGTTTTCAAAGATATATCAGAAAAAGATCTTGTTAATATAGCATTTAAATCTCGCATCGAATTTGATCGAACCAAGGCGGCTGCTATGCAAACAGCGGCAGAATATGAAATTGCAAAATCATACTACGAGCCAACTCTCTCTATAGGCGGATATTATGCCTCGACTGGTGATCGGTATCCACCGCGAGAACGCGAATACGGATTTAATTTTAAAATGAATATGTTTCTAGGACCAAATTCTATTCAGGATTCTTCGAACTATATTTCTAGAAAAGAAGATACCAATAGATCCCTTACCTCCTCTACCACTGTTGGCATATATGATAATTTGCAATACAAGAGAAATATTGCTCAAACTGGAATTGCCGCTGAACAAGCAAAGATCTCCCGCACACAATTAGATGACATCATACGAATTGAAGTGAAGAAAGCATATGAGAACTATAAACTCAGTTGGGATTCAATGGTTTTAGCAGACCAAAATGCTGAAGTTTTTGAGAAAAGATTGAACATCAAAAAGAGACAAGTTGAGCTGGGTGAAGCTAGAAGAATTGATCTTGCTGAAACTGAAATTTTCTATCTAGAAGCGCAAAATGCGAAAATCAATGCTAGAGTTCGTTTCTTAATATCAATTTCAGATCTTGAACTCGCTGTTGGAGCTTCTCTGGATAGTCTAAGGTTAGTTAATAAAAAGAAAGGAAAAGATCTAAATGAATAAAATTAAGACTATTTTTGTCGTAGCTATTTTCACTATATTTGTATGTGAATGTTCCAGAAAGGATGAGGAATCAACGTCGAATCAAAAAGCAAAGGAGAACAAAATCATTAAATTAGAAAAAACGTATGACTCAATAACTATTTCTTTACTAGGAAGTGTAATTCCCAAAACAAAGGCCGAGGTGAGCAGTAAAATTATTGGAAGAATTGAAAAGCTTTATTACGATGAAGGAGATAGGGTTACAAAAGGAAGTAAATTAGCAAAGGTTGAAACTCTAAGCTTGGAAATACAATTAAAAAAGGACGAAGCTTCACGTGAGGTTCAGTCTAAACAAATTGATATTGCAAAGGCACGATTACAATTAGCTAAACAAAAGGTGGAAAAAGATCTTGTTTCAATTCAAAAAGCTGAGGCAGAATTGAATGATGCTGAAGCAAATCTAAACAATCTAAAACGCACATATACAAATAAAAAGGAATTATTCGAAATAGGAGGTGTATCAGAGTCAGAATTGAAGGCTGTAGAAACTGCGCTGGTCTCATCTGAAACAAATTTTTTTAAATCTAAAAAAACTTTAGACACTTTGAGAATTGGATTTCGTGAAGAGGATGTTAAAAAAGCAAATATCACATTTGGTAAAAACAAGCAAAGTTTAAATGAAGCCATCATTAAATTGAATACCTTAATGGAAGAAGCTGAACTCGCAATGGCGATTGCAAATTTAAAGGCGACTATAGCAAATATTGAATCAACCAAATTATTAATTAATGAGTCGATTTTATTGTCTCCTATAAATGGAATTGTAGCCTCGAGAAATTTATTTCAGGGAGAATCTGCTAAGGAAGGAGAACCAGTATTCATAATTGTCGATGAATCTGAGCTTTTTATTACATTTCCAGTTAACGAATCAGAATTAAGTTTAATCAAAACTGGGGATAAAATCAAATTTACTATTGATGCTATTAAAAATCGGGAGTTTGAAGGTAAGATTCAAATAGTCAGTCCAATTCTTGACCCGCAATCCCGAAGTGCTTCAATAAAAATATTTTTTAATAATCTTGAGAAAAAATTAAAACCAGGAATGTTTGCGCGAGCAGAATATAATATTAAACAAGGTGATGAATCTTTCTATCTACCCTTAAATGCTATTATTCCAAGCAAGGATGGTGATAAAGGAGATATATTTGTCTTAAATGAAAACAGTTTAGCTTTTAAAAAGCCTATATCAATTATTGAGGTCTTAGAGGATAAGGTCAAAATTGCAACAGATTTACCGGAAGGAACACGAGTTATAGTAGGAGATTTAAAATCAATCACGGATGGGCAATCCTTCGAAAACGAATAGATTTATTTTTTAATTTTTCTAAAATAAATAGCATTTTTGGAAATAACTTCAATGCGGACACATAAGAAATAATCATCCCAACTATTATAACTATCGACATCGGTTTCCAGAATTCTGATCCTTCGGACTGAATAAATATTGAAGGAAACATTGCGATTCCTGTAGTCAATGAAGTCATTTTCATTGCCCTTTTTCTTTGTTGTACAGCTCGAATAATACTCGAATATAAGATGAAATCTCGACTATTTTCATTTTTATTTTTCAGAAAGTGCTCCAAAATCATAATCGAATTATTAATTGTTAATCCGGAAAGCATTACAAAACCAATGTAAACAGAAATATTGTATGAAAGATCAAGTAAATACAAAACGCATGTAACTGACATCAAAATCATAGGAACATTAAGAATAATTAATAATGGATAAGTATAAGATTGAAATAGTATAGAAAGCACGGAATATATTAAAAAAATTGAGAAAGAAATGAACAAAAGCATTTCTAATTGAGATTTTTTTAATTTTTCGATAGAATCACCGTATTCAAAATAATAATTTTCTGGAAATGTAAGACTTTTAATAGCAATATCAAGTTTTTTGATATACTTGGTTGTATCAAGACCCGAGAACGAAGTAGTTATTGTAACCATTCTCCTTTTGTTTTTTCTATATATTTTGGTTTCTCCCTCAGCTTTTTTGACATTAACAATTTCATGAATAGATATTGGACTTTTATTTGCTACTATCGAAGTATTCAATATCTCACTAAAAGTATCCCTATCCTCCTTTCGGAACCGAACTCTTAGATCTACTTCCTTATTTTTTTCAAATAGTTTAGTCGGAATGGATCCCTGAATTGCTGTTTTCATATGATCAGAAATTTCATTAGTTGTTAGGCCAGATAAAGAATGTTTTTCTTTCTGTAAAATCAAATGTTGCTCTTTTTTACCATCTCTGAATCTAAATACGACAGCGGATGTCTCTGGTATTTTATTAATTTCGTTGGCCATTCCTTTTGCAATTTCTTTTAAAGTATCAAAATTATCACCAATAATATCCAAGTCTATTTCATTTGAAGATGCATTTGATCCCCCATCAGAAAAATAAACAAACACGCTTGTTAAATGTTCAACTTTCTTTTTTAAAGAATTTTTTAATTCTGCCAAGTCTGACTTATTCAATTCACCATGTAATTTAATGTATAAATCAGCATGCCATTTTTCTACTTTTGAATCTACACTTTTAACTTCCTGAGCTGTAAGTAATAATGCCTCAACTTCTTTGACGAGTAAGCTAGTCGTTTCTAAATTTGTACCTGTTTTAAGTTCAACGCTGGCTTTAAGTTCTTTTTGACCTTTTATATCGATATATTCTTTATCAATATAGATTGATGCAATTACACCCAAAAAAGATAACGAAGCAAGAAAATATGTAGGAAGACTCTTTACTTTATATTTGAATTTTTTAGGAAAAATGTGTTTTGGAAAATAAAAATGGAATTTAAATGAAGCAATAAAATCAAATATATAGTCTAAATTGGAAATTTTTTTATCTAATCCAATCATCCTTATCGCAGTGGGAATCCAAATGATTGCAAGAAAGTATGAAATTAAAACACAAACAGTAACTGAAATTGCTAGATCTGAAAATGTATTTCTTAATTCTTTCGATATAAAAAATAGGGGAATAAAAACTACGATATTGGTAAGTGAAGAGGCGAGAAGTTCCTTCCAAAGACTTTCAATGCTTCGATCAATGTCTTTTTCTGTAATTTCCCTAGTAGAATCTGCATTTTGGGCTGAGATCCTTTCCACCATAACTATCGCATTATCAATAAGAATTCCAATGCCTAATGCTAGTCCGGCCATTGACATTACATTTAATGACAGATCTAAGAAATAAAAAAAAGCTAGGGAAAGAATAATTGATATTGGTATAGTCGATGATACTATTAAAGTTAGAGGGATGTTGGATAGGAAATAAATAATTACAAGGGAACAAGCTATTGCTCCTAGATATGCTGAAAGTGTCACACTATTAATTGCTGACTCAATATATTCAGACTGATCATAAGATATAGTTAAGCTAGCTTCCGGTAATTTAATTTTTTCAACCTCTTTACGGATTTTAGAACATGTTTTTATTATATTAGCATCTCCATTTTTTTTTATATAAATTGAGACATTTTCAATACCTTTTTCTCTAGTTATATTTTCAAGATCTCTTTCACCATCGTAAATATTTGCAACATCTCTTAATTGAATATAAGATCCATTCTTGTTAAGTGAAATTGTTAATTTCTCTATCTCATTAAAATCTTGTATCCGATTTTTTAAGCGGAGAGGTATTTCTTTTCGGTTATAATCGATCAAGTTCCCTAAATATTGATCTTTGTTGGTAATTCTTAGAATACCCATGATGTCTGAGAGATTCTGCTTTGAAGAAACAAGTCTTCCATGATTAATATCGACATTGATTTCTCTAAATCGTCCTCCAGAAACTATCACCTCACCTACACCGTCAATCCTTTCGATATACTTTTTTAATTGATTTTCAGTTAATTCTCGTAACTGCTTCAATGATAATTTTTTTGAATTTAAATTTATTATCATCATTGCATTGTCATTGGGATTGAATTTTACTATATACGGTTCTTCCACATCTCTAGGAAACTTATCTCTAACGAAATCAATTCTTGATTTTAGTTCAACTGCCTTAAATTTCATACTCGTATCTTCATTGAAGTATAGAGTAACTCTTGATTCACCTTCCTCAGACGAAGAGAGCATTTTTTCTATTCCTCCAACAATGATTGATTGGTTCTCAATTGGGCGTGTAATTATTTCTTCAATCTTAGAAGGTGAATTCCCCGGATATCTAGTGACTATTGAAAGGATATTCTTTTCGCTTCTTGGCATTAATTCCAACGGTAAGAATGTCAACGAGATTAATCCAAAGCCCAAAAATCCAAAAATTAGCATAATTATGGTAACTTTTCGTTTTGTTATTTGTATTATATTGGATATCAATCTTTGAATCTACCCTGACGAATCAATTCGTAACAAACAGCAGGAATAAAAAATAAACTAATAAAAGTTGAAATTATCAAACCACCAAAAATCGCTGCTGCTAAGGATCTTTGAGAGCTACTTTCAGTTAAAGGAAAAAGCAAAGGCAGTAATCCAAGCGTTGAAGTTAAAGTAGTTGATAGTATTGGAATTAAACGTTTCATTCCCCCTTCAACAATTAATTGAAATTTATCCTTATATTTATCAAAGTTGTCTCGATAGTATTCAACTATCAGGATAGCATTGTTAACAACAATTCCGACTAGTAGTATACTACCTAACAAAGACATCATATTTAATGATTCATTGAACAAAATTAAAGAACTACAAACACCTAGTATTGATAGAAAAATTGAAAAAAGAATTACCAAAGGTAATAGATAACTCTCCATTGAAGCAGCCAAAGTCATATAAACTAATAAAATAGAGAAACCTAATGCAATACTTAGATTCCAAATTGATGAATCTAAAACCTTTCGATTTTCTCCAAATTGAATAAAATTACCAAAATTATCAAATTCGTTTATTTTAAATAATTTTTCGATTCTATTGTAAGTATCTCCCAACGAAGAATTTAATACCTCGACAGAAACTTGCGCAATTTTTTTACCATTATGTCTATAAATTACCCTTTGACTTTTAATTTTTACAATTTTTGCAAAATCACTGATTCTGACAGAAATGTTCTCGTTTATCATAAGATTAAGATTGAGTATTGAATGCTCTCCAGTCCGATATTCTTCTGAAGCTCGAACCAAAATTGGGATTTCATCATCATTGACTCGGAAATTACTATTCTCATCACCCCGAATAACGTTTCTAATGGTTTTTCCTAAATAGTCTGCGGAAATTCCGAATTGTGACATCTTATCTCTATCGACAATTAATAATAATTCATCAATTTTTTCATCTAAAGTTGATTTGATTGCACTCTGTTCAAGAATGGTTACCAAACTCGATTTAACTTGAATCACAGATTTCTCTATTGTTTTTAGATCAGTTCCGCTTATTTCAATATCGATTTTATCAAATGAATACGGTAAAACTTCAGCCAATATATCTGAACCGGTTTCGATATTGATCGATCCTTCATTGAAATCCTTGCTATTATTTAATTGATCTAAAAATTTATCTTTTCTTGCAAAACTCGTAAAATGAATATCTATAAATCCTCTATTAATTCCGAATTCAGATCTGGGATTCAGAATCATTGATCTCTTTTCATAACCAATATTAAAAATAACTTGAGCATCTTTATCTATTTGAGTAACTAAATCCCCGATTTTTTTTGAAAATGCTATCGAATCTTTTAGTCGTTTTCCATTGGAAAGTTTGAATTCAATTTTTATAGTCTTACGTTCAATTGATGGCATCATTTCCTTTGGCAAAAAGACTATCAAAGGAAATGATAAGAATATTGAGATTATTCCTGCTAAAATAATAATTTTATGATTTGAAAGTGATTGATTAATATTTTTTCTATATTTATTCTCTATAAATAATATAGTTTGGCTAGTAAATTTTCTAAATTTACTAACGGGGACTATTTCATTTGAATCCGAAAAATATACACTGAAAAATGGTAAGTATATAAGTGATACTAATAAAGAGCAGCCCAAGCAAATGCAAATTGTAATAGCAAAATCCTTAAATACAATTCCTGCTAGACCTTTTAAATATAAATTTGGCAAGAAAACTACAATTGATGTTAAGTTAGAAATCACTAGAGCGAAAACAATGGTTTTTACACCCTTACCTACTACTTTGGTCATAGTATAGTGTTCATTTTTACTTTCTTTCAAAATAGATTCTAATACAACAATCGATGAGTCAACCATCAAACCAATACCAACTGCTAAGCCTCCGAGAGTTAACAAATTAAGAGATTGCTGAAGAAAATTCATAGCCACAAAGACAAAAAATAATGCTATTGGGATTGTCAACGTAACTACCAATGTTTGTTTATAGGTCCCTATAAAAAACGTCAGCACTATAAAACAAAGCAGAATAGAAAGGAAAATTGAAAAAGCAACATCTTTTGATGATGATATGATTAAAGATGATTTATCATTAACTTTCTTTATAGTCAGAATCTCATTGAATTTATTTCGTATTTCCAGAATAGTATCATCAACATTTCTAGAGGTGACTAAAGAATTTTTTATGGATTCTTTTCTTAACTCCAAAATCAAACAATTTCTACCATTTACAGAAGTGTAACTAGTGGGTTCCTTAAAGGAGTCTGTAATTTTGGCAATATTTTTTAATGGAACCGGAATTCCACTTTCAGTGATTTTAACATTTAAATTTTCTATATCTTCGATATTTAAGAACAAGCCAAACATTCGAATTAAGATTTCTTCTTTATCTACGATCAGATTTCCGGATGGTAAATTTATATTATTCTCTTTTAACTGACTTACTATTTGTTGAGTGGACAAAGAATAGGCACGAAGTTTAGCTGAGTCTAACTCAACCAAAATTCTTCTCTCATATCCTCCAGATATTGAAACTGTGGCAATTCCATCGGTTCTTTCCAGTATTGGAACAATATTTTTTTTTACATAGGCTCTTAGATTCTGAAAATCAAAATTATTATTGTAGATAGCGATTGTAATCAGTGGTTCATCATTGGGGTCAAATTTTAGTAGTATAGATTTCTTTGCATCAATTGGAAGATTCCCTTTAACAAGGTCTAATTTTTCTCTAACGGTAATAGATGCTAGATCTAGGTCAGTACCCCACTTTAACTTGACCTTAATTATCGATGTTCCTTCTAGTGATTCGGAATAGATGTCCTCAGCACCTTCTGTTGAAGATAATGCTTCTTCTATAGGTTTTGTTATTAGTACTTCAACCTCGTCAGGTGAAGCATTCTCAAATTCTGTTACGACCGTGATTGTAGGTATTGCGAGATTTGGGAAGAGCTCAACATTCAGATTTCTAAAACTTATTATTCCGACTATAAATAATAGTAATAGAGATATTACTGTTGAAACTTTTTTTTCTAAAAAGTAATCGATCATTAAGGGTAACGAATTCTTATCGAGTAATCATTGTCCATAGTGTTCCCAAAATTATCCCTTATTCCAGTTTGCCCACCTTTAACTGTTATTATATAAGTTGAAGATCGGTCTAGATTTCTTAATATACTTGAATAAGCTAAAGTACTGGGAGCTAAAGCTATTGGAGTTGCATTGTTCGCATTTTCAAAAAATTCAATCCCAGCTCCTATCGGAGTTCCAAATTCTCTCGTAACTTCTAACTTGAGCGAAGAAAGTAATATTTGAGAATTCCCAATAAGTGGAAATAAGCAATCGCTTGGTAGTTCACCGTAACAAAAATGAATATATAAATCCAAGTCACATTCAATATTTAAAGCAGGACAAGTTGTAAGTGGGGGAGTGCTGATATTAACATTAGTAGTTACTAGCTGATTCGTGAATGTATTATTAGAGTATATTCCTCTGAGCTTAATTTTCTGGGATGTATCACCATTTACCTTTATATTATAATTATAGCTTTTTACTAATGGATTATTGTTTAAATCTAAAATTGCACTGGAGATTTCAATATTGTAAATTTGGTAAACAGACAGAGGTTCACTAAACTGAATTTCATAATTTGTGGCTGAAATCTGATTTACTGTAAAGCTGACATTGGGAGAAATATTGATTGCTGAAGAAATCGTAAGTGGTTTGATAGGTTTTGAGAAATTTAAAAAAATAGAATCGTTTTTATTAACCCCTTCATTTAAGAATATTTCATTATTTACGAAATTTATAACTGAACTTGTAAAAATTTCTGTAAGGGTTGGATTCGTAAAGTCAGTACCGACCGTGAATGAAACATTTACTGGTCCAGCTAATGGGTTTCCACTTAAATCGATTGCATTCTCAGAAATGGTTAATTGGTAAGAAACTCCAAAATTCAAAAGAGTGGATGGCTTAAATTGATAAGTAGTTTGGTCAGGAGAAATAATCGTATTGGGAATATCAAACTCAATTCCCGGATTCAGGTTGACAGCATTAAAAACTGAAAATTTATCCATAGGCTTATTAAATTGGATTGTGATTAAAGCTTCCGGAATTACACCAGCAGCATTGTTTGCTGGAATAGTCTTAATGACACGCGGGGATTCCAAATCCGAGGAAAAACTAAAGTTTACTCTAAAATCATCTTGTAAATTGACTCCTTGCAGACTCTCCACCCTTGATTTCGATAATGCATATGTATAGAGTCCTGCGTCAGATAAAGGTTTGTATGATTTGAAGGACATCAAATTCCCTAACCATGTAAATGCTCCCTCAACAGGAATTCCGTCACGACTCAATGAAAATCCGGACTCACAGTAAGTTATATTCATGGGTAAAGAAAACAAAACTGTTATAGGAGATTCTGGATCTATTCCGATTGAACCATCAACAGGAGAAGAAAGTAATATTTTAGGTATATCAGAATTTTGAAGAACAGATATTGCAGGGATAAAGTCCAGAGGGCCCTCTCCATTATCTAATATTTGAGAACAGGAGTATAGGCTAAGAATAAAACAAACTAATATAGAGATTACTTTTGATTTCATATCCAATTTTTTTATAAAAAGTTTCCATAGAATAGAATTTCATGATTATTCTGTAAAATATTCCCATTGGAATCTTTTATTCCCGAATTTGTACCATTCAATCTCAATAAATATCTTACGTTATTTGCCGAAATACCTCTTACTCGAACCAAAACTCTTTGTGGATTCGCAGAAGGTAAATAATCAATATCCTCAATTTGTATTGTAGAATTGGAATTACCCGATATATATTCAATTCCGATATTTTCAAAAACACTCCCAGAACCATTAACGACGAGAGGCGATGCACCTGCTGTATTAAATTGAAACTCAAATTGGTATTCAATTGGGCAAGCCCGAGGACGTATTTCATATGCAATATTATTGTCAATTGGAATTGGAATTGAAATCTCAGGGGCTGGATTTATTAAACAAGTAACCGCATAGTTTCGACCTAAAACAGTAGTTAGCTGAATAAAATCACTAGTTATAGGATCATTCACCGTATAGTCGATTGAATAAGATTTATTCATCTTTATCCCACTGGTACTAACAAAATCGGGACGAATCGACATTCTGTATTTTTGATTCGTTATCATTCCTGAGGTTGGTGTGAAAGTTAATAAGCTATTACTCACCCATTGAAAATTTCCAGAAATACTAGGTGAAAAGCTTATTTGTCCACTAACATTAATAACATTCATTGGTTCAGAGAATAAAAATCGAAAAGTATCAAATTTTGAAACTTGCTGGAATGTATTAAGAAATGGCTCCTCCAATATTCCAGTCCAAGGAGTTCCCAGTGTTACATCTACGTTAAGTTCAGGAATCACCAAGCTCTCAGATGTACTAAAAACCGTGAAGTATGCTTTTTTTAGTGTTATTCCTTTTTCGCTTTTTGCGGAAGCACTCACCGTCAGTGTATATGTTCTTCCTAATTCCAAAGGTGACTTTAACTGAAGAGTAAATTGTGTAAAATTTGAATTCCAAACTGGAATGTAAATCGCGGGTCCTCCGCTAATTGAAATAGCGCTGTTTGTCGAAATAGGATCCATTGGTTCAGAGAAATTTACAATAGGACTTTTGGAAGTTTCCCACCCAAAAATTATTTCAGAACTTTTAGGAGGATCAGACGAAGTTACCTCAGGTAAACTTTCTACTCCTTCTGTGACAAAAGAAGATAAAAAGTTTTTAGTCATTTTATTACCTTCATTATCCTGTATATTATTTGCATTTAAGGTTATTTCATACCGTTTTCCAACCGTGAGGGAGTTAGGAAAATTTAAAATTAGCCTTTTATTAAATATCCATGATGGCCTAAAATCTGTATTCCCTCCTGGAGAAAAAATTTGAATTGAGCTCTCAACCTTCTTCTGATCCATATCCTTAGAAAAGTCTAACACTATTTGCGACTCAATACTGACATTAGTTGCCCCATTCAAAGGAGAAACGCTAACAATATCAGGATATTGATAAGCATTTGTCCAATCAAGACCCATGAGACCCAAGAGATCGGACTCCGCTGGTAGTTTCGCTTGGTCACAGGATATAAAAGAAAATATAATAATGAAAAGATTGAAAATTAAAATAATTATATTATTTACTTTTCTCATTAATACTGACCCCAGCCTTATCGTAAATGGATTTTATACTTTTAAAAATTTTGTCAGATTTTTTTGAAATCTCGATACCTTTATTGTAATATAGCAATGCAGATTTTAAGTCTCCTTTATTTTCAGCAATCCTTCCTAAATAAAAATATGAATCAATTTGATTATCATCAAACTGTATTGATTTCAAGAAATACTCCTTAGATTCCTCTAATTTTTCAGGGTATTGAATAAGTATCTTCCCAATCCAGTTCTTTGCCAATGAATTACCCGAAAAATCATCATCTATCTTATAGAAAATTTTAAGAGCTTTTTCATAATCGCCTTTATAATAAAGAGATTTTCCAAGCATTATTCTAGCTGGCAAATGATCGCCATCTGCATCAACGACTTCAGTAAAGTTTACAATCGCTTTATCGAGATTTTTTTCAGAATAATTTTTAATTCCATCATTAAACTTATCTTCAATTTCTTGAACACTCAAACCGCAGTTGGGAAAAATTAGAAATAAGAACATTAAATAAATAATAAAATAGAATCGCATAATATTTATTCCTTATTGATTGAGAATGATTACTTTGTTTTCAGACTTTAGTTTCGAAAGGATATCTCTTTTTATATATGTTTCCGATTCTTTATATTTCTGTATTTTTCGCCATCGAATTATATTCTCAATGAGTGCATTTTCTTCTGCATTTGTCGGTCTTTTCTTGCCATTCTTACTTAATTCCTCCATTATAGCACCTTTCAGCTTCTCACTGTAGCTTGCATTGTACATCTCAGCAATTATTCCTGCTTCCTTATAAAAGTAATAGTTTATCGTTCCTTGAATAAGGTAAGGCATCATGAAATCATTGTATTCTTGAGATTTAAAGTTTACTTTGGAAATTACATTATTAGAGAGGATTATTTCATTTAAATAAGAGTTAATTGCTGCTTTAATCTCTTCAGGATTTTCAATCGGATTCCCCTTTTCAAAATAAACATTCTTTCTGAAATTATACTCATTAAACTTCTTCTTTGAGAAGTTTTTACCATTGAGTTTGAACAACGCTGGTTCACCTCTCCTGGATTGCATTTCTCGTGTGAGTAGCTCGTCTATTGACTGCTTTTCCCCACAATAAGATAAAAATACTCCGAGAATTAAAATTACTACGATCCGACAAATTCGCATTTTATTGCTTTAACTCTTGAATTCTTTTTTTTGCATCTCCGGCGGGTCCAGGATATTTTGATCCAGCCATTTTTATGAACTTTTCGAATCCATCAATGGCTTCTTTTTTTTTACCTAATGTCATGGAAACTAACGCGAGGTTGTATACTGCTTCGGAATAATCAGGATTAAGTTTTAAAGTTTTTCTATAATTTTCAACTGCTCCTTCTAGGTCATTAGTCCTTTGCAACAAAACGCCTAAATTATAATACCCTCGAAAATAATTGTTATCGAGCTCTATTGATTTCAGATAATGCTTTTTCGCAACTGGATAGTTGGACAGTCTGAAATGACAAAAACCCAAGTTTGTGTGATACTCAGCAGCTTTACCATCTAACTCAATCGCTTCCTCAAAATGCTCTATTGCTTTCTCCACATTTCCAGATTGTAGTACCTCAAGCCCTAAATTGTTCTGTGTAATCGCTTCTTGCTGATTCTTCAATGAATTTTCCTCTGAACAAAGTGTACTGCTCGCTATAACGATAAGTCCTATTAAAATAACCTTTAGTTTCAATTCTTGCCTCGCCTAATACAATTTGATTGTTTGTCGAAAGTAAATTTCCAGTCCTTTTAAGACAATCAATTTTTATCTAGCACTAAATAAATAATCATAATCAAATTATGACTCTTTAATAATGAAATATTAAAAATTAAATTCTTGCAAATTTAACTATTGATATAAGCATTCTGACTAATGAACAACATTATAAAATTTAAAGATAAATTTCAATTAAATATAATTATTAAAAAACATCGCAAATTTGCTTTACTCATTTTGTGCGGTACAATTCTCTTGGCGACTTATCTAATCATTGTATTTTTCTTGAAAAGTCAATGTGTTTACGGAAATTGCAATACTGGATTTGGTGTAATGCAATTTAGGGATGGTTCGGCCTATTCGGGTGGTTTCCTAAATGGAAAGTTTAGTGATTATGGTACAATAAGTCTACCAAATGGTGAAAAGTACGAAGGAGGCTGGCATCGAGGACAAAAATCTGGGAAAGGTGTTTATACCTATTCAGATGGCTCAATCTACGATGGTCAATTTCGACAAAATAAGAAATACGGAAAAGGATTATTTACTTGGCCGGATCAGACTAAATTAGAAAGCAATTTTATAGATGGTGAACCAGAAGGTCTTGGGATTTTAACTTTGCCCTACCCTGAATTTAAGCCAATGTCAGGAGTATATAAGGGAGGAATAATATTCTCAGGTGAAGGCATTTTTATATATGATGACGGAAGCAGATACATTGGAAGCTGGAAAGGCGGAAAAGAAAATGGAAACGGAATTAAATTAAGTGCTGAGGGAACAATCATAGAAAGGGGCATTTACGAAAACGGGAATTTGATCTCTTCAGAAGAATCCACACAACCCAAAACTGATTAGTGCGACGTCGCACTTTTTATGTTCATTATTAAAAAAATATCGACACGTAAAGAGACATAATAAAAAATCCTAGATAGTTGAGGGATTTACAATGAAAGTTCTTAATTTTTGGAATGTTAAAGGTGGAGTGGGAAAAAGTTCACTATGCTTTCTTACAGGAGAAATTCTACGGAGTTCGGGAAAAAAAATTCTGTTTATAGATGCTGACCCACAAAGATCAATTACTAAAACTATACTAGAACACCCTCCTGGACATAATACATTCTTTGATGTCTTGATGCGTTCTAAGGAAATATCAGAATGCATGTATCAAGAAAAAGGATTCTCGATCGTTCCAGCCCATATAGATCTCCTTAAGATTCAATCTGGGATTGAAGAAAATCGCTTACTGAGTGCTTTCGCAAATTACAAAGGTAATTTCGATTACGTATTGATTGATAATCAACCAACCTGGAATTCAATTGTTCGGACTACTATAAATGCATGCGACAGACTCATAATACCCAGCATGATTTCAATTTTCGATCTTGATGAAGTAAATTTCTCTATCAATGAGGCAAGGATGATGCGGAAAAATCTTCCTGTATCCATTATTTTAAATGCAGTAAATAGCTCTGAAAAAATATCAAATGATGAACGAGAGTATATAGATTCATTTTTAGATACATTCAAGAATGATGTGGCAAGAGCAAAAATTCCAAGATCAGTGATCCTAAAAAGAATTATTGATCGTGGAGATAACCTCTGTGGCAAAGGTGCGACAAAAGAAAAATTCCGATCTGCGTTATTGAATATGGTGCAAGAAATTACGCTTTCAAAGATTTCTTTAAAAGAGGTAGCTTGATTGAAATCACTTAGAAAAGTCCAATCTGGAGATAGTGCGACATCGCACTTTATTGATGATCAAGAAATTTTAAATATACCAGTTAATAGTTTGAATTTAGACCCTACTAAAAATTTGAGAACCTCTTATGACGAGGAAGGTTTAAGGGAATTGGCTAGTTCAATTGAACTGAATGGATTATTGGAACCGATTGGCATAGATAAACGGTTAACTAAAAGTGGAAAATATCAACTTGTTTATGGATTCAGACGCGCTTTAGCTATTTCTAAGTTTACTGATATTAAATTTGTTAAAGCCATAACTGTCAGTCAAGATGCTAATACAGAAGTGATTCAACTTTTGGAAAATATACAAAGAGAGGATCTCTCTGACTACGAAATTGCAAAATCACTTCATTCCATAAAAATATCATCAAATATTAATAACATTGAACTATCTCTTAAAATTAACAAATCCATCGATTGGATTAAAAAGAAGATGGTACATGCTAATATAATTCATGAGTTAGAAAACGAATCCAACAAAGAAGAGTTGCTGCTTCTAAAGAATTTAACAACTCAGCAGGTGTCTCCCATATCAAAATTGGACATCCAAGATAAAAAAGAAGCCCTTAAATTGATTAAGTCTGGTAGCGGAACCGTCAGTGATATTAGATCTTTCTCGAAGAATAAAACAAAAACAAAAGAACTTGCAGGTAAAAATGGCAAGAAAATTCTTCTGCTTGAATCGAGAATTAAAGATCTGACTAAGGAAAAGAGTAAGATCGATACAGAGATTTTGCGACTAAAAACTGAACTAAAGCAACTTAATAAACAAGAAAAACGATGAATTGTTAGATTTGTTAGGCTCATCCTTGGCGACATCGAATCAGCGATCGTCGCAGAGTAGTCAGACGACGGAGAATT
>JAACWH010000068.1 GCA_009991425.1 Leptospira sp.
ACAGAAAAATTCCCTTTACGATCTAAAATTTCTAATCTTGAACGTACTTCCCACCAATCGGTTAGTTTCATTTTCATTAAAATCCCTGGAAGAAATCCTTTCATGGAAAATTCGGCATTCGCATCACCACCAAACGACCAAGTTGTCCTGGTATCGGTAGAACCAGTTTGTGGACGCGAAGAGGCATAAGAACCATAGGATATTTGGTTCTTCTCTGAATATCTATGTATGTTTAATGAAGGACCTATCATCAACCAACCTAAAATAGGATGGATATAGGAAAACCTTAGGTGTTGGCTCTTTCCTTCAAATCGTAGCAAACGATTTCCTTCAAAGGCAGATGCCCAATAGTTATCTGTTCTTGGTGCAAAAAAATTCACAGAAGCTGGATTTTCCCTGCCATACTTGCCTAGTGTTAAATCTTCTGCAAATTGGATTTCATACTTGTTATTATAACCGTACGTAATGTCCCTATATTGAGGAGTTGTTTGTAAATTTTTCGATTCGCTAATGGGAATAGCAAGAGGCGCTCCTGGATCTATACCCTGACGAAAAATTGAATTTGTAAACCAGTTCTTTCCTGTTTCGTTGAGTATGGCAGAATCCAATCTACCCAAACCAACACCCATACGGAATTGCAATCTATGTTCAAAATCCCCATTGAATTTTGCAAATTCCTCTTTCCCACTAATTAAACCATTTTCAGAAGATGATTTCTTAGCCTCGGATTTGGATTTACTATCTTTAGCCTGCGATGATTCTGAATTAGATGTTGTATTTTGCCTTTCCGTAGAAGGATTAGAATTATTTATACTTGGCTCAGTTGAAGTTGGTGTCTGTGAAAAAATAGAATTCGAACAGAAAATTATGCTCACAAAGAATAAACTAATATATAAGATAAATTCAAATACAAAATTCAGTTTTGGTTTGTTGGAGGAATTAGAAATATTCATACTAGACATTTATTCTTTTTCATTGAAATTTGTTTACTTACACCTTTGTTTATAGAAATTCATACTATTTGTAGATTGATCTGAAATTTAATTGTTCCATCTTTCTTTCTTTTTACTTTAATACTATCTTTATCGTACCTATAATGATTTCAGTTCTTCGATTTCGCGGTTCTGCTCTAAGTGTATCTACAATTTTTTGAGTGTCAGCATAGCCTTCGACTTTTTCGAATCGTTCTTCGGCAATGTTTCCTACTTTCTGCAATTCATCCTTGACGGCAACTGCTCGTGCTTTAGAGAGCCTTAGGTTCAGTTGAAAGGCTCCCACACTGTCTGTGTGACCACCAACCTTAGCTTTGGTTTCAGGATAAGCAGCCATAGCAGCTGCAATTTTCGCAAGTAGCTCTTTTGCTTTGGGAGTCAAGGAAGACTTTCCCGTAGGAAATGAGACGTCTCCATCTATAGAAAGTAGCATCTCTCTTAAGCGCTTCTGGTCATCTTCGATTCTCTTGAGAGCAACACCCTGGGCTTCCAATCCATCCGCAACTTGTTTGAACTCAGTTCCCGAATATTCAAAATCTCGCTTAACACCTTGGTACATTTTTTCTAAGTAGTTTTCTGAACCTAATTCTTCTAATTTTCCTTCCTGCAAGGAACCCAAAGCCTCTTCTCTAGATGCCATTTGGTTTGCCGGTTTTGCCACCTTACATCCGCATATCTTCTGCCAGGTTTCTGTCTGTTCGATCTCTGCCCAATCTAAAGCGAGTAGGGGAGCAGCTGAAACGAAAAGTAATACAACGGATAGTTGGATTTTCCTTTGTAAGCTTGGATAGAGAAGAAAATTAGGTTTCAATTTCAATTCGGTTTCCTTATTGTTGAACACAAATAATTTTTCGTGTCGTTGTTGTCTGGCAATCGCTGATTCCATTATTGATAGAACCAGATCCTGTAGTGCCACCAATTCCGATCGTAGTTTCATAAATCCCACCTGTAGGAAAAGCTGGGCCTGCATCATTTTGAGTAAAATTTACACAGTTATTCGTAGCAACCGTCCAATCAGAATTAAAGCCTGACCAATATGTATCACCACCTGGTCCAAATGCATTGCTTAGTGAAGCTGAGTTGTAAATGGAAGAAGAATTAGTTTGAAATAAAGCAGTAGTATAAGGAGCTGAACCAGTCTTTAAGAAATACCGAGTAGAAGGTAATAATATCCATCCACTAGAAGGGTTTCTAGAGGCAGTTCCCACAAGTGCTTTATAAGTTCCCCAGCTAGGTTTATTCGCATCCCCCGCATCATTACAATATGAATCTGCCTGAGTTAGTCCTACATTAAAGTTTGGATTTTTAGGGGAAGTGATTACCCATACTACCTTATCATTGTCCAAATTATTAATAGGACTAGCAGATGGTGGAGTAATCTGGTCAATATTTGGATCAGTTGAAGATATAGCTCCAAAGTTAATTGTTATTGGTTGAGTGTTATCAGCTCTAGTGTCATCATTGGGTGTAACGGTTATAGTTACCGAGTTATTAGCTGATGTAATAGTAACAGAAGTAGGGGACAAGGACGAACATTCTATCGCATTACCACAGCTTAACGTAAAAGTTGCATCAGCTGCAGGTGCAGAACCCAATCTAACTTGAAATTGACCCTGTGTTCCCGACTCGGAAGCATTTTGAAGCGCGTTGAATACCAATGCCTGATCATTATCAACATTTCGTATCGTTTCATTGGGAGGGTCAAATGACGTATACGGTGCATAGGGTGCAGACCCACAGGATGAATCTGGAACGCCTATATTTAATGTATAAGCTGTATTCCCATCAAAACTACCATCATCGACACCTGTTGCAACTACCTTATTGCTTCCGCCAGATGTCATTGTGTTGTAATTGCTACTAGTAATTGTTGCAGGAGATGTTACTGTTCCTTCAGCAGTATTAGAACTAGATACAGGAACACAAACATTTCCAGTAGGAGCATCTTTTGTAATAAACCAAAGTGTAGCAGAACCACCGCCTTCTGAGGTTGTAAATCCACCTGATCTTCTACAACCAACTATTACATTGTTGACATCATTATCACAACTAAATATAGAAAAACTAGGTCGTGCTACTATACTTGCAGTGCGATAACCAAAATTGCCGTTTGCATAAGCATCATCACCAGTAACATTTGATACTGAAACTGTATATTCTTTATTACCTTCATTTGTTGCATTAGACGCTCCAGTAACTGTAACTTCTTGTGGAGTATTCCAGTTGGAAGTTGTAAAAGTTAAAGTACTAGTACTTAATGTTCCATCATTTGTTGTGGAATTAGAAGCCAAGGTTAATACAACACTAGCAAGAGGTTGAGTTCTAAGTTTAATCGTCCACCTTGAATAAGAATTAGGATCAAGTCTTGCACTGTCATCAGTAGCAAATCCACTAATTGTAGTAGCAGAATTTGCAGTAGTAGTAGTACTCGTACCACCACCAACTTGGTTATTTGCAACTATAACAAAACCTGCAACATCGTTATCAGTATAATTCACCGTGATATCTGGGCTAACATCTCTATCACTATATTTTGGATCTGTACTGATGCAATTTTTTAATTCGATTAAAAATTGGATATTCCCATCTGCAATATTGTCATTCACAGGGGTGAATGTAACATCTTGGTAGGTATTCCAATTAGCTGAGGTAAATGTAACACTAGTTTTGTCCACTGTCCCAAGTCTTGTGCTTGGTTTCACTGCAATGCCCGAAGCACCTGAATTGAATACGTCATTAATCTGAATGGTAACATCAGCTGTTGGTTGAGAGGTAAGTCTCAATCGGAAAAATGCATCCTGCAAAGTGGATTCTATAACATTTCGATTGAGCTGAACAACCTCTACACCAGGTGTGTCATTGTCTATTATGTTAATATCTACATCTGCAGGGTCTTGTCCTTCATATCCATTGCTTCCCGTGATTGTTGCAAGTGTTATCTTCGCACTGGTATTGTCATTTGCAATAAGGTCATCAACGGGTAGTACGGTTACCTCTTGAGCTGTAGCATAATTTCCAGGTGTAAAAGTTAAACTCGTTATTACATTATTTCCTGGAAAGTCCCTTATGCTTGCAATTCGACTTGCTCCTACCCCTGTAACAGTTAAATTTATCACTACATTACTTGTTGGTGCTCTTCTTAAATAAACCTTGAACCTATTCCCACTCGTTGCTGCTGAGGCGGTACTTTCATTAATTGAAAGTGATCCATCAGGAGATATATTTGTAGAAGATGGTGAAATGGCTGGATCATCCGATCGTTTAACGACAACACCTGGTGTATCGTCATCCACATTTGTTACAGAAACGGTTGATACTGAAGATGTTGGTAGATTATCGAAATTTGTATCACCAGGCGCTGAAATAGATGTTGCTTGTATGGAATATGAAACATTCCCATCTAAGGCAAAATCATCAGCACATGTGACTGTTATTGTGCGTGTTGCAGTAGGTGCAGCAGGAAGCGCTGGAAAATCACTTGGTAAAAATGTAATTGTTGTTGGAGAGAAAGTTCCCTCATCTATTTGTTCTGCAGTTCCAACCTTTTGTAAATTTACTACGACATTTGCAGTTGGTCTTGCTGAGATTCTATAGTTGAATGTCTGTACGCAAGGAGTTGCCCCTGTCGATGTTGCTGGAGCTCCTGCCTCATAGGTTGTAATAGACGTTGGACTTGCAACAATCGAATAAGAATCATCATCCATTACTATAATAGAAATATTATCAAGAGTAACAACTTGGTATTCAGGATCATCAGTTTGTAACGTATTGATAAGAAGTCTATTTCGATTTCCATCTACATCGTAATTATCGATTCCCGTAATTATAATCTGTTGAGGGATATTCCAATTATCAGCATTGAAAGTTAATTTAGGTTTATCTAGAGTCGCATCAACTAATGTTTCAGTAGACAATTCCAAATTAATATTAATGTCTAATGCTGGAGCAGCATTCAATACATAGGAAAATTTCAATACTCCAGCTGTTGGATTTTCTGGAACGATGTAATCTCCTGTATCAAGATTTACAGTAACCCCTGGAACAGGTTGTGCCTCCGTAATTCCAAATAACAATCGGTCGGCAGCTTCATTTGCTGCATTGCATTGAAACAACAAGAGAGTAACAAAGAATATGGAAATAAATTGCTTGGCTTTCTTAAAGATATATACGTTATACATCGAATAAACACTCTTTTTAATCAGGATTAACCTTTCATACCTTATGCAATGAATTTAGTCAATTTTTTTTAGAACAAATCTTAAGGTGTTCTTAATATTTATTTGAAGGGAAAGTGTAAAAAATAAGCTAGATAATTCGAAAAATCTAATATTATATGTTGGTTTTTTGAGTCATTTTACGTAGTTAATAAAACGTACATTTTGTAAGGAAAATGCAGATTATTAAATTTTACCAAAATCCAAGGAATCTATCGCTGATGATTCCTTGGTAGCTTAAATTGATTAGATAAAATCCAAGAATTGCTCCACATCTTTCTTCGATCCTATAATGAGAGTCGATCTCTCATGTAAATCATTTGGTTGAAGATCGAGAACTCTTTCCCCTTTGATAGTAACTGCCATTCCTCCAGCTTGTTCTGCAATATAAGCCATAGGTGCAACCTCGTAAAGAAGACGTAGTTTCCCATTAGGAAATTTATTGGACTTTGTATCGTTTGGATATAGGAAGATACCACCTTTTAGAAGGTTACGGTGAAAGTCTGCAACTAGGGAACCTATGTACCTAGCTGATCTTGGCTTATCGTCTTCAATTGACTTGATATGCTTAATGTAGTTTTGGAATTCAGGAGACCAATAATTATAGTTTCCTTCATTTACAGAATAAATATTTCCTTCTTCTGGCATTTTCATATTCGGATGGGAAAGTAGAAATTCTCCACAAGATGGATCAAGAGTAAATCCAACAACGCCATTTCCCATCGATAGAACAAGCATGGTAGAAGAACCATAAATAATATAACCAGCACATCTTTGTTTGTGTCCAGGTTGAAGTAGATCATCTTTGGTTCCAGGAGTTTTGGCTTCTATATCTTGGCGACGGTGTATGGAAAAAATTGTCCCTATAGAAACATTGGAA
>JAACWH010000069.1 GCA_009991425.1 Leptospira sp.
TGTTTTTATTGTTTTTAAAATTGCGTGCTTTGATTAACCCCTTTTCTACAAGGGCTTGCAAGAAATAATTTGTCTTCCCAAGACTTATGCCCAATACATCAGATAGATCTCTTTGAGAAATATTTGGATTGCTCTGTAGAATATTGAGAACTTTGTGTTGGAGTTCAGGTGCCATGATTTATAACAGATTTCTGGTTGTTAAAGTAAATAAAACTGTAGGAAATGCTTGCAAGTAGTAAAAGATAAATTCCAATCTCAGGAAATTCTTCACTCAAGAAAGCTAAGGGAAAAATAACGAATAGATTTATAGCAAGATAAAGATTAACTACTTTAACATGGCTATTCCATCTTTTATTTAAAATTTGATAGAGATGAGATCTATGAGCCTCGGTAATTTTTTCCCCAAGCTTCCATCTTCTAAAGAGTGTTAGTGTTGCATCCATCCAGAAGAGAAGACTTAAGATCATGCAAGACCAAATGGAGATATGTCCTAATAGTATAGCCCACATTCCAAACACAGCTACCATGAAGCCTAAGAAGTTACTTCCACTATCTCCTAAAAATACTTTAGCAAGCGGGAAATTCCAAATAAAAAATCCTAAGCAAGAAGAAACCAAAATTAAAATGCTTGGAAGAAGAAGTGATGTCTCAGGAGTTTCTTGAACCTCGCCTGAATGAAAACTAAAATAAGCTAGGCTAACCAAAATGAAAACTATCTCCAGGGTTGCGATTCCGTTCAATCCGTCCATAAAATTGGTAAGATTGATAACCCACACGATTCCAAGAAGAAGAATCAAGAGTAAAATTCCAAGCAATACTATTTGTAGAGCTTCGATTCCTGAATTGGAAAGAGATCCTTGTAAAATATTGTGTTTAAAAGGAGTATCTAAAGAAAAGATATTTAAAATTTTAGAAATTTGAAGTAAAAGAATATCTCTAAGCTGAGTGTATATAGTTCCAAGGAAAATTCCAGTCGCCGAAACCTGTACGACAAGTCTTGTTCTTCTCTGCGTAGGAGAAAAATCATCTACAAGACCTACCACAAATAGTAAAAAACTCGCTACAAACAACCAAACTAAAGAAAAGAAGTCAGTCCGAATCTGGCGAATGGAGATTGAACCTAGGTTTGTATTAAAATCGAAAGCTTCTGGAATGCAGACTAAGGCAAACATTCCTACCCAGAAAGCAAGGAAGATTCCTACTCCTCCCGATCTTGGTGTGGGATGAATATGAGAACTTCGGTGGTTGGGATGATCGAAAATCTGTCTTTTCCGAAGTGTATTCTGCCAAAGGTAAACCAATGTTGCAGAAAGAAGAAAAGGTGCTATAAATAGAAAGAGAAGAGCCAAATAGGTATTTTTGTAGAGAGAATTGCAAAGAAAAATTTGAAAAATCAGAATGCCAGGCGTAGCTCCGCCGCGTCAGTCCCAGAATCAATGAATCCAGATTGATTTTGGTAGAAAAAATGTCAATATCTTTCGTTCAATTTTTGAACACAAGGGCTAGAGATTTACTCGTTGAGAATCTGGGTTCCCAAGATAAAATCTCTTTAGTGACATAATTATTATAATAAAAAGAACCTGTCCATTTTTGCCAAGCTAAAGATTTCCCAATCATTTTTGTGCCCCAGAAGCCTAAAGAATGGGGGATAGGAAGTATTTTAGGTTGTAAATTTTGTGCTTTAGCAATGCTTCTTACCAATTCTTTGGTCGAGACTGAGTGTGGATCTTGCAAAAGATAAACTTGGTGATGATTTGGTTGATTTTTAGAATTTTCACCTAGCAAAGTTTCTAAGAAATCGGCAAAATTGTAAGTTGAGAGAATGCTTCGTTGGTTTTTTCGAGTGGATACTGGAATGGGATAACCTTTTGCGATAGCATTCCAAAGAGATCGAAAGTTTGCTTTGGAATTTGGTCCATAAATCAAAGGAGGTCGAAGGATGGAAAGTTGCAGCCCAAGCTTAGAGGCAAGTTCCGTTAATTTTTCCTCAGCGAGTGCCTTAGACTTGGCATAAATATCCTGGGGCTGAAGAACTGAGTTTTCAGTATAAGCTTCCTCACTTCCTTCGCCAAATACTTTTGCAGTTGAGACAAAGATAAAATGCCGAACACCCTTCTCAGATGATTTCTGCATAAAATCCAAACTTAAGTCCACATTGCTTTTGAAATACAAGTCTCCATCGGAGGCAGAGTAGGATTGGTGAGCAAGTCCGGCCAAGTGAAGTGCTACTTCAGCATCTGGAAAATCAGAAACAATTCGAAAATCTTCTCTTGCTACTGGGATGGCTCTCTCTCTGAGAAAAGAAGAATGTGCTAGAAGATTTGTCCCGAGAAATCCAGTAATTCCTGAAATGAGAATTCGCTTGGGAGAAGAGTTATTTATATCTTTTGGCATTAAATGATTTACAAATGTGGAATTTTGGAACAAATTTAAGTGTAGAGAATAGAGAGGAATTCGTCTATAGATTTTTCCTAGTAAAATTTTAGAATGGAAAAAGTCCTTGTCTTGCAATCGATCTATATCATTCTCAATTTTACATGATAGGAAGTTTGCGAGGTCAAGTTCTTAGGTTGGATCTAAGCTCAGTGCTTATTGAAACATCTTCAGGCTTAGGCTATGAAGTTTTTATAACCTTCCCTACTCATCTCCATTTGAAATCTAAGGCCAGAAAAAAAGATGTTTTACTTTATATCTTTCACTCTATTACTGATCGCAACCAGAAATTATTTGGCTTTATAAATCCTCGAGATAGAGAACTTTTTCAACTGATGAAGTCTCTCAACGGAATCGGAGAACTTACAGCGCTCAAGATTCTTTCCTTTTACAATGCAGACAGTCTATTTACAATAGCAACAGATGAGAACAAGGCTGCTTTAGAAAAAATTCCTAAAGTCAAAGGTAAGACTTCTGAAAAAGTTCTCTTTGAACTCAAACAGAATTTGAAGAAATTAGAAAGCTTTTTGCAGAAAGATACTTCTGAATCTAAGGATGAAAATAATTCCGATTCATCTACGGTAACCTTAGAAAAAGATATCTCGCCTAGATTGGAAAATAACGCCAAAGACCTTGCCATCCTCGGTCTGATACAACTAGGTTTCGATGAAAAAAACTCTCGTAAAGAAGTGGAAAGACTTTGGAACTCTGGAACTAAAGAAGCATCCGAAATCATTCGATTGGTTCTGCAAAATCTTTAAAACCAAGATAATTTCTTCTAAAATCATTGTGGATTTAACTAATTTCTAATGATTTTTGTATTCCGAGAGATTAACATTAAATTCCATAACGTATAGCTTTTAAAAAGCTATTAATCAGTAATTCCGTATCTATGACCATGATGCATTTTTTTGAATGACACAAGAGCGTAATACAAAAACACTACTTTTAGATTTTGTTATCCAAAGGAATCCATGAAAGTTCACGAATACCAAGCCAAAGAAATCCTCAAAAGACACAAGGCCAATGTTCCTTACGGTGTCGTTATAGATAAAAAAGAAGACTGGGAAGCGGCCTACTCTGATGTAGTTACCAAATCTCCTGTAGTCGTTGTCAAAGCCCAAATCCATGCAGGTGGTAGAGGAAAAGGTGGTGGAGTCAAGGTTACAAAAACCCAAGATGATGCCAAAGCTGCTATCGAGAAAATTCTCGGAATGCAGTTGATCACTCCTCAAACTGGCCCTGAAGGAAAAAAGGTTTTGAAAGTCTACCTAGAACAAGGTCTTCAAATTGCCAAAGAATACTATCTATCTATTCTTCTAGATCGTGCCACTCGAAAAACCATTATTATGGCTTCTACCGAAGGTGGAATGGAGATCGAAGAAGTTGCCGAGCATACTCCTGATAAGATTCTAAAGGTCTTTATTGATCCAGGAATTGGTGTTCAGACTAGCCAAATTCGAAATTTAGCCTTTGCTTTGAATATTCCTAAAGAAGCAATGAAGTCTTTCCAAGACTTGGTTACCAAAACTTATGAAGCTTATATTGCAGAAGACTGCGCTCTACTTGAGATCAATCCTCTTATTCTAACAACAGAGAATGAAATCGTTGCAGGTGACTGCAAGATGGATTTAGACGAGAATGCAATGTTTCGACACGAAGACAATGCGAATTATAGAGATAAATCAGAAGAAGATCCTCTAGAATTACAAGCTAGCGAATTCAATCTCAATTATGTAAAACTCGATGGGAACATCGGCTGTATGGTAAACGGTGCGGGTCTTGCTATGGCAACTATGGACATCGTAAAAATTGCGGGAGCTGAACCTGCTAACTTCTTGGATGTTGGAGGCGGAGCAAATGTTACGACTGTTACCAATGGTTTTAAAATTATCCTTAGCGATCCAAACGTAAAAGGAATCTTTGTAAATATCTTCGGTGGAATTGTTCGCTGTGATATGGTTGCAGAAGGTATTATCCAAGCTGCAAAATCAGTGGATTTGAAAGTTCCTCTCGTTGTAAGATTGCAAGGAACCAATGCAGATTTGGGAAGAGAAGTTCTCAATAAAAGCGGCCTGAAGATTACAGGTGTCGATGACCTTAGAGAAGCAGCGGCTACGATTGCCAAGCTGATTAAATAACGGAGATTATAGTAAATCATGGCAGTATTAGTAGATGCAAACACAAGAGTAGTGGTTCAAGGAATCACTGGTAAAGAAGGTTCCTTCCATGCAACACAGATGTTGGATTACGGAACTAAGCTAGTTGCTGGGGTTACTCCTGGCAAGGGCGGAAGCAAATGGGAAAATAAAGTTCCTGTCTTCAATTCTATAGAAGATTCTATGAAAAATGAAGGTGCAAATGCGGCGGTAATTTTTGTGCCCCCAGCATTTGCAGCGGATGCAATTCTAGAAGGAATTTTTGCTGAAATTCCATTAGTAATTTGTATCACAGAAGGAATTCCAACCCATGATATGTTGAAGGTATACTCAGTTCTTAGAAATTCTAAGACTAAGCTAGTAGGCCCAAACTGCCCTGGAGTGATCACTCCAGGTGCTAAGCAGAAGCTTGGAATTATGCCAGGATTTATCCACAGTCCAGGACATATTGGTCTTGTTTCTAGATCTGGAACTTTGACTTATGAATCTGTAGCTCAAATCACCAAGCAAGGTTTGGGACAATCTACCTGTATCGGAATCGGGGGAGATCCAGTTCCTGGGATGAATCACACAGAAGCTATTAAACTTCTCAATGAAGATCCTGAAACTCAAGGTATTGTAATGATTGGTGAGATTGGTGGAACCTCGGAAGAAGAAGCTGCTGCGTATATCAAAGCTCATGTGAAGAAACCAGTAGTTGGATTCATAGCAGGTCAAACTGCCCCTCCAGGAAAGAGAATGGGACACGCTGGTGCCATTATTTCTGGTGGTCTAGGAACAGCTGAATCTAAGATGAAAGCGATGAAGGATGCAGGAATTCATGTCTGTCAGTCTATTGCTGAAGTCGGTGAGAAAATGAAGGCAGCTATTAAGTAATTTTCCAAATGAAAAACATGGGTTTACTAGTATTGGTACCCATGTTTGATTTTTAATGCATTTTTACTCATTTCCCGTATTGAAAAATGCCTCGACCGATGTCTATTAATTAGAGAATGTTACTATATTAATCTCTTTGATTTTTGAAAGTGCTTCCTTAATCTGGAATTGGAGAATTTTTTACAAGGCTATGATCTCTCGATTATTATTAATAATATCATTACTAACCCTCAGCTTTTGTTCAACAGCTGAAACAAAGAACCCTGAAGAAAGTAATTTAATTTCTACGAATGATTCTGAAATTATAGAATCTGGCGATATCGCAAATAAACCATCTATAACGAATGATCAAACTGTTAAGGAAACTAATCTAAAACTAGATGAGGCAATCAATCGTGCCCTTGAAAATAATCCTAACATTTTGCGAAAAAAATTGGATTTAGCCAAAGCAGACACTAACCAACAAAAAAACCAAGGCAAGTATGCTTGGCGCGCAGTAGCGGATGCTTCTATTGACCAACAAAAGTTGCCATTCAATCAAAATAATATTTTTTCTGGAACGAAACAACAAACCAATACTTACAATGCTGGCATTGAAAAATTGTTCAGTACAGGAACTTATTTCAAGGTAAACGTAAACACGAAACGCTTTGATTCTAATGCCTTTGAAGATCAGTTTCGTACACCTTCCGGTTTTGGTGCTCTTGGCATTGGCCCACTCTACACTAGCTCGGTCAGTGTAACGATAGCTCAAGATCTCTTGAAAAATGCTTTTGGTTACAAAGAGAGAAAAACAGAACAAATCTTAGAGAACAACACATTGATTTTGCAAGACCAACTTGAACAAGAATTATCTCAATTGATTGTTGAATCCCTAGTAGATTATTGGGATTATTCAGTTAAAGATAATTCGGTAGAAACCTATGAGCAGCTATTGGAAAATACAAAAAATATTAGAAACCTTACAATTAGAAAGAGATCATTAGGTCTATCGGAAGGATTTGAAGTAAACCAATGGAATGCTTTGTATGCTCAAGCGGAAAGCCAATTGCAAAAAGCAGTTGTAGATAGAGATGAAGCTCAGAGAAA
>JAACWH010000070.1 GCA_009991425.1 Leptospira sp.
AGAAACATTACCTAGCAAATTAAATTATGATTCTGATCTCGCCTATGCTTATAAACATAGAGCAGATTTCAGAAACATGGCACGAAAGAAAGAAAACTCTGAACTAGCTTTAAAAATTGCTAACTCGGATGCCTTACCTACTCTAAAGGTTTCTGGTTCAATAGGTTACCAAGGCCAAAATTTAGTTAGCTCTAAAGAAAACTTTTCAGATAAGGGAAATGGAATTTCATCTTACAAATACCCAATCCGCCAAGGTTCAGTAGATTTTTCCTACCCTTTGAATGACAAAGGTGTAGAAGCTGGCATTCGGGATGCAGAAATTCAAAAGAGACAAGCACTGCTTGAAGAATCGGATTTAGTTAAGGCAGTAGCCGATGATATTAAAACTCGCATAGATCTGCTTAAATCCAGTTATAAAATATATGAAAATGCAAAAGTAACTGAAGGTGAATCTAAGAAATACTATAATGGTGTTGTTAGAAGCTTCCAACAAGGCAGATTCAATGCGGTAGCAGTTAAAAATGCTCTAGACTCATTGGTTCAAGATCAGTTAAGTTTGATTCGAGCAAAAGTAGATTATAATATTAATTTACACAGATATTACGTTGCTAAAAATTCTCTCTTTGATGAATATAAAATCGATAAAGAAAAATTGGTTCCTAGTAATTTGTGATACTCTCAAGAGTTTTTACAGTTGCTGCTTCCATCTTTATAGTAGCATCTATTGCGGCTTACCTATTAATTGATCATAGAGAAACTCATGAAAGAGCACTTGATTATATTGATAAGGGTAATTTTTTTCGAGTTATAGAAATTTATGAATCTGAAAGAAGTTTAGAAGAAGAAGATTACGCCCTTCTATCTCTTGCTGTTTCTGGAATTGAGAAGAAAATCAATCAAAATCAAAATGAATCCCAAAAGAAAGAATGGATTTCTGATTTAAATGATTATCATGAAATTACACATACTGAATACCAAGTAAATGGAACAACCTGTACTCATCTAGAGGATCCCTTTTTTAAATATTTAAAGAAACATGCCTACTGGTATCAAAAGACACTTTTAGAAAGAGTTCATTCTACAATATTTTGCAATCCACCTGACAAAAATTCTGAATACTTAAATCGAATACTTTTAGAAGATCCTAGAAATTTCATGAAAGATACATCTATTGCCATAGTTGAACTATTTCGTTCTCCTATGGATCCAATTGGGGAAATAGAAATCAATTTCTTGCACGAAACTATTCACTTCCTGGCTACCCAAGAGACTACAGCTTTCTTTGATAATCTATATAAATTACAGGCTGACAGAGTAAATTTTCGCTCTGGCCCAGGTGTTGAGTATCCTTCTAAATTACAGCTTTTGCATGCAGAAGAATTGTATTGCTTTGATAAGGATTCTAGAGAGGAAACTATCGCTGGCAAGACAGGAGTTTGGTTAGAATGTTTCTCGACTAAACATTTTCTATCAGGTTGGATATTTAGTCCACAGCTACAAAATATATCACCTAACCAAGAATTAGTAGATCGATGTAAATCGCGATTTTCGTCATTAGAATACTTTGCGCAAATTGATTTTGATACTTGGAGACCAGAATCAATGCCATTGTATTTTTATGGAGATTACAAACAAACATCCAGAAACCTACGTCATGGTGAGGTTGGATTTACCCTGTATCGTCCTACAGATGGAAAAGTAAGTAAAATCTGTAGGAAATTCTCAGGTAAGAAAAATTTCATAGAAGTGTATTTTGACAGTTTAGATTCAGAGCAGCCAACTCCTATTGCCGACTTTCATATTTCAGCTTTAGGAACTTCCAAAGCTGCATTTTCCTTAAGAGCAAGTGCTACAGAACTCGAGTTGAATGGAAAGAAATTTATGATAGACGATATGTCTTCCAGAGAAACCGTTGCTCTTAAGATCTCTGTAAATAAGCAGTCTAATTTACTTGGAACACTGATTCGTAAAAATTCAGGCATCTTGAGTAATATTGAATCCTACCCAGTAGATTCAAGTGCTATTGAAAAAGGGAATTATTCCTGGGAAATTTGTATTCCTCAAGCTGAGAATCGTTCGGGAGATACAGCTTATCTATACGGATTTCGAATCGGAAAAGAATGATATAAGGATGTCAGGAGATTGAATTATGCCAACTTATGATTATAGATGTAAAACCTGCGGAAAAGAATTCGAACATTTTCAATCAATGAAAGATGATGCGCTGACTAATTGTCTTTGTGAGAAATCTGGTGAAGTTGAGAGATTGATATCCAGAGGTTCTGGTATCATTTTCAAAGGATCAGGATTTTATGTAAATGATTACAAAAAGTCTGAGTCTTCAACAACATCTTCACAGACAAGTCCCCCAGCTAGTCCAAGTACTAGTTCAACACCAAAACCTACTTCTACTGAATCATAGTTGGGTAGATTAGGTATAGTTGCTGGTGGAGGTGAGCTACCTTTCATTGGACTAAAAGAGGCTATAAGGATGGGAGAGGATCCTATTCTATTAGGCTTAAAAGAATCTGATTTTGATCCAAATGTAGAGCCTTCACGAACAATTCAAGTTCACCTAACTAAAATTGGTTCAATACTTAAACTCTGTAGGAAAGAAAATATCAACAGAATTTTACTCACAGGAAAAGTTAGAAAGGATTTACTTTTCAAGGGATTGAAATTTGACCTGAAGGCCTTATCTATTCTTGCAAAAACTATTAATCGAAATGATCATCCAATATTTTTAGCGATTGCTGAAGAATTTGAAAAACACGGAATCATTTTTGAATCACAAAAGAAATTTCTATCCCCTTTACTTCTTAAACAGGGTCGTTATACCAAAAAGAAACTGAGTTCCATAGAAATCGAGGACGTTGTGTTCGGTATGGATTATGCAAAAAAAATAGCCGATCTTGATATTGGTCAATCAGTTGTGGTTCTAGAAAAATCTGTTATAGCTGTTGAAGCTGTTGAAGGGACAGATGAGACAATTTTAAGAGCGGGTCAATTGACACATAAAAAAGGTGGATCAGTTGTATGCAAATCTTCAAAATCATCCCAGGATGAAAGATTTGATCTACCTGCTGTTGGCGTTCAAACCTTGGAAATACTTAAGAAAGCAGGTTGCAGAACTCTAGCCATCCGAGAAGATGAAACTATTGTAATTCGTCCCAAAGATACTATCGAATATGCAGAAAAAAATAAAATCAATTTAGTGTGTTATGGCAGCCAAGGCAAAAAAGCAATCAACCAATTCCAAAAACTCTAGCAAAACTAAGAAATCCTTAGCCACTTCAACTAAGAAGAAATCTAAGGATTCCATTTTTATTTTAGCAGGAGAACATTCAGGTGATATTCTCGGTGCTGAATTGTTGCATATTT
>JAACWH010000071.1 GCA_009991425.1 Leptospira sp.
TGGAACCCCTTTATGATTTTGTTGTCCAAAACTATATTATGGACGGGTTCCGCTTTTTTCAATTCCTAACGGCTTTTGAGTCTAGCTCCTTTCCTTTGCCTTATTGTTTATGCTAATTCGTTCTGGATAGATGAAGGCTGATAAATGACCTCCATAACCGCACCCAGTGTCTATAAATACATGATTACCTTCCGTTGTCACGTTAGTCATAGGTAGGTGACCTTGTATTACTAGTTTGTCAGTAACATGATCTAGGTTTCCTCTATAACAGGAGGTAGTTAAATCCTGTAGTGATTGCTGACTTAACGGCTTAAGATCATCTATACCTGCATGCGAAAGAAATACTTCAGGTGTCTCCACACTTGCCACTAGATTAGAAATAAACCATTGAACTTCTGATTCTTTGAGGTTAAAATAGTCTAGGAATTTTTTCTTGTTAACTGGAGATGCAGTAGCTACCTCCCATAGATTTATAAATTCTAGGTCATGATTACCGACAATGTAGTCACTCTTATCTCTGAGTGAGTAGAGCAGGCGTAATAACTCACTGAAGTATTTAGTGCCTCCAAAGAAATCGCCTAAGAATATTAGACGATAGTCATCTAAACCCATAGCTGAGATAACCGCAAGTAAGTCTTTTAGTTGCTTGTAGTCATCATGTATGTCACCTATCGCTACAAAGGGTATAGATTCGTCATAAAGTTTACTTTTAAGTTGAATCACGGATTCAGTATATCATTTCCCAGGTTTTGTCTACTAAAAAACATTTTACACAAAAAAATATCGCTACTATTTTTTTTATTGACAAGTTTCTAGAGATCAATATAATAGGTCTCTGACGGATTTATGGCGGATAACACCACCAACTTGCAACGTCGTTAAATACTTGCTAAATAGGAGGCGTGTATGACAATAATTCCATTTTTTTCTGCCATTGAAGTTAACAAAATAGACGATTACGTTAGATATAGGAATCTGAAACTCTATATCCAATCAAAGTCTTCACAGCATGTAACCAGTAAGGAATTAATGGCACTTACAGGTTATGCAAAGTTCGATAAATTTAGAATGCATCAATTCGAATTCGATTACTGCTATAGAGATATCCCCTTGGAGTATCTAAAAGCAATAAATGCAGATATAAACACATTAAAGTTCTGCCTAGAGTTGGATAAACAAGAGTTTGACAAAGCAATTAAGCTTACTGTTCTATACCCGAAATTTGCTAGTATTAGATTAATGTCTGCAATTTATAATACTAAAAGTTTCCCAGAGGGTACAATCGAAAGTGAAGCAATAAAAATATTGCAGGATTTTTGTAAGCAGACTAATAAGAAGTGTATGATTAATTTTCCTGATTTGAAAACGATTATGATCTCCGAGCATGGAGAGAAAGTGGAAACAATTTGTTATCCACCTTACTATAAGTTTACCAAGAGTTGGTTAATGTTAAAGAAGAATGGAATTGATATGGGAGTATCGTATATAAAATAATTAGTTTATATTTTTTACTTTACAAAACTTGCATGGTGGTATATTAGAGTAGAACCTTTGCGAATTGAACTTATGAGTAAGTGGTGATTGATACTTTAGGAGTAAAATAATGATAAAAAATGCAGATAATGTGGAGCCTGTACCTTATAATTGGTTATCTCCTATAAGGTTACTAGATGAAGAAATAGTTATTATAAGTAAGGTGATGAATCAATTAGTCAGAGAGTTGGAAACATATATGCCATATCACATTACGTTTAAAGTAACCATTACAATGGAAGAGGCAAAATTAATTCCATACTGCGAGTTTGCACAAAAAATTAATTCCACACAGAGTGGATGGCTAGGACGATTGGATGATAAGTCTGGGAAGTTCGCAATGTTATGGGACGAAAATACTATCGCTCCATTGCTGTATGGTGTAAGTGGTGGGAGCATTACTGGTGCAATAAGAAGAACACAAAGAAAACAACGTGAGATAACGGATATAGAAATGAGTATTCTTGCTGATTATATCATTCGTTGTTTTATAAGTCCAATACGTTTTGTTTTTTCTAATTACGATAGTAATTTTAATCCACGTCTTGATACCCTCGAATACCAATATAGAGCGATGCAAATGATATTTTCAGATAGTGAGAGATCTCTTGTTTTCACGATGAAATTCATTTGGAGAGATGAAACCGAAGAATGTATCGAGAGTAAATGTTATATGATTTTTTCGCAAGAATTCTTAAGAAATTTTAATTGGAGGCAACAAAAATGGCAGAATTTAAAGAAGTAGAACTTGAGGTCACCGTTATCATCGCAAAAGGTAAATTCCCTCTGTCTGTATTAGAAAATACTCAAAATGGAACTATCCTTAAATTTGACAGTGAGTATATAGAACCAACAATCATCCTTGTGAATGGCATCCCAAAATTTAAGGGTGAAGTTGTAACTTTAGGAAATAACTTTGGAGTAAAGATTACTGATGAATGCTAAGGTGAAATTATTTAGATCAATGTTTAATAAGCTTTTCTCTGACTATACCTCCGAGATCGAGAAAAAACTATATATATTGTTTGAAGAGTTAAACGAAGAGGAAAAAATTAAAGGTCTTGATCAGCAAGCAATGAAAGAAGTAAACTCGTTCTTAATGCAATTGGCTGATGGACTATCTATACCCATAGATGAATATGAATCTCTAAAGAATGAGCTATCAACATCTTTCGATAAAGTAATTGAGGTAGGTGGAAAAGATAAAGTTTTTGCTTTTGCACAATTGGCTTTAGAAGATGATAAGGCTAAAGAATTTCAATTCTCAAAGGAAAGAATTCGTTATGCAGAGGAAGATAAAAGTTTTAATTTCTTATCTACATATCCTATAAAAGTTATCTATTCTTTTCTGAAAGATGAAGACGAACAAATAATTTCTGTAGTATTGAATACCCTGAAATTCAATGAAGCAACTGAAGGTATTCATGAAAAATTAACTTCATTGTTTCCTAATAATCTGCCTCCTGTAATGCGAAATGTTAAAAAGGGAGTATTACGTGAAATTGAAAGAGTAATAGAGAGGCGATTATCTTCTTTTATGTCAGAATAACAATTGACATGATCCCATAAAGGTGTACACTCAGAATTCTTTAAGAAGAGAAGAGGTGTAAAATGAGAAAAAAGGAAAATACTCACCAGAGTTTAAAGAACAAGCAGTTAAGCGAGCCATAAGTTGATCACTTACAATAAAAGAAGTAGTAGAATCTTTAGGAAGATACTATGTCCTTCGAGATTGGAAGAAGGAGTACATGAAGAAATTGGAAGAATCAGAGATTCCCAAAAATCCCAAACAGCTTAAAGAGTCAGAAGAGTTAAAGCAACTTCGAAAAGAAGTTAT
>JAACWH010000018.1 GCA_009991425.1 Leptospira sp.
GTTCCACCAACATCTGTCTTCTTAGTATGTCCCGAACCCAGACCTGGATTGAAACGAATGGAAAGTTTGTGACCTGGAAACATTTTTCCAAAATTCTCCAATTGCTTCAGCGAACAGGCATTAAAATATATTCCCTTCTCTACCAATTCCTTAAGATCCTTAGGCTCTTCTTGGGAAGTGAGTTGGATCTCTGCTGGTGTAAATCCAGCTAGCAAGGCCCTATGAACCTCATAACCAGAAGATGCATCAATATGGATTCCCTTCTTTTTCATGATTTTCAAAATATTAGCATTGGGATTTGCTTTGATAGCATACCGTGCAGTTAAGCCAAAAGCATTGGGAAATGCTAAGGCCTCATCGCATTTTCTTTCCAATTCCGCCTGGGAGTAGACAAAAATGGGGGTACCAAAATCTTTTGCGAGATTTCTTACCTGCTCAGTAGTTAAGAATTTAAGTTTTTCTATTGATTGCATAGTCCTTCCAAAAACTAATAGAGTATCAGCTCAGAATTTTGAAAGGGATTTTCTCATTTATGTCTGGAAAAATCACCCATATTGAATCTCTCAACCAAGTGATCAAACATTTGGAGCATGGGAGTTCTACACAAAGGAAGATTTCGCAACTTCTAAAACGCGAAGAGGTCAGAAACTATGCCAATTTAGGTTCTGTGGCTCCCGATATGTTCTACTTCTATCATGTTCTTACTCCCAAGAAAACTAGAAAATCCAGTATTTGGGGAGATCGTTCCCACCATGAAAAGGTAGCAGATCTTGTTTTGAATTTTTTAGATAGAGTTGCGGATTCAGAAGACTCGCTTTATCGAGATAGAAATTTTGCATTCACACTTGGTTACCTCTGCCACTGCGTGGTAGACATCATCACACATCCTTATATTTTTTATATCTCAGGAGATTACTACAATGTAGATCCTAAGGTAGCCTACAATGCACAGCTTTCTCATATGCGTGTGGAATATGGTTTGGATTCTTTTCTAATCCACCATCGCTGGGGCATGACTGCAAAAGAATATGATTTTCCGCAACACGTTGATATTCTCATTCGTTCAGGAAAGTCTCGGAAGAAAATGGATCCCATGCTTTGGAAATTTTGGGTAGATACTCTGCAAGAAACTTTCCCCCAAGAATTCAAAAGAGATTATATTGGAGCACAAAATAAAATCTACCCTGGTGATATTCTGAATGAATCCTACCAAGGTTTCTTTCAAATGAGTAAGATTGTAGACTCTCGCAGTATGTTCGTTAGAGGTTTTTTGAAATTTGTAGATAAAATCACATTCAAAAAAGCTAATTCTTCTGTTCTCCTACTTCCACTTAAAGAAAACATTGATCCCCGTATTATGAATGAAGAAAAAAGAGAATGGTCTTACCCCGCTCTTCCTTCCAAAAAATCTAATGAAACTTTTATTGAACTCTTAAATTCTGCGGTAAGCCTATCCAAAGATATGCTTACCCTTGCTTATGAATATGTAGAATCACCATCTAAGAAAAATCGAGAGAATCTATATGAAAAATTCTCAGGCTACAATCTTGACACAGGACTCAAAGAAGGCATCCACCAGATGAAAGAGTTCGCTCCCCTAGGATAATCCATGAAAAAAGAACCAGTCGCATTAATTTCTCGTTATATTATTGTTAAATACCGAGATCTACTTTCTAAAACAATCCAAGATGGCAAAAGCATTTATCGATTGCTTTTTATTTTGGGTTTTTGTGTTTTCTTTAATATTCTTTTCATCATAGCAAGTCCCAATGATTTCTTCCGCATGAACCGTGCCTTAAAATTCGATGAACCATCGATTCTCTATGGCGTGAATACCAAAGGAGAATTCGAACCCATAGCAGAGTTTTATAGATTTTCCCGAATCATCACAAGACTGCAAGATCTACCCAAAGAAGACCCTGCACTTTCACCGCATACAATGAATAAGGTGATCCAATGTTTTGTATCCAGTGAAGACAATGATTTCTTTGAACATAAAGGAATTGATCCTAGAGGGATTTTCAGAGCATTCTTTGTCAATATTATTGCAGGTAGAATCAAAGAAGGGGCATCAACTATCACCCAACAGGTGGCAAGGCTAAAGTTTCTCAACCAAGAAAGAACTATAGCTCGTAAAGCAAGAGAGGCTTGGCTTGCCTTACTGCTTGAATCCACCTTTTCCAAAGAAACCATCATGGAGAGTTATCTGAATGAGATTCCTCTAGGACATGGAACGATTGGTGTGGGAGCAGCTGCAAGATTTTACTTTCGAAAGGAACTAAAAGATCTCAGTTGGGGTGAGGCAGCACTGCTATCCAGTCTCACAACTCGTCCGACACAATTCTCACCCTTAGTGAATCCCAAAGAATCTTTGGCAAAGGTACGAATTGTATTCCGTAGATTGGTTGAAAATGGTCGTATGGATGTGAAGACTGCCGAATTAGAATATGAGAATTTTATTGAATACTACCAAATACTCAACCGAAGCCCTAATGATTCCGCATTTTCCGATAGGTTGAACCGCTTCCCTTATGTAACTGAATATGTTCGTAAAAAATTACTCAGCAGTCTTGGTGCGAACAAATTGTACAACGGTGGATTGAAAATTTATTCTACCATTCATATCCAACACCAACAAGAGGCTGAAAAAGCACTTTATGCAACACTAAAGGCTCAGACTATTGAATCCAACCAAAGAGCTTTTCGAAAAGTAGATGCCTTCGATGACCAATACGGTTCTGTGCTAGATTTAATATCTGAAGTTAACATTACTAATCCTTATAAGTTTAAAATCTCTAGATCAGCGAGATCCTTCCGTTCGAATTTCCAAGAGGAAATGCGTGATGAAATATCGACTTTAAATTTTCTAGTAGGACATGAAATCATAGGGGAAATTTTAGAAAATAATTTCAAAGAACAATCAACAGAAGACCATCTTCTTCCCGTGGAAGGTTCTTTGATTGCTATGCGACCTGAAACGGGTCACATAACAGCTATAGTAGGTGGTTCTGGATTTAGGTCTGATAACCAACAAATACGATCTTTCCAAGCTTACCGCCAACCAGGCTCATCTTTCAAACCTATACTTTACTCTGCTGTCTTAGAATACTTTGGAAAGAATCCAGACCCCAAGAAAAACATCACTGTCTCATCCCAATTCTTAGATTCTCCTTTGCAGTATCTGATGGAAGATGGGGATGAATGGTCACCAGAGAATTACAGCTCAGAATATTCTGGTTTCATTCTGCTCAGAGAGGCTTTAGAGCAATCCAAGAATAGTGTAGCGGTTCGAGTCTTAGAAGAAGCCGGACTATCTAAGGTTCTGCCATCCATCCAAGAAATCGTACAAGTAAATCGAACACTACCTGGAAATTATAGTATAGCTCTTGGCAGTTTTGAACTTACACCCTTTGAACTAACGAAAATATATGCTATGTTTGCATCCAAAGGTAAATCAGTTAATCCTATATCAGTTTTATTTGTAGAAGATTCCAACGGAAATATGGTGAAAGACTTTCGCAAAGATTTTGGCCCAGAAGATAGGAAACAAATTATTTCTCCTGAATCAGCCTTTCTCATCACAGACATGATGGCTGGCGTTGTGCAAAATGGAACAGGAAGAGCAGCCTTATCTTATGGTCTTTCTCGTCCAGCCTCAGGTAAGACTGGAACTACAAATAATTTCCGTGATGCTTGGTTTGTTGGATACACACCAGAGTTAGTTGCTAGTGTTTGGGTGGGTTATGATATTGGAACTATTTCCTTGGGACGTGGAGTAACAGGAGGCCGAGTATCTGCTTCTACCTGGGGCAGATTCATGCAAAATGCTCTACTCTTTGAACCCAAAAAAAGTTATGATTGGGGTGAGCTGAAATTAGTTAAGAAAACCATCTGTAAATCTTGTGGGCAACTTCCCGATGGAAATTGTAGAGAAACAAGAGAAGAATACTTTCATCCCAATACAGCTCCTACAGAAGTCTGTGATAACCCCCGTGGTCTCTTCTATGAGCCTAGTTCAGCTCCTGTCTACAGACCTCAACCAACTCAGAGCAATAAAAGCAAAACAAAGAAGAAAAATCTATTCCAAGGGGATGAAGAGATACAACTCTAGCCCTTTTTCGAAGAAATTATGCGTTTTCCTAAAATTTAGTTGTCAGGAGAATGCGTTTTTTCCGTAATAAAGATAATATTTCAGCAGAGGCTTATCGGTTATTCTATGGCACAAGGTAAAGATTCTATCAACAGCGTGATTGGACAGGGTTCTATTTTTGAAGGCAAATTTTACATTGCTGGATCTCTAAAGATAGATGGAAAATTTGAAGGTGAAATCAAGACTGATGAAGCACTTTATATTGGAGAAACTGGAAAGGTTAAGACAAATATCGCAGCAAAAGAAGTAACTATTTCAGGTACTTTGATTGGTAATATTAAAGCAGAGAATGAAGTTCGTTTAGAAGAAACAGGAAGAATGCTGGGAGATATCCAAGCTCCTTATCTTGATCTAGCGAAAGGTGTTGTGGCGAAAGGAAATATCACAATCACAGGTGGCCAGAAGAAAGATGTGAAAAAAATCGTGGAAGAGTCCTTCGGTGGACCAAGACCTTTGGATGGCAAAGATTAAGCATTCAGAAATTTTCCCTAGAGGACGATCCTTTTACTAAGGATCCCATCTTATGTTAATTCCCAAGAGAGAACAAACTAATTTTGGTCGTGAAGTTTTCAAAACTGGAAACTTCCGTATTATTCGTACAAGTTCATTAGACTTCCATTATTTTTTCTCCAAGCAAGATAAAATCATACAAGGTCACATTGACCTTAGAAAGAAGAAATTTCGTCTCATTCCCCTATTCCTTACATCATTTCTCATTACATTCTTTCTTGGTTTTGGAATAGAATCAACCAATGCAAATCTCAACCCTCCCTTGGGCAAAGAGAACGGATCTGTAGCACTTAATACAAACGAAGAAAATGATGAAACTGACAAACAAGCAAAAGCAGGAGATGAAAGATTTCTCCAAGATACAGAAGAAAAGAAAAGAGCTATTCTTTCTGCAACAGAAATTGAATCTTCTGTAGATGACAAAGCTCGTAAGCTAAAAGTTATATCCTACCGCGTGGGTCGCAATGAAACACTTTCGGAAATAGCGAACAAATTTAAAGTTAGCATAGATTCTATAGCAGGTTCATCTGGAATTCATCCAGATGATGTAATTTTCTATGGACAGATTCTTCAAATCCCCAACAAACAAGGATTACTTTATAAGTTTAAGAAAGGGGATAGTCTAGCTAAGGTCGCAGATTTTTATAAGGTTAAAATTGAAGACGTTGTGTCTGAAAATGGCAACCAAGATTATGACTTTCTTTCCGTCGGTCAGAAATTATTTCTACCAGGTGCAGTGATTCCTGAGCCAAAACCAAAATGGGTAAGCCCTGTGCCATCACGAGTGATAACATCGGGATTTGGTTGGAGAAAATTTCCTAAAAAGAAATTCCACGAAGCCCTAGATCTTAAAGCAAATTATGAAAATGTACATGCTGCCCGAAAGGGTCAGGTAATCTATGCTGGATGGATGGGAGGTTATGGCAATACAGTTGTAATCTTACATGACAGCGATTACAAGACATTGTATGCCCATAACTCCAAGATCTATGTGAAGCCAGGGAATTATGTTCAGACTGGACAAAAGATTTCTCGTTCCGGTTGTACGGGATATTGCTTTGGTCCTCATGTGCATTTTGAACTAATACAGAAAGGTAAAAATATCAATCCAACTAAGGTCTTAAAAGGACTTAGGTATAAGAAATAGTGCAGTTTCTTTTTAGAATTTTCAAAAGAATTCACTATAGAAATATATCTTTTAGATTTTTCCTACTTTTCCTTGGACTTCTCTCCATCAACTGTCCGAAACAGCCTGAACTTTCTGAACTTCTCAACCAAAGAATCAAACAAAACTACTCAGAAACTGTAGAGTTAGATATATTTTTTGCAACACTTAGATCTCCCAAGCCCCTGTCTTCTAAGGCTTGTTCGAATGCGAATTTTTCTAATCTTCTAGGATCTGAATTGCGTTTCGGAAAATGTAAAGTAAACACGCCTAGCGAGCATTCTGTTGGCTCATTAGATAGTGCAAATACTGGATATAGAAATAAATTCTTTAGTATGCGGGAATATTCCAATTTAGACTCCGCTACCTTTTCTAAAAATCTAGGTCTATCCTCAGAAGATGATATTATAGTTTTCGTTCATGGTTTCAATGTTGGTTTTGAAGAAGCGATTTATAGAGCAGCTCAGATCAAATACGATATGAAATACCAAGGCGACATTCTAGTCTATACCTGGCCTGCTGGCGCTGAAGACGAATCCTTTCTGAGCCAATTGTTCATGAAAGGAATTTATGAAACCAATCTTCAAAATGCAATTAATTCCAGAGCTCATTTTAGATCTATATTAGATTCACTGGAAAAGTCTGGAAAGAAAATACATCTCATTGCTCATTCTATGGGACACCAAGTCGTTCTTCCTGTACTTTCATCCAAATTTAAGGCTGACCAGAAGCCGTTTCTTTCTGAACTAATATTGAATGCTCCTGATTTTGATATAAATGAATACAGAGGAATTCATTCTGATGTAGTTAATTCAGCTACCCGAGTAACACTCTACTGTTCACCAGGTGATAATGCCTTGGTTGCTAGCCAAAAGGTGAATGGAAATGCTAGAGTTGGGATGTGTGCTCGCTTTGAAGGTATGGATGTAATCAATGTCAATGAAGTAGATGATCCAGTTCTTGGGGTTGGCGGTCTAGGACATGGTTATTATTCTTCCAGACCAATTCTCACAGACATCTACCAAGTTCTATTAGGCATCAAAGTTGAGAAAAGACTCTTCATTCGTAGATCAGGTCTTGGAAATAGCGAACAGTTCGTACTTAGAAAATAGAACTTTATTCATCGTTTTTAAATTTAAATTTAAAAACTTCCTCTTCTTAAAGACAGCTTTTTATTTTCTTTAAAAATGAGTTAATCTATTATTGGATTTTTATTAAAAATTATTAGTTTTAAATATTGAATTAAGTAAGTTGGATTCGCTTTGATTTAACAATCATCGCCTTGAGTTCTGAAGATAGCACTTTATTTTTTTCTAAATCCTCAATAGTAAAGTTAAATCTATAATTCCAATTCTTAGATTCTATAGTTCCTGGTGTATTGATCTTATGGTGATGGAAATCGTCATGGATCGCTTCTTTTCCTTCAAAAAGTAAATCATGCAATAAATGAATGCAATACAAACTGTTTGTTTCAAAACTAAACTGCAGCAGTGATTTTTGAATGAGGATTAAATCAATTGGATTATCTTTATTATTTGCTTCCTTAGCTTGTAGAAAGAAAGATTCTGCATAAGCTTTTTCCCCATCTTTCAATTCATTCAACCACCAATCCATCGCTAGGCTAGTGTCATGAGTAGAAAGAGTTGCAACTGCATTGCTACGGTATTTATCAGCAGGGATATAGGAACCATCTTCAAAAGATCTAGTCCATCGGATCACATCAATACCGAGTATTTCCTTTTCTTGTAGACTCTCTCTTACGAATCCTGGAACCGAACCAAGATCTTCTGCACAGGGAAGCATCTTTGTGAAATTAGAAAATTTTGCAAGAACCTTATCTCCCTTGCTTCTCCAATAAGTTTCATCCTCTTGTAGATTCTGAAAAGATAATTTGAAAAGTTTTTCTTGGATTTCTTGGGGGTAGTCGTAGAAGCCAGGTTCTTTATGAAAATCCCAATGAAAGTAGTATCTTCCCTCATCCATTTGATGCAGATAACCCTTTAGTAAAAATTCATCGGGTTCTAAACCTTCTTCTTTGAAATCATTTGCTGTAACAGACTTTTGAGGATAGAAATACCCATAGCGAGCATTCTTTGCATGCAAGGGAATCGCCCAAATTCGATACATACCAATCACATGATCGATTCGGTATAAGTGAAAGAAGTTCTCTTGGTATTCTAATCTTTCTTTCCAGGGTAGATAATCTAACTGCTCTAGACTCTGCCAATCTAGAACAGGGAATCCCCAGTTCTGACCAATCTCTGAAAATGCATCAGGAGGTGCTCCTGCTTGGAGATCCAAACGGAATAGTTCAGGATTCGCCCAAACATCAGCGCTGTTAGACGAAGTTAAAATAGGCATATCCCCCTTAAGATAGATGCCCTCTTTCTCGAATAGATTCTTGGTTTCTTTTAACTGTTCAAAAGCAAGATATTGCAACCAGGCATAGAAATAAAATTCATCTTGGTGAGCAGACTTAGTTGATTCATAGAGTTTATTGCCGAATTTATCTTTTTGTTTCCACTGCTTCCAATGTTTCGCGTCGTTTAGATTATAGAGAAGGCGAAAAGTTAAATAGGCTTTCATCCACGTATGAGATTGGATAAAGGAATCTAGTATGGGGATGAGTTCTTTCTTTTCAAGATCGAATTTTTCTCTAAGTAGATTGATCTTAAGTTCAGTTATTTTTGTTTTATTAATTTTGTGGGTAGCAATTTTTTTCTTTCTGCTATAGACAGGTATACCCGCTAGGTGAAGAGAAATATAGAGCGGATCGATTGCAAAAGATGAAAGAGAACTGTAAGGAGATTGACCGATACCGCAATCGTTGAGTGGAAGAATCTGCAGTATGCTGAGTCCAGATTGCTTCAGCCAAGGAAGTAGAGCTCGCAGTGAATAGATGTCACCGCATTCGAAAGATTTTTCAGAAAGCAGAGACCAGAGTGCGATACAAACTCCAGCTCGCCTTGAACCATATTGAGGATGGTTGAGAACTAAGCTGGAGTCCATGAATTAAGCTACAGTTACATCTTTAGAGAGATAGATATCTTGGATTGCATTAAGCAGAGCAATCCCGTCCTTCATAGGTTTCTGGAAAGCTTTTCTTCCAGAGATTAGTCCCTGTCCGCCTGCCCTCTTATTGATAATAGCAGTTGTTACAGCTTCTGCTAAATCAGTAGCGCCCTTAGATTCTCCACCTGAATTGATAAGCCCTGCTCTGCCCATATAGCAATTGGCTACTTGGTAACGCGTGAGATCAATTGGGTTATCAGATGTTAAATCAGTATAAACTTTTGGAGAAGTCTTACCATGTTTGGTTGCATTGTAACCACCATTCAAGGTTGGTAATTTTTGTTTAATGATATCAGCTTGGATAGTCACACCCAAATGATTCGCCTGCCCAGTTAAGTCAGCAGCAGTATGATAATCCACACCATCCACCTTAAAGCCATTGTTTCTAGTATAGCACCATAGTATAGTTGCCATTCCAAGTTCATGCGCTCTTTCAAATGCCATGCTTACTTCTTGGATCTGTCTTGTAGATTCAGCTGAACCAAAATAAATAGTAGCTCCCACTGCGGTAGCTCCCATGTTCCAGGCGTCTTCTACCGAACCAAACATGATCTGGTCAAATTTATTGGGCAAGGAAAGAAATTCATTATGATTGATTTTTACAATGAAAGGAATTTTATGCGCGTATTTTCTAGCAACCGATCCTAGTACTCCGTAAGTGGAAGCAACAGCATTGCAACCTGCTTCAATAGCGAGTTTGATTATATTTTCTGGATCAAAGTAAATTGGATTTGGAGCGAAAGAGGCTCCCGCACTATGCTCAATTCCTTGGTCAACTGGAAGTATGGATACATATCCAGTATTGGCAAGTCTTCCCTTTCCTAGGATGTTTTGGATGCTATTTAGGACAGGGATGGATCTATTTGTGAGTGAAAAAATGCGATCAACCCAATCGCCACCAGGAACGTGGATTTGAGATTTTGGAATTTTTGGGTTAGAAAATTTCAGTAGGTCTTCGCCCTCTTTACCCAATAGGCTTGTAATATCTTGTGTGTTCAAAATTGAATAACTCCTTTTCTTTTACTCTATCAAGAACCTAGCTTGCAAAATTGTCTAGGATTTTAATAATAAGAAAAGCACTGATGGGAAAAATCAATCGAATTTCACTTTCCTTATTTTGGCTGGTTCTAACAGTTTCTCTTGCCGTCTGGTGGTTTACTTTAGGACTTAGACAAGCAAAAACCATCTCCGAACTTAGCTTAGCCTTGGGTGAGCCCAATGAATTTATAAACTCAGAACTTTTAGAAAAACAATCCCGTATGATTTGGATGGAAGGTACATTCTTTCTTAGCCTACTCACTTTAGGTGGCTCGGTTTTGATATGGTTTTCCTACCAGGACCTCAAAAGAAACCAATTGATCCAAGATTTTTTCTCAACAGTTACCCATGAAATGAAGACTCCGCTTGCGGGCTTACGTTTACAAGTGGAAGGACTCATGGAAGATCTCTCTGAAAATAAAGAATATTCCAACCTTCTGAAACGTGCCTTAAAAGAATCCGACCGCATTGAATCCCAGATGGATAAGGCATTTTATTTAGCAAGCCTAATGCGATCTGAATCTCTATTTATCGAAAAAGTATCTATGCAAGACATCCAACATTCTCTACAGGAAACATTTCCCAATGTAGAATGGTCGATAAAACAAGATACTATCTTACAGGCAGACAAAAGAGCTTTTGAATCCATACTCTCTAATATTTTCGAGAATGCCTATAAACATGGACTCGCTAGCAAAATTACCGTTTCTATGAACAAGATTTTGAAAGAAAAGGATATGAATAAAATCAAAATTTCCATCCAAGACAATGGTCGCGGCTTCCAAGGAAATATTTCCCAGATTGGTAAACCTTTCATTCGTTATTCATCAACTTCTGGTTCAGGTATAGGATTGTATATAGTTAAACAGTTAGTTGGCAAAATGAAAGGAAATGTATACTTCTCATCCAGTGAAAAAGGCTTCCAAGTATTACTTGAATTACCTATTTACAATTCGGTATCATATACAGATTGAACGATAAATTTAAACTATGAACTTATCTAAAATTAAAATTCTAATAGTGGAAGATGACAGCACACTCGGTGAAACCTTAAAGGAAAGACTAGAAAAAGAAGGTTATGCGATAGAATGGGCAATCAATCTACACCGGGCAAGAAAAAGTTTGGAAAATTTTGCACCCCATCTTATTCTACTGGACCTTCGCCTACCCGATGGCTCTGGCTTTCGACTTGCCGAAGAATTGAACCAACAAATCAATCCTCCACTCTTTCTTTTTCTCACAGCACAGGCAGGTGCACCAGAAAGGCTAAAAGGATTTGAATTGGGAGCAGAAGAATTTATTCCAAAGCCGTTTCATCTTAAAGAGCTAATTCTAAGATTAAAGAGAGTTCTTGAAAAGAACAATTTGAACGCTAGTAAAATGCTAGCTTACAAAGGATTTAAAATCAATCTGGAAGGTTTTCTAATTGAGAGTCCGGAAGGTGAGAAACTGGAATTAACCAAACGAGATTGCCTGCTACTGGATCTATTGATTCAGAACAAACAAAGAACGATTTCAAGAGATGAGATTCTCGACAAACTCTGGGGGGAAGATAAATTTCCGACCAATCGAACTATCGATAATTCTATTGTTCGTATTCGACAGGCTTTTAAGGATTCCACAGGAGATGCGATTCGCTCAGTACGCGGGGTTGGATACCAATGGGTAGGACATTTAGAATCCTTTTGACAGGAGTATACGCTATGGGTTTACTGGTTAGAAATATAAGCAGATGATTTTTAATTCGATTGATTTTTTATTTTTTATCCCTCTTGTAATTCTAATTTATTGGTTTAGCAATCATAAGTTGCAAAATCTTTTTCTTTTATTTGCTAGTTTATTCTTTTATGGTTTTTGGGATTGGAGATTCTTAGGTCTACTCATTCTTTCCTCAGTTGTGGATTATACAGCTGGCATCCAGATTGAGAAGAATTTTGAAAATGCCAAAAGAAAGAAATTCTTTCTCATATTTTCACTCGTATCTAATCTAGGAATCCTTGGTTTCTTTAAATATTTCAATTTCTTCATTGAGAATGCTACTCAGTTCTTTCAAATTTTTGGACTACATCCTTCTATCCAGACTCTGCAAATCATTCTACCACTTGGAATTTCATTTTATACCTTTCAAACTTTATCTTATACCATAGATGTTTACCGAGGCGAATTAAAACCAGTCCGTAATTTTACAGATTTTGCACTCTATGTTTCTTTCTTTCCACAATTAGTTGCAGGGCCAATTGAAAGAGCAACTCGCCTACTTCCTCAGATACAATCTGCACGGAAATGGAATTTCACTCAGGTGCAAGAAGGAAGCTTTTTAATCCTACTTGGATACTTTAAGAAGGTCTTCGTCGCAGATAATATTGGAGATATTGTTAATTCTATTTATGCTTTGGATGATCCTTCTGGAGCTAAGATATTTATAGCACTACTTGCCTTCTTCTTTCAAATCTACTGTGACTTCTCGGGTTATTCCGATATAGCAAGAGGCCTTTCCAAGTGGATGGGTTTTGAACTCATGCGAAATTTCAATCTTCCCTTCTTCTCTGTCAATGTGATCGATCTTTGGAAGAGATGGCATATCAGTTTGATGTCTTGGTTTCGCGACTATGTATACATTCCCTTAGGTGGCAATAAAGTAAGTATAGCGAGACAACATGTAAATAATATATTTATCTTTTTCGTATCTGGGCTTTGGCATGGTGCCTCTTGGACTTTCATCATTTGGGGGGTTTACAATGGCCTTCTTACTTCAATCTATAGAATGCTTCAGCCTATTTTACCCAAATTTGGTGGAGATGATAATCCCTGGATCTATTGGTCTAAATATACAATCAAGGCAAGTTTTACCTTCCTACTTTTTGTTTATTCGGGCATTTGGTTTAGGGGAACATCCTTAGAACAGGGGCTTCATTTTACCAATAATTTATTTCTACATTTTGGAACTTGGGATCAGTCTTTGTTTATGAAAGTAGTTCGCCTTGTTGCCTTACTGCTTATTATAGAATTCAGTCAATTTCGAAAGAATGATGAATTTTCTATCTTCCGATGGAAGATCGCTTACCGAGTGCTACTCTATCTTTCTATGTTCTATGCAATCTTAATCATGGGGAATTTCAATAAAAATGAATTTATTTATTTCGTATTTTAAAAAGTCTCCTGCCTTCTTTATCTCAGTAGCAATCATAGTTTTGCTAGAAGGAATTATGTATTTTGCACCTATACTAGAATATATGGATCCAACGGGAGTCTACTATACTAGCTTGAAACGAGACATCGCTGAATCGGAGAATAACTTTGATTATATAATGCTCGGTGATTCGAGATCGCTTTCTATAAAAGGTAGAAAAAGCAATCTAAACTCTCAAGAAAATGCAAATTCAATTGCCCAAGATCAATACAGTTTGTACAATTTTTCCCTACCTGCAGCTGGGACAAGATACATTCAACATTTTATTGATAAATACCTCGCTCATAATAAGAAACCTAGAGGAATTATCTATGCCTTAGACATTGAACAATTTCGTCCAGGACAATCTGCCGCCTTCAATGTTGATCCCAAGATTTGGAGCATTTTCAAACATCGCCTTTTGAATCTGTTTACATTCACAGAAAATGTAAGCCAGTACAAAGGCAAAGAGCAGTATTTCATCTTGAAAGAAGCACTACCTTATACAATTCCATCGGTTCGTCACAGGGAAGGTTTGGACAAACTAATCACTGGTATGCGACCAAAAGATATCCAAAACGGAGATCTGCCTTATCTTAGATCCAACCAAAGATTGGAAAAGCTAACCAAAGAAACATATGGCCAAGTGAATCTGGGAACCTACTTAGAGATCCCTTCAGGAATCACCTTAGATATGATCCAAGAAATAGTGGATGGTTCCATTGAGGCGCAAAATTCTGAGACCCCGAATATGGAGAATTTAGTTTCATTCTTGGAATATGCTTCTCAAAAGAAAATTCCAGTTATCATTTTAGAAGTGCCTCATGCTGATGGCCTGCCACAGTCTGCCTTCTATACTAAAGTCAGATTGGAATACAAGAAAATCGCTGAGCAATATTCAAATGTTTATTTTCAAGCATTCCCCAGTAATTCATACTCTCTCGATTATTTCGCTGAAGGCATCCATTTCAATGGAAAAGGAGAAATTCGAGTGAATGAAGAATTCGAAAAATTTATCTGGCCGAATATTTCCAAAGTTATCTGGAAGGATTGAGGCTCAACGAATTCTAAAAAACTGCCGATATCTTAATCGTGCAGAGAATTTGTTTTTATATTCGGATTAGTAAGTTCATTCTAGTCTCTATCTTCGTCCTTTTCGCATACCCCCCAGCTATGTTTGCCGAGGTGGATCTAGATTACAATTATGAGTATGAAAAGAATGGGCCATATACAAAATTCTCTGACTGGATTCCCTACAAACTTCATAAATGGGAGCCTAGAAATCTTGAAGATTACTACCAGTTAGTCGGACTTAGACAGCACTTTGGTGAAAATGATCTACGTCGCGATATCTACTTCCTCAAACTCTCTCTACAAAAAAAATTCCGCCACCCAAAAAATGCACTCTGTGAGATACACAGCGAAGAGGAATACTATAAATATCGCAACCTTCTCTTCATGCATTTGAACATCCGCATCATGCGGTCTTATATGAGACTAGCCTCTCTCTATGACAAAAGACATTTATACTTTTACAATCTTGATTTTGCACCTGATCTAAAAGATTCCTTTCATATAGCAGAAGGATTCTACAAGGAAGCAATTCCTTATTGGGAAAAAGCACGTGAGCATGCAGACAAAGCGAACGAAATTCCCTACGATTTAGATTTAGGAACAGTTGAAACGGAACGCTTCCAAATTGTTACAGGAAAATTAGATTATGGTTATATCATCAACAATCATTTAGAAAAACTAAACAAAAAACAATTAATGGTTCAAGCTGAACTCGATCGAAGAGAAAGAGAAGACTAAAACCAGTTCACTTCGTCCCAGGTTTTCATTTCCGCATGGAAGCGACAGGCCTGCTCCAATATTCCCATCGCTAAAGTAGAGCCTGTAGCCTCACCTAATCTTAACCCTAGGTCTAGTATAGGTTTCCAATTCATTCTCTGCAAAATTTCAGAGTGCAACTTTTCAAAAGATAAATGTCCCACAAAAATTACATCTTTAAGGGAAGGATTGATGTAAGTAGCAATCACACCTGCTATAGTTGAAATCAAACCATCTAAAACAATAGCCTTGCCTCTTCCATCGCTACCTAAGATAACTCCTACCATGCCAATGATTTCTAGACCACCTACATTCAAAAGTAGTTCCATGATATGATCTTTGTAATAGCCATTTTCTTTTTTGTATTTATCTAGAGATTCTGCTATAAGTGATTTTTTATTCTGATACAGGTCTCCTTTAACACCTGTACCTATACCTATCCAATCATTTTGAATTAAAACATCGAAGTTAAGATCAAAAAACAGAGCTGTCAGAACTACCGTGCAAGTTGTATTTCCAATTCCTACTTCACCGAGTGAAAGTACATCCGTTTCTGGAATTTCTGCCCAAAGGTTTTTACCGATCTCAAGAGCAGCTTCCACTTCCTTTAAAGTTAAAGCAGACTCTTTTAAGAAATTTCTAGTTCCTCGGCGAACTTTCTGTCCAAGAAGTGCCGTTCCCTCTTGGAAATCATGGTCGACTCCAAGATCCGCAACGTAAACTTTTGCATCTACCCCTCTTGCAAAACTACTCACAGCTCCACCACCAGCCAAATACTGGTAGACCATCTTATATGTACTAGAGCTAGGAAAAGCTGATATGCCCTCTTCTGCTATGCCATGATCGGCGGCGACAATGAGAACTGTTTTGCTAGAAATTTTCGGAAATCGTCGCTTTTGGATGGAAGCTAATTGTAAGACAAAATCTTCCATTTTACCCAAACTACCCTTAGGTTTAGTAAATTCATCTAAGCGATCTTTTACAAATTGTATATCAAAAGTAGCCCGATTGAATTCATTTGCATTTTGATTGGTAGAATGAGGAAATTTATTATTCAATAATAGTTTGTTAGATTCCTCTATTTTAGTTGAATCTTTTTTAGAAGGATGTTTTTCAGAGAGTGGTATTATCGAATGTCTTCTCTCACTAATAGAGCTTGCTTCGCTTGTTTGTAGATTTGGATTTATAGTATCAAAAGTATTTGTATGATTTTTTTTTGTCTCTGACCAATTTTCCCAGAATACCAATTGTTCAATATTTTCTCTCTTTTTCCAGCCACTGGTCTCAAGCATGGGAATCTCAGGAAACCAGACAGGTTCACCTAAACAAAGATATGCGATTATCTTAATATAATCAGGTATTCCTAGTATCTTTGGCAATTCAACTGGGTCATAGATACTCATCCAGCCCACTCCAATTCCTTCTGCCCTTGCAGTAAGCCATATGTTTTGAACCGCCAAACAGACTGAATACTCATCCACTTCTTTAACCGAGGTTCGTCCTAATACATGCTCACCATTCTTGAAAGAGTCACAGGTTACTACAATATGTAAGGGTGAATCCAAAAGACCTTGTAATTTTAAAGACCTGTATGTCTCTCCTTTCGCATCTGGAAATAATTGAGAGGCTTTGGTATTTTCAGATACGAAATGTTCATAAACTTGGCGGTGTGTGTTCTTGTCTTGTAGGACAAGAAAGTTCCAAGGTTGAGAAAATCCTACTGAAGCTGCCAAGTGGCCTGATTGCAGAATTTTCCAGACAAGAGATTCAGGAATTGGTTCAGATCGGAAGCTACGAATGTCCCTTCTTTCTCGTATTACTTTCTCAAGGGCTTCCTTTTCCCAAGAATGGAATTCATACTGCATGAGGATAGGTTTCCATTTTTGTCTAAAATGTCAGTTGGTTTCTAAAGCAAATCTCAGTTTCTCAGAAATTTTACTGTTTAAAAAAGAAGAAAGTTTGAAAATTTGGTAGCTATGGCAAAACCAGAAAAAGAAAATCCTTACTCCCATACTGTCCTTCTACCCGAGACCGCCTTTCCTATGAAAGCAGGTTTAGCCACACGTGAAATAGAACAGATTGATACCTGGAAGAAAGATCAAATTTTTGCCAAAATGCGAACTCGCAATAAAGGACAGAAAACTTTCCGTCTTCATGACGGCCCGCCCTATGCGAATGGGAATTTTCACCTGGGTCATGCTCTCAATAAAATTCTAAAAGATCTCATTGTTAAATCTAAATCTCTTTCTGGCTTTGAAGTTGATATGGTTCCAGGTTGGGATTGCCATGGTCTACCCATTGAAGTTCAGGTTCTTAAGAGTCTAGGCAAGGAAGCTAAAAATACAAGTCCAACTGATCTTAGAACCAAATGTAGAGAATACGCTGCCAAATTTGTAGACATACAGAGTAAGGATCTAGAGCGCTTCCTTTGTTTCTTTGAAAAAGATAGAATCTACCAAACCATGAGTCCTGAGTTTGAAGCTAAGATCGTTGAGGTGTTTGGTGATCTTTTCCAAGAAGGCTATATCTACAAAGGGAAAAAACCCGTATATTGGAGTATTGATTTAGCAACTGCTCATGCAGAAGCTGAGATCGAATACTACCCTCATGTCTCGCCGTCTATCTATGTAAAATTTGCAGTACAGGGTATGGATGATACATCCTGCTTAATTTGGACAACAACTCCTTGGACACTTCCTGCTAACTTAGCGATTGCTTTTAATAAAGAATTAGATTACTCTATCTTTCAATCAGCCGAACATGGCAAACTGATTCTTGCAGATGGACTTGCTGAAATGGTAATAACAAAAACAGGTGTAGAGTTAACTAAACTGCAATCCATCAGCAATGAAGAAATTGCAAAAATGGAATTTAGACATCCTTTCCTCGATCAGAAATCCATTCCTGTATTCGGCAACCATGTAACACTGGAAGCAGGAACAGGATGCGTACACACTGCACCCGGACATGGAACAGATGACTACCGTGTTGGCTTAGAGTATGGGCTAGAAGCTTACAGTCCAGTTGACCAATATGGAAAATATACAGATGAATTTCCTTTGATGCAGGGAATCAAAGTTTTTGATGCAAATCCTAAGATAGTAGAACTTCTCAAAGAAAAAAATGCCTTACTGCATTTTTCAGAATTTGAACACTCATACCCTCATAGCTGGCGTTCCAAGAAACCACTAATTTTTCGTGCTACACCACAGTGGTTCTTTTCTATGGATGAGAAAGATCTTCGTAAGAAAGCATTAGAGGCAATTGATAAGGTTACTTGGATACCAGATTGGGGAATCACAAGAATTCGCTCCATGGTCGAGTCCAGACCAGATTGGTGCGTGTCTCGCCAAAGAAATTGGGGAGTGCCCATTCCTTCTTTTACCTGTCAGTCATGTAATTCAAGTTATATAAATAAAGAATCCATCCAATTTTTCACCAAACTTGTGAAGAAGGAAGGAATAGAAGTATGGTACAATAAACCGTCTTCCGAGCTACTCCCTCAGGGTGCAAAATGTAACGCCTGTGGATCTACTGATCTACAAGCGGACAAGGATATCCTTGATGTCTGGTTTGACTCGGGTGTTTCTAATTTTGTCGTTTATCCAGACACTTACAAATCAATCACTGATCCAGAAAGCAATTCAGCTACTGCGAAAAATGAGACTCCCGCAGACCTCTATCTAGAAGGTTCAGACCAACACCGAGGTTGGTTCCAGTCTTCTCTATGGCCTTCTATGGCTCTTCGAGGTCTTCCTCCATATAAATCAGTGTTAACTCATGGTTATATTTTAGATGAAAAAGGCTATGCCATGTCCAAGTCTCTTGGCAATGGTGTAGACCCAACAACAGATGTCATCAATGTCTACGGCGCTGATGTTCTGAGACTTTGGATTTCCTCTCTAGACTTTCGAGATGATGTAAAAGCAGGTAAAGAAGCTATTAAAAACGTCTCGGAGAACTACCGAAAGATTCGAAATACATTTCGCTATCTTCTAGGAAATATTGCAACTCATACGAAAGACATTCCACTTGATGATCTGCATTGGATTGACAGATACTACCTCGCTAAACTTGCGAATCTCTCCGAAGAAGTTCAAAAAGCGTATGGCAATTACCAATTCCACCAAGTATATCATAAAGTTCTGAACTTTTGCACAGTAGATTTATCCCAAGATTATTTTGAAATCATTCGTGATAGAATGTACTGTGATAGCAAAGAATCTCTGACAAGAAATTCTTCAACAACTGCATTGACGATTATTCTAAAATCCCTAGCCTCCTTGCTAGCACCAATTCTAAGCTTCACTTCTGAAGAAGTTTGGAAGGATGCAAAATTCGGGGACTCTGTATTTCTGGAAAGCTTCCCTGATCTATCAAAATACTCTAACGCTGAGTTATTGAATCAATACGCTGGCGCATTTCAAGCCAAAGAAGATGTTCAAAAAGCTCTAGAGGTATCTAGACAGAAAGGTGCGATTGGAAAATCCCTGGAAGCAAAACTTGAATTAAGTCTGAAAGATTCCTCTCTTGAAAAATCCAAATTGGCTTTGAATACAGAAGACTGGGAGCAGTTATTAGTTGTTAGTCAGGTAGAATTGCATGATGAGGTAAGAAAAGATAATAAAGAAGCTATTATTTATGATGGTATCTTATACAAAATCACTGTTTATAAGGCAGAAGAAGCAGAATGCCCGAGATGCTGGAAACATACAAAAGTTAAATCTTCATCGGGGCTCTGTCTAAGATGCGAAGATGTTGTAAAAAATAAATAATTTCTAGGGTATTTAAGTTATTCTTTTCACCCTGAGCAATTTGATTTTATTTAACATGAATGATATTTCTTAGATGATCAATGAAATCATCTCTTAGGATTCATATGAAAGAGCTATATCCAACAAGGTGAATATTAACTTACGATGCCCCTTTCAGTCTAAAGGAAAAAATTGATTAGCTCTTTCAATGATTTATTTATTATGAAATAAATCTAAGCTAGGTATCTTAATCGATATCTCTTTTTATGATATTGCCTGAGGATTTAGAATCTGTTTCTTCATTTTTGGAATCCAGTAATTCAATCTTAGGCTCTTCAGTCTTTCTAACTTTGTATTTTAATTTAGGAAGTCGATTCATTGGAAACTGTAGCCACATTTTATTATCATAATCTTTGACTTTTGCAAAAGAAAACTCATCAGAAGGAATAATTCGAATTGGATTGTAATTGTTTCTCAATTGAATCTCTTTAATTACAGACCACTCATAGTAGTTCTCAGTCTCTATGCCTATCATATCTTGGTGAACCTCACCGAATACTAGATTGAGACCTTCTTCATTTACAAAAACCAAGAAGCTGGTTCTGTTATCTCGAGAAACAACACTTTTGATATCATTAAACTTGGAGACTACAACCAATAATTGGTCTTCACGAATCTTTGCTAAAGAAATTATAATATTTTGAACCATATCATCTAACTCTTCTTTAGCGAAAACATAATAAATCATATTGCCAACTGAGCTTTCTTTCTTAAATTTTAGATTACCTAAGGCTGCGAGCAATTCTTCCTCAGAAATCGATTTAATAGGATGCTTCAATGGTTGCTTGATTAGATCTGAGTCTTTTTTAGCGATTTCATCCAAATCGAAAGCATAGAATCCAGATTTAAAATCTCTATAGAGAAGTTTTCTTGATGTAATGCCTGAAGCACAGTGCAGAAAATTTAGCATGAAAAAGGTTAATAAAAAAAGAATTGTAGATGATCGTATAATTAAGTGCTTAGGAGGAAGGATTGTTTTAGTCATTGTATTTACTCAAATATGGTTTAAATTCAGGAAATCTTTCCCGAAAAGTATCAAGTTCTAATGTCTCAAGGATATGTTGTAGTCCTGAAAGTCTAAATACAGAGAACAAGGTTTTGTTAAGGTTGAATACTATTATATTTATACCTTCTTCTTTGGCCTTATTCGTGCATTTAATAATAGCACCTATGCCTGAAGAGTCCATAAACCGAACTTCTCCAAAATTGATGCTCATAGTAGAAACAGTCGATAGTTCTTCTATAAAAATCCGCTCAAAATCATTGTAAAATTCGCGAGAATTATCCATCATTATGTCATCCATAATGGATAAAAGTAAATGATCTTTTTCATGAATGAATTCTACTAACATTGGATTTTTCTAATACAAAAGTTATTTTATAGGTTAAAAGTGTAAAGAAAATCTATTCGGGAAGTATTTCCAATTCTGTAGCTTGGAAGGAAATTTCATGAGGGTATCCTTCCTTGTCAAGATAAGTTGTCAATATATTGCCAGATTCAATTTCCTTGATGACAACTGTGGAATTTGTATGAACAAATATCCCCTGATTCAAGAAAGTTCTTTTGAGGATCTTTGCCTTATCACCAGGTTTCAAATAGCAGATTCCTCTTTTTGAAGATAAACATCTTTGCCTTCTTTCTTCATAACATCAAAAATAGCTAGGTTCTTAGGGTCTATCCTAGTTCCGATATCATAAATTGCATCTGTAAAGTCAGCTCCATCTAATTTTGCACCTGTAAGCTTTGCCCAACGTAAGTCAGCTCCACGAAAATTTGCATTTTCTAAATTCGAACCATTCAGAAATGCTCCGCGTAGGTTTGCTCCTGAAAAGTTAGCAGATGAAAAATTAGAAGTCTGCAGGAAAGCGTTGTGCAGGTTGGCACCTGAGAAATCAACTGAACTTAAATCTTCTTTCTCAAGCATAACACTTGATAAATTAACTCCAGAAAGATCACCTTTTTCTGCAAGGGTTGAAAGTGCGGAAGCCTTAGTGATCCGTTTCTCTGGTGGAACACCCTGTCCAGTCTCATGATCTTTAATAGCTTTGTGTAGAGCTTCAAGTGCTGATTGAGGATAGTTCTTTCTTCGCTCTGGAAATTCAAAAGACTTTTCTAAGTCTTCCGTAGTGAGATTTTTAATTTCTTCTAGACTCAGTCCTTTTGCAACCTCACAACCAATTGCAAGAGCTACGATACCAAAACCGCAGCCTGTTGTTGTATAACTTGCATCCGTAACTTTATTAGAGTCGTCAATCTTTAGATAGATTCTGTAACCATCTCCACAACCCGTGTTTCTATAATAGGAAACGACTGTTGCATCTTCCATTTCACGATAGTTCAATCTTTGGTCGTTTATCTCTTTGTACTTATCGAAGTCCATGACTTTGTTCATAAAATACCTACCAAATTATGATTTTCAGAAAGAAAAATTGAATGAGTCTTTACCAAATTTAAAAAGATTTTCAAAAAACAGGAAACCTTATTTCATTTTGTATTTTTTCTTGAATTTATCAACTCTTCCTGCAGTATCTAGAATTTTAGACTTACCAGTGAAGAAAGGGTGACAATTGGAGCATATCTCAACTGAGATATCACCAGCAGTAGTTCTTGTTTCGTAGATTGCTCCACAAGCACATTTGATTTTTGCTTCGATGTATTTTGGGTGAATGGCTGTCTTCATAATTCTTTCCTAATCTTTAGACTCAATTGGTGTTCATACTGCCAAGAAAAGCTTCGTTTGACTTAGTAACACGCATCTTTTCGATCAATAATTCCATGCTTTCGGTGATACTCATGGGAGAAAGTACTTTTCGCAGAACAAAAACTTTCTGCAAAATATCAGCAGGTAGCAATAATTCTTCCTTACGAGTTCCCGATTTATTGAAGTCAATTGCTGGGAAAATTCTCTTATCGGAAAGCTTTCGATCCAAATGGATCTCCATATTTCCCGTTCCCTTGAACTCTTCGAAAATTACCTCATCCATCCTAGATCCTGTGTCTACAAGAGCCGTTGCGATGATAGTCAAAGATCCGCCTTCTTCGATGTTTCTTGCAGCACCAAAAAATCTTTTTGGTTTATGAAGAGCATTGGAATCTACACCACCAGAAAGAATCTTCCCAGAAGTTGGTATAACTTGGTTGTAGGCTCTTGCAAGTCGAGTGATCGAGTCTAGAAGAATAACCACATCTTTCTCATGTTCCACCAATCTCTTCGCTTTTTCTATAACCATTTCAGCAACTTGAACGTGTCTTTGAGCTGGTTCATCAAAAGTCGAACTTACAACCTCGCCTTTTACATTTCGAGCCATATCAGTTACTTCTTCCGGACGCTCATCAATTAGAAGGACAATGAGCATTACTTCAGGATGGTTCTTTGTAATTGCATTGGCAATATTTTGCATAAGAACAGTCTTACCTGTTCTAGGAGGTGCAACGATGAGTGCACGTTGTCCCTTCCCGATTGGACACATCAAGTCAATGATTCTAGTGTCCAAATGCGATGGATCAAATTCCATTTGAAATTTTTCCATTGGGTAAAGAGGAGTTAAGTTATCAAAAAGCGCTCTTTTCTGGGCTTGATCCACAGGGAAACCATTGATGGTCTCCACACGAAGCATGGCAAAAAATCGTTCCGCTTCTTTCGGTGGACGGATAAGTCCTGTTATAGTATCTCCTGTTCTTAAACCAAATAGTTTTATTTGAGATGGGGAAACATAAATATCATCTGGACCAGGAACATAATTATAATCTGGTGAACGGAGAAAACCATATCCTTCAGGAAGCTTTTCCATAACACCTGCTGCATGAACCTGACCGTCTTTCTCAGTCTGGGCTTGTAAGATAGCAAAAATAAGATTCTGTTTCTTCAGACCATGGGTATTTTCTACTCCGAGATTCTTAGCAATCTCAGTCATTTCATGGATAGGTTTTTTCTTGAGTTCTACAATATCAATTGGTTCGGGAATGGGCCCGTCGAAGGATTTTTTTCGTTTCTTGTTTCGGTGGGGAGAGGTTTCATTTGTCTCGTTTTCTATGGTCGAGACACCGTTGGATACGGATTCTTCTTGTTCTAATATATCGTTTTTATTCTTCACATTTTCACTCGTAAGGATTTTGTTTTCGGAAATTCAGGATGTCCTGTGGATAAGATAAAGGGGTAGAACTATTTGAAATAGCTCTTAACCTTAAAATTTCTCTATGCGCCCTCATTGTCAAGGCGATTATTACTTTTTTTGGGATTTTTTACCCTTAGTCTTAGATTGTTTAGCCTTTTTTTTAACAAGACTCTTCTTCTTGGCAATAGCTTGTGTTATCTTGCCTTTGGGTTTGTTTTGTTTTTTGGCTATAGGCTTCTTGCTTTTTGGTTCAGCCTGCGATTTTTGGGAATTACTGGCCTTCGATTCGGGTTTGGAATTTCGTTTTCTAGGAACTTTGTCCTGCTTTTTATCTTGGAACCTTTTATCTATATCCAAAAAGCGAATTCGATTCTGTAAGGTTGATCGGGGCACTCCCAATTCATGAGCTGTGTGAGATACGTTACGCTTATTTCGAAGTAGACTTTGGTAGATATAAAAGCTTTCTGTTTCTTTCAAAACCAGTTCAATGGGTAGCTTATTGGCAAGGGCTTCTTCCAAGGATGGAAATACAATTCCATCTGAATTGGAATCTTGTATGGAAGCCTTAAGAAGTATGAAGTGGTAGAGATATCCGACCAATTTGTCTGATTGCGTCAAAGAAACTACTCGAACCATATAACCAATCTTAGCTAGAATTATCTGAAGGACTTTTCCATTTTCTTGGTTGGCATTCATATCTAAATTGTTAGCCTTTAGAAAGGAGGCAAATAAATCTTTATTCAAATCTCTGAGATATCTTTCTGCAAAAGATACAGAGTCCCTAAAGAAAGATTGGCTTAGTATTTCTTTCTCAAATCTATCATTGTAAAAAACTGCATTTCCATCAAGGTCGGTTGCAAAAAGTGGATCACTGAAACTTTCTAAGATCAACTGGGTGAACCATTGAACTGGGTTCTTTATCTTCTTGCCCTCTTCGTCTTTGGTCTCAGCTTGATTTCTAGAAACTTGGGAGGAGTCCGCAGTGGCATCAGAAGTTGTATTATCAAAACTAGGGGAAGTTTTGCTTCCTACAAGTTTTGTATACTCAGCAAGAAGACGAGGCTTATCCCAAGATTCAAAACGATTGCCTTGGTAATCTAATACAGGAATCTTTGAATGTTGATTGAAAAAAGATAAAAGGTTCTCAGAAATATCAGTCTCAATCAGTTCATGGGGAATCTCTTCGATATCAAGAGAAGATCTTGCAAGATCTGCCATTTCCATTTGCAGTTTTTCCTTAGATAGAAACCCAAGTAGAATTTGATCTGGAGCAAGCACGGGAAGATGGCTTGCTGGTGAGAGCATAAAGTGCTTATAAAGTGAGGCAAACCGCATTTGTTGTCCCAGTTTTTGGGAATGCTAAGGATGCGTAAAGAGTTTTTAAGAAAATCAGTCTTTCAAAATTTCGTGAGTTGTAGAAAGGGAATTGCTGCTTTGAAGTCCAGATTTCTTTTCTTTAGAATCTTTATCAGCTAGACCATCTTTCATCATGGGAGAGTTAGGAAGATCTTTCTTAATCCAGTATTGGTAAGTCCCAACATAGTCATTCGGAAGAGAGTAATTGTATTCGTAGAATGTATGGAAGCTGTAAATCAATGATCTTTTAAAGGAATGAAGTGCTAAGGTAGGATTGTTCATCCTTTGGTATTTGCGACCAAGCTCGATTTCCTTCTTCGCCATTTCAAAATACTTCTGTGTTTTTTCTCTTTTATTGATATCAGTTGTAACACTATCTCGGTGCATTACAATTTCTTTTGCGAGAGCTTCAAGTAAGCTCTGTGCTGATTCTTCCATTTTATCTGAGTAAGTCACCTGAAGTAAATGCAGATCACCTTCCAGATAATTCATAAGCTTAGCTTGTTCTGTTCCAGATTTTTCTCTGTAAGCAGAATCAGATTGCATTTGGATTTCTTGGATTCTCTGGTCGTAGTTTTCCAAGTTCCAACCATTCATAGCGGAATCAATGTCCTTCAAAATCTTCATTCTAGATTCTAAAGTCTTCTTTCTTTCTCTTAGAGATACTGTTGTGCCAGCGAACAAAAGGTTCGGTAGGATAAACAAAAGAATCAGTAAAGAAATTATCCTACTCATAGACTGCATTTCCTTCAGAATCAAACTTAGGTACGGGTGGTAGTTTTTCTTTATCAGTGGAATCAGTTTCTTTGATATCGAAATTTGATTCATAGAGTAAATCCAATCGTTTATCAGTGATTATACCATAATTATCATCGTGTTGTTCGAATAGATCTAAAGCGGGGCCAGTTGGATTTGCTGGAGGAACGATGGTTCTTTCCATTCTTTTATTATCTATGAAATTGGAAATAGTTCCTCTAACTTTCTCATAATTAGGTTCTTTTTCCTCAGCTCTTGCTTCTTTGAGATCATCTAAGGACCAGTATTTGTATTCCGCCTTATCCTCATCAGGTGTCTTTGAAGCGAGGATAGCAAGTATACCAAAACGTTTTCCTCTTCTGAGAATAGTTATGCCTTCGGAGTATAATAAAATTTTGTATCGGTATTGGTAGGGTGAGGAATTTTTCCCCATGAGCAATTTGTCTTCCCCTGTTCTAAGATCACGAAAGCCCAAACGAAGTAAGGCTTTTGCGACAGAATCATCGGAGCGAATAATGGACGGGGCTGCTGATTCTAAAATAGCTCTTGTGTCTTCTAGGTATTTCTGTATAGCGAATTCATAACCATCTTTCATCTTCGCCTGTGCTGCTCGAAGTTGGCGAAATGCCATGCTGTAATTGCTTTGCAGATACCACATATTCCCATTGAAATCCAATTGATTGATCCCTTTGATAATCTTGTAGTATTCGTTGTCTAAATTCTTATTTGATTTTGGTTCTGTACCATTTGCAGTTGCTGGAGTATTTGCATCTGCTTCTTGGTTTTCTTGAGGCGGAGCCATGTTGCTTAAAGCAACATTCAAGAAGGAGAGATTCTTTTTATTCTCATCAATCAAAATACCAAGATTGGTTTGATCAGGTGACACCGCGCCCAAATGGGAGAGTTGCACCAATGCAATGAGGGAAATAAGGATAATACGATTTGTGCCCATAATGACTCCATATTTCCCATCGGTCGTTGTGAAAAATTGCCTAAGAACTTTTTAGGAGAGTTTTTTTATCCTAGATATTGCTTCTTCGACATCTTCTCTCTTTCCAAAAGCGCTCAAACGAAAGTAGCCTTCTCCAGAAGGACCAAAGCCAGATCCAGGAGTTCCCACAATCTGAGTTTCATTCAATAGAAAGTCAAAAAATTCCCAGGATGTCTTACCTTGCGGAGTCTTGAGCCAAATATAAGGGGCATTGGTTCCACCGTACGTTTGGTACCCTGCTTCATCCAATCCTTTCTTTATCAGTGATGCATTCTTCATGTAGTAAGAAATGGATTCTTGGATTTCCTTCTTCCCTTCCGGAAGGTAGCAGGCTTCCGCTGCCTTCTGAGTTACGTAAGATACTCCATTGAATTTAGTTGTGTGACGGCGGTTCCAAAGAGAATGAAAGCTGATCTCTTCACCTTTGGAAGTCTTACCCTTTAGATCCTTAGGAACAACAATATAAGCACAACGAATTCCAGTGAATCCTGCTGTCTTAGAAAATGATCGAAACTCAATCGCAACTTCCCTTGCCACTGGAATTTCATAAATGGACCTTGGAACAGAAGAGTCTTGGATGAATGCCTCATAAGCTGCATCGTAGAAAATTATAGATTGGTTCTTCTTAGCGTAATTCACCCATTCCGTTAAAGTTTCTTTGGTAGCAACCATTCCTGTAGGATTGTTCGGATAACAAAGATAGATGATGTCTGGTCTTTCTTTAGGAAGTTCTGGTTGGAAATTATTTTCCGCAGTACAAGGCATGTAGATGATGTTTTGGTATCTTCCATCTGCTCCCGCTTCTCCTGTTCTACCTGCCATAACATTGGTATCAACATAAACAGGATAAACTGGATCGGTAACTGCAATCTTAGAATCTATGGCAAAAATTTCTTGGATATTTCCACTATCGCATTTGGAACCATCGGAGACAAAAACTTCATCAGCGTTGATTTTAATTCCTCTTGCTACAAAGTCATTTTCCACAATCTTGTTCACAAGAAAATCATAACCCTGTTCAGGACCATATCCATGAAATCCACCAGAAGTTCCCATATCATCCGCAGCAGCTTTCATGGCGGTAACTATGGACTTGGGTAGAGGTAAAGTTACATCTCCGATTCCCAATCGAATGATTCTTTGGCCAGGGTGAGCATCTGTATAAGCCTTTACTCTACGTCCGATCTCTGGAAATAAATATCCAGCTTTGAGTTTTAAATAATTTTCATTGATAAGAGCCATCGTTCTATCCTAAACATAAAAGATTCAACCGCAGCGAAGAAAACGAGACGGTCGATTACCAGAAAATCAAAAAAGCTTGGAAAATACAGCGAAAATTTTAGGTTCTATCCCTTGTTCATCTTCGCAGTGATCATTCTAATGATAAATCTAGGAGTGATTCTTGCACTTTGCGCTAACAAGGAATTGAGAAATCCAGGAATGGCAATTGCCTTATTTTTCTCAAAAGCTTTGTATCCGAATTCAGCAACCGATTTTGGAGATGCGAGTAGGAACTCATTATTCAATAAATTATTCTCTTGCATACCTGCTCTATCAAAGAACTCAGTTCTAGTTGCTCCAGGACATAGGCAACTAACATGGACGCCTTGGGATTTCAATTCATAATGAAGACCTTCCGAAAGACTTAAGACGTAAGCTTTAGTTGCATAGTAATTCGACATATAGGGGCCAGCTTGGAAGGCGGCAGTGGAGGCAACATTCAAGATACCTTTAACTTTAGCAGAACTTTTCTTCATACCAGGAAGAAGAAGATGAGAAAGTTCAGTAAGTGCGACAACATTAAGATGAACCATATCCGATTCGACGGTGAATTCATTCTTAGCAAATTCTCCGTTCGCACCAAAACCCGCATTATTCACAAGAACATCTACATGCAATTTTTTCTTTGCCAAAGCCTGAAATAATACCTTCGCAGAACCAGGCTTAGATAAATCTAAAGCGATAGGCTCAACTTTAATTTCATATTTATTGCGCCATTCTTTGGCAATTGCCTCTAACTTCGATTTATTACGCGCAACAAGAACTAAACTCGATCCATCTTCCGCAAATAATTGAGCAATCTCTTTTCCAATTCCTACTGTCGCACCTGTAACTAATACATTTCGATTCATGAATTCTCCTATGATATGACTTAGAGTATGAAATGTATCTTAAAAATCGATTCAATTATTGCGAAGTGCCTACCTTCCTCTCGCCCAGTGGCCAGTTGGGTCTGCCAAAGTCGCTGCGGAGGTAGACACTTCGCTACGGGGTTGTGAGTCAGTGATTCTTCTTTTATATAGGTTGGGCGCCTTTTCCGGCTCTCCTTCGACGAGGGCGCTCAGTCGATCCAGGGCGCAGGAATTTGCTTTTATATCTTCACCACGGGATAAATCCCGTGGCATCAGTGGGATATGCCTTGGTTCAGAGACCAGTTTTAAGATACCAATTTATATTAGTTAGTTGATAATCTTGTCGTGAGTTTCATCCTACAATAGGCTAAAGCCTATCGTCAGGATGAGATGGGAACTGAGGATTGCATCTTGATAGAACATTATAGCATAATTTCCGTTAAATTAATATTATGAGAGTAAAGATTTGGCACGACTCGTGCCAAATTGATCGGAAATTTTACTCAGTCCTGGGCGAGTCTTAACTCAATCTAATCATTCATACAAACAATAGGCTGGAGATGCATCTAATATCGATATTTGTATCACATGGTCACCTTGGATTAAAAAATAGACTCGAAATTGAATCGACTCAGCATAGTTAGATCCTATCTCTGGTTCCATGAAATACTCGATGTCATATTTAGTTTGAATTGCGTGACTCTTGTTCTTTGGATCCAATACTCTATCCCAAACTGAGTAAGGTTTTATTTCTACCCTATTAATTTTTTTAAAAAATAATCGCCCAAAATTACAAAAGGAGTTTTTTTCATGCAGATTTTGTCTGATATAAGTATAGATTCTTTCTATATCTTCCTGTGATGTATACTCGAAACCTCTATCATACTCACTATACTCCACACCATTTTTTTTACCTGCAACTGCGAGGAATGGTTTATACAGAGAAAAGGAGAAAATTTCTCTACCGCGTTCTGGATCGGGACTCTCAAATGCATCCAGCAAAGACTTCGCTTTTAGTAAAACAAATCGTCTAGCAAATTCCCTTGGATCAATACGATTCTTAAAAAATTGTTGGTTTAGTTTCTCATTAGGCTTAAAGTAAAGTATATTTTGAGCTATTGCTTCCGACTCTGGCCTTTGTTCTTCGATCCATTTTGTTCCATACAGTCCTATCGCAGGATCATACGTTTCGGTTTTGGGAGTACAGGCTTCTATTAAAACAAATGAAAGTATTATTACAATGGAAGATTTTGTATGTAATAATTTACTCATATTCAAATTGTTCTTCCGGTGGGCGACGACTTGGAATATGACTCCAGCCTTGGTGATTTTTGAAATCTTCAATGCTGAAATGAGTTTGATTCTCACCTTTGCCATTCACACTTAACACCACTTCTAAACGATGAGACCTTTCGTAACCATCCTCATCTATAATCCCTCGTGGAAATGAAATATCATAAGTAAGTCTATAACTATGGAATGGGTCGTTTTCTTTCAACTCTCTTGGCTCAACTTCGTGTACATTGAAACCTATATATGGAAATTTCTTTTCAAATAAGTAATAAAGATCGCAAAAAGATCCATCAGACCTTAACTTATCATGAATGTATTTTTTTGCTTTCTCATATTGTACATCGCTCGTCAGTTTTTCATCTTTATCTATGCCCATCTCCTTTTTTGCTTCATCCGTAAATCTCCAACCCAGGTGCTTTTCGACAAAGTCGATATCTTTTTCCTCTAATGCCTTTTGCAATTGAATTACAAAGGAGAGAAATTTCCGTTTCCTAATCTCACGCGGATCAAGTTTTGATTTGAGAAGAATTTCCTCTACTTGAGGATTGCCCAATTTATAATACTTAATACCTGGAGCCAAATCTTCAGGACTAGGTGCATTCAAGCATTCTGTTCCAAAAATACCAATCTCGGGATTTACGGTGTCTAATATCGATTTGGGTTTACATCCAGAAAGTCCTATTGTGATTACGATCGCCACAAGAAGGATACTACTTCTTTTAGATAATATTTTTTTCACGGAACCACTGTATCCTTTGTTACCAGAAGGAAAGCACTTCGCTACGGGGTTGTGAGTCAGTGATTTTTCTTTAGGTTTAGAAGATAACAACATTTTGCAATTTTTATCAATTAGATAAAATGAAACAAGAACAAATTTTTACTAGTTAAAGTAAAATTCAATCCAAAATCCCATACTCTCGAAGTTGATCATCCGTTAGACCTCATATTTCGAGAATCTCAGCTATGGGATAGCTCTTGGTTTTCATCAATCGAGCTTTCTCGATAGAATTTTCTAGCTTATCTTCTAATTTGTAATTGGCAATTCCTTGCTTTTCTCCTTCAGGGTTTTTCGCAAATCTTCCATGAATAAATTTGGTTCTTTTCGAATTGAACGTAGAATACAAAAGGTAACACAGGGTAGTAGTTTCATAAATTTTTCTTGTGTTTAGATTTTTTTTAAAAAATTGAATGACAAATTTCACTTCTTTCAATTGTAGTATCTTTTAGATATATCTAAAAGATACATATTGGTATTTTCAAAAGAATACTTATCTATACTTTATAAAAGGAATGTAAAATTATGAAAAATTCTAAACCACTCCATCTTGTAGCCGGAAGCAGAGGAGCTATGGGCTCTGCTGTAGTTCGTGACCTTATAAACCGTGGTGAAAATGTCCAAGCCATAGGCAAGACTACCTCTTCCGAGAGAATTAAAACTAAAATTGTTGACTTATATGATTCCAACAGCTTAATAGAAGCATTAAAAGATGTAGATTATTTTTATCTCTGTGTAGGTTTACCATACAATAGCAAATACTGGTTAGAGAACTGGCCTAAGCTAATGAAATCTTGCGTAGAAGCCTGTATCGCATCCAATACAGTCTTGGTATTTTTGGATAATATTTATATGTACAGTCCTCCTCTGCCTTTGTTTTTTGATGAAAAAACGGAACAAGTTCCAAAATCTATTAAAGGAATAGCTCGCAAAATGGCTGCTGATCTTATCCTTGATGGAATAAAAAATGATAATTTAAAAGCCGTTATAGGTAGATCTGCTTCCTTTTTAGGACCTGGCGTAGTAAATTCCAGTTTATATACTTCTTTCCTAGACAGAATGCTAGCAGGTAAGTCACCTCAATCCATTTTCAATCCTAGCATTCCCATAACCTATGCATATATAGAAGACAATGCGAAAGCATTAGTGGAGCTTGCCTTGAATTCTAAATCCTATGGAGAGGTATATCATTTACCAGTAGGTAAGCCAATTAGCTTAAAAGAAATTTTGGATATTTGCAATAAGGTTTTAGGTAAAAATTACAAATTGTCAATCATGCCAAAATTACTATTTAAAATTTTATGTTTATTCATTCCTATCTTTCGGGAGATCGATGAAGTGAGATACCAATACGATGAACCTTATACAATGTCGTATGATAAGTTTTCAAAATTATTTCCTAAATTTCAGGTTACAAGCAATGAAGAAGGTATTCAAAAAATGATCGAATCATTTCAGAAACAATAAGTATATCTATAAATAAATCTATCTTTTAATCTACGAATTTATACATAATAATTAATATCAATTCATATAACATGAATAAATAAAACAATACTATAAAAGGAGAATTCGAAATGGAATCTACAAAAAAAATTCTTATCGTCTTAGGTCATCCCCATAATGAATCACTATGCAGTAGTTTGGCGGATGCTTATCTTCAATCAGCCATTGAAAATGGACACAATGCACAATTATTAAAATTAAGCGATTTGAAATTTGATCCAAATTTACGATTTGGATACAAAGAAAAAGATAAACTAATTATTGAAGAAGATATATTAAAAAGTCAAAAATTGATTTCCCATGCGGATCACCTAGTTTTCATCTTTCCCAATTGGTGGTCAAGTATGCTTGCTATTCTCAAAGGTTGGATAGATCGTGTTTTCCTTCCAGGCTTTGCCTTCCAATACCAGAAGAAATCACCAATACCTGCTAAGCTCTTAAAGGGAAAAACGACAAGAATTATCATAACCATGGATGCCCCTGTATGGTATTATAAATGGTTCACAGGATCCCCAGGTTTAACATTTCTTAAAAAAGGTACATTAGAATTTTGTGGGATAACTCCTGTTCAATATACACTTTTAGGAGAAATACGAACTGCATCTAAAGAAAAACTCATGGATTATATTAAGAAGATAAATAAATTAGGAAGCAAAGGAATTTGAATGCTGAAAGGAAAGAATTATGAAGCGCGAGAGTAAGACTCAATATGCACTCTTAGGGATACTAACTCAGTGTGAAATGAGTGGATATGAAATTAAGAAATTCATAGAAGAAAGTTTAGGATTCTTCTGGAATGAGAGCTTTGGACAAATCTATCCTACTCTTAAGGCATTGGAAACTGATCGACTTGTTTCAGCTACAGAGATTGTCTCTCAAGAAAATACCAAATCAAAAATTGTATATAAAATCACCAAACAAGGAATTGTAGAGCTGAAAAAATGGCTAGAAGGAAGCACCTCTAAATCCACTCTACGGAATGAATTTCTATTAAAATTATTTTTTGCAAGAAACATTGATTCCAAGAAATTAATGGAAATGATCAACGAAGAAGAAACAAGAAATTTAGATGATCTAAAAATTTTTCAATCCATTAAACTGAATCTCAACGAGGAACATAAAAAACATCCAGATCATAGATACTGGATATTTACACTAGATTATGGAATTGATTGTGCGAAAATGACCTTGAAATGGCTTAGTAAAATTAAAAAAGAAATTTCGAATCTAAGTTAATACTAACACAAAAGAAAATCTACTACCTAAGCACTGCATTCTATACAGTTTAGACAGACTAATCTGGTAGATTAGTATTCTTAAGGAAAGACTAAGGAAGTAATTCCGATCATGGAAATCAAAAAATTCATAATGAGATGAAACACTAGAGATGGCCAAATGCTTTTCGAAAAATAAAAGATATAGGCAAATACTAAACTTGCAGCAAGAATTATTGGTAATAACCAAATTTGAAAAGTATGGTAAAGAGCGAATAAGAAAGCATTGAATACCCAACTTAACTTACCATAGCGTTCCATCTTGGGGAGTAACCAAGCACGGAAATACAACTCTTCAGTTATAATATTCAAGAGCAGTGTAACAGCCATAAGTAGGAGAATCATAGAATTCCCTTGGATATTGTACCCAGGTGAAATCTCCTGCATAGAAGCAAATCTTGAATCAATATTTGGATCTAAAAAAAATGGCATATAAATTGGAATCTTGAAATTAAAAAATTGAATCAAGAATTTATTGAGCTCTTGCAATCCAGCTATTGCAACAAGTCCTATTACTAGAATTGCAAAACAGATTAACCAAATCCTAATACTGATTCTATGTATGCACATTCGATCAAGAAGGGAAATATTCAACTCTTTGGACTCAAAGTACAATCTGAATATTGCATATAATGAAAATATCAATAAGCCAATTGATGCAACCAACGGCCAGCCAATCAGAGTGGGAACATCTCTTTCATGCAAAATTGGAAGAACGAAATGAAAACTTAGGAATGCAAGAAAACTCGGTATGAAAACAGAAGCTAATAAGCCGATAAGACTAAGTTGCTTCGTAGATTTCCATTCGAAAGAGTTATTCATAGCTGCGGAGGCACTTAACTCATTAATTTTATTCTTTAATCTCTGCATTGAGCAGAAGACAAAGTAGAACCATTCTTACTACAACTCCATACTTAGCTTGGCGAAAGTATGCAGCATTGGGAAGATCATCCACATCCGTAGAAAGCTCATTTACTCTTGGAAGTGGATGGAGAACTGTAGTATTTTTCTTCGAGGCAAGAATAAGTTCTTTGTTCACCTTATAGGTTTCTTTTAACTTTTCGTATTCTTTGTGATCCGTAAATCTCTCTTCTTGGATTCGAGTAACATATGCTACATCACATTCCCATATTTTCTTGATATCTGAGGATTCTTCAAAAGTGATAGGATATTTATCTAAATTCTTTTTATAGACTTCAGGTAACTTAAGCTCATCTGGACTAATGAGGTAGATGTGAATTTTGTAATGACGAAGTAAATTGATGAGTGAATGAATAGTTCTTCCATATTTCAAATCACCGATAAATGCAATTGTCAATCCATCCAAAGAGCCCTTCTCAGATAGAATTGTGTATAAATCCAAAAGTGCTTGGGTAGGATGTTGCCCTGCCCCGTCACCAGCATTTATAACTGGTATCTTAACAGCACCTGCTGCGATACGAGATGAACCCTCTACTGGATGACGAATCACAGCGATATCAACATAGGCTTCGATCATTTTCATAGTATCGTAAAGAGTCTCACCTTTGGAGATAGACGAGAATTGAAAACCTACTGTGGATATCAACCTTCCACCTAACCTTTCCATGGCGGCTTCAAAGGAGAGTCTGGTTCTAGTAGATGCTTCGAAAAATAAGGAAGCAAGCAATCTTCCATTCAACATACCAAATGATTTGCCTGATTCAAGCAGACCTTCCATGATTTTGGTTTTCTTATTCAAAAAATCTAAATCGTCTTTGCTGAATTGTTCAGTGTCTAGGATATGCTTGTGTAGGAACTCAGCCATTTTGGACAGAATAGCACGAGAGAAACAATTGACAATACTAAATTAGAGACAGGATTCATAGTAATCTTTTTCGATTTGGTTGATTGCATCGATCACCAATACTTTTTCTGTTTTACTAAGATTGAGTAAAATTTTTCTACCCTTAGTGAGAATACTCAGACCCAATTCAATTCCTTTAATATCTTGAGATGAATATAAACTTGGTTTTTCCTTCATCTTTTGAATAATGCTATCCAAAATTAAAATTATTCGATCAACCAACTCATCATTGGATAAGGTTCTAAACAATGAAACTGTATCCTTGCGAAATTTTTCTGCTTCTGCAATTGGAATTATAGCAAGCAGCTCTTTAAAATTTTCTTCTAATAAAATATCTTTTCCATTTAAAATCTTTTCTTTTGCTCCAACTAACAGTCGATTTTCGAATTCATGTGCAGTTAGATAGGAAGATAAGGCTGCAATTCCTGATTGAAATGCTTTAGGTAGATATTTCCCGATTCTCCATAGAGATAGCCCAAGACTTCCTATCAGACCAAATACCTTAGATGGATTCTGAACAAATCCTTTTAAGGAAGCAAAGGCATTGTCTAATTCAATTCGCTCTTTCAATTCAGGATAAAGTAGTTCTAGAAAATAAGATACCATTCGTTCTATGGCGTCTTCGCGAATTTCTGCAAATTGTGGATAAGCTTTAATTCTATCTATGGAATATTTATCTCGTATATTTTTTCTATATGCAGAAATTAATTTCGGAAAATCAGGATCAGTTTTTAAATCAATTGCATGTTTCATGAGAGATTCAATTTAAAATTTATTCAGCCACTTCTTGGAAATAATTTTTTTTATTTAGTGTTTCATATTTTTCGAAGCCTATTTTTTTTCCATGAGGATAATAAGGCATGTATTTTTTCTTAATCGGTTTAATACCTCTAAACAAGGAGTATATTCCCACTGCTAGAGATTCTGCAACTATCTTTGGATTACCCATTAAGATACGCATGTCACGGTCATTATCAATGTATCCGATTTCAAGAAAGGCACATATAGCATTGGTGTAAGTAGGTAAACTATAAGTCGATATATATGGAGTTTGTATGGGACCTAATTTTATTGGTCGTCCATTCGATTTGCGTAGACCATCAGAAAGGCCATATTGAACAAAACGTAACAATTCATTTGAAGCGTAGAAATTATCTCCACCATATCCTTCTCGTCCACCTGACCTACGCCACTTTTCGCCCTGCCCACGTTCTCTATTCCAAAAGCTTCCTCTTGCGATAAAATCTTCATGCGAGACTGCATATGGTCCCTTGCCACCTAACTTAGCCTTGTTCTCCCAGCCATGTGGATCTGCATATTTCCAAGTAATCATATTATGACGATAGCCAGTAAATTTATTTTTGTTCGTTTTCTTACCAGTCTTATCAGGCCAGTAACCATGAAAATAGATCCAAGTATCTGCAACTGCATTCTGCAAATGAGTCCAATCTCCTACAAATTGCAACCAATTAGAATAAGGTGATTTTGCAAAACTAGAATCATTCATTTTACCACGAGATATTAATCTTAGCTTTTGAAAAACCGCATAAGGTGGAGCTATAACAGCAGCCATTCCACCTGGGTGTCCAGGATAACTTGGATTCAAATGGATTGACACAATTAAATAAGGTTTCTCTTGATTAATCCATGATATACGGCCTAATTGCTTTACACCAGATTTTTTATCAGGAAAATCATAAAGTCGGTATTTGCCGTTCATATCCTGCCCTTCTTTAAAAGTGAACATAGAATAGTCGTCTGTGCGCGTTAGCTGAGTATCAAAAATAATTGGTTTGATTTCTGACCTGGTGTATTTTGCAGCAATTTTTTTAAATTTTATGAAACCCGATTCCGTTTTGGTCAATTCTAGAACCTTATTGACTTCCTTGGAAAGCATGAGAACGATTTCTCTTTCGTGCCGCTCTTTATAACTTGCACCCTGTTTAAATTTTTCTAAGTATTTTCCAGAAAGTATATCATATTTATCTCCAAAATCCTCATAAGGAGATTGATTGTAGCCTCCATGTCCTGGATCAATAATCACTTTATATTTAGGAGCATCCCAAGCATAAAGATTCTGCATCAAGGAAAAGATGAGAAGAGTAATCAAAGTAAATTTTAAATTCATAAATTTAATTTTTTGATAGAGAATCTTATAAATAAATTATTAAGCAAAAATATCAGATAGACTAATTCTTTATTATTTTATTTAGCTTCTTCTTTTTTAAAAGTAAGGTTCCGATTATCAGCAAGATGTGTCCCGTTTTTATCTAATACTTCTTTTTTCTTAGACTCTTCTAATTCTAAATCGCTTAGAGTTTTAATAGCAAAACCCTTTGCTAGACGGAAGTGAGTCAAGGAATCTGAGTATCGTCTATCCTTGATCATCTCATCGCCTCGAGCCATTTGAAAATATGCAATTTTTAATTTAAACTTAGCTTCTTCTATATCACGAAATCTAGATTCACGATTCTCGGATTTTCTTTCTTCAATTTCTTTTTGCTCTAAGCCAGTAAGTTGGTCAACTGTTTGAATCAAAAGTTCATCTGCCTGCTTTTCATAAACTAGAGCATACTTTTTATATAAAGCATCTACTTCTTTGTAGATATCTAACATGGATTTGCCTGAGACTACATAGGCTCTACGATAATGGTATCGAACAGCTGCTTGGTAATCGTTGCGAATTTTTTCCAAAGACTGCTCAGATCCTTCTACATCTTTTCCAAAATTGCCAACGATAATTGCAAGCGAACGAATGTCTTGGATCAATCTATCTTTAAATACAAAAGATATTTCTCTGTATTGGCTTTTCTCTAAATAGGTTGCTTGGTTCTTTTTATCGAGTTCTTCTCGGGACTCTGTACCAGGTTTACCAGCGCTATCGTTGTCTTTGGCTTGGGCAAAAACGCCTGAGTTGAATAGTAGGATGCTTACTAGGAAAATTTTAAAATAGGACATAATAGCAAAATAGATGAAGTAAGTTCGGTGTGCAAATATTTTTTATAATTCTATTAAAAGCATTCCATCGCCAGAGGGAAGGATAGTTTTTGTAAGATTGATTTCTTCTATTTTTTTCCAAAAAATTTGCATCGCTTTATCAGAAGGCTTGTTGGCTTCTTGATCTAAAATTCGTCCATGCCAAAGCACATTATCAAATAAAAGATATTTAATCACCGAACGTTCCGTCCTTGATTTTTCTAAAAGTTCATCCAAGAGATTGGGGTAAGTTATCTTATCACAATCTACAAAAATCATTTCATAATCTTCTGGAAAATATTCCTTCGCTCTCATGCCATCCAGAATATTCATTCGGTAAAAAGTTATCTCATGCTTATGATTCATCTCTGTTTGGTTCCAAAATGTTTCTACCTTTTCGGATTGATCAAAATTTCTATCCACTGTAGCAATCGTTAAAGGTCTGATGCTTCTTATTCCAAGACCTAAAAGAGAATAACCTGCACCTGTACCGAGTTCTAGAAAAGAACTAACTCCTAACCAACGAACCAAACTTGCTAATAGATAAGAGGAGACTGGACTAAGCATGGGAATAGATTCTTCATCTGCCCAGGTTTTAATTTCATCTAGAACCTTATCTTCATGAGGAATTTTTGAATCCAATAATGCCTCTAAGCCTGGGATGAAGATGGTTCCAATTTTTTTACGCATTATTATTTCTTAGCTGAATGTTTAGCTGGGAAAAAGAATTCAACTCTATCCCACAAATACTTGGGCAGCTTCTTCTGAACCTGCTCTCGAATGAATTTATAAGAATAGCGCGGGGAAAAATGAAGTAAAATTAGTCTTTCATTTTCAAACTTCTCTGCATGTTCAGCGATTTCAAATAAATGAGTATGTCCCCAAAGTCTGGTATGTTCTACGTCTTTCTTCTCATCTAAATAAGTACACTCTAGAAATAATACTTTGGACTTTCGGACATCCTCATGCTCTAATACGTACTCTATTTTCGTATCACCTGAGAAACTAAAAACAGGTTCTATGATTTTTTGTGAAATTTCCGTTCCTCTCTCTTTTAATTTCACGATTTCAGATTGGTTGAGATCTGCATACTCAGGTTTAAGCTTGACCTTGGTCTCATATACCGTATAACCCTGGCTAGGAACTCTATGAAATGTCTTGTGAGCTGCAAAGGAATATTGCTTATTCAATTCTAAACGCTTCCCCAATTCCATAGGTATAAGATTTACCTTGTATTCAAAATCCTCCAGCCTAGAATAAATTTTAAATAATTCCGCTAAATCATTATGGATCTCTTTTGGATAATATATATTAGGTGGCTGAAGTCTTTGCAAGGATCTTTGGGATATATAATAGGGAACTCCAGCAAAATGATCCAAATGACTATGAGTCAGCAATAGATTTTTATACCTAGTCTGCCCAGGATAGGTATTGCCCATATCAAAGGCTAAGTCCAGGTTCGGCCAAATAATGGAGGTACGAATCCCTCCTTCAGAATAGCCTTGGATTTTTATTCCTGAATACTCGAATTCAGCTAAATCCACTTAGCGAATCTTTTCCTCAGGGGCTTTGATTGTGAATTTTTCTTTAGGCAATTGTTTCATTAAAGCTTTAGGACCAACAATAATAGTCCTTAGTAAATTTTCTTGGAAGTATTTATCCCCTACCCTTTGTAGATCTGCCAAACTTACCTTTGAAATGTTGCCTCTGTAAACTTCGAGATAATTCTTAGGCATATTATGATCATCAAATCTAAGTTGGTTGGATAAAATTTTTGCATTATTTTGAAATAGAAAAACAAACTGATTGATGATAGCATTTTGAGCTCGTTCTAATTCAGATTGTTTTATTCTGGAGATCGTATCTTTAGAAAGTAACTCACGCATCAATTTATAAACTTCACCAACTGATTCATTTTTAGTTAAGGTATAAGCATAGAATGCTCCGTATTCCTTTTCAAAAGAGATACTACTGCTACTTGAATAAGCTAGACCTCTATTATTACGAATCTCTGTCATAAAATAAGAATTAAATCCGCCGCCACCGATGATATAATTCAGCAATTGAATGGCATAAAAATCTGGATGATTGTGAGCTGGCATGGTTCCTAGTAACAAGACCATAGACTGATTCGTTTCTTTTTCAATTAAAGTTATTTCTTTTCCAAGAGATTGGAATTCTTTACTCCAAGAATCAAGATCAATTCCCTCTGAACTTGACACGGTTAGCTCAGAATTTGATGGCAAAAGTTCTTTTGCAAAAGCTTGGATGCTACTTGCTTTACCTGATCCACTTAATGCAAAATTCACTTTCTTTGCCGATATTAATTTCTTATGGTATTTCAATAAATCAGAAACCTGGATCGCATCAAGGGAAGCAATTTCTTCAGTTCTTGCTTGCATACGACTTCCAAAGAAAAGTTCCTTGGATTTTCTCATACCAATTCCAGGAACTGAATCATTTCTTCTTAGAATAGATTCTTTAATTTGATTTTTGATTGTCTTAAGATTTGATTCAGTGATGCGTGGATTGGAAAACCATTCCTTCATTAAGGCAAAGACTTCTTTTTCATCACGATTCAAATAAGATAGGGAAATGGATGATTTTTCATAACCCGATCGAAGAGATAAGGAAGCGCCTAAGAATTCAAGTCTTTCTAAAAATTTAGAATCGGGTAAATCCTTAGTTCCACCTAACTTCCAAACATTAAACAAAATCAGAGGAACCTCAGTTGCAAATTCTTTTTCTTCGCCAATGTAAAAATACATCTCCAACTCTGTTAGAGGGAAATAATTTGAATTTAAAGAATACAATTCACCTTCTCTAGGTAAGGAGGTTTTTTCAATAACAGGAAATGTGAATTCTAAATTTTCTAGAGGAATATCTTTAACGAATTCACCCATTTCCTTGGATTGCTTGGGATTCGAAAGGAAAATAAGAAGAGATAAAAGAACTAGAGCGAATGGCTTCTTTTGGAATTTAAAACTATTATTCATTGCTTGCATCCTCTACGTTTAAACGGGAATCTTTCAATGTCCCAATTGTTACTCTGTTTCGTTTCAAATACTGTTTTGCTACTCTTTGCAAGTCTGTAGAACTTACCTTATTCATATTTTCATACACTCGAAATAATGTCTTCCAATCACCCGTTAAAAGTTCGTAGTAACCAAAAGTATCTGCCATAGCCTCATTGCTATCCATATAACGAAAGAAATCGGCAATATTTCCGTTCTTCACTTTTTGGATTTCCTTATCTGGGACTCCCTCTTTTGAAATCTTTTCTATCTCTTCCCAAATGATGGATTCTATCTTGGATAAATCGGCTCCCTTATTATTTCGGATTGAGATTAAAAAGTAATTGGTAAATCTCTCACCTGGAAATGAGTTAGATGCATTTACCGCAGAACATAAATTTGTTTCCAAAACCAATCTTTTATAAAGTCGAGAAGATGGCCCTCTCCCTAGAATTCCATCTAGTATATCGAAGACAGAATTATCCACATGCGGTAAAGTAGGCTTCAGCCAACCCATGAGCATAGATTCACCTGAGGGAAATTCAACTGTGAATCTTTTTTCACCTTTAGATTGGATCTCAACAGGTTTGATTTCTTTTTTCTTGGGACCCTGCGGAATGGTTTCAAAAAATTCCCGAACCAACTGTTCCGTCTCATTAAATTCTAAATCTCCCACAATTGTTATCACCATATTTCCAGGATGGTAGTGGTCTTTGAAAAACTTCTTAGTATCAGCTATATCAAGAAAAGGAATTACGGAAGGATAACCTATAACAGGCATACGATAGGGATGAGACTCACCAGCCACAGCCAAAAATCGTTCTCTAAGAAGTGAGGCTCCTGAATTCTCAGTGCGCATTCTTCTTTCTTCTATGACCACATCTCGTTCTGTGTAGTATTCACGCAGCACTGGATTCTTAAGCCTATCGCTTTCCATCATCGCCCAAATTACCAAGCGATTGGATGGCAACTGGATTTGGTAATTGGTCACATCTGAGGTTGTATATGCATTGAAGCCAACTTCACCGTTTTGTTCATAGATATACGAATCTTCATTTTTAATAATGAATTCATTTTGGTATTCTTGTAGAATTTTGATTCTTTTAGCGAGGGTATCAATTTTAGATTGTAAAGTATCAGAGATAGGAAGGGATTTAGATTCTAAATTTCTCTTCTCCAAACGAAGCTTATCTAATTGACTTCCCCAGTATTCAATCTGCTCTTGGTATTTTTTTTCTTTTGAATAGTCTTTAGTCCCAACATTCGGAGTACCCTTGAAAAGCATATGCTCCAATAAATGAGCCGTTCCTGATTGAGAAGGGATTTCATCAACAGAACCAACCAAAAATTTCGTATAAATAGCAACTGTAGGGGATTCTTTTCTTTGGACAAGAATCAATCTAAGCCCATTTTTTAAGACATAGCTCTTGGTATTGGCTTCAATCTGTTTGGTTACATTTTCGAAGATGCTCTCGGCACCTATATTTGATAGGATAATGAAGAAAAATGGTAGGGAAAATAGATATAGCTTTCTCACAGTTCCAAATTCTGTAAGTCTAGAGAACTTGTCTTGCTATTTATTAGAGCTTAGAATATTACTTGCGAAGCCATCCTAAATAGAAACAATAACAAAATACACCCAATACAGGGAATGAAAGAAAAATCGTAACTAGGTAACCAAGTATATCCCATATAAATGTCATGAACTTCTCCTCGCCAAATAATTTATTTCCAATCATAAACATCGTCAACATCTTTTTTATAATAAGTTGTAGTTTTATTAAACCATCCGATCCTAACTTCCGTGCGAAGGCATTCTACAACGAACAGCATTCAGGCTTTATAGCCAAGGATTTTTTTCAAGTTCGAGTAGTGACTCACCTAACAGTAAAAGAAATCCCCCTATTAGAAAAGCGAAATGATTGCAAAAGAAGATCCTATGCCTTAAGAAACGAACTTGCAGTACCATTACTGATAACTGAATTGAAAGAAATGGACAGTGACCGCCTAAAGGGAATTAATCGCATTCGAAAGTCGTATTCACCAGTAGTAGAACAAACTAACAATCAACCTACTAGCCCTAATTCTATTCCACTTCCACCTTCTCCTCCTGTGCCCTATCCTCTTGTTCCCTTGTCCCAAGCTCAAAAGAATCGATCCCAACAAGGAATCCCTGGCATCGCCAATACACAAAATGCACAAAATCTTCCTACTGAAGACATAGAAGATGATACAAAATCGGAAGCACTTTTCAAGCCAAGGATGGAATACTTACAATCAGAATTTGCTTGGCTGCTAGATGAGATGGTTTTATTTAAGGAAGACTACTCAGAAAAGGAAAAATGTATATTTATATACCGAGCTGCAAAAAAGGGACTTTACGATAAGCTAGAACGGACTAATCTATCCGTAAATTGGGAACAATTACCCTAAGGAGTCTTGAGTGAATTTTATAAATAAGTTATTTTTGATACTAATTTCTAGTATTCTTGCATTATCAGCTATCAATTGTGCGAATGATAAGAAAGAAACTACTTCCAATACATCTACTTCCAAATCTGTAGCAGAAGAAGCAAGCAGCACTGAAACAGTTCAAGAGAGTGAATATGAAAAGTATCCTGAAGGTTTTATCAATGGAAATACTTTTCAAGTGGTTGTATCCTCTCTGAAAGATGATAAATCATCTGCAAGTAGCGAAGCCTTGAGTGTTGCCAAAAAGAAATCTCTGCAAATTTTATTAACCTATCCTAAGGTAAATCTTTCAAGTGAAGGCAGAAAAGAACTCAAAGAACTTTCTGAATCAGGTAAGATTACGAAAAGTTCTGCATATTCAAACTCAAGAATGTATTTTGTTTACCAAATTTCTAAGCCAAGTTTAGAAATATATGTGAAGAAACAACTCAAGTAATGGAATCAAACTATAGAAATTTTTCTAATTATTAGCAAAGCTTAATGCTTTATAATTCATCAAAGATTGATTCAATATTTATTTTGTTGAATCAATCAGTTTGTTAACCAAGGTTTTAGTATTCTCTGAGAGATGATTTGACCATGTCTCCTTCCATGAGCCCTTTAAATCAATGCTTTGGTTGTATTTTCCTCGAATGCTTTCTCTTGTATTAGAGATAAATTTCACAAGATTCGATTCATTTTCCTTATCTCTCACGTTCGCAAGTTCCATAAATATTTTGGGCATACCAATACTGTGAAGGTATTGATAGATTTCTAACAAGCGAGAAGGCAGCTGAGAATTTTCTTTAGGAAGCACTTCATAGATTTGAATTCCCAAAAGATTCGCTAGGAAATTAATTCCTACTGTTGTAGAAATTTCAAAATGCAAGGCATGATTGAAGATTGAATCCTTGAATTTCAATTGAAGTTCTCTTGGAAAATATTCCATAATTAAATCTGGGAAATGGATTGGGTCAAAAATTTTAGCATCCAAACTCAAAGAATACAAATGCATTTTCACATGAGAAAGAATAACTGCAAGGGCTGGTCTTGGAATTCCCTTTGTTCTATCTTTCCATTCCTGCCAGTCTTCTTGTTTGCTGGGGATTTTATAAATCTTAGGTTGCAGAATATTTTCTTGCGAAAGTCGTATAACAGAGCGAATAAAGCCATCCCATCCTATATTTTCTGATTCATACCTATCCACATTGATACAGAGGGACTGGAACTCATTATTATTTAAAACTGATCGAATTACTTCTTGGTCTATACTTTTTAAAATCACGTCTCTTTGTTCTAAGCTTTTAATCTTACCTGTCTCAAGAAGATCATTCATAAGAATTTTTAGATTCACTTCATGGTCAGAAAGATCTACACCCGCAGAGTTGTCTATGGAATCGGTTAAAATATATCCTCCCTTCCAATCAAAATCTATACGAGCCTGCTGAGTAAGCCCAAGATTTCCGCCTTCCGAAATCAAAAGCGCTCGGACTTCATTTGCATTGATTCTTACATCATTGTTAGCTGGATCTCCGACCTTTTGGTTTTCCTCAGTGGCAGATTTAATGTAAGTTCCAATTCCACCGTTATAGAGAACTTCAACAGGAGCAGAAAGAATGGCTTTAATCAAATCAGATCCTGAAAGACTGCTTTTTTCAACACCTAACGCTGATTGCGTTTCCTTGCTTAAGGGTATAGATTTTTCAGTTCGATTCCAGACTCCACCACCTTGGGAGATAAGATTCTGGCTGTAATTATCCCAACCTGAGCCACTAGCCGAGAACAATCTCTTTCGTTCCTGATAGCTCTTATCTGGATCTGGATTAGGATCTATGAATATATGCTTATGATTGAAGGCTGCGATCAAGAGGAAGCGATCACTTTCAATTAATCCATTTCCAAACACGTCTCCACCCATATCACCAATAGCAACCATGCGGATCAGATCTTTACGAAAATCCAATTGGTTCATTCTTAGATTTCGATCGGCTGTTACTAAGGCACCTTTTGCAGTAATCCCATAAGCTTTATGAGAGTAACCCTTAGATCCACCAGATGCAAACGCATCACCTAACCAGAACTTATTTTCAAGAGCAATCGAGTTGGCAGTATCAGAAAGCTGAGCGGTTCCTTTATCAGCTGCAACAACCAAATATGGATCAGGAAGATCTTTGGCAAAGGGCAGAGTTCCATTCTTCCCAGCATATGGTTCTGGCAGTCCTTGAATCCTATTGTCTGTAAGTTCAATAAGCCCTTGTACATAACCCTTATAAGCTTCCACCATACCTATGGGTTCTTTTATATTCACATTCGATGTAAGCACAAAACAACCCTTAGATCCTACTGGAACAATAATGGAGTTCTTAGCCATCTGAGTCTTAAGTAGATCAAGTAATTCTGTTCTATAGTCAGAGGCTCTATCCGAGTATCTAAGTCCACCTCTCGCCACAGCCCCACCTCGAAGGTGAATACCTTGGAAACTAGATGAGTATACAAAAATTTCACGGTAGGGCCTTGGATCAGGCAGAGAAACGGGAATAGAGCTATCAATTTTGAAAGAAATCGCATTTCTTTCCACACCAATGCGACTGTTATAAGTCGTTCCAAAAAAGTCTGTTCTTAAAATAGATTTAACAGCTGATGCAAAAGCCTGCAAAACTGCATCTTCTCGAATGGTCTTGCCCATATCAGCTTCTTTGTTTAATTCATCCAGGTCGATTAATTCGCCCTTAGAAAAGAAAGTATGAAAGTATTTCCAAGCTTCGACTAAGAGCCCAGGATGATCAATTAAATACTGGTTGAATTCTTCTGGATTGAAAACAGGATCTGTTTGCAGACAATAATCACGAATCGCCTTACAAAATAATAATGCATTTTCATCGAGAGAAGTCCAAATCACAATTTGTGAAAGTCCATCCGACCTTAGTCTTCCCTGCATACTTTGTTCATATATTTTCTTGAGGCGATCATACAGTGAAAGTTTATTCTCAATTAGATGGAAAAAGAATTCCGATTTAGCATAGATTTTTCCATCATATTTGATATGATAGACTCTTTGGGAAAGAGGTTTAAGTCCTAAGTCGTTCAGAACTTGAACCCATTGGTTCAAAGGGTATTCTAAACGAGGTGTTATTGCATGAAGTATTGTTGTATCAGGTCTTTGGCTAAGATCAACTTTTAATCTAGCATCCTTTAGATCATGAATCATTTTAAGATCTAGAATTGCCTGTTCTGCAGAATGAGTGGCAATGTAATCTTCGTGGTATTCAATGCGTGATTTGGAAAATGGGATTTCAAAATTTTCTTCCCAACGTATCTGGAATTGATCCTGCCAAGATCTAAAATGAAATTCTATTTGGGAAGATAATTCAAAAACATTTTGTGAGGTTACCAATTTGGTTCGAATAAAATGGAAGCCTTCAATAAATTGACCACGCATAACAAAATAGTCTCGAACCAAGGATTCTGAAAAAGATGAATCAATAAATTTTTGACAAGTTTCCCATTTCTGTTCCGACCAATTTTTCTTGGGAATAAAACTTATAATAAGTGCTATGTCTTCAGAGACTACAACACCCACAGATCGCAAAGAATTCCTTAAATTGTGCTCCAAAATACCAGAATAAAGCTTGGCATAGGCAGATTCAGGCAGTAGAAAAAGAATTTCTGTCGGAACATAATTGAATAGCATACGAGTAGTTCGGCCAAGCCCACTCTGAGATTCAATTTCTTCTTCGTTTAGAAAATGATTGAATCTATCTTTGAAATAAGGTATATCTACAAGAACAGAAGATTTTGCGAACTCATTCAAGGATCCAATGAGAAGTAGTTTTTTGTTAAGAGAAGTGAACGAAATATAAAAGTAGTTATCATCACCTAAATATGATTTAAGGGAAGATTCTAGAGAAGTAATGTTTGCTTCATTCCCCTTGGAACTAAGTTCCTGAAACCAATTAAAGATCTTCTCTGGAATTTGATCATTTCCGAAAGACTTAGAATCTTTGCCTTCCTGGAATAAGGCTCCTTCCCAAATATAACTTTTTGCGAGTAGCCAATCTAGAAGTTCTTTTTCTTTGTCTGGCCAAATCATCCAAGGACTTTTTTTATTTTCAGTGAAATCTGCATAAGCAAGCTTTGATTTACGAATTCTTAGATAGGAGTTCCGAATTTCTTCTTCTAGTGAATTTAAATTTATACTTGCATTTTCTATTAGCTCTATGTAGTATAACTCTTGTTCGACTCCTGGATGAAAGTGGAGATTTCTCGATACATCCAACTTGGCATTTTCCAAAATAAATTTCAGTCTTGCTGCAAAAAAAGGTAGTGAGGAGACTGCAATGATGATCACCCTATGTTGCAATCGCAAAAGTGGATCACTCTTACTGGGTTGGTAACTTATAAATTCAAGATGATTGCTTTTATTTAATGAGAAGGATTTGTATTGAGAAAAAATCTCCTCACATAGAATTTCTAACTCCTTCTCCGCATAGAAATCTTTAAATAAACTGCCTAGACAATTATAAAAGTTTTTACGAAATAATGATGAGATAGTATCCTTTTTCATCATTAAGTTAAGCTCTTAAATGTATCATTCATATAATTGGCTTTATATTTCTGGTAATTCGTTGCAGTGCGTGTTATGATTTCTCTTTCTTTTTCATTGATATCCCTAACAATTTTGGCAGGACTTCCCATGATAAGAACGCCTGGGGGAATTTTCTTCCCCGGAGTGACCAAGGAACCAGCAGCGACAAAAGAATACTCGCCTATCTCCACATCATCCATCACAGTCGCACACATTCCCACAAAAGAAAAATCCTTCAAGGTGCAACCATGCAAAGTCACACGATGACCCAGAGATACATTATTTCCTATTGTAACAGGGAACTGGTTTCTTGCGACATGAATCATACTCATGTCCTGTATGTTCACATTATCACCAATTCGTATATAATTTACATCACCTCTCAGCATACATTGGAACCATATTGAGGAATTTTCTCCAATTGTTACATCACCTATTATATCAGCAGAGGGAGCAATGAATGCCGAAGTTGCGATGGAGGGCTTTTTTCCTAAAAATTCGTAGATCATTCTTCTTAATTTAAAGAATCCTAAGTCTGAAACAAGTATTTTTAGTTTTTCGAATTTTTGCCTTTACAATTTGGCTTTGGAAAGGGATGTTTCAATTAGATTGCATGGCTAATCAGCATTTTATTCAATCAACATCCAACACCTTAATTAAGCAGGAATTTCCATGGCATTAGATATCAAAGTCCCTGAAATGGGCGAATCAATCTCAGAAGCAACTATTATTCAATGGACCAAAGGCGAAGGAGACAGCGTTGAAGCTGACGAAGTCCTTGCCGAATTAGAAACAGACAAGGTTACTATGGAAGTGCGAGCTCCTTCCGCTGGAGTTCTTGCAAAAATTTTGAAACAAGCTGGCGATGTCGTAAAAGTAGCTGAGATCATCGGACAAGTAGGTGAAGGTTCTGGAAAAGCATCAGCTAGCTCGGCAAGTTCTTCTTCTAGCTCTGCTGCTGCATCCACTGTAAGCTCGAGTTCTTCCCAAGCTGCCAATTCTCAAAGCTCGTTTTCTGCTCCGCAAAATGATACAATCCCACCTGCTGCTATGAAGATGATCCAAGAAAATGGAATCAATCCATCTTCCATTACAGGAACAGGCAGAAACGGACAGATTACAAAAGAAGATGTGGTTCTCTTTTTAGAAAAACAAAGCTCTAACTCTAATGGATCAGCACCTGCAAAATCTTCAAGCCCAGCTCCAGCTCCTGTTGCAGCCAAGCCAAGAACACCTGGTGAAAGAGAGTCTGTTGTTGCTATGTCTAAACTGCGACAAACTATCGCTACACGATTAGTCCAAGCGCAACACAATGCAGCGATCCTAACAACTTTCAATGAAGTAGACATGTTCAATGTAATGAACTTAAGATCTGCTTACAAAGAAAAGTTCAAAGAAGTTCATAATATCGGTTTGGGTTTTATGAGTTTTTTCACAAAGGCTGTAATCTATGCCTTGAAGCAAGTTCCTGAAATCAATGCAGAAATACGTGGAACAGACGTTATTTATAAAAACTACTATGATATCGGCGTTGCTGTTGGTGGTCCAAAAGGTTTGGTTGTTCCTATTGTTCGTGATGCTGACCAACTATCTTTGGCTGGCATAGAAGCAGAAATCGCAAGACTCGCAGTAAAAGTTCGTGATGGTAAGATTTCCTTGCAAGACATGGAAGGCGGAACCTTCTCAATCTCCAATGGTGGGGTTTACGGTTCTATGATGTCGACTCCAATTTTGAACCCACCACAAAGTGGAATTCTAGGTATGCACAATATTGTGAAACGTCCTGTTGTTATCGGTGACAAGATTGAAATCCGACCTATGATGTATGTAGCACTTTCTTATGACCATAGAATTGTCGATGGTAAAGGTGCTGTTACCTTCTTAGTGAAACTGAAAGAAATGATTGAAGATCCAGCAAGACTCTTGTTGGAAGTATAGGACGGATCCATGGATAAATTTGATGTTGTAGTTATTGGAGCCGGCCCTGGTGGTTATGTTTGTGCTGTTCGTTGTGCTCAGTTAGGAATGAAAGTTGCTATTATTGAAAAGCGTGCAACCTTAGGGGGAACCTGTCTCAATGTGGGATGCATTCCTTCCAAAGCACTTTTGGATTCATCGGAAGAATACCACAAAGCCAAACATAAACTAGATGTTCATGGAATAACAGTTGGCGATGTTAAAATCGATGTAAAGAAGATGATCGCTCGCAAAGACAAAGTAGTAAGTGAAGTGACTGCAGGTGTTGACTACCTGATGAAGAAGAACAAGATCACTCGCTTCCACGGCTTTGGCAAATTAAAATCCAAAACGGAAATCGAAATAGATCTCGAAGGTGGCAAAAAAGAAACCATCCAAGCTGATAAGATCGTAATTGCTTCTGGATCTACTCCTATTGATATCCCTAGTCTTCCTATTGACGGCAAGGTAGTTGTTACATCGGATCATGCAATTTCTCTGGAAAAAGTCCCCGACCATATGATCATCATTGGTGCTGGTGTAATCGGTCTTGAACTAGGATCTGTCTGGTCGCGTTTAGGCGCAAAAGTTACGATCGTAGAACTCATGCCAAGGCTTCTGGGAACAGCCGACAAACAAATGTCAGCCCTAGCACTCCGACTACTCGAAGGACAGGGTCTTGAATTCAAATTTGAACACAAGGTAACTGGAATCGAGAAAAAAGGCAATAAAGCCAAGGTAAATGTAGAGAACAAGGCTGGTGAAAAGTCCCAACTGGAAGGCGACATCGTTCTTGTCTCAGTTGGTCGACGTCCTTTCACCGACAATCTCGGTGCCAAAGAAGTTGGTATTGAATTCACGGAGCGTGGTAGAATCAAAGTAGAATCCAATCATTTTCAGACATCTGTTCCTAATATTTATGCAATCGGTGATGTAATCGACGGACCTATGCTTGCTCATAAGGCAGAAGATGAAGGCATTGCTCTTGCCGAACTGCTTGCTGGCAAATACGGTCATGTGAATTACAATGCAATTCCCTGGATTGTTTATACTTGGCCAGAAGTTGCCTGGGTTGGTCATGGGGAAGAAGAACTCAAAGAGAAAGGCATAGAATATAAGGTTGGAAAGTATATGTTCAAAGCAAATGCTCGTGCAAAAGCAATGAACGAACCAGATGGCCAAGTAAAAGTATTAGCTGATAAAAAGACTGATAAATTATTAGGAATCTATATCGTCGGACCTCGTGCCTCTGATATGATTGCAGAGGCTGCAATTGCTTTTGAATTTGGTGCAAGTGCAGAAGACATTGCGAGATCCACTCACGCTCACCCTACTCTTTCTGAAATACTAAGAGAGGCGGCTATGGATGTGGATAAATGGTCTATTCACAGTTAGTTGAAGATAGAATCGAATTTAGATTTAAGAATCTCAGTTTATTTGGGTTTTCTTATCTGATTTAGTTTGGAATTGGTTTTAGATATGTTTAGCTCAGGATATAAAAGAAGGTAGATTGATGAAAGTCGAACATTTGATGAGTCTCAGTGGTGAGAATGCAGTAGTTCTGGAAGAGTTGTATGAGAATTTTAAATCAGATCCAAATTCTGTAACTCAGGATTGGAAGGATTTTTTCAGAGAACTTGAATCCGGGAATGGAAGTATTTCCAGTAATAACGGTAATGGAAATGCAAACGGCGGTCTTTCTGTTGAATATGATTCCACTGAGCACAAAGCAGATTCTTCTCTTGCCGATTTTGGTATCATCAATATTTTGAATGCATATAGAAGACAGGGGCACCTTGCCGCCAATCTTGATCCACTCGGTATCAATAAGCCTAACCGAGAATTCATTGATCTAAAAATCAAGGCTCTAAAGCAATCTGATCTCGATAAGGAAGTCGATTCCGGAGTTCCTAACCTAGGTCGTGCTAAAGTAAGCAAAATCATTGATTGGTTTGAACAAACTTACTGTGGTTCTATTGGCTGTGAGCATTACTATTTAGTAGATGATGCCGAACGTGAATGGCTACAAGAAAAGATGGAGCCGCTTGCCAACTCAGAACCCATTGATAAGGGGACAGCTCTTCGCCTATTTGAGAAATTATTCCAAGCGGATTACTTCGAGAACTTCCTTGCCAAAAAATATGTAGGAAAGAAAAGATTCTCTCTCGAAGGTGGTGAGTCCACCATTACTCTGTTAGATACAGTCATCGAAGAGGCTGGTAAGCACAATATGGATGGTCTGGTTCTAGGAATGGCTCATAGAGGAAGATTGAATGTTCTTGTGAATATCATTCGTAAACCAGCGGGTCTTATTTTTGCAGAATTTGAAGAAAAATTCAATCCCTCAACCTTAGATTATGGTGATGTAAAATACCACTTAGGTTACTCCAATAAGATCATGACAAGAGCAGGCAAAGAAGTTCATATTTCTCTTGCCTTCAACCCTTCTCACTTGGAAGCAGTAGATCCTGTGATAGCAGGTTCCGTTCGGGCAAGACAATCTCTTTCAGAAGATACCGATAGATCTAAGTGGATGCCAATTGCTATTCATGGAGATGCGGCATTTGCAGGACAGGGAGTTGTGGCAGAGACGCTCAACCTAATGAATCTTGATGGCTATACGATTGGTGGAACCTTTCACATTGTAATCAACAACCAAATTGGTTTTACTACTCTACCTAATGAATCTAGATCTACCTTGTATGCAACTGATCTTGCAAAAGGTTTCCAGATTCCTATCTTCCATGTGAATGGAGATGATCCAGAAGCAGTCTACCGAGTCGTAAAACTCTGTATGGAATACAGACAGAAATATAAGAAAGATGTGATCATAGATTTGATCTGTTATAGACGACTCGGACACAATGAAACAGATGAGCCAGCATTCACACAACCACAAATGTACGATATCATACGTAAACATCCTAAGACTGTTGATCTCTATGAAAAGCGTCTTTTAGTCAGAGGAGATATCAGCCAAGAAGAATTGGATTTTATCAAAAATGGTTCAAAAGATGGCTTGGAGGATTCCTTTAACAAAGCCAAGGAACAAGAGACAGCTATGCAAGTTGATACTATGCAAGGCATCTGGTCAAAGTATACCAAAGAACCTTTGGATTCTGATACTGCTACTAAACTCTTAAACAAGCAATTGCAAGGGATTTCTAAGGCTATCATTACTTATCCAAAAGATTTTGTTCCTCACAAAGGTGTTCAAAGAGTAATCGACACTCGTTCGAAGATGGCAAGTGGTGAACTTCCTATGGATTGGGGTTTTGCGGAGGCACTTTCTTTTGGTTCTATCCTTGAGAATGGATTCTCTATTCGCTTAGCAGGACAAGATGCACAGCGGGGAACTTTTTCCCATAGACATGCAGTTATTGCTGATACAGTGACTGGTGGAAAATACACACCGCTCAATCATATTTCCAACAAGCAAGCAAAGATAGATGTGATTAATTCATCCCTTTCTGAGTTTTCTTGTTTGGGATTTGAATATGGTTTTTCATTGGCTGACCCAAATTCATTGGTAATCTGGGAAGCACAGTTTGGTGACTTTGCTAACAATGCACAGGTGATGTTTGATCAATTTTTAACAAGCTCAGAATTCAAATGGCACAGACTTTCAGGATTGGTTGTTCTACTTCCCCATGGTTATGAAGGCCAGGGACCAGAACACTCTTCTGCAAGATTAGAAAGATTCCTACAACTCTGCGCTGGAGATAACATCCAAGTTGCAAATTGTACTACGGCAGCTCAGTATTTTCATATTTTAAGAAGACAAATTCTTAGATCGTTTAGAAAGCCACTCATCATCATGAGTCCGAAAAGTATGCTGCGACTTCCTGATGCTAGTTCGAATATATCTGAAATCACTGCTGGTGCATTTAAGAAAATTATCTATGATGTTGAAACCGTTAAACCTGAGAAAATTCAAAAACTCGTATTCTGTTCAGGAAAAGTTTACTATGACCTAAAGAAAGGATTGGATGAATCTAAAAAAGATAGTATTGCAATTATCCGCTTAGAACAACTCTATCCCTTCCCTGAGAAAGAAATCAAAGAAGCACTCAGCATTTACAGCAAAGCAAAATCCTTTGTATGGTCGCAAGAAGAACCTAGAAACCAAGGATCTTGGCACTTTTTGCAAGACCGTCTGGAAGCACTTCTTCCAAACAACAGTAGACTTGGTTATGCAGGAAGAAAAGAATCAGCAAGCCCTGCTGCTGGACATTTGAAAGTCCACAATAAGGAACAAGCTGATTTGGTAAAAGAAGCAATCAGCTAAGATAAAACTTCTTTTAGTAATCTGTAAAAAAGAAAAGCCACTATGAGATAAGTGGCTTTTTTATTTTCTTTAAGCTTCAAAAAGCTAGGAGTTCCTTTCTTAAATGACAGCAATATTTCTATGTTAATACTAGGTTTATCTTTTCTAGTTTAAAAAATCTATTATTTCGGCTAGATGATTAAAGTCCTTGTTGCTTTTTCTTATGTTGGATAGTAGTTTTTATTAAACGACCCAAACTCTTATCTTTATTCTTTCTTTCAAGATAGGATGACTCATGAAATTCCGTTTCTTTCTTGAGCTTAAGGTAAGCTTTGTATTTTTCTTGGTCGAGTTCGCCGCTATCAATCGCTTTTAGGATAGCACATCCAGGCTCTAAGATATGAGTGCAATCCTCAAAGCGACATTCTTCGGCTATCTTACTAATTTCAGAAAAACTCTGCTCTATAGAATCAGTAGTCATAAGTCCAAGCTCTTTCATTCCAGGAGTATCTATGAGTAAGGCTCCATTTTCAAGAATGCTTAATTGACGCCGAGTTGTTGTATGCTTTCCTCTATTATCTTTATCACGAACAGCCTGTGTATCAAATAAATCCTTACCAAGTAAATTATTCAAAAGCGTTGTCTTTCCGACACCTGATGAACCAACCAAACAATAGGTTTTGCCTGGTTCCAGTATTTCCAATAGCTTTCTATATCCTACGTCTGTTTGGTTATGAAAAGCAAGTATCTTTGAATCTATATTAGAATTTCGTATTTCAGATATTTTTTCATCAATTTCGATTTCTGTTAGAAGATCACTTTTACTCAATAGGATGATTGCTTCGACATTCCCTTCTTTAGTCATAGAGATGTAGCGTTCAAGTCGCCTTATATTAAAATTTGAATCTAAGGCTTGTATAATCAATGCTACATCTATATTCGATACGATTATTTGGTAAGTAGACTTATCACCGGAGGCTTTGCGACGTAGGTAAGATTTCCTAGGAAGGACATTGTGTATGATTGCAAGCAGGTTATCATCATAGTATTGAACAATAACCCAATCTCCCACAGAGGGAAGCTCTTGCGATTCTTCAAGGGAATACAATAATTTTCCTGTAAGCTCAGCTGTAACTTCATTCGTTTCATTTCGAACAAGATAGCGATTTTTATCGACTCGAGTTACTCTTGCGAGATGAAAACCTGGTTGGATCAAATCTCTATAATGAGTCAAACACCAATCATCATATCCCAATTCTGAAAGTTCCATGTGTAGTCTTATGCTTCCTTTGTTAAATCACAATTTCAATAAAATCATTGTAGAAAAATATTTCGAAACAATTCCTAGGTATAAGTTAGCGCAGATTAATCGCAAACGATATCAAAATCGTCTAAATACTATCAATAGCCAATTGAATTGCTTTATTGAGTTGCGAGGTATTTTTTCCACCACCCTGTGCCATATCAGGTCTGCCACCGCCCTTCCCACCCAAGACTTCGACAGAGGCTTTCAATAGATTGCCACAGTGAATACCTTTTTGATTAGATACAGCATTGCACATGAATACTAATGTAGCAGTATCATCTACAACGGAACCAAATAATACAAGTACATTAGGAATTTTTGATTTTAGAGAATCTGCTAAGTCTTTTAGACTCTTTGCATCTACAGAATCGAAAATATTGCTAATAATGACAAAGTCTTTCTTGCTAATTTGCTTAGCAATCAACTCATCAATAAGTTCTGGATTATTTTGAAATTCTTCTGCTTCTTTCTTTTTCTTTTCTTTAAAAAGTTTCTGATTCTTAGCTTCCCATTCTAATGATATAGTATTCTTCAAGCTTCTGTATTCAGAAACCATAGTCGCGGCTTTCTCATGGAAGGCTTTCTCTACTTGCTCAGGACTTGGAACTTTAATAGAAATTAGCTGAGCATTATCATTAGGATAGATTTCTTTGGCCTTAAGATTATAGGCTTGCACTTTCTCATCTAACTCTTGGAATACAGATGTAAAATATTGGATCACTGCTGGGCCACAGACGGCTTCAATTCTTCGATTTCCCGCTCCAGGGCTTGATTCTTTCAAGATGGAAAAATACGAAATATCAACTGTATTTCTAACATGAGTTCCTCCACAAAATTCTGTAGAACGATCTCCCATCTGAACAACTCGAACGAAATCGCCGTATTTCTCTTCAAAGAAGGCAACAGCCCCTGATGACTTTGCTTCTTCTATAGGAAGAACTTTTGTTTCTACACTCAGCTTACTTTTGATACTATCATTTACATAATTTTCAATTTGTGAGATTTCATCTTCTGTTAAGCTTTGTGGATGGGAAAAATCAAATCGCAGATAATCATCACTTACCAAGGAGGCTTTCTGACGAACATGGTCCCCTAGAATTTTGCGAAGCGCCCCATGCATTAAATGAGTACCAGAGTGGTGGGCAGCGAGTGCAGAACGTCTAGTCGGATCAATTTCTGCTTCCACCTTCTGACCAGGCTTAACTTCACCTTTCAATACCTCACCTAAATGCAGAAAGCTATCATTTTCTTTCTGAACATCCGTTACACGAAATGTAAAATCCTTATTTCGAATGAATCCATTGTCGCCAATCTGACCACCTGATTCAGCATAAAAAGGAGTTGCATCCATAAGAAGAGCACCCTTCTCACCAGGTTTTAAAGAAGATTGCAATTTTCCATCAGAACTAAATGTAAATAATAAATTTCCTTCCGCCTTATGCGTTCCATAACCTAGAAACTCAGTGGCTTTTATTTGGCCAGCACTAAGACCTGTTAGAAAGCTAAGTTTTTTACCCTTCCAACTATCACGGGAAATATTTCGGTCTTTTTCTAGTTCTTCTTCGAAACCTTTTTCATCAAAAGTAAATCCTCTTTCTAGAACCAATTCCTGAGTCATTTCCTTAGGAAAACCAAAAGTTCCATACAATCGGAAAGAGTCTTTTCCTTCCATAAGCTTAGAGCCAGATTCATTTAATTTTGATAAGATGGTCTCCAATTCTTCTAAGCCTAGTTCTAGGGTATTTGCAAATAGTTCTTCTTCTGCTAAAATGATTTTCGTTATTTCATCTTGTTTGCTTTTTAGTTCAGGGTAACGTTCACTGTAAACTTGAACCAATTCAGCTATCAACTTATGTAGGAAAGTTTCCTTAATTCCAAGCTTTCTAGAAAAAAGTGCTGCCCTACGAATCAATCTACGAATCACATAGCCCCTACCAGTTCTATCTGGATAGATTCCATCACCGATTGCAAAAAATGTCGACCTAGAATGATCAGCTATCACACGAAAGGCGATTTTAGTTTCAGAGTTGTAATCTTTACCAGAAATAGAAGAGATCTTTGAAAGTATATGCTTGAATTCATCTGTATCATACACAGAATCCACATCTTGTAAAAGCAGTGCAATTCGTTCGACTCCGGCACCCGTATCGATTCCCGTTTGCTTGAGAGGTTGTAGTTCACCTTCCACCGTTTGGTTGAATTGGTTGAACACAATGTTCCAGTATTCCATGAAACGATCACAGTCACAACCTGGGGCACAAGATGCTTTGTTGCCACAGCCTGGAAAACCTTTCTCAACACCACGGTCTAAGTACAATTCAGAGCAGGGTCCACAGGCTCCTGAGTCACCAGCAGGTCCCCAGAAATTATCCTTCTTTCCTAAGCGTACAATACGTTCGGCAGGAATTCCTTCAGCCAACCAAAGATCACGAGCCTCATCATCATTTTCGAATATAGTAATCCAGATTTTTTCAACTGGAATACCTAGATTCTTAGTAGAGAATTCAAGTGCATAATGAATGGATTCTTTTTTAAAATAATCACCAAAACTAAAATTACCCAACATCTCAAAAAATGTACAATGCCTTTCTGTCTGGCCAACATTTTCTAAGTCTGTAGTTCTAAGGCATTTTTGGGCAGAGGTTGCTCGAGTATAAGGCAGTTCAACAGCCCCTGTAAAAAAAGGCTTGAACTGAACCATACCGGCTGTAGTAAAAAGTAAGGTTGGGTCACCCGCAGGAATTAGAGATGATGAGGGAACAATCGTGTGTTCTTTAGATTGGAAATATTGGAGAAATAACTCGCGAATCTCGGATACTGATTTTGGATTCATAGGATTTGCCTTTTTAACTCAGATCATGAGTCTAGTTCCAGAATTTTGGAAAAAGACCAGGAGTAAAGGGAATTTCTAAGGCTAGGACTCATTCGAGAAGATCGTATTGAGTAAAAATTTGACAGATAGCTTGATTCAATTTAGAGTTAAGAAATGGAACATGATTCTTTCTCCTTCGATAAATTAAATTCCGATTATATAAGCTTACTCAAAAACCTAAGACTTGTCTTAGAAAGATTAGGTGAAAAGTCAATAACCTATCTGCTTCCTTCTTTAGATGAAAATGATAAAGATTTAAACAAAGTAAATCACTTGCCTGAAAAAGCGGTAGAGCTACTAAGCCTGTCTTTTCAACTACTAAACATGTCTGAGGAAAACGTCGCAGCTCAGTATAGAAGATCTATTGAAAATTCCGAAGATTCTAAATCCTTGCCTGGTCTTTGGCCATTTAGCATTGAGAAAATGAAGAATTATGGACTCTCAGAATCTGAAATTTTAGAAACGATAAAATCCATACATATTGAACCCGTATTAACTGCACATCCTACCGAAGCAAAAAGAGCGACCATTCTAGAACAACATAGAGAGCTCTATCTATTAATCGTTCAATTGGAGAACCAAATGTGGACTCCTTACGAAAGAAAGGAAATTAACAAAAAGATAGAATCTGTAATTGAGAGACTCTGGCGAACAGGGGAAATTTATTTACGAAAACCCGATGTGATTTCTGAAATTAGAAATATAGAACACTATCTTAAAAATGTATTTCCTATTGTTCTTCCTATACTTGATACTAGGTTGAAACAAGCCTGGGAAGAATCTGGTTTTTCAAAGACAGTTTTCCAAGATGCGTCTGATTTTCCCAAGGTAAGTTTTGGAGATTGGGTGGGTGGAGACAGAGATGGGCATCCCTTTGTTACTCCTGAAATAACTTCCTATGTCTTACAAAGATTTCGAAATCTTTCTATGGAAATGTACAATGATAAATTAATTGAACTTTCCAAAAATTTAAGTCTATCCGATTATTTACAGAATCCTCCCAAGTCTTTGTTAGATGCTATCAAAAAATACAGCAACCTTCTAGGTGAACTAGGCAAAGAATGCATTGAAAGAAATCCTGATGAACCCTGGCGACAATTTTGTAATTTGATTCGTTACAGATTGCCTTCGGAAGAAAATAAAAAATCAATTCCAGTATCCTATCTGTACAAAAACAAATCAGAATTCAGCCAAGATATTTCTATACTTAAGAATTCCTTGGATTCGGTTAAAGCTACAAGATTAGTGGAAACTGAAATTTTTCCACTTGAAAGATGGCTCATTACTTTTGGATTCCATATGGCTCATTTGGATATTCGTCAGAATTCCAGTTATCATGAAAAGGCTATCGATCAAATTTTAAAATCAGCAGGAATCGCTAATCCTGATTATTCTCTAATGTCCGAAGAAGAGAGACTTGCATTCTTAGACAAAGAATTATCAAGTCCAAGACCCTTTCTATTGCCAAGTATCTCCGCGGGTCTTGAGGCAGACAACCTACTTGCAACTTACAGAACCATCCAAGCTCATATTCATGCCAATGGATATGCAGGAATTGGTTCATTTATCATAAGTATGACAAGATCCGTCTCCGATCTCCTTTTAGTATTTCTATTCTTCCGAGAATCAGGAATCCTAGTGAACACTGAGTTCGGTTTAGTGTCGCCTATTCCTATCGTTCCCCTTTTTGAAACAATTGATGATCTTGAGAATTCATCAGCTATACTTGATTCCTTCCTAAGTAAAAAAATAGTATTAAACAGCTTAAAATACAAAAAGCAGATTGATAAATCCACTAATAGCATCCAACAAATTATGTTAGGTTATAGCGACTCAAATAAGGACGGAGGAATTCTTGCGAGCCAGTGGAACCTTTATCGAACTCAGAATCGTTTGACAAAAATTGCCCAAAAGCATGGAATTCAATTGAATTTTTTCCATGGAAGAGGTGGTTCTATCAGTCGTGGCGGAGGCAAAACACATCGTTTCCTAGATGCCCTTCCTCACGAAAGCCTAACGGGAAATATTCGTATGACAGTTCAGGGAGAAACTATAGCACAGAAGTATGCGAATAAAATAAACGCTGTCTATAATATGGAACTTTTTCTAGCGACAGCTACTAAGGTAACTGCAAGACATAAATTCCGATCCAAAAAGAATCACCCTAGTGAATCCATAGTATCTAAATTAGCAAAGAGATCAGGTGAAGTCTATGCTGAGCTTTTGAACTCAGAAGGGTTTATCGAATTCTATTCCCAGGCAACACCTATTGATGCTATAGAAAATAGTAGAATAGGATCAAGACCTACTCGAAGAACCGGAAGCAGAACCATTGCAGATCTTAGAGCAATTCCTTGGGTATTCAGTTGGAACCAATCAAGATTCTATCTTCCGAATTGGTATGGTTCAGGGAAAGCATTGCAAGAGTTGAAAGAACATTCTCCTAAAGAATTTTCTATCATTCAAAGTGAGGTTGAAGAATGGCATTTTCTCAAGTATGCTATCCTTAATGTTGAAACGGGAATTCACAGTGCGAAACTGTCTCAGATGACAGCCTACTCTCAATTAGTGGAAGATGTCACAATTCGAGATAAATTTTTGAAGTTGATATCAGAAGAATTCAATAGAACTCGTGACATCCTAAATGAACTTTTCAATCATTTACCCGTTGAGAAAAGAAGGCCTAAGATGATTCAAACAATCGCTATGCGAGAAAGATCCTTAGAAATTTTGCATGCTCATCAGATTTCGCTTCTTAAAAAATGGCGTGATTCTGTTAAGAATGGAGCTGAAGATTCAGAGAAAGAAAGTCTTTTGCAGCCCTTACTTCTGACAGTGAATGCTATCGCCAGTGGACTGCGTACAACTGGGTAGAAAAGATTTTGGATTAAAATGTTTATTCAGTAGTCGATTTCTCTATTCTGAACCTCTGCCTCTTGGACGAGTTTCTTTTTTAGCTTACGGAGTTTGTCTTTCTTGGACTTTTGAATTTTGGAAATCTTAGAACCTTGGGTTGATCCCTTGCCTAATTTTTTAAGTTCGATGCGTTCGCAAAGAATGGCTCTTGCCTTATAGCGATTTAATCCTTGGGTTCGGTAGACAGAGCATTTGATCTCTTCCCCACTTGGCTTGTGATTTAGTCTAACGGCTGTCGATACTTTGTTGACATTTTGTCCACCATTTCCAGAGCCTCTGGTGAAACTCTCATCCAAGTCGGACTCAAGGATTCCTAGATATTTCATTTTATTGCGAAGAGCTAGGAGTTTTTTCTCAGAGACTGGGAAATTAATGTCCATAGAATATTAGACTAAGAAAAATAAATTAAGAAATGAAAATGAAAGTTTTGTAACTAGAAACTGGATTCCGTAGTTTCTATTGCTTCAATCTTTCTCTTTAGGTTGGATGCTACTTCATAATTTTCAACAGAGATAGCATTGAATTTCTTTAGGTAAAGACCAACTAATTCATCACCCTGATTGCCTGGAAAATCCAAAGCCTTTTTGAAATTATCCAAATCGTACTGAGGGTGGTTGCTAGAAAATTTTGTTACAATTCGATCTACTTTCATTTGGGTAGCTTCTTTGGCAAGACCAGTCGATTTACGAAATTCCATAGAGAGATTTGCTAAGGCTTCAATGTAGCCTTCTACGCCTGTGATGTCTTTATCGATATCAGAATGAGGTTTCTTTTCTTTGGATTTACAGAACTCAACATAACGCATAACAACTTGATTGAAACGTTCCATCTGATCTTGGATATAACGATTTGCTTCTTCTTTATTTTCAGGAAGTTCAAAATCGGGAAGTCTAGCTATATCGTAGGATTCTAAATTTACATCGATTAATTTCTTCAGTTCATCCATACTAGGAAGAGCAACTGGTGGAAAAGTAACTACAGGAAAATTATCTCCCAATTTCAAGAAGCTTACAACTACATTGGAAGCAATAATTCGACCACCCGGCTGAACAGGATTCTCACCAATTACATTGCAATAGAGTATTAAATTGCCAGTTGGATTTTGTTTTGTACCCTTTTCAAAAATCATGTTCGCCCCCTTTACTAACCTAATCTGACTACGAAAAATGCAAGTTTGACAAGCTTTTTTTCCTTAATCCCATTCTGCAATGGAAGTTTGCAGGTTTTTGAGGATTTCACCATAACTTATTGCAATCTTACCATCTTTTTCCTTTAAAGTGACTGGAAGACCTGATTCCCCTGATTTCATGATATCCAAAGCAATAGGCACTGATCCAAGCACATTAACCTTGAGTGAATCTGCCAATTTTTTCCCACCGCCCTGTGAAAATATCGCTGAATTATGACCACATTTTGGACAGATAAATTCACTCATATTTTCCACAATTCCCATAACTGGAACCTTCACTTGGGCAAGCATTGCTGCCGCACGACTTGCATCCAGAAGTGCAACATCCTGTGGTGTAGTGACTAAAACTGCTCCATCTAAATCGATCAATTGGGCTAGCGATAACTGAACATCCCCTGTACCTGGTGGAAGATCAATGAAAAGAAAATCCAATTCTCCCCAGACCACATCGTATAAAAATTGCTCTACAGCCTTGCCAAGCATGGGGCCTCGCCAAACAACAGGTTGGTCATCGTTGATGAGAAAGGAAAAAGAAATAATCTTGATTCCACCTTTTTCAATGGGATAGATTCTATCATCTTCGACTTTCAAGGGAACTCTTCCATTGATTCCAAACATTTTGCCTATGGATGGTCCGTAGATATCAGCATCCATAATCCCAACCTTAAGTCCCGCATTCACTGCCGCAGATGCCAAGTTAGCTGTTACGGTTGATTTTCCCACACCGCCTTTACCTGAGCCAATAGCTATTACTTTCTTTACACCAGGAATTCGATTCCCATCTTCGAGTTTAAAATTCTGATCAACTTCAAACTTAATTTTAATCTTTCCAATTCCTTCCATCTTCGCAAGAACCTGTCGAATTTGGGCTTCCAGACCGATCTGCATTCTTCTATCTGCATTGGGAGTTTTAATATTGAGATCAATTCCCTCTGCTGTTGGTTGCAAAAGAGAAATCATTCCCAAAGAAACGATATCTTTTTTCAGTTCGGGGTGCTTTACTTCTACGAGTTTTTTCTGAATTAAATTGAGATCTGGTTTAATTTCTGACATGAGGTTTTCCTTAAGGGTATATAATACTATTGCTTAGTTCAAATTTTTGATTGAGTGAATTGAATATGTAACGCTTAGTATTCCATTTATTATCTTGGTCTTTACTAAAAATATGAAATCCACTCTTATGGTGGTGGTCTGTGATTCTAGTGGAAGAAGCGGAATTGATCACATAAAAAGGAACATTTTCATCAGGGTTCTTCACCCAATTTGTATGAAGATGTCCATGGAAATATGCAATAGGTGGTTTATCTTTTAGTAGTTGAACGATATTCTCTCGATTTCTCATCTTATGGTGATTGGATTCTTGGCGGTCTTTTGGATTCCAAATAGGATGATGGCAGACTACCATGTACTCACTATCTTTAGACTGCTTCATGATTTCTATAGTTTTAATTGCAACCTTTGGATGTAGTATGCCTTGCGCATTCATTGCAGGCAAAAGTAGATTGGAATCCCAACCAAATACTTTTATAGTTCCAAATGTCTTCATTCTAAGATAAAGACTGGCTCTGTTGTAATCAAAAGATTCCAACTTCATTCCTACTTTTTCAATCCCTGGCTCTGTAATTCTCGCTTGGTGGGCTTCCATAGGATTGTTGATTTCAATGGGAACTTTCTCGCCAAGGTATTCAGAGAAATTCTTTTCAAAATAATCCTCGCTAATTGATTTCTTAGTATAGCGATCGTGGTTACCTGGAATCATAAAAGTTCTATGGTCTAGTATGGGTGATAAAATTTCCTTTGCAATCTCAAATTCTTTTGGATGAGAGACATTGGTAATATCCCCAGAGATAATCAAGAGATCATAGTCGAGATTCCTGATAGTCTCAACTAATATTTTATGCTGCATATGCTTCTTTCTTCTACGAAGATAAAAATTCGCATAACCGACTAAAGACTTTCTTCTGAGTGTCAAAGGATTCAAGAGAGTGGGAAAATGAAGATCTGAAATATGAAGTATTTTCATTACACTGGAATAGAAAGTCTACCGAGAATGTCCCCTTTTTTCACCTGGGAGCCTTCCTGAAAAAGTATCTCAGTTAAAACTCCATCCATTGGTGATTCTATAGGGAAGGATGCTTTGTCAGTTACCAATTCTAAAATTTCATCTCCTTCAGATACAGATTCCCCTTGCTTAAGATACCATTTTACAAGTTCGATTTTGTCAGAATCTCCGAGATCGGGTGTTTTTAGATCGAAAGTTCTTTTTTCCATAGCGCTTTCTAATTTTCCTTGCTTTATAGGGCAATTTTGTGACACTGAACTGGAAAGAATCTTTTTTTTATGCTATCTGAAAAAAAAATGTACCAAGGCGAAGAAATCCTATCACATCTCGAAGAGATCACTAAGCGAAATTTTTTACATTTTGAACTTAGAGGTTTGACTAAACCAACTCGTGATATTCTAAATGAAGTTATCCAAGGATTACTTACTCGAATTGATGCCAATCCGCTTGCATCTTTCCATCTTTTCAGTGGTTTGATGGAAGCCTTGTTAAATGCCGTAAAGGGAAACCTGCGTCATATTATTTTCAAAGATGAACTTTTTCAAAAAATATATAGCTCTAAGGAAACTGAATCTAGACAAGAAGCAGAAGAACTGCTCAATGTTATTTTAGATACAAGTCCACTGCGCGATGCAATGCAGAGATATGTTGTCCCTGAGAAGTTAAAGAAAACAGTTCAAAAGATACTTCAATTGCAAGATAAGACCCGTACCCGCAAAATCAATCTTTCTGAACCTGAAATATCATTTATGCATGAAGTGAAAGATAAGATTACAAAGAATGATCAAAAGATCTCCATGAAAATAAAGATTTCTGACAAAGAACTTTATATTCGGATTCGAAATGATGCTCCCATACTGGGTTTAGATTATAAACGAATCGAAGCCTCTCGCGAGAAGCATGCAGTTCTCGCTAGTGAAGGAAGGTCTACTGAATTTTTCAGACCTGACTTCTTAGATGAGAAAGAATCAGCTGGATTTGGAATTGCAATGATTGATGAAGGATTTTATAATATGGGAATTGACCCAATTGAGAATTTTACAATTGTAACAAGCAATCACACTACAACAGCATACTTGACCTATCCAATTGAAGCACTCCAAAAAATGGATTTCTAAATTATAGAACTTTTCTTTGAAGATACAAAGACTTCAGCAGGTAGAACCGAAAGATTAGAATTTTCTAATCCCTTAGAGATATTTTCTCCTAAAACCCCTGAAGAATTCTACCGTGATCTAAAAGCTTTAGAAACAATTTACCACTCTAAGAAATACTACATTGCTGGTTTCGTAAGTTACGAAGCTGGTTATTTCTTAGAAGAGAAGTTCGCATCGCTTCGCAAAAATTTCTATCCCAAATCAATCTTTCATCTTTCTGTCTACGACAAAGCGATTCGAACAAATTTCAAAACTATAAGGCAGCCTATTGCTAATTCAATTCATAAGGTAGAATTCGGAATTCAGGAAGAAGATTACAATGCAAAATTAGCTTTCATTCAAAACTATTTAAATTCGGGTGATAGCTACCAAATCAATTTCACCTTTCCTGTAAAATTCCAAACGAACTTAAGCTCAATCGACTTATTCAATTACCTTCAATCTAGGCAATCTGTGGCATACTCCGCCTATATGGATTTAGGTGAGTCGCAAATACTTTGTATTTCTCCAGAACTTTTCCTCCAATTTAAGAATGGATGCGTTTTTTCTAAGCCAATGAAAGGTACAGCAAAACGCTCTGTACTTCCAGAGATAGATGAATGGATTGTTCATTCTTTGCAGCATTCTGAAAAAAATCGAGCTGAGAATCTTATGATCACAGATTTGATTCGAAATGATCTTGGCAAATTTTCAGATCTTGGCTCGGTAAAAGTTCTTTCCTTATTTGATGTAGAAACATTTGAAAGCATACACCAAATGACAAGTTCCATTGAAGCTAAATTGCAAGATCAGTATTCCTTCTGGGATGTATTTTGGGGAATGTTTCCCTGTGGTTCAGTAACTGGAGCACCTAAGATTCGTTCAATGGAGATTATAAATACTTTAGAATTGCAAGAGCGTGGAATTTACACAGGAAGTCTTGGTTATTTTGCACCCAAGGGCTCAGACGATTTAAGTCAGTGGAATATAGGAATACGTACTATAGAATACAACCAAGGAAATTGTAAAATGGGTATAGGATCAGGTATAACTATTGAGTCTAATGCCCAAGAAGAATGGCAGGAATGCTTTAGCAAACTTCGGTTTATTGGTAATAATTTAGAAGATCAATCAAGTAAGCTGATTCAAAATTCAATAGAAAATATTAAACTTCCTATCGCCAATGAAGAAGATTGGATCACTGATGATTTTAAAGTTTTCGAAAGTATAGCTTGGACAGGAGAGAAATTCAAGCTCTTAGAATACCATAAATCCCGAATTTTAAAATCAGCAAAATACTTTGGCATACCCTTCTCTGCTGATAAATGGATATCTCACCTAATTGATTTTATCCAAGACAAGTTTGGTCAATCCGGTAGGATAAAATATAATTTGTACAAGGACGGATCTTTTAAAATTATATTTTTTCCTATGAACCTGCCTAAAGCAAAAAGATCCCAAGGAACTATTCTAAATAAAATAAAAATCTCTGAAATGGCAACTCATAGTGAGACACTCTATCTATACCATAAGACGAGCTATCGAAAGATATACGATGTTGCTTACAAAAATAGAAAAGATTATTACGATGTACTTTTTCTCAATGAAAGTAACGAACTAACGGAATCCTGCGTTCATAATTTATTTCTTAAAATAGATGGAACCTATTACACGCCAAGTATTGATTCAGGTTTACTACGAGGAACTCTAAGAGAATACTGCCTAAAGAAATTTCCTAGATGGTTCCAAGAAAAAGTTCTTGTTCTAGAAGATTTGCAAAAGGCAGATCGAATAATTCTTGGAAATTCTGTCCGTGGATTTAGAGAATGTATTTGCTAAGATCCTTATCTTCTACTATCTCTTGCAATTTATTACGAACAAATTGTTCATCCACATGAACTTTCTTATCATCAGGCGCTAGATCAGGAGCATCAAAGGAAATATCTTCTAGAAGTTTCTCCATGATAGTATTCAATCTTCTAGCACCTATATTCTCATTCTTTTCATTCATCTCGAAAGCAAGTCTAGCAATCTCTGCAATTCCATCAGTCGCAAAAACCAATTCTACACCTTCTGTTCCCAGAAGTGCCTCATACTGACGAGTCAGTGAAGACTTGGTTGCTGTGAGGATCTTTACAAAATCATCCATAGAAAGTTTTTCTAATTCAACTCGAATCGGAAACCTTCCCTGCATTTCGGGAATCAAATCGGATGGCTTGGACATATGGAAGGCACCAGCCGCTATAAAAAGTATATGATCTGTCTTAATCGGACCAAGCTTAGTGCTAACAGTTGCTCCCTCAACAATAGGAAGTAAGTCTCTTTGAACACCTTCTCTGGAAACATCCGCACCGGCTCTGGATTCTCTACCTGCTATTTTATCAATTTCATCCAAGAAAATAATTCCCATCTCTTCGACACGCTTCTTAGCTTCTGATTGAACCTTATCCGGATCGAGTAGTTTGTCTGCTTCTTGGTCAGAAAGAGATTGGAAGGCATCTTTAACTTTCATTTTTTTCTTTTTAGATTTCTTGGGCATTAGGTCGCCAAGAACATTTTGCAGTTGGTTATCTAAGTCTTCCATATTCCCTGCTCCAAAAACTTGAAGCATGGGCATTCCAGTTCCTGTAGACTGGGGAATGTCAATCTCTACTTCATGATCATCCAATTTGCCTGCTTTTAGTTTATTGCGCATCATCTCACGACTAGCCACATAGCGAGCATTAGGATCTTCGGGACTATCCTGAAATCCTATAGGAGATGAAGCTGGAGAAAGATTGGAATTCGCACCCGATTGATTGGCAGCCGAAGTTGGTGGTGCAGGAAGTAAGATATCAAGCAGCAATTCCTCAGCTTTTTCTCTTGCCTTATCAGTAACGCGTTCTTTGAATTCCTGCTTCACCATATTTAAAGAAATATTAGCTAAATCACGAATCATAGATTCTACGTCTCGACCAACATAACCAACTTCTGTATATTTGGTAGCTTCTACCTTTATAAAAGGAGCTCCACATAACTTAGACAGACGTCTTGCTATTTCAGTCTTACCCACTCCTGTAGGCCCAATCATAATTATATTCTTAGGATAGACTTCCTCTTTCATTTCAGCATCTAGCTTTCTACGTCTTGTTCTATTTCGAAGAGCAATTGCCACTGCACGCTTAGCGTTCTTCTGACCTATAATATGTTCATCTAATTTTTCTACAGTTTCTCTGGGCGTTAATTCGATTTCGTTAGGATGTATTTCGTTTTGTTCCATTAATTATATTAGACTCTTTATATAAAATTTCTATTCTATGACTTCTACAGTCAGTGAATGATTGGTATAAATACAGATATCAGCTGCAATCTTCATAGCTTTATCTACGATATCTTTCGCATCAAATTCTGTATTTTCATATAAGGCTCTAGCTGCAGAAAGTGCATAATTGCCACCTGAACCGATAGCTAGAACTCCATCATCGGGAGATATAACATCTCCTGTTCCAGAAATTAAAAAGGATTCTGTAGCATCAGCAACGATGAGCAGTGCTTCCAGACGTCGTAGCATACGATCTGTTCGCCATTCTCTTGCCATTTCTACTGCAGCTCGAGACAAGGAGCCATTGTACTCAATAATTTTTTTCTCAAATAACTCAAATAAGGTGAAGGCATCAGCGGCTGAACCCGCAAAACCTGAGGCAATCTTTCCGTTGAATAATTTTCTTACTTTTTTGGCAGAATGCTTCATAACAGTCTGACCCATGGAGACCTGACCGTCTCCTCCAATTGCTACCTTACCATTTTTACGAACACAGAGTATGGTGGTGGATCGAAATTTTCTATCCTCTGTCCAATTTTGCATGAGGGTGTGCCTTCCTATAAATCTCTTTGAGTTTATCTTTGGATACACTGAGATAAACTTGAGTACTAGATAAGGAAGAATGGCCTAGGAGTTCTTGGACCGCACGAATGTCTGCACCAGCATCTAAAAGATCAGTTGCAAATGTATGACGAAATTTATGCGGAGTCACAGATTTCTCAAAACCCATAGCCTTCCTTCTCTCGTTCAAGATATATCTTACGCCTCTGGTGGTAAGTTTTTTTCCACGTTGGTTGAGAAAAATTTCTTCTTCCTTGGATTCGCCTCTAATCTCTAAATATTCATTCAGAGCAAGCTCAGCCTCAACACCTAAGTATACGAAACGTTCCTTTTTTCTTTTTCCTAAAACTTTGATTGTTTTGGAATCTCGAGAAAGATCTGAAATTTTCACATTCACTAATTCGAAAACTCTCATTCCTGATGAATAGAGAATTTCTAAAATAGCTCTGTCTCGTTTTTCTAGAACAGGAGAGGCTTCCTGATTGTCGTATTCCAAAATTTCTTCGGTTTCCCCTGGCTTAAATGCCTTTGGTAAGCGAGTCTTCGTCTTAGGGAAGTTAATGGAAAGTATAGGATTAGATGGAATGATATCTTTTTGAAACAAACAACGATAAAACGTTCGAAGACTAGAAAGCTTTCTAGTCTGGGTGATTTTATCTAAATTCTTCTTCTTGGAGAGTTCAGAAAAATAAGAACGTATATCTACGACTTCAATTTCCAAATATTCAATTTCTTCTCTGTGACAGAAATCTAAGAAAAATTTCAAATCTCTCAGGTATGCCGACTGTGTGTGTAGGGAATAATTTTTCTCAATATCAAGGTATACTTGGAAAATTTTAATGGAACTTTTCATAGATTCAGAAAAATATTCAGGAAAAAAGACTTCTAATTCACTCAAATGGGGGCTCCTAAGCTGCTCTTCCCTTCTAGTATCGGCTAGGAATTTTTTCCCCTAGCCATAAAAAAAACTCTATACATGTACTAAGGTAGTATTAGATTTGAAAAAAATAAAGAGACATAGAAAAAAACTCTATTTCTCTGGTTTTTGTCCTGGTATATTGTTAGGATAGTAGTTGTAAAGGGACATAACTTGCTGCTCACCCCCAAGAATGGAATTTTTCGAAAAATATTCGAACCAGTCTGAGCATCTTGGAAATACCCTTATAGATCAAAAAAGGTAGGAATTTTTATAATGAAGAAAGGCAAAGAAGACAAGAACCAAGAGAAAGAAGGCACCGAGAAAAGCCAGGCAATCGAAGCCGCTCTTTCCCAAATAGAAAAGCAATTTGGCAAGGGTTCCATCATGAGATTGGGTTCCTCCGAAAGCAAAATCCAGGCTAACAATATTACCTCTACGGGATCTCTCGAATTAGATGTAGCTCTTGGAATTGGCGGTTTTCCTTCTGGACGTATCATTGAAATCTATGGTCCAGAATCTTCTGGTAAGACGACTCTTACTTTGAGTGCTGTTGCTGAAGCCCAGAAGAAAGGTGGGGTTGCCGCATTTATAGATGCAGAACATGCCCTTGATCCATCTTATGCACGTAAGTTGGGAGTGAATGTAGAAGATCTACTCGTTGCACAACCTGACAATGGAGAAGAAGCTCTTGAAATCTGTGAATCTCTAGTTCGCTCCAATGCAATTGATGTTATTGTAATCGATTCTGTTGCCGCTCTCGTTCCTAGAGCAGAAATTGAAGGTGATATGGGTGATTCTCATATGGGTCTGCAAGCAAGGCTTATGTCCCAAGCTCTTCGTAAACTAACGGGAACAATTTCAAAATCCAATACGACTGTAATTTTTATCAACCAAATTCGTATGAAAATTGGTGTAATGTTTGGTTCACCTGAGACAACCACAGGTGGAAATGCATTGAAGTTCTACGCATCCATTCGCTTAGACATTCGAAGAATTGAGACACTTAAAGAAAAGGATGAACCTATCGGAAACCGAGTGCGAGTCAAAGTTGTAAAAAATAAAATGGCTCCACCCTTTCGCCAAGCTGAATTCGATGTATTATTCAGCAATGGAATCAACCGTGAATCGACCCTGATTGATATGGCGGTTCGTCATGATCTCTTAGCCAAAGCTGGATCTTGGTATTCTTACAATGGCGAAAAGATTGGCCAAGGTAAGGAACAGGTTCGGAATTTCTTTTTGGAAAATCCAGACATTGCCTTCAAGGTGGAAAATCAAATCCGTGATCTAAATGGCTTACCTGTTTTAGTAGCACCTAAAGCCGCACCTACTGAGAAAAAAGCAAAAGAAAAGACTGCTGAAGTTGAAAAAGAAGAAGCTCCCGTAGAAGTTGCAGTAGGAGAATAAATATTTAAAGCTTGCGGTTCATAAAAATCGCAGTTTTTCAAAACCAAACGTTTTCTTTTTAGGAACCATTGAGCCGGGGGCAACCCCGGTTTTTTTTTATTTTCAGAAAAAAAGAACTGCTTAATAAACCAAGAACCTTGTACTGAAAGCAATGATCCTCAATTCGCAGAAATCTATACTATCTATTATCCTATTATCCATTATTTCTACATCTTTACTAGATTGCAGAAATCGTAGACGCAATATTCCTATGGAATTCAAAGATTCTTTTGTGGAAATTCCCGTCGTAGGAACTTCACTGGAAAGATCTGTCTTCTTCTATTATCCTGAAGAAAGTAAAAATACCCCTAGCAAGATTCCATTAATTCTTATTTACCATGGCGGTGGGGGAAGTCCTGAGGGAATGGTGGGACTTGACAATGGCAGGCTTCTTGAATTTGCAAGAGAAAGGAAATACGCAGTAGCTTACATGCGCGGATATAAAAATTCTTGGAACGATCTACGTGAGGACAACAATGCACCTGCCAATCGTGATCAGCATGAAGATATACTATATACAAAGTTATTTCTAGACCAAATTCAAAATTCTTATAAAATTGATTCAAATCGAGTATTTGCAGGTGGAATATCGAATGGAGGGATGTTCTCTCTTCGACTTGCCTGCGAAATGCCAGAAAAATTTGTAGCTATCACTGCAATAACAGCTATCCTTCCTACAACGGCAAAAGATGTCTGCATTCCCAAGAAAGGAACAAATCTAACTATTATTAATGGCTCTTCGGATCCTATCGTTCCCTACGACGGAGGTGAAGTAACTCTATTTGGCAAATCTAGAGGGAAAATATATTCTACTGATGAAACTATTCAACATTTCAAAAATATCTATTCTTGTGGCTCAGTAAAAACTAAAATAATTCCCAAGTCTAATGAGGAAGATCCTACCCAAGCTTCTCTTTCATCTTGGAGATGCAATACTGGCTCCTTGTATTTAATCAAGATTAACCAAGGTGGTCATTCTTGGCCCGGCGGAGTAGCCTATCTTCCGAAATCTCTTATAGGATTAACCAGCAACCAATTCTCTGCCTCTAAATTGATTGCTGATCTTGTTCAGTCCAATGGAAAAATTTCAGAGAGTAATTTAAAACCTTAACCTAATTAAATAAATCAATACATCTTGTAGTTAATTTAAAACTACAAGAGGTATTATAAAATTAAAGTCCAACTAACAAAAATAATTTATCCTAAGTTGATTTAAATCTCTTAGGTCTAAATTATTTTTATGTTCAAGTTTTCACAAACTTCATATTCGTTCCATCCCAATCGGCAAGAAACTCTCCCTCTTTAAGATTGCCCGTAAGAAGTTCTCTTGATAGTGGTCGATTGATGTATTTGTTAAACACAGACTGTAAAGGTCTTGCACCGAACTTTGGATCAAAACCTTTGTCACATAACATTCTTTCTGCTGTCTCATGCAGACGAATTGTAACGTTCTTAAGCTTCAACCTTTCATTGATAAGTTTTACCTGTTTATCAACTAATTTCTGCATTACAGAATAATCTATCTGTTTGTATTCCAAGATAGCATCCAATCTTCCTAAGACTTCAGGTTTAAAATCCGATTCAGGATTCTTGGAATTGGTAGTTAGTAGAATGATAGTGTTCTTGAAATTGATCACTCTACCCTTGTTATCAGTGAGCCTTCCATCATCTAAAATCTGAAGTAAGATATCCGAAAAGTCTGGATGCGCTTTTTCAATTTCATCAAAAAGAACTACAGAATAAGGTCTCCTACGAATTTTCTCAGTAAGGATTCCTCCTTCATCATAACCAATGTATCCAGCAGGAGATCCAATCAATTTCGATACAGAATGCTTTTCTGAAAATTCAGAAAGGTCAAACCTTACCAATGAATTCTCATTATCGAATAAGAATCTCGCAATTCCTTTTGCTGTTTCCGTCTTACCAACTCCTGTTGGTCCCATCAAAAGAAAGGAACCAAGGGGTCTTGTCTCATCTGATAGCCCTGCATAACCAGTTAGCAAAGTCTCAGATATTTCATGAATAGCTTCTTCTTGACCGAATACAACCTTACTTAGGTAGGATTCTAATTCCAAAATATCATCTTGTTTGGTTTTTAAAATTTTCTCAACAGGTATTCCAGTCTGTCTTGCGATTACCTGTGCAACATGAATTCTAGAAAGTATCCAAGTATCTTGGAAATCATTTAATTCCTTCTCAAGTTCAGGTAGCACCGCATATTTCAAGCGGGATGCTTCTTCATACATTGCTTTGCTTTCTGCTGACTCGAGTTCAAATTTAATTCGATCAATCTTATTTTTAATCGAGGCTACTTTACGTAAGGATTCAACCTCCTTCTCCCAGATCAGTTTACCTTCATTGAATTTTTCTTCCAATACTTTGATTTCGCTAAGGATTTCTTCATTCTTTTTTTCCACCTGGGAAAGTATTTTTTTAGCACGAATCTCTGATTGAAGTTCTACTAATTCGGATGGCATTGCTTCCGCAGAAAGTTTCAAAGCAGAAGCAGACTCATCTATCAAATCGATTGCCTTGTCTGGCAAATTTTTATCAGTGATATATTGGTCGGATAGATAAACAGAACCAATTATTGCTTCATCGGAGATTTTAATTCCATGGTGAATTTCTAGTTTATCGCGAATCCCCATTAGGATTTCTACCGCATCTTCTTTGCTCGGTTCATTTACTGGTACAGAGCGAAATCTTCTCTCTAAGGCAGCATCACCTAATATGTATTTTTGAAATTCTTCTGGAGTTGTTGCTCCTATACAATGTAGCTCACCCCTTGCTAAGGCTGGCTTAAGTAAATTTGCCGCATCCATTGCTCCTTCTGTTTTTCCTGCTCCAACCAATTGGTGGATCTCATCAATAAAAAGGATAGCCTGTCCATTTTGTGATTTTACAAATTTTAAGAGATGTTGGATTTTTTCTTCAAACTCTCCTCGGTATTTGGTTCCAGCCATCAGCTCGCCCATACTCATGCTGTATACAGTCTTGTCTCTAAGAACATCTGGAACCTTATTCTTTATTATCTGTTCGGCGAGTCCTTCTACAATTGCAGTTTTACCTACACCTGCTGAACCAACTAACACTGGATTATTCTTGGAGCGCCTTCCCAGTATTTCCATAACAGCTCGAATTTCTCTTGTTCTTCCAATAACGGGATCGAGTTTGCCTGCTCTGGCAAGTTCATTTAGATCGAGAAGGAAGTCTGGCTTTTCTTCTTGGTCTTCTTTGAGATCTAGATCTTTTGGATCGAATTTAAATTTAGGCAAAATTTGTGGCAAAAACCTTAGTAAATCGCCCTCATTCACATCTTGTCTCCCAGCTTCTACCGCTCGTCCTGATGCCATAGTCAACCACTGTGAAAGAGTAGAAGATGTCCTTAGATTCTCAAAATTTACAGGGTTTTGTGCCTGAGGAAGTTTTTGTAAAATTTCTTCCGCCTGTAATTTATATTTAGAAAGAGATTTGGATGCAAAGGAACTTGGATTAGAAATCAATCCCCAAAGTAGATGCTCTGCTGCAAGTTCGGTATTTTTTCTTTTGATTGCCTCAGTTTGAGCAATGTCAAGTGAACCAGAAACAACTGAATCGAAATTTTTCATAAAATTTTCCTTTAGAGAGCTTATCTTATTCTATGAGACAGATTTGCCTCATTTTAGCACTCTAATGATTAGACTGCTAAAATGCAATTTCGTTTTTCCCTTTTTATAAAACTTCTATCCAAAGAAATTTCTTATAAAATGCTTAAATAAATTATCTGTATGAGAACCCATTTTATTCATATATTCCTATTTGTTTCTTTTTTCTCCGTTTGTAAACCAACACTAGAAGCTGAGTTTCAATATTTACACGGAGAGTGGGATTATGTTTTGGAATCTGATATTGATGTAAATAATATCGCGAAAGGGGAACAAGATTGGAAATCAATGATAGTTCCAGGTCTCCCGCCCGATTGGAATTCTGAAAAATTCTTACTCATTCGAAGACAACTACAGAATTATTCTGAATACCGAGATCCTGTGCTTTATCTAGAAATTGCTTTAGAAAATTATGAAGTGTATATCAACGGAAAATCAATTTATAAATTTGGTGATTTCATTGATGAATCTGAAAAAATAAATAGTTATGTGTTTCCCCATATAATAACCTTACCTCTTGGTATCGATAACCCCGAAATTAGGATCTACTTTAATTCTAATTACCACAATTATATTGGCTTAAATAGAAAAGTATATATCGGAGAAAGATCTAATATTTTAGAAAAGATATTACTTAAGGATTACCCTAGATACCTTTTAGGATTCTTTTATCTAATTATTTCATTATTTTCTATTACGTATTATTTTGTAAATAGTCAGAAGATTTATCTATTTTATGGATTGATTTCACTTACAAATTCATTTGCAACTTTAATAGCTGATTATGTTGGAATGAATTTTTTCGAAAATAAAAATTATCCTCACCTAATATACATACTTTGCATTTATTTTATACCCTTATTCTTTTTCCTTTTTACTAAAGAGCTTTATAAAAAGGAAAGAAAATTCAGATGGGTATTCAATTTTTTTATATCTCTCTATTCTTTTTTCTTACTATATGAACTAATTATTAATCTTATATCGCCTATAAATAGTTTATATCTAGAATCCTATTTTTTCATTTTTCTAATAGTCGGATTTTTCTTTTTATTCTATATCATATCAAGAGGAGCTTACAAAGGTGATCGTGATTCTAAACTGCTCTTCTTAGGTATTAGTATTTACTTTTTCTTAGCTGTACATGATATTTTTCAGGAATTAAATATCTTAGAAGACAATTTAACTTTATTTTGGTATGGAAATTTCTTTTTTATATTAATCCAAGGAACAGTTTTATTAAGAAATCTTTATTTAATCCAAAAGAAATTCGAACTCAAAGAAAATGATCTCGCTCTAGCTAAGAAAATCCAATTTTCGATACTACCTACCTTGCCTAATAATATACCGAATTGGGAATTGGAAAGTATTTATGAACCTATGAGGGAAGTTGGAGGAGACTTTTTTGATATAACAATCGATAAAGAAGGATTTATAGGTTTAATGATTTTGGATGTATCAGGTCAGGGTGTAGGTTCTGCTTTGATTGCGTCCATGGCTAAATCATCCTTTGTTCATAACGAAAGTAAAATCAAAACTCCTGAATTATTACTCCAAGATATGAATGACGATCTCTGTGGTAAGATGAATGGGAACTTTGTTACTGCTTTTTTTCTTACTCTTAGCCCTGATAAGGGTCAAATTCAATACTCTTCAGCAGGTCACCCATCGGGAATTTTTATATCACCAGTCAATAATGAAATACGCGAATTTCGTACTAAATCAAAACCAATTGGTCTATTCGAAAATATTAAATACAATCAATCCTACCTTTATCTAACAGAAGGAGATTTAGTCTGCCTTTATACAGATGGTGTAATTGAACTAACAAACCAAGATGACGAATCATATGGAGAGCATAGATTGGGAGAATTCCTACTTGCCAATTCTTTACTTCCCTTAGATAAACTAAAAGAAAAATTGATAGATGATTTAATTCAATTTTCTAAATACAATCGAATGAACCTATCCGATGATTTAACTTTGATTTTATTACGCTATACTGGATCTTAAACAGAATAACCTTACTCATTTTTTAGTATAATTTTTAAATTTCTTGCTCTGCAAATCTCGAATCATAAGTAATTCTTATGAAATTTAACCAAGAGCAACAAGCAATCATTGATGAAGAAAGCAAATATGTACAAGTTATAGCAGCAGCTGGAAGCGGTAAGACTAGCACTATGATAGGAATTTTAGATAAACTCATTCAAGATAATTTGACAGAGCAAAATAAAGTTTTAGTGTTAACTTTTTCAAGGAAGGCTGTTCATGAATTCAAAGAGAGATTGAATAGAATTCATCCTAATCATAAAATCATAATTCAAACTTTTCACGCTCACTGTTTAGGTATTTTGAGAAAATTTCATCCTGTATTTATAGCAAATCCACCTAGCATTCTCACAGATGAGGAAAAAATAGAATTCTTCAAAGATTATTTTAAAAAGCATAGATTCAAAATTGGAGGCATCCCTTATAAATTCCTATTGGATCAAAATTTGCAAATGTTAAAAAAACACTTTCATTCTTTGTATTTAGAGATTTTGCAAGAGTTAGATCTGTTTAAAAGAGAACAAAGAAAATTAGAATTTGCAGACTTAGTTTCTATGTATCTTTCGAGTCTAGATAAAAAAGAAGAATGGACACTTGAACCGAAATCAAATATAGAACGATTGATTGTTGATGAATTCCAAGACACAGATGAACAGCAATTGATATTCCTCAAATTACTTGATCCAAAATACCTAACAGTTGTAGGTGATGATTGGCAAGCGATCTATGGCTTTCGTGGTGCAACTCCTAAACCTTTTATTGATTTTGAAAAGGCATTTGTTCCAACCAAGAGACATTTTCTTTCCGCCAACTACCGCTCTCTACCAGAAATTGTGGACTTATCGAAAAAACCGATTCTTGAAAATACAAATTACATTCCAAAGGATGTAATAGCTTCCAGGATAGGAAAGGCTAATATTGCAATTTGGAAAATAAAAAATGAAAATTCAGAAACTTTTAAAATTTCCACAAAAATTATTGAACATATTAAAAATACACCAGACACAAAGATTCTCTGTAGAACGAATTATAGAAAGAAAGAATTTCTATTAGCAGGAATTCCCGATAAACACCTAATGACCATTCATGCGTCCAAGGGCTTAGAGTTTGAGTCCGTTTTCGTAGATTTAATTTCGGGCTGGAATGAAGACGTGAATTCCATTTCCCAAGATATCTTGGAAGAAGAAAGAAGGATCTTATATGTCGCACTCAGTCGAGCGAAGAATCATCTTGTGCTACTAGGAGCTTATTCAATTAAAAAGAAAAAACGATTAGAAGATATCTTCCTATCTTACTTCTTGCAGGGCAGAATAAAAATCTCAAAAACAATAGATCTCTAATTTGCTTGTCCAAAATTCTTACTCTCATCTTATGGTCTTAGATTGGGGAATTAGCTCAGTTGGTTAGAGCGCTACCTTGACATGGTAGAGGCCACTGGTTCGAATCCAGTATTTCCCAGATATTTCTTTTTATGCCTGCATCCAATCAAACTTTATTACAAAATAAACTTTCTGAGATGGAACTTGTTACACAACATCTCGTGCAACCTGGTTATCTAAATTATCATGGCAACCTATTTGGAGGTGCTATGTTATCATGGTTAGATGAGGGAGTTGCAATGTATGCTATGGGCAAGATCCAATTTACTAATATTGTAACAGCAAGCATGCGAGATGTGAAATTTAAATCACCAGGTAAACTGGGAGATATCATCCAAATTTATGCGATGCTAGACCATATAGGCAAGGCATCTCTCGATGTAAAAGCAATAGCTATTTCAAATAATCCTGAAAAGAAAACTATGAATGAAATCATAGATTGCATGATAACTTATGTTTGTTTAGATGAGAAAGGAAGACCGTTTTCGTATTTTAAGTCGGAGGCTTGGGCGTCCATTTCGGAAAAAGTTCATGTTCTACCCCAAGCAGATTAAATATTCTTCCTGCTATAAAATCACCTAAATCTTCTAAGCAAGTTGGATTCTGGTAAAATCCTGGAGAAGCTGGCAAGATTACAGCTCCAGCCTCATCTAAGGCAAGCATGTTCTGTAAATGTATGCGATTGTAAGGGGTCTCTCTGGGTACAAATATCAATCTACGTCTTTCCTTTAAGCTAACATCCGCACAACGTTCAATTAAATTCTCAGCTAGTCCTGCACGAACGGAGGCAATTGTCTTCATGGAACTGGGAACTACAACCATACTCTGCCAGATATTTGATCCTGAAGCTATATCAGCTCCGATGTCGGCATGGGGTCGAACTAAGAAGGTATGCTTTTGAGTTACCTTCCCCCATTTATTTAAGCAAAAGTCTAGGACATCTTCTGCATTAGAAACTTTTGTTTGGTATTCTTCTCGAAACACTCTTAATGCAGGAGGGCTTACAATCAAGTAGGAAGTTCCTGGCATTTGAGCAACAGCTCTTAAGAATCTTGCTCCATAAATAGATCCGCTTGATCCAGCCATGCCAATCACAAGTTTCATATTATTTTCCTGAGGATTCAAAAATAGATCTCAACCATTTAAATAATTTACCTGAGTTCAGTAGAGTAAAATGATTTGCACCATGAACTTCCAAGATTCTCTTTTCTGGGTTGGACAAAGAATAAGTTAGCTTTGAACTTAGGTAGCGAAGAGATTTTGTCTCAACGATGCCGTCACCTAACCAACTTAAATGTGGTTCATGTGGTAGGGCAAAAATAGCAAAGGCTTGGTAAAAATCAGCCCCATCTAATTCTCCAAAGTAATAATCCTTACCGCCTCGAAAGAAGGGAGAGGTAGCCGCCCAATCTTGCTTACGAATGATACCATGAGAAAGATCTTTAATAGCGTCCGATCTAAAATTTCCGATGATCCCTATTACTTTTACAGCCGTTATGGGAGTTTTTTCCATGAGAAAGCCTAGCCAAAACCCCATCTTCTCTAAATAGGAACCCATATCTGGGGCAGCCATATGAACAACCTTTGCAATGTTTTGTAGACTACCCTCTTGGGAAGTTTTGGCTTGATAGAACATACTTCTAGAAATCAAACAGCCAATGCTATAAGATACAATATTGATTTTAGTATCAGGAAGGTTCTTGTTTAATTCTCGAAAAAGTTCTAGTAGCATCCTACCATTTTCTGATATATGCATACCATGATTGAATCTTACAAAAGCAGAGTAAGTTCCCCACTGCTCTATAAAATCAGAAAGTCCTCTTGAAAGAAACATTCGCTCATTGATTTTTATTCTTTGGTTCTTCCAGAGAGATTCATCAGTAAATAATCCAGGGATGTAAACTGTGATTTCTTTCTTTCCTGATTTTTTAAAATCTTCAATGAGTGCTTCTGTTTTTGCATCTTCGCCATTGAGTCGCCAATTCATATGAATGGTAGTAAAGCGAACCTTATCATCCATCGTCGATCCTAGGATACTGCTTATGACTCGGTTTTGAGCGACCATTTGGTCAGTGACTTTCTCCCAGTGCTTCAAGCTTTCTATAGTTTTTGAAAAAGCCTCTACAGAACCTTTAATTGCTTCTTGGATTTTACTTTTACTAGCTAGTGATCTTTCTTTCAAATCCTTGCTGGTATTTTCTAAATTCAATCGACCCTCTTCCCAAAATGTGAGGTATTGGGAAAGGAAATCAAGACTATCACCTGACCAATGTAAGGAGTTAGAGATTGCATCTCTAGAAAATTCAAGTGTCTTTTTAGTTACTTCACCTATCGCTCCAATAGGAGCTATGGCGAGTGTTTGGAAAATTTTAGAAATCATATTTTAACCAGAATCTGTAACTTTCCTAGGAATTCACCCCACCTGTCAAAAAGTATTCCAAAAAAAATCACAACCGAAATCAGAGAATTGATATTATAAAATGCAGGAGGGAGAATTTCTGTAGCTTGGTCATTTGCTATTTTATGTTCCCAGATCAAAAGAATAGCAATAATGATTATAGAAACATAGTAAATGAATCCTAAATCGGCAACTCTACCAGCGATTATAAAACTAAACACGGAAAGAATATGTAAAATACGAGCCAGGTGAAAAGAATTCTGAAGACCCAATTTTGCAGGAATGGAATGTAAAGCTTCTTTAGAATCAAAGTCCGCATCTTGTATGGCATAGAGAATATCAAAACCAGTTATATGGAATAGTAATCCTATACTAAATAAAATTGGTACCAAGGAAATATCTTCTGCTATTGCGATCCAAGCTCCCAAAGGAGCCATGGAAAGTGAGAATCCCAGAATAAAATGACAAAGTAAGGTAAATCGTTTAGCTAGTGAATAAAGAAACAAAATCGCCAAGGCAGGAAAAGCTAAAATAAAACAGAGAAAATTTATTAAGTAACTTGCGAATAAAAAAACAAAGCAAGACACTCCAATGAAAACCAAAACACTAATAGGACTTAAGACTCCGGCTGGGATTTCTCTCTTAGATGTACGTGGATTTTTCTTATCGATTTCTGCATCAATGTAACGGTTGAATCCCATAGCTGCAGACCTTGCACTTACTAGGCAGACTATAATCAATCCGCTCAATCTTGCCATATCGACGATCATAAAATCGGATTCTAAAAATGCTAAAATAACTGCAATTCCTGCAAATGGAAGAGCGAAAAGAGAGTGGGAGAATTTAATCATTCTGCCATAATCGAAAAATTTGTGGATAAATTTCATGGGATTTAGAGATTAGACAGTTATTTCCTAGTTCATTTCCAAATATTTGCCGTTTTTAGAAGTAGTATGATGAACAAATTTTACTCTCTCTTACTTTTGGTAGCTAGCTCTCAGGTTTTTAGCCAATCGAGTCCTCCCTCCTTGAAGGATGAGAAGCTTGTAATCTTTTTCCATTGCGATCTTATGGATGGACAGGGTAAGGAAACAATTGAGGACATTCTGTCCTTGGAAAAAGAAAAAGCCTTACGAGAATTAGGCTCTGTATTTTATTTTCATTTTCCAATAAAAACAAAAGAAGAAAAGGAAGTTATTACTAAGGGTGAAAATCCAAAAGAAAAAAAAGAAATTTCTACAGAAGATAAGGAATTCTTTATTCGTTCAGGTAGTTTTCAAGTTCTAGAAAATTTTGTTGCCCAAACAGCATTCTTTGATTTCAATAAGGCTCCAATCTTTACACTGCACTTCACCGAGGAAAATTATGGGAATGTAAAGGATAAGGATTCCAAAATACCTAGTTTCATTTTTTTAAGAGAAAAAATACCGAATCAGTTTCGTTATTTTGGGAACAGATCCTATCTTTCTTGCCCCGAGAAATCTACTGATCTGGGAAAACTTAGTCTTTATCTACGTGATGCAGCCATTATACGAAAAAATCTAGAATATATCCAAATGAGTGAAAATAAGGGAGATTTTTAATTCCCTAGGAAAAGAGTTTTTTCTTGCTGTTTTATGCACCCACCCTTAAATTAGAGAGGTCTGGTGTGCCGAAAATGATATATATGCATAGAGCAATTTCTCATTCCCTAAAATGTATTGCCCTAGCCATTTTTTTTAGTTTAGGAATCTATAGTCAGAACTTACATGCTCAAGTCGTTTGTACAGGATCTGCCTGCAATCTTCTTCCTACTAGTATTAAATCTCAATTGAATGCATCCTCTTCAGCCTTAGAAACACAATATGTGGACAAAGTTCTAGAATCAATGACCGAGGCAGCTGTTCTTTCCAATATTAATTCTGCCATGATGGGGCCTGGACTTGTGAATCGATTCCAAGTTGGAGCGGGTATCTCAGCAGCAGGCCAAAAGAAAGAAGACATAAGTGTAGTCTACCAAGACCTAAATTTCAATAACTTACCAAATGTGGGAGCGACGATTACACCAAATATCAATATTGCATTCAACCTAGGATGGCTATTAGGGTATGGCCCCTCAGATACTCCTACAGAAAATGCGAACTATCTTCATAGATTCAATGTTTATATTCACGGTTTCCAATACAATTTTGCAAATAGCGATGTTCAAGATCTAATAAAAAGACAACAAGACAACCTGCAATTAGGTGGTGGCATAACAAATTATGGTGCGATGATTCGATTTCATGTATTTCCCAGTTATGGAGATGAATACGGAGTATTTGAATTCAGCGGTATTTCTTTGGGTCTAGGCTTACACTACCAGAAGCAAGAAATGAATGTAGTTTATGCAGACTCCACAGCTCAAACCATTGCCTTAGGTTCTTCAGCTGTAGGATCATGGTCAGGCGATACGAACTTTCGTTTTAAATCAACAGTAACTAGTATTCCTATGGATGTTCGGACAGGATTTCGGTTTTTCTATTTTATGACATTATTTGCAGGAGCTGGTACGAGCTTAAACTTTGGATCAACAAGTTTAGACTTTTCCAGAGAGGGACCCCTGGGTATTACAGCGACAGATACAACAACATCAACTAGTATCTCTCAATCTGGAACCCTAAGTGTTGCCTTAAATGGAAAAGCTACTCCGCCTAATTCCATGGGCTATGTAGTAGGCGGCTTGGAATTCAATTTACTTTTCCTTAAAATTCTCGTGGAAGGTATGGCTTCCAAGAATATTCAATCCGCCAATATTGGCGTCAAAGTTGCATTTTAGAAAAGAAAGCAAGCTAGAAAAATCATCTGGTATAGAAATTGCATCCTCTTTCATAGAGGTCGATTCCATGCTATCAACTGCTGAAAAACACGACATATTGCCTAAAAAAATACTACATCTTTCTTGTGTACCTCGAAAAGATACTACTCTACTCAAAATTACTGTTTCTAAAAACGAAATGGGGATTATTTACAGAGCTACCTCAGTCCTTTATGCTCATGGTTGGGATATTTTAGAAGCAGTTGCTGAAACATCTGTAGAAGGTTATGTACAAGATGTATTTGTTGTTCGTTCTTTCAATGGAGACGATATGGATGAACCTACTCTTAGGCTCATTAGAAGAGATTTGAATTCTTTATTTTTCGAAGGAGTTAGCGTTATTGATTACATGGAATCCCATGGTTTGATGAGAAATCGCTTCAACTACTTATCTGATCCAACTGCTGTTGTAAAAATCTACAATCCTCTATCCTCTGATTTTTCTGTAATGGACATTCGAATGAAAGATAAACCAGGAGTTCTCTTTCAAATAACCCAAATTCTTTATCTCTTTGGAGTTGATATCATTACTTTTACAGCTCTTACAGAAGATGGCCGAATCCGAGATTCATTCCTTCTAAGAATGGAGACTGGTGAAAAGTTAGATGAGAAATTAATCTTCCCAAGATTGAAACAAGGTATTGAAGGTATTCTCTAATCTTCTAACCATCTTTCAATCTCGGAGAATACATCCTCAGTTGTTTCATCGCCCAGAAGCAGACTGCCCTGGTCGTAATCTTTTGCCATGCCATTTGCTATACTGAGTTCCATCCAAAGTTTAGGATTCTTTAACTTTCTATAAATTGGGTAAATGGATTCACTAGGACTTATGGAATCTATTTTTCCCCAATAAAAAGCAATAGGTATATCTGATGGAATATTTAATTCTGCTTCGGGTAAAATAACTTCAATCTCACCGCCCTTCCAATATTTCATTAAACCTGGATTTAGAAAAAATCTGGGATAAGGATGAAGATTCGTATTTTCTAGAAAGGAATCATACTGCTTAGGAAATGAATGAGGATAATTATAATCGAAACCAGTTCCTAAAAAAAATATCTTACTAGCCTTGGGTAGATCACTCGACCAGCCTCTATAAATATTTGATATATGCCAACCACCTGTCGAAATTCCTCCGAGATTGTATTCAGAAATTTTTATATGACGCAGTAAATTTCTAAGAGCTTCTTGGGCTTGATCTAAATGATTCTTAGATTGATTCATCTGAATAAAGTACACTCTGTAATCTTTTTTTGTAAAAAAATGAATAAGGCTTTTATCATCATCGAAAAGTATTTCCGTTTTCCAAATCGTTGGCGTAAAAAGAATCATTACTTTTTGTCCCGATTCATTGAATGATGAAATCGAATAATTCTGATTATTTAAATTAGAATCGAGTGAATAATCTTTTCTAATTAACTCATGATTGGAATGACAATTAAAGATACATACAATCAATATTAGTATTTTAATATATTTCATTGGTTTAGTTTAAGTTCCTTATTTCTATCTACCAACCAATTCACTGCAGGTAGTAGAGCTTCTTCAGCAGCCTTCTTACCGATCAATAAATCAGTGTGGCCGTAATCTTGTGAATGTCCTTGGGATCTTCCTACTATATGGATTGATTTATCCTTTGATGAAATTTCATCGTAGACTCTGCGCGTAACATGAGAAGGTGAAAGATTATCTCTAGTTCCCCAAACAACTAAGGTTGGAATTTGAATCTTATTAAGATTCGATGAATATACGATCTTTTTATCCTCTGACTCCACTACTCCATCTTCTGACCAATCAGCGAATTGTTGAATTTCAGTTGGTGAAACATTATTCACAGATTGCAATCGTAGAGATTCTAATACATTTTCTTCAATATTCGGTTCATGATAGATCATATTTCCAATACCAGCTTCTGAGTATTTTAAGAGTGGAATTCTTTGCCTAGCTGCAGCAAGAGACTCTGTTGGAATAACAGGAATTATATAAGATAAAAAAGAGAAATGACTCAACATTCGAAATGTCTTATTGGGTTCAGGGAAAAAGAAAGGAGAGCCAAAAGTAATTAAATTAGAAATTCGATCTTCCTTGTATGTTCCAAGTCTTGCATAAACAACCATTCCCCCCATACTATGGCCTATCCAATTTACTTTATCAGCCTTAGATTTTTCTAATACTTCAGTAATAGCCGTATTGACATCTTCTTTAACATAATCATCGAAATTATAATCATAGGTATGTTCACCAAACCAAATTCCTGGTTTCCCTGCTGCATTTCTACCACGTAGTTCTAGCAAATACACATCGAATCCTTGCTTTTGTAGAATTGAAACCAAGGAATTATCCTCATTTATCTTAAAATAATTGCGATTTGCAGCAAGGCCGTGACATAGAATAACTGGATTTTTTCTGGTAAATTTCTGAGAAGATGGAAAATATTCCAAACTTAGATTCCAATCATCCGTAGTTTTTGGATGAAACATTTTTCCTTGGAGGGCTATTTTTGGAGTGCTACATGAAATTAAAATTTGTAAACAAAAAGTAATACATAAAATTCTAGGAAAAATATTTCTCATTATCCTCAATGATCATAGAATCAAAAAGAACTCAAACAGTTTTTCTGGATTTCTTTTTGATTGCCAATGTAAACAAACCTGAAATTCTGATCTCTAATGGAAAACAAAGCTCATTTAGATGCAAAGCATGTAGTCTCCGTATTTCAGAAATCAGTAATTGATTGGCATAAAGAAGAAAAACCATCCAACAATCCTTATGATCCTCAGAGTATAGACCACACTCTCTACCAAAAGAACCAAGTAGATACCATTCAGTGGCATATTGAAGACGAAATTCGTAGACCTGATATTCCATTAGAGGAAGTTGTAGCGCTCAAGCGTAAAATCGATGCCTTAAACCAAGATAGAACAGATACCGTCGAAAAATTAGATGATTTCGTAGGCGAATTAGTTAAAAATGTTACCGTTCAACCTGGCGCAAGACTGAATTCGGAATCACCTGCCTGGCTTATGGACAGAATGTCCATCCTAGAATTAAAAATTTTTCATATGAAGGAACAAGTCGAAAGAAAAGATGCGAGTCCTGAACACCTTCAGAACTGTCAGAACAAATTAAACATACTAACTGAACAGAGAGAGGATCTCATCCTTTGCCTAGATGAATTGATTGAGGATTATGCAAAAGGAATTAGACGATTTAAAGTCTATCGTCAGATGAAGATGTACAATGATAAAAATCTAAACCCATCTCTTTATAAGCAAAAATAAATGAATTTATTAGTTATGCGATTTTCAGCTATGGGGGACGTTGCCTTGATGACCCCAGCCTTGGTTGCTATAGCCGCTGCCTATCCCAATGTACAGATCACCGTTGTAACTCGAGGCAACTTTTCTCCATTCTTTTATAATATGCCAAATGTAAATGTGCTTGGAATCAATTTAAAAAAGTACAAAGGCATCAAAGGACTTTATAATCTATTTCATGAAATGAACGTGCTTGGTCCCTACCATTCAGTAATTGATTTACATTCAAGCATGAGATCAAGAATGATATCTCTCTTCTTTCGTTTAAAGGGAGTTAAGGTATTTAAGATAATTAAGGGTCGAAGAGAAAAGCTCCAACAAGTCCGAAGATTTCGTAAGAAATTAAATCCTCTTCCTCATACTGTAGACCGTTATTTGAATGTTTTTCGAAAGGCAGGATTTGAAGCGCCCATTCGCAAAGGGCCTTGGATCAATGTTGATGGTTTAGCTAAGATTTATGCCAAAGAATACTTTCAATCCATCAAGCTTCCCAAGAAAGAAGGAATGTGGGTAGGCTTTGCCCCCTTTGCTGGTCACAAATTAAAAGAATGGCCTCTTCATAAATCAGAAAAATTAATTCCTATGATCTTAGAAGAATTTCCTGATGCTAAAATATTTTTATTTGGCTCCAAGGAAGAAGCGCCCATCTTACAAGCCTTACGTAGAGCAGATGAAAGAGTTTTTCTAGTTACAGGTGGAAAGCTTGGAATTCGAGGTGAACTTGGAATTATGGAAAAAATGAATCTAATGATTGGAATGGATTCTTCTAACGTTCATATTGCGGCATTAATGAAAAAACCAGTGATTGGACTTTATGGAACGACGCATCCCTACTCTGGCTTTGGACCTTTTGCGCAAGAAGATGCAGGAGTATTGCAAGTTGACCTTCCTTGTCGACCTTGCTCAATTTACGGTAATACAACATGCTTTAGAAAAGATTTTGCCTGCATGGAAATGATCAATCCACAAGATGTGATTCGTAGAATTAAAATTATTTTAAATTTGAATACAACCTGGTAGCTTAACTTTTTATTTTAGAAAAACCTCATTCTTTAGGCTTAGTTAAAATTTCTACTAGGATGGGAGATATCCTCCAATCAAAACCTTTCAACACCAAAGGTTCATCTTTGTGTTCCCATTGCCAGACATTATAAGCCTGAATATTTCTTGTTGGTAGATTTTGGATGTAAATAGAGACAAGCGCCATAGTGAAAAAAGCAAAACTATAGAGAATGGAGTATTGATTCCATCTTTTACGAAAATTAAACAGTAATATCTGAATACTTGGAATTATTAAAAAAATTAAAAATATATTAGCATCAGTAAGGTAACGATAGCCATAAGAAAATCCTCCATGCCAAGTTAAACTCATAGAGTAGAAAATTAAATAAGAGCATACTGCTATCCATGAAAGTGAGTATTGTAATTGTTTTTTAGGTATTTTGATTAAATTCTTGAAGGAATAATATCTATACTTAGAAAATATTCTTCTAAAAGTAATAAACGACATCAAATAGATAGGAGAAAATACAAATAATCCATAAGCTGGTGAAAATAATAATCCATAAAAAGCTATAACCATTTGTTCTAAACTTGAGTTCCAGAAACTAATAGCAAATAGGTATTTAATTATAAGTGGATAACCGCCCATAAAATGACCATACACATATAGATTTAATAAGAACCCGATAATAAGTCCAAACCCCAAGGTAAATAATCGTATAACAATACTATTTTTATTTGGTTTATCCATTAATAGAATGGGGAATGCTAAAATTAAGGAATTTGGTCTCACCAAAAATAGCAGACTTAATACTATTCCCTTTCCTAAATTGGGCAATAGTAATGAAATCACCAAGAAAAATTCCACAATACCATGTTGCCAAAGTGTCTGAGATGAATTGGAATAATGGTTGGTAGCAAATGAAAATAAAATAAAAGCTATTAAGGAAGTTCGAAAAGAATATCTACGTGAAAGAAAAATCAATAATAATAGAGATGTTAAACTAGCATAAAAAGAGGAAGAAAATTTTTCCAAAAGATAAATGAATATATTTCCTGAACTTGGATTATCAATATCTATATCAGATAAACTAGGAATCTGAATCGGAAAGAGATTTAATAATTCTAAGATTAAATAATTCATATATGCAGGTAGCATTGGATATGCACTTAAGTATCCTTGCGAGGTTGGTAGAGCAAAATATTTATCTGGATGAAATTTTTTTATATCTGAGTTTTCAATCCAAGGATCAAGCAAAAAATTCGAGTTGTAATGCAAAGCAAAAGGTAGTAATTTCGATGGATGAGTATCCATAGAGGAGAGTATAATCTTTGATGAGGAATAGAAAATAAAAAGGGGAAGTAAAAAGAATAAGATTGGATTCTTAGAGATTATTAAATTTTTTTTTCCATCCCTTTTCTTTCTTAAAAAATAAAAAGCAATAATTCCAACTAAGATGGATATACTAAAATAAATCCATTTTACACTTTCAAAATGATTTCTAGATTCGTATGGATGCTTAAAATAATTTATTGTATATAAGATAAAAACTGCTATTTGAAAGCAGTAGAAGATCCATTTTTTTTGGAAAATAGCAGCCATGTTTGATTCAAATCTTCTTGCTATTTATAAAGTGTAAATTACTTTTAAATTATCAATTTTAAAAACCAAAGAGTTAACAATGCCAGAATTTTTTTATAAAGATCCATTTACTAATGCAAAAGAAGATAAGACCGAATACCGACTTTTAACTAAAAATTTCGTATCAACTGTAGAACTAGGTGGAAGAGAAATTCTTCAAATAGATCCTGAGGGATTGAGGCAGCTTGCCTACCAAGCAATGGTAGACGTTTCCTATTACCTACGAACTGCTCACTTAGAGAAAGTTTCTTCTATTCTTGATGATCCAGAAGCTACAGATAATGATCGTTTTGTTGCCAAGGCATTGCTGCGGAACTCAGCAATAGCTGCCGAAGGCAAATTGCCAACCTGCCAAGATACTGGTACAGCCATTGTTGTTGGTAAGAAAGGTGAAAATGTTTTCACGGGTGCAAATGATGCAGAAGAACTATCTCGTGGAATCTTTAAAGCCTATACTGAGAAAACATTGAGGTATTCACAAGTGCTTCCACTCAACATGTATGAGGAAGTGAATTCAGGTTCCAACCTTCCCGCACAAATTGAACTTTACGCAACACAAGGCAACAAATATGAATTTCTCTTTCTAGCAAAAGGTGGTGGTTCAGCTAATAAAACATTTCTTTTCCAAGAAACTAAGGCTTTATTAAATCCTGAGTCATTGGAAAAATTTATAACTGAAAAAATGAAATCATTAGGGACTGCTGCTTGCCCGCCCTACCATATATCAGTTGTTATTGGAGGAACTTCGGCAGAATTCAATCTAAAGACAGTCAAGCTTGCTTCCACTGGTTATCTAGATAATCTACCTACTGAAGGAAACAAAGAAGGAATTGCTTTTAGAGATATTGAGCTTGAGCAAAAGATGCTGATAGCCGCGCAAAAAACAGGAATAGGTGCACAATTCGGTGGCAAATATTTAGCCCATGATCTTAAAATTGTTCGCCTACCTAGACATGGGGCATCTTGTCCGGTGGGAATAGGTGTGAGCTGCAGTGCAGATCGTAACATCAAAGCTAAGATAACCAAGGATGGAATCTTTTTAGAGAAATTAGAATACAATCCAGCAAGATTTTTACCTCCCGAAGAGAAAGAAAGACTAAATGCAAATGTCGTTAAAATAGATTTAAACCAACCAATGAAGGACATCTTGGCTATTTTAACCAAACACCCTGTAAAAACAAGAGTTATGTTAACAGGAAGATTGGTAGTTGCACGTGACATTGCTCATGCTAAACTAAAGGCCTTGCTAGATTCAGGTAAGCCTCTTCCTGAATACTTTCGAAATCATCCGATCTATTACGCAGGTCCCGCCAAGACACCTGAAGGAATGCCATCTGGATCTTTTGGTCCTACTACAGCTGGAAGAATGGATAGCTATGTACCACTTTTCCAAGAACAAGGATTTTCACTTATCACATTAGCTAAAGGAAATAGGTCTAAAATTGTTACTGAAAGTTGCAAAAAGAATGGCGGCTTCTATCTAGGCTCCATAGGAGGACCAGCAGCCCTACTCGCTAATGATAATATTAAGAAGGTGGAAGTTCTCGATTTTCCCGAACTGGGAATGGAAGCAATTTGGTCGATTGATGTTGAAGATTTTCCTGCCTTCATTGTGGTCGATGACAAAGGCAATGATTTCTTTGAACAATTATAAAAACCTAACATTTTATAGGTTTTATAATTTTATTTTGCAATACTATTTGGGTTAAGTATTCTTCATTTAATTCAAATAGAATCAAAAATCTATAAGTTTATAGAGCTATAATTCTATAGACTTATTTGGGATGGATGAAAGTAATAATAAAGCAGTCTTTGAAACGGATTTCAAGGGAAGATTGGACTTTTGAAGTTTGGCAAGAAGCAAAGCTCCTTCCCAAAGTGAAAATAAGCTAACTGAAAGATCATGTCCTTGCTTTTTAGAATAACCATGGATCTGGAAAAATTTTTCAAATCCCTCTATCCACCCATTGTATATTTTCATGCAGGTAGCCTGTAGCGAAGTATGAATCTGCATTGATTCCAAAGCAGATATTACAATAGGACAACCTTTTTTGTAGTTACTTTCCACCACTCGTCTCTCTAAAGCTAAGAAAATTTTTTTTGTAGCATATGTGGGCGAATTGGATTTTGACAAAATTTCTTGAAAAATCATAGAAAACTCTCTACCGGATTGTTCCAATGCAAGACAGGCTAACTCCTCCTTTCCTCCAGGGAAATGAAAATACAAGGAACCTTTAGGGACATCTGAAATGTGAATAATTTCATTAATGCCAGTGGCTATGTATCCATTCTGCTCCAATGCTTGAGCTGTAGCATCGATCATTCTTTGTCTAGTATTATCCCCTTTAGAACCCATTATGCCATTCTGATGAAATATATAGAACGGTCTATTATTTTTCTGGACAAATAATACCGATCTTAGCTACTATACTAAGAATGAAACAAGAAGCAGTATTATGGAAAGCTAAAGGAAAGTATTTTCGATTTAAAGAATGGGATACTTTTTATTTTCAAGAAGGTAGAGGCGAGAATTTATTAATCATTCATGGTTATCCTTATAACAGCTATGAATGGAAACCAATTACAGATGAATTATCTAAATCTTATAGAATCACTGTTTTAGATTTATTAGGTATGGGTTTTTCTGATAAACCAACAAATTATAATTATACGTTTCCAAATCAATGCAATATAATAGATGCTCTCTTAAAAGAATTGCAGATCAATGAAACACATATTTTTTGCCATGACTTGGGCGTAAGCATTGTCCAGGAATTAATAGCAAGAGATTCACAAAATAATAATTAATTTAAGATTCTATCTTCAGCTTTCATGAATGGCGGTCTTTTTGTTGATGTCTACAAGCCACGACTAATCCAAAGACTTCTATCACAAACTCCAAAACCTATCGGGAAATTATTTACGAAACTTTTGTCGAAGAAAGCAATAGAAAAATCTGTTTCAGAGGTTTTTGGAGAAAAGACTAAACCTTCTCAAGGTTTTCTAGATATACAATGGGACATTCTAAATTTTAAAGATGGCTTAAATGTTACCCATCTACTCGGAAAAATGGTTTTTGATAAAAAGTTTTTCCAAGAACGATGGATCACTTCCCTGCAAGAAACAAAAATTCCACTTTGCTACATCTGTGGACCATACGATCCAAATTCTGGATTCCATATGGCAACTCGCTACAATGAATTAATACCAAATCCAATAGTTTATATGCTAGATGATAAAATTGGACATTGGCCGCAGGTTGAAGATCCAAAATTAGTATTACAAACTTATGAAAAATTTAGATTAAGGATTAAGGATAAGAAATAAATTATTTCTTATCCCAATCTGTGAGTCGTTTCAAATCTGTAAATTCATTGAACCCTTTTGCAATATCATCCATGTTGGGAAGATCAGGTAGACCTGGTATTTCAGGAAAGTCTGGCATCATAGATAGCATCATATTCATTAGAGTATTTTTCTTGACTTTGCCGGTTTGGCTTGCCACAGCTTTGTAAACTTCTTCCATCAAATCTACACAACGACTCATTTCATGGTGAGAAGCTATTTCTATAGATGCTTCTGAAAATTTCTTATACTGTTCTGGATCAGATAATAAATTTATCGTCTTCTCTGCCAGTTCTTCAGATGCGAATGGCCTTGCGATAAAACCATTCTTTCCATTGTGAATCAATTCAGGGATGGCGTAGGAATCGACTCCAACAGCGGGAAGTCCGCAGGCTATTGATTCCAAAATTACTAAACCTTGTGTCTCCATTGTTGAGGCAGTCATGAATGCATCATAGAGTGGATAATGACTGTGAAGCTCTGTATTTGGTATAAATCCAGTAAAGATCACTTTATCAGCAATTCCTAGATTCTCGGCTTGTTTCTTCAAAGATGGGATTGCGGGACCATCACCTATAATTGTTAGTGTGGCTTTTGGAATTTTCTCTTGGATGAGGCTAAAAGATTTTATTATTACATCACAATTTTTTTCATACGAGATTCTTCCAACATGAAGAAGTTTAGGTGAGTCGGTATTTAATGTTTTAATTTCACCTTTGAATCTCTTAAGATCCATTCCATTTGAAACTACAGTTATGGGTTTCTTAAGACCAAATTCTTGAAGTTGCTTCTTCAATAAATGAGACGGTGATATAACAAGATCACAACGATCATATAAATTATTACAAATTTTAAGTATGATTTTCTTGCGGATATTGAATTTCTCAGACTTTTCTACTTTTTCTAGATCTTTAACTGTCAATTTCTTATTGGACTTGTTAACTCTAGAAAATAATTTATCAAGTTTAAACAAACGGTAAAAACTAACATACATATCTTGCTCAGACATCAAAGTATGATAGGTTCCAATCGTAGGAATTCCATATTTTTCTGTAGCATTTACTCCGTATTGCCCAAGCAATCCAGGAGTATGTATATGAACTAGATCAGGTTTAAATTCACGGATGATTCGTTTTATTTTCTGGGGAGATGGAAGAACGACCTTAATATCTGGATAACTAGGAAGATATCCACTTCGAAACCTTTCCACATGAATGTGATCTCCCATGCGATCGAAATCACCCTCACCATATTTTGGCGAACATATTAAAAATTCATGACCGCGTTGAACCAAAAGTTCAGAAAAATTTCGTATTGAGATGGCAACTCCATCAATCTTAGGAAGAAAGGTATCTGTAAAATAAATTACTTTCAAATTGGTTTCCCTCTTGCATTTCTAAACTAGACTCTCAGATTGGAGAGGCAAGAATAAAATGATAGCTCGCAAGTTTTTCCTCTTTTTTCTATCTTTCTCCATTGTAACCTGTGCCATATCTGTATCCCTGAGCCAAGGTTTTTTGGTATTATCGTTTTTAGCTCTTCTCATTTCACCAAAAGAAAAATGGGAAATAAATAAAATATTTTTTATCTCGATTTTATTTTGGTTAGGTGAATTAATTATTTTAATAATTCATTTCGGATTTTCAAATTTTGACACATCTTATTTAAAGATTGCTTTCAATGCAGAAATAAAAGATTTCTTTTTGTATTTTGCCTTTCTATGCATGATGAACCTTAAAAGGTCAGAATTGCCTAAGATTATTCTTTCGGTTCAAATTTTTGCAGTTGTTTTAGTGATTACTGGTTTTGTTTCTATCTTCTCTGATTACAGGTTGGGATGGTTATTTGCAAGTCTTACTAAAGAAATGACCACTTGGGGATTCCAACACAATTACTTTCGTACTCCAGGTTTATCCATCAATCTACCTATTGGCTTAATGAATACCCATCTTACTTATGGTGGCTTATTGATGTTTGTTTATCCTTGGATATTTTTCAAAGGCTTTCAAAGTATTTTTTCTAAAGATAAAGTAATTTCAAGATTACTAAGCTTATTGCTATTGTGTGCAGCAAGCCTTGTCTTCGTTTTAAACAATGCAAGGTCTGCTATGGGTGGATCTGGAATTTCAATAGCAATTGGATTTTTAATTTGGTATCTACGCGGTTTACGTTTTCCAATATCAAAAAGAATTATATTTTCAGCACTTGCACTTATTATTATTCTTAATGGCTTATTGATTATTCCTTCAGAACCAGCCAAAAGAATTCTTACTCCTTTATTAGGTGCAGATAAACATACCGACTCAGGAAGAAGTTTTATTTGGGATTCAACATGGGCTCTCATCCAAGAACATCCAATCTTGGGAATTGGAGCAGGGAATTATGGAAAAGAAATTGAAATTGCTCGCAAAGAATTATCTCTAAAGTATTCAGAGTTAGCATTCTTCTATGAGACAACACAAAGAGGACATGCTCATAATGATTACTTACATCTCTGGGCAGTATTTGGGATTGGAGTTTTATTAATCTATTTTCTTTTAGCCTTTTACTTAGTCCAAGCAATCTTAGATACAAAGATATCTTTTAATGAATTAAGTCTTTATTTAGGAATTGCTGGATTTTTTATGGCAGGTCTATTGCAATGTTATTTCCAAGATGACGAGGTTGTTATCTTTTTTTGGATGCTAGTTGGTTTATTCACAAGGTCTAAACAGTTGAATGAAGCACATGAACTTATTGCCTAAACGTATTATACAACTATCAAAGACAGCAATTGTCTCTATTATTCTAATCTTTAATATTTTAAATCTAAATCATTGTACTAATGAGATGAATTCAAGCTTTAACAGTGGAGATATCATTCGAGAAGGTCAAGCTAGACCAGAATTATTTACGATAGCTTTTCTTAGATGCATCGAAACTGGCGGCTCAGATTCTAAGGCATTGGAAGTTTATGTAATTGTTGATAAACTTTTTTCAAAATCTTCTGGATCGCAATCCCAAAGAGACAATATCACTTACAAAAAATCTGATTTCGAGAATTGCAGAACAAATTTACTGATCTATCCCATAGAAGAATGTGATTTTAAGCCATTTGATATAGCTAATTTTATTTCTGAAAAAGCCTTGTGTAATTTGGAACCAACAAGTTTTTTCCAATTTTAGTTTTAAAGAATTTTTATTTTTTTCACAAAATCTTTTTCTTAAAACCAATGACAGATTAGAAAGAAATCGAGATTTTGTTTAGAAAGGTATTTATGGAAAAACTTTCAATCAATGGAACTTGGTTTAGAGAAATTCAACATGGACGCAGAGTCCTACTTAGAGGAATCAATCTAGGTGGAGACACAAAAGTCCCCTTTCCCAATGGCGGGACTCAATACCCTGATGATTTTCAAAATCACACTGATGTAAGTTTCATTGGTAGACCCTTTCCTTTAGAAGAGGCCGAAGAGCATTTTCTAAGATTAAAAAATTGGGGATTCAACTGTCTTCGTTTGCTTACAACTTGGGAAGCAGTGGAACACTTTGGCCCCAAGCAATACGATATTGCCTACCTAGATTACTTTACTTCCATCGTTGAATTAGCTGGTAAATTCGGATTCTACGTTTTCATAGATTTTCACCAAGATGTCTGGTCGCGAATGACAGGTGGTGATGGAGCTCCTGCTTGGACCTTAGAGAAGATTGGTATTGATATCTCCAAAATTTCTGAAAGCGATTCTGCTTTAGTTATGCAAAGTAAATACGACTACTCTAGAACTGGTATACGCCAGGAAGAGAATTATCCGACTATGTCTTGGTCACAGAACTACCGTTATCCAGCCAATGCGATCATGTGGACTTTATTTTATGCAGGAAGAGATTTTGCTCCCAAATTCAATATTGACGGACAAAATGTACAAGATTTTCTTCAATCTCATTACCTTGGATGCATTCAAGAAATTGCTCATAGAATAAAAGATTTTGATCATGTATTAGGCTTTGATTCACTCAATGAGCCTTCACGAGGTTGGATTGGATCCAAAATGAATGATCGTGGACTAAATCCAGACCAGAAATCTGCCAATCTTCCTGGATTAGCTTGGTCAGCCATCGACGGCTTATTTACTAGCAATGGCTATACGATAGAACTTCCCTTTATGGAATTATCAATACTCAAAGCAGGCTTCACTAGAAAAGAAGACCGTGTAATCAATCCAAATAAAATTTCACTATGGCAAAATCCTGATCTTGGTGATCCCTTCCAAATAGAAGGAGCTTGGGAATTAAAAGATGATATGCCTTTTGTTCTTAACAATGACTACTTCTGTAAGATTGGCGAGCATGAAGTAAACTTTGACAATGATTATATGATTCCTTTTATTCATAAAGTCTCAGATGCAATAACTAATATACGACAAGATTGGATTATTTTTGCAGAGAAGGAAGCCCTAGGCATTGGAGAGTCGCATTCTTTCAAGAAACCACTTCCTCAAAATACAGTCAATGCCTCCCATTGGTATGATCTACCAACGCTTGTCTTCAAAAGATTTAATTATCCAATCACTGTTGATCCTTTCGCTAAGAAATTAGTATTTGGAAGAAAGGGAATCGAAGAAATGTATAAATCTCAGATGAATAAAATTAAGTCAGCTTCTAGCGAACACAATGTCCCTACTTTACTTGGTGAGTTTGGAATACCTTTTGATCTTCAAGAAGGCAAAGCATATAAAAAATGGAAGAATGGAAAGCGAGATGCAAAAATATGGAAGCAGCATAATCTCGCACTTGATATGATGTATAATTCCATAGATGCTTTACAAATCCATTCGACACTTTGGAACTATACTGCAGGCAATAGAAATGATCTTATGATTGGAGACCAATGGAACCAAGAGGATTTGAGTATTTTTTCATCAGATCAAATAGATGATTCTCTATTCAATAAAAGATTAAATCCTTTTGGCTATGGATCAGGTGGAAGGGCGATTGAAGGTTTCTCACGTCCCTACCCAAGATTCACAGCCGGAGAACCTTTGCTATATAAATTTGATTCCAAGAAGAAAGAATTTATTTTTGAATACAGATGCTCATCAGATGATCTTGGAATTCCAACAGAAGTGTTCATTCCCAAAATCCACTATCCAAACGGAATCAAGGTCATTGTAGAATCTGGATATCTAGATTACTCTATTCAGGAAAATAATATTAAATTAATCTCACATGAAATTGGATTCTGTAAAATTCGTGTTATTCCAGATTAAATTCCGAATACTTACAAATCTTATTTTTAATTTAGCGATCGATCTATAAATTCTTTAGTAGTTTCTCGATCAGCAAGCGGACCACCACGTTTCAATAGAATAGTAAAGAGCTCAATTCCCTCTTTGATAGGGTCAGAATCTTTTCTTCTTCGCAAAATCTCATTCATTTCAAGTACAATAAGTCCATACATCCATGACCACATAGTCCTTGCTATTGATGGATAATCCTGTCTACGATGCGGAATCTCCCCACTAGTGATTCCTTGGCGTATTGTCTCAAGAAATACACGATAACTAGTGGGAAGTGAAGGGAAAGTTTGCCTATACAATTTGCCCCCAATGGCATTGAACATCAGCTTATGCAGTTCACGATTCTCTAATGCAAAATCCCAGTATGCATGTGCAATAGCATTTAACATACTATAAACTTCATCTGTTGTTTTTTGAGCAGTTTTAAGATCCGAGGTAAGTTTCTTTTCACCTTCCAAAATCAATTCACGAATGATTTCTTCTTGGTTCTGGAAATGAGTATACGGGCTGGCTACACTGCAGCCAAGCTTCTTAGCTATACGCCTCATACTTAGTGCTTCCACTCCCTCTTCTAGTAGGACTTCCATGGAAGCTGTTAAAATTTCTGATCTAGTAAGCGAACCTCTTGACCGGCGTGGAGGTTTAATCGACCTTTTCATCACACCAGTCAGAGTTTAGGATGAGAAGCTTAGGATCAAGCGGAAAGTTGTAACTTAGTTTCAGTTGATTTACTCTCTTCAGGTTGGTTCAAAATTTGAATCATACCGAACGCTTGCATAAGTCTCATGATTTGGTAGGAAGGATCAATCTCAAACCATTTTACAGCAAAGTTGGGCGAGGTTCCTCTTCCATGGTGGTTATTTTGAAACAACTCACCTAGGATCAAAAAATCAATGGGAAGTGTATTGCGTGATTCATCTTTTGTTTTAGAAAAATTCACATAACCATACTTATGCCCACCCCAATTTACAATTGCTCCATGAATAGGTCCCATTAGCCAATGCAATGGCAATAAGAAATACCAACCCCACTGTCCTTCTGGAACAAAAGCAATATAGAAAAAAGCATACAAAGCTCCCGAACCTATTCGAAAGAACCACGATTGGCCCAAACGATCCACTAGTGGCCATTCAGGAGTATCACCTGAAAATTGCTTTTTAGGTTCAACCCGACCATAGGCATAGTCATCGTAGATATGCTTTGTTTTGAGCATCATAGTAAAGAAATTACTTGAATGATGAGGACTATGTGGATCTAGCTCAGTATCACTATAAGCATGGTGCATTCTGTGAAGGATTGCATAGCCTTTTGGATTCAAATAGGAAGGCCCTTGTGCAAGTATAGTAAACAAATGGAAGAATCTCTCCCAAAATTTGTTCATCGTAAACATCCTATGGGATGCATAGCGATGAAGAAAAAAGGTCTGCGAAAATGCAGATAAAAACCAATGTCCGAAGAAAAAACTTAATATTATGGCCATAACAAGCCTCCTTTTCAATTGGCTAACAGTGTTCTATGCAAAATGAGGAGAATAGCCCAAGGCGAACACCGTTAGCTATAATGTCATTTATAATTAACGCCGTTTATTTAGTCAAGAGTTTTTTAGAGCTTAAAATAAATGGAATTGGGTTTTTTACAAAAACACCAATTAATCCAAAGATCTTTCCCTGGATAAATTGGAGTTTTAGCATTATTTTTATTTGTAACTGAAATTGAATTATTTTATTTCTTAGAAAGTTTCCATTCCTGTTTCTATGTTTTCTTATCTAAAATGTAGCTGATAATCCTACGAAGTAAAAGATTCCATCTCCCGGTAAAATACCAGGTCCAGGATAGCCACCTGCTCTTCTTGTAAAATACTTTTCATTTCCAAGATTGTTTACCCCACCACGAAGACTTAGATTTTCTGTAAAATTCCATACAAAAGTAACATCTCTTACAATGTAAGAAGGTATGATTCCTATCTGTCCATTAGCAGTTTGCAATGTAGTATTCAAAGCATCAGAGTACGCTTTGCCTATATCACTAATTAAATAGCTTATGCTGAACTTTTTCTTATATTTATAGGTGAGACCATAACGGTGGATTTGTGATGGAGCATTTTCAACTGTCTTTCCAACTCGGTAGTAATCCAAGGCATTGGCTACATCAGTGATTATCCTTGGGTCTTCCCATTTCACATAACGCGCATTTACATTAGCGCTCGATGTAAAAAAGCTTACACTACCAAACGGAGCACTATCAAATAATGCAAGGATAGGATCTACCTCGAGGTATGCTTCAACACCTCTATGCAAAGAGTCCCCCACATTGGTTCGCAGGTTGTTTTGTCCTTCTATTCTTCCTGGCAATAGACCGACACGATCATTGTATCTTAATTCAAAAACACCAAGGTCAAATTGCAACCACTCATCAATGTTCCCTCTATATCCCCCATCTAAATTATAACCAGTCTGGTCTTTCAAGTTAGGATCAATATCATTTACTGTTCCAGAGGGTGCATAAAGTTCAGAATAAATTACAGGACGAAATGCACGTGAATAATTCGTATAGAAATTAGTAGTTTTGGTTACTTGGTATTGACCACCAACCCCATAAAGCAATTGTCTTTTAACTATTTCTTGAGGCGGAACTGTTCCTCCTATCAGATTTCTAGCAGTTGGTTGCCTTTCATTGATTCTTCCCGAGGCTGTAGATTTGAGCCATTCATAACGAACTCCAGGTGTGATAGAAAGTTTATCTGTTATACGGAATAAATTTTCAACAAAGCCTGCATAATTTAAGGTAGAAAAATCTAAATCAACTATCCTACAGTTTTTTGTGCCATCATAGCATAAATTATTAAGATTCGTTTCTCGAACATCAAACTTATTTCCTGTACTTCCATTAGGATTTCGTATTCTGTCCGTATTTCCATTGAAGTATCTTGTTCCAAAAGAAAGGGTATGAGTCTTATCGAATAATTTATAATCAAAAATTTGTCTAGCTTCTACTCCAACATTTCTATACCAATCTCGATCTATTTGTCTAGCTCCGTATTGAAGAGTTTGAGAATTGATTTTATCTTCTACATTGGGAGCTGATGTGAATCCAACAGAATTTCTTTCTCCGTATAATCCAAAGACTTTTAAATTAAAACGAGCTGTTGCAGATTGCTCATAATCAACAATCATAGAAGGAACATTCCATGGAGCGCTGAACCAGTTTCTATCTCTACCAGACTGCCTTGGATTTGCCCAGAATTGTTGGTCAGTTAGTCCACCGGGTTGCTTGCTTTCATAATGTGATTTACTAAACTCAATCGCAATCTTTAACTTTTCAGTAGCTTGGTAAGCAATATGAAAATGTCCAGTTTGCGTCAAATAATTAGAATTATCTCTCCAGCCATCAGAACTACGTCCATGGGCAAAGGCGAAGTAAGAAAAGTTACCTACAGTTCCACTCACTGAAGTATAACTATTCATTGTGTTATACGAACCACCCGTGTTCTTTGTCTCTACTTGGATTTCTTTTCCAATTTTGGGCTTTTTTAAAACATAGTTAACCAATCCACCAAATTGTGGACCATACTGTAATGCACCTGCACCTCTTACTATTTCAACTCGTTCGATTGCTTCCATAGGTGGATTGAAGTAAGCTTCTGGATAACCAAAACTATCTGAGGCGATATCATATCCGTTCATTCTTGTATTGAATTCCCAGTTTCGGTTAGGAGATAGACCCCTTGCTCCTATTCCAGGCTGGATCCCTGAGCCCTCATTTTCCCAGATAGTCAGTCCAGGCACTTTTGAATACACTTGGCGAGTGTTGTTGAGAGCTAAATTGGCATCGAGTTTATCTACACGAATCACTTCGTTTTTCTTGCCAGAATAGATATTTGTTCCTTCGGTTTCTTTTAAGAAATCACGGTCTGTATCCTTCTTGGCCTTAACAGTGATCCCTACCTCTTCTTGTATGGCTTTCGGTTTATTAACAGTTTCCTGAGATTTCTCAGCCTCATTTGAGTTTGGTTTCTCATTCATCAATTCAGATTCACTTTCTGATTCTGTTGTATTGGAGGGTTTAGATGTAGAATCTGTATTATCTTGTGAATAGACAGAAAAAGACAAAAGAAATACGAGAATATAGAAGTGGGACAAAAATAAACGAATCATCATTAACCTTTAAAATAAATTTGGATATTGAGACTCATAATCAAATTCAGGCTTTTTCCGTCAATGTTTTCTATAAAAAAATACTAAAAATGGAACAATATTGCAAAAAATATTAAATTTCGAAAGTGTATTTTAGGAAATTAGAAATAAAAAAGATTATTGATATTAGGACAAAAATAAATAAAGAAAATTTTTGGTTTTATATAATTCATTCTTATTATGAAATTAATTTACTAATGAAAGTAGTATATCTATCTTTAGTCAAATTACTATTTTCATAATCTAAATTGAATACTTTTTCAGTTTTGAAACCATTGAATAGGAGCAATTTGGAAATTTCATCAAAATTGTGGAATTAGAAATACATTTGTTTTCCATCACTTCCTTTAATGAACCCAGATTTATCCTTATTACCTTCCACAAAACTCAAATATAAGATTCTATCTTTTTTCAAAGTTTTCTTCATATTTGGAAGAAGGTTTTCTAGATCATAAGTTGATAAATATTTGTCCAAAATCATAATTCCTAAGTTAGTTATTATTTTTTGAATATATTATTTTTCCTGAAATGAAAGTGAGGCAGAGTTGATGCAGTATCTTAGTCCAGTAGGCTTTGGTCCGTCTGGGAATACATGGCCCAGGTGGGAACCGCAATTTGCACACAAAACTTCTGTTCGACGCATAAAGAATGCATTATCTTCTTCAATCGCTATGGCCTCATCCTTAATTGCATCAAAATAGCTTGGCCAACCTGTACCAGAATCAAATTTCGTATCCGAGGAAAACAAGGCTTCTCCACAACCTACGCAAAGATAGATGCCTGACTTTTTATTATCATGGAATTCGCCAGTGAATGCTCTCTCTGTGCCCTTCTCTCTTGCCACCTTATACTGTAATGGTGAAAGAGAAGCAACCCATTCTTCTTTGGATTTTTGAAATGGATATTCTTTAAGATTTTTAGGATGATTTAAGTTCATTGGTATTCTCCATAGTCGCATTCGGGGTATCTAGAACAAAATAAGATTGTCTTTCCTTTGCGATCTCTTTTATTTTGGACAGTCCCAGACTTACAAATGGGACAAGTTTTCTTAGCTTCTTGCAAAAGTTTCCCTTTAGGAATTCCATCTAGTTTAGTTCTCAACTCTTTGTAAAATAGTTTCAAAACTTCAGTTTTATTTTTATTGCCTAATTGTATCTCATCAAGCTCTTCTTCAAGATTTTTAGTAAATTCATCAAGGATAAAATTTCCAAAACTAGTAACAAGAAATTGATTTACCTTCAATCCTAAGTCTGTAGGGAAGCAGGTTCTTTTCTCCCAGAGAATGTATTTTCTTTCATTCAGAGTTTCTATAGATTGAGAGTAAGTCGAAGGTCGGCCTACCCTTGTTTTTTCCATTTTTTTAATCAGACTAGCGTACGTATACCTAGAGGGCCCTTGGGTTTCTTTTAGTTCTATAGAAAATTCTGAGATTGATACTTTTTGTCCCACTTTAAGCTGAATAAGCTTGGAACTCGTTTCCTTGCTTGATTCCAATCTTCTGTACCCATCAAAAGTTTCTTGGAAATCATTTCTTTCCCATAAGGAATCTAAACCAGATAGTATGGTCTTAATTTTATAACCTTTACGAGCAGAGGACAAACTACTTAAAAATCTTCTATGAATACTATCATAAACCTTCCATTCATCGGGGCTTAGAAATGATTTTAATTTATCAGGCATTAAACTAATTTGAGTTGGACGTATCCCTTCGTGGGCATCCTGGATTTTGTTTTGTTTGGTAGATCTATATGAACCTACGTATTCTTTGCCATAGAGTTTTGCGATTAGCTCCTGACCAAGTTTGATTGATTTCTGTGACAAACGATTCGAATCTGTCCTTGGATATGTAATCAGTCCTTCTCTCATTCCATTTCCAATATCGATTCCCTCGAATAATTTCTGTGCAATGGACATAGTTTTTTTGGGTGGGAAATGAAAACGATTCGCACAGTATTCTTGCAGAGTAGATGTCTGAAAAGCTGGCTTAGGATATTCTAATGAGTCCTCAGATGTTCTTTCTTTTATGGTAAACAATTCATTCACAGACCAATTTATAGATTCATCAGGCTTTACTATCTTCCATTTAGAAAATAATTTATCTGGAAATATTTTATTATCTTTTTCAAAAATATAAGTAAAATTTATTTTCAAATGAGAATCTTCTTTCGTCTGAGAAGGAATTTGAGAAGCTCCATTTAAATTATGAATTGCATTGATTTCATAAAATGTTTCTGCTTGAAAATTTTGGATCTCCTTTTCCCGCTCACAGATCCAACGAAGCAAGACAGATTGAACTCTTCCTGCGGATAAACCGGATTGTATTTTCTTCCAAAGAACAGGACTAATTAAATATCCGAACAATCTGTCCAATACTCTTCTTGTTTCCTGGGACAAGGCAAGATTATCATTGAATGCGTCGGGACTGTTTATTTTATCTAGAACTGCTGATTTAGTTATTTCATGAAAGCCTGTTCTATACCATTTAGCCTTATTTGGGTTCTTGGCTAAACTTCGAATATCAAATGCTATAGCTTCCCCTTCTCTATCAGGATCTGTTGCCACATAAATTATTGAACTAGAATCAATCTCTTTGGTTAATTGGGGAATTTTCTTGAGTGCCTTAGGGATGATTTGTTTGGAAATTTTAAAATCATCTTGAATATTTACACCTAATTCTACTTTGGGTAAATCTAATATGTGACCGCCTGTTGCGATCACATAGAATTCAGAACCCAAATAGGACTGAATTGTTTTGGCCTTCGCAGGCGATTCGACCAAAACAAGTTTCTTCAATTTAAAGTGGGAATAAACCATCCACAGAAAGATATCTCTCTCCAGTGTCGTAGCAGAAAGTTAAAATCTTAGAACCTTTTTCAGTTGTCTGTAATTTCTTTGCAACCGCAGCAAGACTTGCACCACTGGATGTTCCAATAAAAATTCCTTCTTCTTGAGCAGCTCTTTGGGCATAGCTAAAAGCTTCATCCTTACTTACTGTCAAAATTCCATCTAAGAGATCTGTCTGACAATTGGTTGGGATAAATCCAGCACCAATTCCTTGCAATGGATGCGGTCCCGGTTTGCCGCCACTTAAGACAGGAGAAAGTTCTGGCTCAACTGCAAATACTTTCAATGACTTCCACTCTTTCTTTAGAATTCGCGCACATCCTGTTATGTGACCACCAGTTCCCACACCTGTAATGATAAAATCTAATCCATTAGGAAAATCTTTCATGATTTCTTGGGCTGTAGTTTCTTCGTGGACTTTGATATTAGCAGGATTTTCAAATTGTTGTGGCATCCAGGAATTAGGTATTTCTTCTATGAGTTCTTTTGCTTTAGCGATAGCACCACCCATACCTTTCTCACGAGCAGTAAGTTCAAACTTAGCACCATAAGCAGCCATAAGTCGTCTTCGTTCAACTGACATTGATTCGGGCATAACAAGAATTAAAGAATAACCCTTAACTGCGGCAACCATAGCAAGACCAATACCTGTATTGCCAGATGTTGGTTCAATTATTGTGCTGCCTTTCTTGAGTTTACCTGATTTCTCAGCGTCCTCTATCATTGCGAGTGCAATACGATCTTTGATACTTCCACCTGGATTCGCTCTTTCTAATTTCATCCAGACCTCGAAATCAGAACTAAACAATCGATTGAGTCTTACGTGGGGAGTGTTGCCAATGGTTTCTAAAATGCTATCTACTTTCATAACTAAGTTAAATTCTAAGGAATAGTAGCTTGGTTGGTCAAGAGAATTTATTGAGGGAAAAAGATTTTTGCAAACACCCAACTAAAGAGCAAAGTTGGGCTGCTTTGCTATTCTAAATTTTTATTTAGCGTAAGTCTCATCCTTAAGAATACCCTTAGAGCTCCAGCCCTTAGGTGTATGGCAGGAAAGACAATTGCTCAACATTGGATTCGATTTAATTTTTTTCTCAAATCCTGGCATAGCATCAAGTTTAACAATAATGTCTTGGTAGGATTCTTCTTTCAACTTACCATTTTTATCAATACTTGTTCCTGTTCCGGAACTGGCAACGACTGAAGATGAGTTATCTAAATTAGAAACTTCAACTTTTCCTTCACAGATACAATTCATAGCACTTTTAGTTTTCGTATCATACATAGTTGCAAATGCAGTACCGCGAACTCCTGCAGTGGATGTATAGGTTGAAACAGAAACTTTTTCACCCGGTCTTTTATCTACTTTGAACCAAGCAAATCCAGAGACCATATCTACTTTTCCTTCTTTCTTCCCACTTGCAAATGAGGTTAATTTAATTTCAGAATTTTGTGAAACTCTAAACTCAGATTTACCGTATAACAATGTTACCTTAGATCCATTTCCAGTTTTTATGGAAGCACCTTCCGGAACGATAACACCTTGCTTAATAGGAACCCATTTTGAATTTGCAGGTGCTTGATAAAATGACTTACCAATTACAAAACTTGCAATTGCGCCATTCTTATCATTTGCAAATATATGGAATGCAGAAAATCCTATCATCGCAAGCGCTAGAATCCATTTTGCTGTTAATCCCTTATTCATATTTTTCTCCTTAAATCTCTTCTTAATTTTCTAAAAAATAAAACTCGCTCTTAAGAATATCCGATCTTCTTTTCTTGCATAAGAAAGGATTCCTCTATTTACTTGAGTAATGAATTGAGACTCATACTCTCTTTGAGTTCTTTCATCTCCTATTGGATCTATAAAAGTTCGCTGCCTTTCTCCTTTCTCATTATGATTAACCAAATGAGAATAACTAAGTCCCAAACGCATATTAGAATCTATTCTATATTCAAGTAAAATAGATTTACGAATAAAATATGCTTTAGATGAATAAAGAACTGTAGCAGGATCTATTTCCAAAGGTATGGGCTCAGTCAATCCCAATCTTTGAAAGGGTTCATCTTTGGTTTGGAAGTTAGCTCTCATAACTCCTGAGCTTCCAGTTCCCGCCTCAGCTCGAAAGACAGCCCAAATATCTTCCCATCCTACACCTAACCAAGTATATGCTGCTTTCCCAAATTGATCGCGACCATATTCTACCGGAAGATCTTGGCGAAGTCTATCTCGAATTTCTCCACCGTAGTCACGACGAATCATTCCTCCAAGACCTAAGTGTAAATACTTTATATGGTCTAAGGTTATTTCTGCACCCAAAGTTTCACCTTTGCGACTTCTTAAATCAATTTCTTTTCTAGTAAAAACATCATTATCAGATAACAAACAATTAGATCTACCCTCTATACATTCATTCCCAGCAAGTCCGACTAAGTTTTTGCTTCGTCCTATAAAATGTAAACCTAACTTCCATTCATCGAAATTTGGCATTATTGAAAATCTTCCATAGGCATCTATCCCTGAAGATTCTTGGTTCTGAACGGAACGATATCCTTCTCCATTTGCTAAACCAAGATGTAATTGAAAGATACTTGATTCAACTAACCAGCTAAATCCTAGATCTGCAGGCGCAGCAAAAAATCCTAAACTCTCCATAGGAGACCTATCGATGTATCGCCAATCCCAGGATCCATTCCACTGAGTGAATGTATTTGGATTCTCTTGCATTCCGAAAATAAATTTATGATGGAAATTTCCCGTCGCCATTTTTTTCTGAATGTTTCCTCGCCTTATACCTAAAGTATATGGATCAGCTCTAGTCCCACCTGTACTTGTTGTATCATTGCTGAAAGAATTTGCACGAAGAAGTTCAAACCATAATTCAAGCTCCCAACCTTTATCTTCCCATTCCTTATTGATAGTAAGCAAAGTCCAGGGAAGACTAAATCCATTTTGGTCATTTGAATTGGTCCCAGTGAGACCAGAGCTCTTATCACGAGTTCGGTAGCCAAAAGATGGACTTACTACACCGCCAATTCTAAGACCATAAAAATCATCAGGTTCATCAATCTTTTGAGTGATTACCTTTTCCGAATAAATAGGATATGAAAAAGATATTGCTATAAAAAAGTAAAAGAGGCTCCACTTAAAAAAAGAAAAATAATTACAGATTTTATTTTCAGCCTTTAACATTCTTTATTTGGATTCTCAGGTGTATTTTGTAAGAACAGTAAGGATCAAATCAAGCCTTATTGAGAATCAGACTCAAATTAACTATACCAAGAATTGAGTCAATTTATTTTTGGAAATTTTGGTTTTTTTTTGATTACAATCAAATAGCTGCTATATGTAGACAAAATGCTGAATGTACTAATAAAATGAGACAAAATGAACCAAGAAATTATTTTTTTTAAAGAAGACCAATTGATATAATTTATTCACAAAGGTCCTCTCACACACCGGGCAACATAGAACCCTGTTGTGGCATTTCCAGGATTCAAAATTCCAAAGCCAGCATTGATCCACAATGGATTGGCAACACCAGTAATTCTACTGACATTGGATGACCACATTCTATCGTTAACGGGAGATGAGGAGTTAAACAAAGTCGTGTCAAATTTGACAGTTCCTGCAATACTAAAATCAACCAATGACAATAGTTCATTTTGGTTGGGCAGCCGCCAATCAGAAAAACCTGCCCATGTTAAAGCATCACAATATAGCAAAGCATTTTGCCAATTGATCGTATCGGCTGATGCTTCATCCGAACAAGTTGCATCATTGTTTCTACCTGAGTGGCATTTTTGCCATTCCAAATTTGTGTGGTTATCGCGAACTCTTCCATCACCCAAATCAGTGAAACTCAGAGACTCAGGCTGATTTGTTCCACTAACACAAATTGCTTTACGGGGTGAAGTATAAAGTGTATTGGAGCCGATAGATGGTTGGGAGAAAGTAATAAAATGATAAGCACTACCATCGTTTATAGAACTATAAAAGCTTCCTCCACCTAATGACGGAAAAAAAGTAGAATTGGTATATGGGAGAAGTGTTGATGGATAGCTAATGAGAGTCGCATATTCACGAATTGTCGGTATTCTCCATCCAGCTCCAAATGTTGCTGAACAGATTGTTTGGGCATCCGCAAAAACATAGTTATCTGTTATGCCAGAACCACAAGTAGGGCCACTTGTTGACAAGGGGCATTTCCTCCACAGTAGTCCTGTTCTATTGTCTGTTATTGTCTCATCTCCATTGTCTACAAACGACTGAGCGATTGTCCTGGCATGGGAAAACTCCGGATCCTGCAAAGGAAATCCTGGAACTGGACAAGTTTCTGTGGAATCATTGTCAAAACAGTTTACCTGCGCTAAATCAAAGAGTGGAAATAATTTATTCCACTCCAAGTAACGAGCGTATAAAATAATATTTGCCGCAGCTATTGCAAAAGTATCACCAGGATAATAACCAGTTCCTGAACCATCCGAAGCGGTATTCCATTCAGCAAAAGTGGCTCCAGACAAAGCCAAGGATCCTGTATTGCCCAAGACGGTAACTGTTTGCGACTGATTGTACAAATTGGAATCTATGGGGGCTGTCCCAGAATCATTTCCGTTTCCATTATAGGTAACGGAAAATGTAGGGAGAGCTGTGTCCGCCTGGTTTCCACTAGTATCAACATTTCTATCCTTAAAAATCTCTAAGAGAAAAGTAAATTCTTGGAAATCTTTGTTGATCTGGGGAAAGCCACAAGAGGAAATAGAAAAAAATATTTGGGCATACAAAAAAAATAAAATAAAATCTTTTTTATAATTTTTACCCATAATAAAATAACATTAGGTTGAATAAAAATTTTTTGTCAATTTCATTTAATTTTATTTTTTCTTCATGAGGACTAATTGATTTCCTTGTTCTAGTGATTGATCAAGGAAATAATGATCGCTGAGTTGGCGAATTAGATAAAGTCCAATTCCTTCTTCTCTATAATCTGATACATCATAGGATTTTAAATTGGAGAGTTTAGATTTAATTCCGTAGTCTCGTAAGCGAATTTCTAATTTTTCCTTAAAGAAAAGCAAATCAATAAAGATTGGTCTATCGTAAGAATCAATATATGCGTGCTTAATAATATTAAGCAATGCTTCTCCAGTGATAAGTCTGATGTCCGCGCAATCTAGCAGTGAAAAACCATTTTCTCTAGCAGCATTAAAGACCAAGCTTCTAGCCATTGAAAGATATTTTGGATGGGAGGGAATCTGAAGCCGGATAGAATTTGCATAATCCGGCTTTTTTGAATTTTTATATTCCTTCATCCTCTAGGGTGGTATTTCTTATGAATTTCCTTTAAGGTTTTGTTAGCCATATGAGTATATATCTGAGTCGTAGATATATCAATATGTCCGAGTAGTTCCTGTACTGCTTTAAGGTCTGCATGATTCTCAATCAAATGAGTTGCAAAAGAATGTCTTAAAGTATGGGGAGTTACTTTTTTCTTAATATCAGTTCTTTCTAAATAATGATTCAATAATCTCCATACCGACTTACGGTTGATAAATGAACCTTTTTTGGAAACGAAAATATAATCACATGCTCTCTTCTTGAGAATTTCTGGTCTAGATTTTGCTAGATATTTATTTAAAATCTCTAAAGACTTCTCACCGAAAGGTACTAATCTCTGTCTTCCACCCTTGCCTTCTACAACTATAGTCATTCCTGTCAAATCAAGATCAGTTAGCTTAAGATTACAAGCCTCTGATATTCTTAAGCCAGAGGAATATAATAATTCAAAAATGCATTTGTCCCTAAGTTCATAGATGTTATCTTCTTTTATTGTTAGAAAGAGTTCATCTATTTCTTCTTGAGTTAAATAATCAGGAATTGTTCTATTTACTTCAGGTGTTTCAATTTTTTCAGTGGGATTGAAATCAACTTGCTTTTCATCTTTTAGAAATTTATAAAATTGACGAATTGCAACAACTTCTCTAGCAAGAGTCTTTGATGAAATTTTTCTTTTCTTTTCTTCAGCTAGAAATCGCATGATATCGTTTCCTTTGACTTCTAAGAAATCGATGTGCTCTCTCTCAAGAAATACGGCAAACTTATTTAAATCATACCCATAAGAATGGACTGAGTTATCGGAAAGACCTTTCTCTACAGAAAGATATTCTTGGAAATTTTGAAGTAATCTGTTTTGCGCGTTTGACAATTTTGATTCCATTTTTGTTCTCTTAGGTTACTTTAAGGTTCGGACAAATGAGACAAAAAGCGGGCAAATTTTTTACTGGATGGAAATCCTTTTAAAAAAAAAGAATGCAATCTTATGTTATGGAGAAGTTTTTTTTTATTGTCCTTATTTGCATTCCTTCCGATCAACTGCAATGCTGAAAAATCTTTATTCGATAAAGGTTGGGAAGCTGAGAAAGAGGGTCGCCTCTCCGAAGCAATTTATTATTATGAATTATCCCTAAATGAAAATTCAGAATACTTAGATTCACATAGGCGTATAGGTTCCTTACTTTCCAAAAATCCAGAAAGTTGGGGAGTTGCAATTTGGCATTTAGAGAAAGCACTTTCTAAAAATCCTAAAGATAATGAAGTACGTTTAGAACTATCATTTCTATATTTAGCTAATGAAAAGTGGACAGATTTTGAAAAACAACTTAGCTTTTGGAATACTCACGGTGAGAGAGAATTTTTTACTGGACTAACTGCTCTTTACAATTGCAATACTAAGTCAGGGAAATTACAGTCATTTGCGGAAGTAGTTACAGCAAGTGATTTCATACCAGAATTTTGGAAGGCTCGTTGTCAAGAAGAAGCGTCTAATAGATAAAAAGAATCAAGGGAAGAAAATGGCAGAAAAAATAGTAATCATTGGATCAGGTCCTGCAGGACATACAGCAGCAATTTATGCAGCGAGAGCCAACCTAAATCCAGTTATGTTTGAAGGCTTCATGGCAGGTGGAGTTGCCGCTGGTGGACAATTGACCACTACTACAGAGGTAGAAAATTTTCCAGGATTCCCAGAGGGAATCGATGGAACTAAATTAACCCAGCTCTTCCGTGATCAGTCAACAAATTATGGCACGAAAATAATAACCCAAACTGTAACAAAGGTAGATTTTTCTAAACGTCCTTTTAAAATTTATTGTGATGATGAAATGACAGAAGCAGAAGCAGTAATTATTGCAACCGGTGCAACTGCCAAGAGAATGAATATTAAAGGGGAACATGATTATTGGCAACGAGGTATTTCAGCTTGTGCAGTATGTGACGGAGCCTTACCTATCTTCCGGAATAAAGAATTAGCAGTGATAGGAGGCGGTGATTCTGCTGTTGAAGAGGCATCCCACCTTACTAAGTTTGGATCTAAGGTTTACCTCATTCATAGAAGAGACAAATTAAGAGCCTCTCAAATTATGCAGACACGTGCTATAGAAAATCCGAAAATAGAAATTCTTTGGAATTCAGAAGTTTCAGAGGCTAAAGGCGGTGCAGGAGGATTACAATCTATCACCTTACATAATACTGTTGATAATACTGTGAAAGAAATTTCAATTGGAGGTCTTTTCTATGCAATTGGTCATAAACCAAATACAGAGATCTTCCAAGATTGGCTAGAATTAGATGAAACTGGCTATATAATTACAAAACCAGGAACTACACAGACTAATATAGATGGCGTATATGCAGCTGGGGATGTCCAAGACAATATTTATAGGCAAGCAATTACTGCTGCTGGAACAGGGTGTATGGCTGCCCTAGAAGCTGAAAGATGGTTAGAAGGTCTTGAATAAGAATAAAGTGATTAATTTCTTAAGATCTAAATCATAATACTTAGTTAAATCTCTTATCCCACTTGTTCTAATTCTTTGCAAGTGGGATTTTACTTTTCTAGTTACTGAGCTTCCTTTTTCCTTTCCTCTCCCATAGCCCATAATCCAAGAAATTCGTTTGCCTCTATTGATTTACACATTTCAGGCTTATATAATTTCTTGACAGGAGGCTTAGGGTAGATATGAATTTCCTCTACATCAGGAATGGTTGTAAGCATACGAAGGATTTTATCTTCCCCTTCAACTTCATACATTGTATAAGACATACCCTTAGATGGAATGATTTGGCTTGTTTCTAAATATTTCATTTGATTTCAGTATTTTGAAGATTGAGAAAGTTTCAATCTATTATTTACATATACTTTTGTTGTTTTACAGAGTTTAGCAATCAAATTCCTACATTCATTCTATTTTAAACCAATATGAATTCTCATATAATGTAGAACAAATATATTATATACATGAAATACATTAATTATGCAATATATAAATAAATTTTTCATTTAACATAAAAATGTTATTGCTTAATATATTATAGACGATTGTATAGATGAAGCAAGTTTAGGAGATATTTATGGATCAGTTTTGGTTGGAAATTTTACAAGAAATATCAGAAGTACCCATATATGATATGAGAGCTTTTCTAATATATTTATTTGAATCGAAAGAAGATTCAGAATTAATAATGTCTGAATTATTCTTATAAGCCATCCTACCTCTGTTTTCTCAGCCAGGTGGTCTTGTCAATTTAAGCGTATCATTGTTATACTGCTCTTCCAAAATCTCAGCCCAAAGCTTGTTATCCATAACAGGGTAAGCATTTCTGAATCTTAGCCAATCTAATATAGTTAAAAGATTTAATTCAGATAGCCCCATTTTCTGTTCTGCAGTAAAATATTTTCCACTAATTTCAGATTCAATCCATTTAAAGATAGAAGTTATTCTTTGCAATTGTTTCGTTAAGTAGGGAATCTTATCAGGATTTAGACCATCATTTTTAAGATAAAAAACATTAATCGCGGATTCAACTGCAGTGTCTATTGCATGAATTATATTCAACTCTCTCCATTTTTCCTTATCATTAGAAAGACGAATATTTCCATGACCGTAATTCTCGAAAAGATATGAAATAATTACATGGCTATCCCATAATTTTATTCCATTGTCAAATTCTACATAAGGAACTTTCCAAAGTGGATTCTTAGTTCGCATTTCTGCTTGCCCGGACTCCAAAAGAGTATCAACTAAAGTATAATCTATCTTTAATTCTGCTGCGACAAATCGAACTCTTCGAACGAATGGAGAAGTAAGGCTACCATATAATTTCATAATTTATATGTGATTTATAAAGTATGATTTTGTCGAAAAGAAATTATATTTTTTTTATCCATTTTTGAATTTTTGAATTTAAAATATCAAATTGAATTGGTTTAGAAATAAAATCATTCATGCCTGAATTCATACAATTTTCTTCTTCACCCTGTGTAGTTCCAGCAGTGAGAGCTATAATTATTGTATTTTCCTTATTAAGATTTCTTATACTTCTTGTTGCCTGCAGACCATTTAATTCAGGCATTTGAACATCCATTAGGATGATATCTGGAGAAAAAATTTCATATTTCTCAATTGCCTCAATACCATTTTCAGCAGATTCAACTATTGAATTTGGTAAAATTCTTTTAACTAAAGATTTCGTTAATAATAAATTAACAGGATTATCTTCAGCTACTAAAACTTTAATCTTTTCAAGTATAGTAGTTTTATTTTTCTTAGGATCATTAATTTTATCAATAGAAAAATTAGAAGAAATGTCATCCAAAACATTATTGATATAGGATTCTGTCAAAGGCTTGGTTAATGTTAAAATTTTATGCTTTTTGGAATCAATATCTGTGAGATCCATTTTATTCAATGTATTGGTAAGCAAAATGATTCGAATTGATTTTTTACTATTTTCAATTGCTTTTAAAATATTAGTTAAAAGCAATTTGCGTAATATGCAAACTGATTGATCAATAAATATTATATCAAAATTTGAAATACTCTCAAGCAATGCATTGTCATTTAACTTTGGATCTTTACTTAATATTAACTGTGAACTTATTGTATAAAGCTCTAGAATTTTAATTATGTTCAGAGCAGATTTCTCTGATTTCTCTATGATCAATATATTTTTAATGTTTACAAAATTTTCTCGTTTCTTTTCGGATTCAAGAAAATACTTACAATCCAATATAAATGAAAATTTACTACCCCTACCTGTATCACTTTCAATATTTAACTTAGAATCCATAAGACTCAATAAATTATTAGATATACTTAAACCTAATCCACTACCCCCATATTTTCTTGAGGTCGTGGAATCAGCCTGAGAAAATACTTCAAAAATTTTTCCTTGGTCTTCTTTCGAGATTCCAATTCCTGTATCCTTTACAGAAAATTCTATTTTAAGAAGATTCAATTCCTTATTCATACTTAATATTTTAGAAGAAATCTCAACTTCTCCTTTTGAAGTAAATTTAATAGCATTGCTTAAAATATTTACCAATATCTGTCTTAATCTCAATGGATCTGCTTCAATGATAAGGAAATTTTCATAATCTATATCTATTACTAAATCTAATCCTTTTTCAATAGCTTTATATTTGACTAAATCTAATGATTGTTCGATGAGATCAACTCGATCCACTTTTTCACGATTCAATTCCATTTTACCGGCTTCGATTTTAGAAAAATCCAATATATCATTAATTAAATCTAATAGTGAATGAGCTGATTGGTTTACGATATTCATATACCTTCTTTGGCTTGGATCTAATTTCGAGTTCATTAACATCTCGCTAAATCCTATGACTCCATTTAAAGGTGTTCTAATTTCATGACTCATATTAGCTAAGAAATCTGATTTCGCTTTCGATGCTGCTTCTGCAATCTCTTTTAGGTTGACTAATTGATTTTCAATTTCTTTTTTCTCAGTAATATCTATAAGCATTCCTGTTATGTAGATAGGTTTGCCTGTATCATCCTTTATAATTTTAGTAGTATTTTCAACCCATCTTATAGAACCATCAGGTCTCATTATCCTATAGTTAGCTGTAGAATACTGAAAGTAGATTAAAGATTTTTCAAATTCTACGATCGTACTAAGATCATCTTTGTGCACCACTTCTTTCCAAATATTAATATTTTTATAATATTCTTTAACTTCTCTACCATATAATTTTTCGAATGATTTTGAAGTATATAAAGGTATGTAATCAGGAAGACTAACTGCCCAGACAACTTCCTCTAAAGAATCTAAAATAATAGAAAGTTGTTCTTCTTTTTTTTTGATTAACTCTTTCGTATTATAATCATTTGTGATATCTTGGAAGGAGCCATATAGACGAATGCATTTTCCATTTTCAAATTTAGGAATTCCTTTTGCTCTTACCCACTTTAGTATCCCTTTAGCAGATACTATTTGTAAAACTGTTTCCCAAGACTCACCTGTTGCTATTGCATCTTTTACTAGATCTTCAATCTTTTTCTTATATTCAATAGTGCTATAGAAATTAATAGACTCTTCTAAAATTGGAATGTAATCATCATCTACATCATGAATTTCTTTGGTTACCTTACTCCAATAAAGTGAGTTCTCAACAAGGTCAACTTCCCAACCACCGACTTTGGCAACTAAATTTGTTTCTTCGAAAATTTCAGCTCTTCTCTTTGCTATATAATTCTCATTAGCAAGTATGAGATTATTTCTACGGAGGGTCATTGCATTAACTACTTGATTTGAAAGTGATCGTAATGCCAACTTTTGTTCATCAGTCATTTGCTTTGGTTTATTATCAATGACACAAAGTGTTCCGAGCACATGACCTTTATCATCCAGTAAAGGTGAGCCAGCATAAAATATAACATTAGGATCACCAGTAACTAATGGATTATCAAAGAAGCGAGAGTCTTTCCTGGAATCTGGAATAATGAATAGCTCTTCTGAATGGTTGATAGCATGTCCGCAGAAAGAAATATCTCTTGGAGTTTCACTAACATCGAGTCCAATTTTTGATTTAAACCACTGTCGATTCGAATCGATTAAACTTATTAGTGCGATAGGAACCTTACAAATAATGGAGGCTAATTTTGTAATATCGTCAAAGTCCTTCTCGGAATGACTATCTAAAATCAAAAAACCTTTTAAAGCTTCTATCCTCTCCTTCTCATTAATGGGAATATCTGGTTTTTTCATTGATTTAAGTATTCAATTTGACGAATGATTATCAATTTCTGTAAATGAAAATTGATTTAAATTTAGCTTCCCTTTAATGGAAAGTCTATTATTGATACTAAAAGGTTTTAGCTCCATGAGCTTTTAATTTCGCAAATATGGAAAGCGAGTCAATAATATAAAAGGTCATTTAATATTGAATATTCCAATTTTAGGTCATGGTGTTTTTTTACCTTTTGGTATAAATAATGAACTTGTGCTTTTTTAAATTTTTCCAAAAATACTGTCTAAATCTGAGAGGATACAGAATTGAATAAATTAGCAATTATAGGAGCTGGAGGTTATACGGGAAGAGAACTGATACGTCTTTTAAATAATCATCCTGAGTTTGAATTGGTTCATATTACAAGTAACCAATTGGTAGGAAAATCATACCAAGACAGCTTCCCTCAAGACAAATACAAAAAAGAAATTTATTTCCAAAGTCATGATTCAAAGATTCTAGCAGGAGCCACTGTTGTATTGGCGACTCCCAATGAAATATCTATGGAACTAGCACCAAAATTACTTAATTTAGGTCACCGAGTTATTGATCTTTCAGGTTCTTTTCGTTTGCATGACAAAGCTATATTTGAAAAATATTACAAGTTGCAACATACGAAATTTGATTTTATGGAAAAGGTCACATTTGGTCTTCCTGAATTCTTTGCTGAACAAATTAAAAAATCAAATTTTGTTTCCAATCCTGGATGTTTTGCTACTTCCTCCATCATTCCAATTCGAATATTAGAATCCATTCAAGAAAAAATTTCCTCACCTATTATCATTGACTCCAAAACAGGAGTTAGTGGAGCTGGTGGAAGAACGGAAGAAGTTGGTTTTCTTTTTACTAATACCTATGAGAACTTTAAATCATATAAGGTGCTAGGTCACCAACATGAGCCGGAGATCGCTGAATACTCTATCAAATCGAGTCTTCTAAAATCAGGGAATCTAGACATTGTATTCACGCCTCACCTACTCCCCGTTTATAGAGGAATTTTATCTACGATCTATATCCAAACAGATCATATTACAGCAGAAACTATACCTAAATTGCTAAAAGACTTTTGTGAAAAACACAGCTTCCTAAGATACAAAGAAACTCCAGAAGAGGTTGAACTAAAATTTGTTCAGAATACAAATTATATTGATATTTCTGCAAGAGCAAGAAAAGGAACTGTTGTTATTGTGACTGCCTTAGACAATCTTGTTAAAGGTGCAGCAGGCCAAGCTTTACAAAACCTAAATCTAATGCACAATCTTCCAGAGACTATGGGACTTATTTGAACCAAGAATTAGTTTACGATTCCATTCTTTTCTGTTCGGCTATAGAACAAGAAATTCTAGGCATTGATTCTAGAATTAAAAACAAAGTAGCCTTGGGTGTTGGAAACATGGAAGCAATCATTAACTTGTTTTTGTTTCTACAGAATCATTCTGAAATAAAAGAAATTGTTTTCATTGGATCAGCAGGAACCTATGATACTAGTCTATGTTCCGTATTTTCTATAGTAAGAGGAAAGGATTACCACTACCGAGAACTTTCCACTTGGAAGGGAGAATCAAACTCCCCTAAATTGATGGGTACTTATGTTGCTGAACAAGAAAATTTTATAGAAGATACGATCTTTACTAATTGGAAATTAGAGAAGTTCTCTGTAAATTCACCGCATTCTATAACCTTGCTCTCTCTTTCAGAACTACCTCTATGGGAAAATGCACCAACTTTGGAAAATATGGAAGTGTTTGGAATTGCTAAACTCGCTAAAACTTTAGGCTTAGGGTTCTCTTCCATATTAGGTATCACCAATGAAGTTGGAGTTAACGGCAGTCAGGATTGGTTAAAAAATTATAAACTAGTTTCAAAGAAACTTATCGACGAATTGAATAAAACTTTATTTTAGAACGAATGAACAAAGAAATAAATTATTCAATAATCCATATTCTATTTTTCCAAGGATCTAACCAAGACTGGTAGCCATGTTTCTCATCTTTAAATTCTAAAGAAAAATTCTGATCCCATAAACTTTTGCGAGACGGATCGAGATCGAGAATTTGTTTTTCATCAGAGGATTTCAAAGTAAGACAGCCTGGGTAAGTTGGACAGTGGGAATTAGCCTTATCAAAATATAAAATAAATTTAGGATCTTGAATTATTTCTAGCTCGCCATGATTTTGATCTGATACGAGTATTTCCCATTCAAATAAATAATAATACAGATTCACTGCTTCAGGTGGATGGGAAGAATGAAAATTACAACCTAAAACAGTGAACATTAAATTGAATTAATTTTGTAGAAGTGGAATTTGAATATTTCCTGAATAAATCCTTTGGATCTCTCCATCATAAACTTCAGCTTGAATTTCTTGGATCTGGTTATCTACCTTAGTGTATAATTTACCTGGTTCATCTTTGAAAGCAATGATTTCCTTAGTTTCTTTTCCATCAAAGGATTTTACTGTTAATTCTTTTCCATCTAAAGATTTAGATATGGATGCAACTTCTCCGTTTGGTCCTTTGAAGTATAAAGTCTTACCTGCTGAAATGGATTCATCTTTTGGGTTATCACTAGAATTTGAATCTATGATATTATCACCTGTCCAAAATTCGATAAGATTAAATACTACAATATCCAAAAAAATACTTAGAGCAGCTACGAAAAATCTCAATAAAACCCACATAACGACTGTTTTGACAAATTTAGTTAACAAACCATTTTCTTCATTCAGAGAAATACCATCAACGAAACCATAGAGTTTTTGTGTAATAGCAAATTTGCCAAAGCAATTTACTTGGATGAAAGAAAGTAAAATCACGAAAGTAACGATCAATTTTTTTTTCATAGTAGCCTCATTAAGATGTTCGTCCATTTCAAGTTTTTCCTTGATCTTTTCCCTTGACCGTATACATGGATGACGGAAGCTATGATTAGCATATGAATCAAGATTACGTTAAAATATTTGATACAACTCTTCGTGATGGAGAGCAGTGCCCCGGTGCTGCAATGAGTGAAGATGAGAAATTAGAAATTGCTCATCACTTAGCGAAAATGAAAGTCGATGTGATTGAAGCTGGTTTTCCAATCTCTTCACCTGTTCAATTCCAAGCAGTTCAAAGAATTGCTAGAGAAGTAAATGGCCCCATTATTGCTGGTCTTGCTAGAGCTATGAGGGCAGATATAGAATCTGCAGCAAAAGCAATTGCTCCCAATGCGAATAAAAGAATTCATACTTTTATTGCATCCTCTCCCATTCATATGAAACATAAATTGGGCAAGAACCCAACAGAAGTTTTAGCGATGGCAAGAGAAGCGGTTAAAATTTCTCGCAATCTAGTTGAGGATGTTGAGTTCAGCGCTGAAGATGGAACTAGATCCGAATGGGAATTCCTAAGAGAGCTTGTCGAAGCAGTCATCGAAGAAGGTGCAACAACGATCAACATTCCTGATACTGTTGGCTACACTACTCCCGAAGAGTATGGGAAATTATTTGCATTTTTGAAAAAGAATGTGAAAGGATCTGACAAAGTAATATTCAGTGCACATTGTCACAATGATCTAGGTTTGGCAGTGGCAAACTCGCTTGCTGCTGTAATGAACGGAGCAAGACAGATTGAATGCACGATCAATGGAATTGGAGAGCGTGCAGGCAATACTGCCATGGAAGAAATTGCCATGGCTATGCGGACCAGAAAGGATTTTTTTGGAATCGAAACAAATCTGGAAATTATTCACATCTCAAGAGCATCCTATTTAGTGAAAAACATTACTGGCATGGTCGTACAACCTAACAAAGCAATTGTGGGGGCAAACGCATTTTCCCATGAATCAGGAATCCACCAAGACGGTGTGATTAAGAATCGAGAGACCTATGAAATTATGAAGCCAGAATCAATCGGCCTCAAATCCAATCGTATGGTATTAGGAAGGCATTCGGGAAGAGCTGGATTCAAGGATAGAATCATCAAACTTGGATTTGTTCCTAAAGATGAAGAATTGGAATCAGCTTACCAACGTTTCCTTGAGATTGCTGATCGAAAGAAAGAAATTTTTGACGAAGATTTAACAGCCTTATTTACAGAAGAATCCCGAAAGTCAGATCAGGATATCTACCAATTGGAAAATTTTGAAATTACAACTGGCTCAAATACATCCCCCTCTGCTAAAATTCAAATTAAGATTAAAGATCAAACTAAGACCGAAACTGCAATGGGAGACGGACCCGTAGACTCCCTATTCAAAGCAATTGATCAGGCGACTGGAACAAATCCTCTCTTGTCCAGGCTTGTTATCTCGCCAGTTACAGAAGGCGCAGATGCAATGGCAGAAGCAAGCGTAACATTGGAGTTAGATGGTAAGCGCGTAGTTGGAAAAGCTAGTTCTACCGATATCATGGAAGCCTGTGCGGTTTCGTACATTGATGCACTCAACCGTCTATGAGATAAACCGCCCATGAAAGAATTTCGAAAAGAATTATTAGATCTCGTTCCTTATACGCCAGGTGAGCAGCCTAGTTCTACTTCTCAAATCATTAAGCTCAATACAAATGAGAATCCTTATTCTCCTTCTCCTAATTGTGCAAAAGCCTTGAATGAGATAATGGCTCTGGGACTGCTTCGCAAATACCCAAATCCTAGCTCTGATTCTCTCAGAGAATCCATCGCTAAAATTTATGGAATTTCTAAAGATAATATACTTGTTACAAATGGTTCGGATGAAGCCATACGATTGCTATTTACTGGAATATTAGGCAATCAATCTACAATAGCAAGCCCTGACCCAACTTATAGTGCTTATCCAGTTTTTGCAGATACGACTATGGAAGATTATAGATTTGTCAAAGTACCCTTGCTAAAAGACTTTCATTTTGATTGGCAATCCCTTCTTGCAAGTAAGGCTGATCTAGTAGCTTTTGCAAATCCCAATGCTCCAACTAGTTTATTAGAGGCGAAAGAACAAGTTATTGACTTTGTGGAAAAATTTCCAGGTTTTGTCTTATGTGATGAAGCTTACATTGATTTTGCTGAACCAGGATCAAGTTGCATACAGGATGCCTGCTCAAAAAGTAATTTATTCGTATCTAGAACTTTTTCCAAATCATACGCCTTAGCTGGTCTACGTGTAGGATTCCTGGTTGGAACAAAAGAAAATATTTCCATTCTACATAAATTGAAGGATTCTTATAATGTAGGAATGTTAGACCAGGCAATTGCTAAGGCAGCGATTGAAGACATTGGTTATTTCAATCAAATTACTTCACAAATACTTATAACTAGGAAAAGACTTAGTCAATCACTAATGCAATTAGGCTGCGAGGTTGTGGTTAGCTCAACTAACTTTTTATTTGTAAAGCCACCAAGCTCTCATAAAGCAAAAGATTGGTTTGAAAAATTAAAAAATAATGGAATTTTCATTCGTTACTTCGGATCTGGTGTTAGTGCTGATTATATTCGAATAACGATTGGAACGGATGATGAATCCGATTCAGTCTTAAAAGCCATCCAGAAATTTTTGGAAAAATAAAAAAGAGTTCTTATTTCTAAGAACTCTTAAGATTATCTTATTCTACTGGGAAACTTATTATTTACAATCTTCCCTTTCGAAAGTTTGATTTAATTGGATCGAATTTCTATTTTTTTCTTAATGGGTTCGATCTTAACTAAAGTTATCTTTAAAACTCCATTGGAAAGCTCAGCCTTAGTCTGATCCACATCAACTGACTTTCCTAGTTGGAATTTTCTTTTGTAGACATCTACAAAGTTTTCAACATGCTCACTTTTCGCGGAAGCTTGTTCAGAATTCTTACGTCTCCCTTCTAGATAAAGTATCCCCTTTTCTATAGAAAGTTCAATATCTGATTCGGCAACTCCTGGCATTTCAGCATGAAGGAAAATTTCCTTTTCCGTTTCATATACATTTACCAAAGGATTATAAACTCTTTCTCTTCTAGATGGAGAATTTTGTTTTTCATTTTCCTTCTGAGTTAGGTTGCTTGTATTTTTTTCTTCAATTTGCACTGACATGTATTTTCTCCTTATGAATTAGTTTGGCTAGATTGGATTGTGATCTTCTTCGGCTTATCATCTTCTCTTCTAGGAACAAGAATTCCAATCACGCCATCTTTAAAATCAGCCTTGATATTCTCTGCATCGATTAGGAATGGAAATTCTAGGCTTCTAGAGAATTCTCCCTGAAACATTTCGCGAATATGAACTTCCGTTCCTTCCGCAAGTTTCTCTTCCTTACGATTGCCTTTGATAAATAAAACATTCTCTTTGGCAGTAAGATCAATATCCTCAATCTTTACGCCTGGTAGGAATGCTTGCACGTAGGCTTCATTTTCTTTGGTATAAACATTCAATTGAGGGAAATGAGAAGTCTGCTGAGTACCTTGCTCTAAAAAGGAGCGAGTAATCGCATCGTTCAAACTGTCAAAATCTCTCCAAATGTTCTTTGGGTGGTTGTTTTCTAAAAATCTGTAAAGCATAAACTCTCCTTTTATCACTCTATAGGTTTGAGTGCCAAAATTATTAGCAATCTATTAATTAGAGTGCTAATAATGAAAAAAGTTTTTGTCTATTAAATTTTTTTTATCAAATTTTAAAAATTTTTAATATTTTCACCCAATTATAAAATCACTTTCCAAGATGGAAGCCAGGTAAAATCTTTCCTCAATGGATATTGAATCAAAAATTTCAGCCCTGGGTTGGGAACTTCCTCCTGCACCCAAAGCATTAGCTGTTTACATACCTGCTATTCGCAGCGGAAATACTATTTTTACATCTGGCCAACTTCCACTCATAAACGGGAATTTAGGAGTAACTGGTAAAGTTGGGTATGAAGTATCCATTGAGGAAGCCAAAAAACAAGCCTGCACCTGTATTCTTAACGCACTCGCCTGCATCAAAGGGGAGATTGGAAGTCTAGATAAAATCAAACGTGTCCTAAAATTAGGAGTTTTTGTTTCCTCGAATCCACATTTTACAGAGCATCACTTAGTTGCGAATGGAGCTTCCGAGGCACTAGAGAAAATATTTGCTGAGGCTGGACGACATGTTCGCTTCGCAGTTGGTGTTGCGAGCCTACCTCTCGATGCCTGTGTGGAATTAGAATTGATGGTAGAAGTAGAGTGAGCATAATGCAAACTTTCATGAGTTTGTTTCAGGCTTTAGGAATTATAATCAAAGGATGGATCCACCTTATCCAATTGTTTATAAAAAGAATTTTGCAATTTTTTGAGAGCAAATCCTTTCCTGAAAAAATATTCTTCTCTGCGCTCTTACTGCAAGTCCTAACAAGTGGTCTAGGTTGGATCCAATACAATATCACTTTCAACCAAGAAATTGAGACTGTAAATATTAGCATACGTTGGAATGTAATTTTTGTTATGGGTTCTATTCTGAATTTTTTCTTTACAGGTTTTTGGAGAAGTTCTTGGGTATGGTTATTTTTTGTATGCAGTCAGACAATTTTACTAATAAGTTTTGCTATCGCAAATCTCTATCCACGTATCGCATTCACAGATATTTTGAAAGAATCGGACTATACCTATTCTCCATTCTTCTATGCTTTTGCTACTTGCCTTATTCTAGCCTGGGCTATTGGAATTGCAATTTACCGTTCAGAAAGAATCAAACTAAAGAAACTACCTACTCTATAGAGTAGGTTAATTCATCGGTAAAATCAAATCGGATTTTACCACCATTCATAAGCTTTCCAAACAATACTTCTTTTGAGATGGGTTTGCCGATTCTTTGTTCAATAGTTCTAGCAATAGGTCTTGCACCTAAATCAGGATCGAATCCAATCTCTGCTAAATACTTTTTAGCTGGCTCCGTTAATTCTACTTCTACTTTTTTTAGTTTTAATTTTTCACTAAGCTGGGCTACAGATTTTTCAACAATCTTTTTCACCTGTTCCATACCCAAAGGAGAAAATTGAATAATTGAAGTTAAGCGGTTCCTAAACTCAGGACTGAACATCCTCTCTAGAGCTTTGAGATCTCTGTCATCATCACGTCTTTCTTCAAAGCCCAGTAGAGTTGTAGATTTTTCTCTAGCTCCAGTATTGGTTGTCATGATAAGAATCGCCTTACGAAAATCAGCCTTTCGTCCCATAGCGTCCGTTAGCGTAGAATAATCCATAATCTGCAGAAATAAATTAAATACATCCTCATGTGCCTTTTCTATCTCATCGATAAGTAGAACTGCATGTGGATTCTTACGAATTTCATCTGTCAGAAGTGCAATCTCTCCGTGCCCAACGTATCCTGGAGGAGAACCTATCAACCTCGAGATACTATGTCTTTCCATATATTCACTCATATCAAAGCGAAGTAAGGGAACATTCATTGTGTCAGCTAAGGCTTTAGCCAGTTCTGTCTTACCAACTCCTGTAGGTCCTGCAAAAAGGAAGGAGCCTATAGGTTTGGAATCATCAGAAAGACCAGCTGTTGAAAAAAGAATTGCCTCATTCAAGGATTCCACTGCCTTATCCTGTCCAAAAATTCTACTTTTTAGAACCGGTTCCATATCCTGCAGCTTTTTCTTTTCTTGGCTCTTGAGATTAGCTATAGGAACTTTGGAAATCTTTGCAATGATGGCTTCTATATCTGTTGCGCTTACCTTAGGAGTATCCATAGGATTTGCTTTTGCATCATTTCGTAGTTTAACAAAAGCACCAGTCTCATCCAAAATATCAATCGCCTTATCGGGAAGCTTTCTATCCAAAATATATTTAGCAGATAATTCTACCGAAGACTGTATAGACTTGGGACTGTACTGTATCTTATGGAACTCTTCATACTTAGATTTCAGACCATTCAAGATGGCAATTGCATCCACAATACTAGGTTCATCTACATCGATCTTTTGGAATCGTCTAGAGAGTGCATGGTCTTTCTCAAAGATAGATTTATATTCCCTAAAAGTCGTAGTCCCTATCACACGAATGCTTCCATTGGAAAGTGCTGGTTTTAAAATATTGGATGCATCCAATGAACCGCCCGAGACAGCACCTGCACCAACTATTGTATGGATTTCATCAATAAAAAGTACAACATTCTCATCTGTAGTTGCCCTATCTATAATTGCTTTTAGCCTCTCTTCAAAATCTCCTCTGAACTTAGTACCTGCGATTAACATCCCCATATCAACAGAGTAAACTCTTAGGTGTGAAATTGATTTAGGAACCTTACCCTCAGCAAGTCTTGCTGCCAAGCCTTCTACTATAGCTGTCTTACCAACACCAGCGTCACCGACAAAGATAGGATTATTTTTTCTTCGCCTAGCAAGTATATGAATAGTTCGGTCAATCTCGGACTCCCTTCCAATGCAGGGATCTAATTTTCCTTGAGTCGCTTTTTCATTCAAATCGAGGCAATAGGTTTGGAAAGGATCCTTAGCTTTAGAATTGGCTTTACCTTCTTTTGCAAACTCATCTTCGTTATTTTCTTGGTATTCCTGGAAAGTCTCTTCTAAGAAATCAGGCTCCTGGGATGCAGAAGTTTTTGAAACCCCATGACTGACAAAACGAATCACCTGCTTACGATCGATATCTTGCTTGGATAAAAAATAAACTGCATGCGATTCAGTCTCACGAAACATCGCTATGAATACATTGCTAGCAAGAACTAGTTCTTTGCCCGAGGACTGAACATGCATAGCTGCAAATTGAATTACAAATTGTACGCCAATAGTATACTTTGGCTCAATCTGAATGTCTCTTCTCGTTATTGAGCTAAGTTCCCCATCAAGATATTCAGTAAGGTCTTTTCGAAGCGCATCAATATCCGTTTCTAAATTGAGTAGGATATTTTTTATTTCCTCATTATAACTCAAGGCATATAACAGATGTTCTAGTGTTATAAATTCATGTCTTCTTTGCGAAGCCTCATGGGAAGCAAGTTGTAGTGTTTCTTCTAGATCTTTGGATAGGTTCATCATTCCTCCTGGGCGGCCTCTATTCTACATTCTAAAGGATATTCATACTGGTCTGCAAAATTCCGTACTTCTGTAACCATTGTTTTGGCTAAATCTAAAGAAAAGACTCCACACATAGCTTTACCTGTCGTGTGAGCCTCTAACATGATTCGGTTGGCATCTCCATGTGATTTATGGAAAACTGTCTGAAGAATCCAAACTACAAAATCCCTAGGTGTATAATCATCATTCAAAATTACAACTGCATACTTACCAGGTTTTTTAGGCTTTTTCTTGGTTCGTTCAAGGATTAGAACACCATCTTCTTCTCTTACGACTGGTTTGTCTTTCAAGGTTTGGCTCCTTCTTCTCTAAATATTTTTAAGGGAGATTTAAGATTCCATTCTTCAATAGCTAATTTAGTATTTTCACATTCTCTATCTAAATAATTTGCAATGGATTGATTTGCCTGGCTATTAAAAAACATATGCGAACTATAAATAGGAACTACTTCAAATCCACGCAGGTATTTATGTTCGCCCTGTGCGCCTGCTTCAAACTTCTCTAATTGATTAGCAATAGCATAATCAATCAATTGGTAGTAACAAAGTTCAAAATGTAAATTGGGAATATCTTCTACGGCTCCCCAGTATCTTCCGAATAGAATATTTTTACCTCGAAAGTTTAAGGTTCCTGCAATCGGTTTACCTGAAGCATCCTTGGCTAGAACTAAGATTAAATGATCTCGGAATGTTTGGAAAATTTCTTGGAAAAACTCTTTTCGCAGATAGGCCTGGCCCCATTTTTTGGAATGGGTATTTTGGTAAAAGGACCAATAGACCTGCCAGAGCTCAGGATCGATTTGATCTTTTTCCAAAATCACAATCTGTAGACTTGAGTTACGAATGGATTCTCGTTCTTTACGAATGGATTTTCGTTTATCCTTTTTTAAGGCTGCAAGGTAATCATCAAAAGATTGGTATCCTCTATTGATCCAATGGTATTGGTGGGTTAGCCTTTGGGAAAATTTCGTTCTTTGAAAGTTAGCATCTTCCTCTTCAGTATGAAATAGAATATGGTAGGAAGAATGACCTTCTGCTTTTGCATACTGGACGGCTTCTTCTAAAAGACTAGAAACTAACTGTTCTTTGTTGGATATATTTTCTTGGATTAGAATTCTATTGCCTGTAGTTGGGGTGAAGGGGATCGCCAGACTAAGCTTGGGGTAGTAGGAAAGACCTGCTCTTTGGTAGGCCTGTGCCCATTCAAAATCAAAGATGTATTCTCCATAGGAATCCCATTTCTGAAAGTTAACTAAGGCAGCTATAATCTTAGAATCTTTGTATGCAAGCAAAAGTCGAATCTGCCAACTGGTTTCTGCACCAATAGATCTAGAGTTCTCGAGTGCTTTTAGAAATCGTAAATGATAGAATGGATTGTCATCTGGAACTAGCTGATTCCAATCATCTTCTTCTATTTCCGAAAAGGAATCAAGCCACTTAAGTTCTAAATCATTTGACATTGTCTATATTTAGACTATGTCATTATGATATTATTTAGTAATTTAATGAATCTTTAAGTACCCGAATATTATTTCTGTAATTTTGGTTTCCGTCACGATCATTAAAATTATAAATTTTCTGAAACAATTTGTCAAAATTATCCAAATGCTTTACGTAGAATTTCTTTTTAAAGGTATTACGAATGTCATGGCTGGTAGAGTTTTCCACTTTTTCCAAACTATATCTTCCTACTCCTTTTGAACTAGGAGATTCCTCGGTTCCACTGAATGGAAATCCGTCCAATTGGTAGAATAGAAAATAATTTCCATTTTGTAGTGGAGCTGTTAGAGGAGATACATCCTCGATTTCGGAGATAACTTTTTCCTCGTTAACAAAATCATGTAGATAGATTCTAGAAAATATTTTACTTACATCACGAGGTGGTATTTTTCTATAATCAGCTTCCCCAGAAGCCGCTCCTGCAAAAAATATTGTAAGGTATTTATTTTTGGCACCAAGACCTTTTGCACTAAGACCTCTATCAGAGCCAACAAAATCATATAATTCTAAATGAATGCAATCATTTGTATCAGCTTCTTGGTCTTTACTTAGGATACATTTCGTTCCATCCGCCTTCCCTTTAAACATTACTGTTTGTGCAGGAAGAATTTTTACCATAACCTTAAGAAGTTTAGCATGGCTCATGAATCTTTTATTCAATTCAATAATTTTTTGATCTAATTCTTTTTCAGTTGCTAAGATTGCTTCACTACTCTGAGAATCTTTTACTGTATCTTGTGAAGCGATAGAATTCGAGCCTAGAAGTAAGATGAATATAAAGAAAAATAACTTTTTAACTATTAAAGATATTTTAAAAATTTTTAAGTTAATATTTTCATTTATTCGAATTGATTTATATTTACTAAGCAATTTCGACTCCTAATGTAAATTCTAAATAGAACCTATGCTAAGAGTCGGTACAATTCGTATTTTACATTGTAAAAAAATTGACTAAAAGATGAAATTTATGTCTTACTTAGCTTACGTTCTGTGAACTGAATAAGCTTAGGAATTCCTTGGTTCTCTGTTAATATTTCTTGAGCTTCTACCAATAGGGAATGAGCTCTGTCCATATTTTTTAGTAGGATATGGGACTTAGCTAGATTTAGTAGATTTTCTCCATAATAAGGCAATCTCAAACGCACTCTCTCTCCTAAATCTATAGAAATTCCGTAGTCTCCTGCTTTGCGTGTAGCATAACTTGCCAGATAAATCGATTCAGTGTCTTGAGGAGCCTTGTCAATATATTCTAATAGTAAATCTTTTGATCTTGGGAAATTCCTAGCTTTTAAATACATCAAAGCCAGTTTTTTCAGCATGGCTGGTTCCCTTTCGGATGAGTCTACAGCCTTCTCTAATTCTTCAATCGCATCGCTCAATTGATTCCGCTTCCAAGCATCTTTTCCTCGAGAATAGAACACTTTAGCTTCTTGGGGAATCTCATAAGTAAAGTCTTTACCTGTTGGATTCCAAGAAATTTTTAATAGGGAAAGGTCATCAGATAGTTCTCCTATTTTGAGAAGTTCTTTATAAGAAGATTCTAAATCTCCATTAGCTTTTTCTAATACACCAAGAAACATATGCTCATCTTCATTGATATTTCTTGTTCCGTCTGGATGAATACCAAGAACTATATCATCTCTACCATCTGAACCCATAATTAGCTCATCATTAGGTTGCATTTCAAAAGTTCGAATAGAAATTACACTTTGCACGCCTGATGTCCCTAACTTACGAAATAACATTTCATCTTCAATAAAGCTCGCCTTCCCATCTCTATAAAGTATAGAAAATGGATGTTCTGCATTAATAAAGTAAACAATCCCGGTTGCTTCATCAACTAATCCCATAACTAAGGAAATTAGCATCGATCCATTGAAACTTTCAAAAACCTTATGAAGTTCGATGAAGGTATTTTTAAGCCAACGTTCTGGAAAATAATTCTGTGCTTCCCTTGATACTTTCGTTCTTTCTAGTATAGATTCAAAAACAGATCCAATAACAAGAGCACCACCCGCTCCTTGCATAGATTTACCCATAGCATCCGCATTTAGGAATGCTGCAAACTTTCTACCACGAAGACGGATATTAGAGGCCATATTAATATCGCCACCTATCTCTTCTTTGTATTTTCTAAATGAAAAAGTTTTCTTTTGTTTTGAGAAAAATTCAACTCTTACATTTTGTAAATCTACGTGATTGGAACTTAAAGGTTTAATTAATAGTGATGTTAGAAAGTAATCACCATCTTGTTGAGTTTTCAAAGATTGAACTTCAGTTAAGGTCTGCTTTAACTCAGAAGTCCTTTCTTCTACTTTCACTTCAAGTTGTTCAGCATATTCCTGTAATTTAGCTTTACCAATACGAATTGATTCAACCATAGAGTTGAACGACCTCGCAAGAAATCCAATCTCATCTTCAACCTTAATAGATAGCTTGGCATTAAGATTGCCACTATTGACTTGCTTCAGTCCTTCGATTACATTTCCGAGAGGCTCAATAAGTGCATTAGAGAAAAAATATCTGTATCCAAATCCAATTAGGAGCGTTGCTCCAATCACAATAAAAGTAAATAGTTTTCCAATTTCATCTATGAAACTTTGGTATTTAGAATAAGCAAATCCAACTTCGTAAATTCTAGTTTGAGAAGGATCAACAAACATAAACGAGGTGAAGTATTCAGGAGTAGCTTCCTCCGCAGAAAACTCTTGTTTGCCTCTGTAAAGACGTGTGTACGTAGCCTGGAAAGGAAGAAAACCATTTCTAAATTCAGAAGAATTTACATTTTCAGAAAGAAGACCCTTAGTAAAACTACCCAACCAATCATCTTGTTCTTTCTTCTTTTCAATCCACTCCGTAACCCCAGATTCATCCAAAGCTAAGAGCTTATTATGATTGTACTTTATCTTTCTTTCAAATCCAGTGAAATGAGAAATTAAAGCTTTTGCATTTAATTTCTCAATATTTCCAGTATTTTCATTTAGATAATCTTGTATAAGTGCCTTATACCCACCGAAAAGCGGATGAGTATTGGCTAAAATTGTATCAACATCTGATCTAAAACTTTCCGCATTCGAGTCTTTAACTATAGATAGTTTATACCAAATCAAGGTATTTAAAAATTCAGAATTGTAATTGGATAAATTGGGAAGTTCTTTTGTTCCTACATATTTATTTAAGAAAGAATTAGAAGCAATATCCCAATAACTAATATAACGAATATCTGGTGAATAATTCTTAGAGATTGATGCCATATTGGCTTCTTGCATTTTTTGCCTATCATAAGAATTTTCTTGAGCTTGGATTGCAATAAATGCAATGAGTTGGAGGATCAAAAGCATAGTTGCCATCGAAATCCCAGTAATTCTCGACATTATAGTTGTCTTGTCTTCAGTGTTGTTAATATAGGTTACAACTGCTACAAATAAGCCTATGACTAAGAGAAGGTCAGTCACAGCCTGGTAAGTTGCTCTAGTGATGGCTCCATCCCTAGAAAGTCCATTTAAAATTGCTGGAATAATAGTTATAATTAAAAATGAAATCAGAATTGCTATGGCAGCAAATTTACTTTGCTTAGGAACTCTTCTGTAAGCTGCAATTCCAAAATATGCGAATACAATAAAATAACTTAGAACTATAATTGCATATACTTTGTAAAACGTAGCCAATTTAAAATCAAAGTAATGTGACTGTGCATAATAAATTCGAGTAGCATCCCAAGATAAATAGATAAATACAGCTAGTACGATAGCAACTATGGAGTACAAAATGTAAGCGACTAAACGATCCTTACGTTTTGCATTGGCATCCTTAAAATTAATATAAAATCTACAAATCTCAATCGCTCCTATCATCGCCATAGGAATCACTCCCCAACGGGCATAGACTGCAAAAGGATGGTTGATAGAGAAGGAGAAAGTATAAGACAAATGAAAGGTTCCCAGAAACAAAATTGCCAAGCCGAAATGATTACTGGCACTAGAACGATCAGGAATCGTTAATAGGAATTTAGCAATGTAGTAACAAAAAATTGTCGCAACGATAGAACCAATTGAGAAGAAGTTATAATGTATTAATTCCATAAGTTATCTAAGTTAAGACATAAATATAATTTTAATTTCATAGTTTAGTCAAGATTTTTTCTTCAGAAGACTATAAAAAAGAAAAATAATAAGTACAAGTCCCAGACTTGAGAAAAATACGCGATTGTACAATGCAATATATTCTACAATCAATCCCCAGTTCGAACCCAGGGAATATCCTCCTTGTATAAGAAGTCCACACCAGAGGAAAACTGAGATGGAAAAATACAAAAAGAATTTAAATATATTAATACCAACCATTCCAGCGATGATTGCTACGAAAAAACGAATTCCTGCTGAAAATCTGGAAAGAAGAATCACAATTACTTCATTCTTTTCAAACCAATGGAAAGTTTTCTGAATTTTTTTCTCATCGTATAGTTCCTTCTTGAAAGGAAATTCTTTAATTTGAACCCATTTTAGAAACTTATCTCCAAACTTTATCATAAGATAAGCTCCAAAAATATTTCCAAGATAAGTAGAACTGATTAAGCCAAAAATTCCAAAACCCCCACCTTCGATTTCCTGAGACTTAGCGACTAGGAATCCACCAAAAACGGTTACAGTATCTCCAGGCCAGGGTGGAAAAACATTTTCTAAAAAATTGGAAAAAAAGAAAAATAGCCAAATTAAAAGGATATTTTGTTCAACGATCCATAATAAAAAATTCTCGAGAAGGATTTGCCATTCCATAGTATTCCTTAACTTCCCTCAGAAAAAAAGATTTGTCAACCTAGAGAATGTATGTTTTCCTGAGTTTGTGAAAATAGCAGCATTTATTCTTATTCATCTAAGCATTATCCAATTTTCCCTTTCAGCAGAGTTGACACCAAAGCCAAAGCAAGAATTATTTGTTTTTGATAAAATGATCACTGCAAAATTTCCAGAGAAGATTCCTCCTGCAATTCCAAAATTCATTATACCTGATAATTCCAATTATTTGCAATCTACTGATCTTAGGTCTGGTTTCTACACTAGCATTGAAGCGACTTTGGTTTATGAGAATCCAATCTCAAGACAAGAGCTTGATTCTTTTCTACAAAAAGGATTTTTGACCAGTGAATGGAGGCTATTGCAGACTTCCACAACCGAAAGTGAATCTATCTATCTCGCAGAAGGATTTTCCAGAAAAATTCTTACAATACTTGTCCGTTCATCCTCTGATGGTGGTTCGAAGGTGAATGTCTATTTCAAAAAGAACAATAATTACTAAATACATTGAACGGTTCGACATTTTCAAAATATAAAAATCAAATCTTCCTTACAGCTGTTATTGCTACTATTTTTATAACATCTTCTCTTCTTGTTTATTTAATTTTTAAATCTTATATTTGGTCTGCTATCATAGCTGCAATATTTTACGTTGCAACTCGCAAGATCCATAAGAGACTGATTAAAATGTTAGGTGCAAAATTCCAATTCCTTTCTCCTTGGATTATGGTGCTCGTGCTATTGAATATTATTGTAATTCCTTCTATTTTTATAATTAGCACTCTTTTGAAAGAAACGGTTAACTTTCTCTATCTAATTCGATTGTCCTTTGGTGAAGACAAAATCATCCAAACCTTGATACGTTTTTCAGCTATAACTGACTTTGTAACTGATACAGAATTTTTCTGGTTGAAGGTTCCTCTTCTCTATAGAGAGTTTATTGGACAGTATATTGATATTTTTAATTTAGATAACATCTATGGACTTTTGAAAAGTTCCTCAGGAACCATTTTTGGTAGCCTAGACTTACCAACAGGAATACTTTTCAATGCATTTTTCGCATTTTTATTGTTATTCTTTTTTTATAAAGAAGGAAATCGAATTGAAAGGTGGATTTTCAGCACTCTACCCTTCCCCAAGGAAATGGAAGATCAGATTGGCAAAAGAGTAGAAGCTGCTGTTCAAACTGTTATGATGGGAAATATATTAGTGTCTATCCTACAGGGAATCTTTCTTTATTTTATGATATTAGTCACAGGACTTCCGAACTCATTTTTATATGCAAGCATAGGTACATTCTCTTCTTTAATTCCCGTTATAGGAACAGGAATTATTTGGCTTCCCCTCGGTTTGTATTTAGGCTTTATTGATGCCAATTGGATCACTGCCATATTTTTTATGATAGGTTCATTTGCTGCCTACTTGATTTTAGAAAATTATGTGAAACCTAAATTACTTGATAAAAAATTAAAGATACATCCTTTCTTGATTTTTCTATCCTTGATTGGTGGTTTGAAAGAATTCGGAATGATAGGTGTAATCATTGGCCCTGTTGCTCTAACAATTATTATCATTATTTGGGACTTTTGGAAAATCTTCAAACAAAATGCATTCTATTCTTCGGAAAATAACAATAGTGTCTGATAAACCATTATCGGTATCCGAACTCAATAAGAAAATTTCTAATTTGCTTTCGAGCTCATTAGAATTTAGATCCATTTGGGTGAAGGGTGAAATTTCTAATTTTAATATTGCACCTTCTGGACATTTCTATTTTTCATTAAAGGATAGCACGAGCAATTTAAAATGTACCTTTTTCCAAGGCAGATCTCAATCGTATAGTGGACGTCCGCTCAAGAATGGAATGGAAGTTCTTGCGCAAGGGAACATTAATGTTTATGAACCAAGAGGCGAATACTCCTTAAATGTTTTTAAGGTTGAAGAAGTTGGACAGGGAGATATCTATCTCCAAGTTGAAAAGCTAAAGCGAGAACTTCATGCCAAAGGAATTTTTGAACCTTCCAGGAAAAGACCCATCCCGAAAATTCCCAAAACCTTAGGTGTCGCAACTTCTCCTACGGGTGCGGCAATTGAAGACATCATACGTATAGCAACTACTCACTATCCCAATATTAATATTTTAATATCACCCTGCCTCGTGCAAGGAACAGAGGCTCCCGATTCTATCGTCCAAGCAATTGAAATTCTCAATGATCCTAAGTGGGAAGTGGATGTAATTATTGCAGGACGTGGTGGAGGAAGCTATGAAGATCTAATGGCATTTAACACAGAAAAGGTAGTAATGGCTTACTATAATTCTAAGGTACCTATTATCTCTGCTGTAGGACATGAGATCGATAAGGTACTTTCTGATTATTCTGCGGATGCAAATGCCCCAACACCTACTGCTGCTGCAAAAATGGCTGTCCCTGAAATAGACTCACTGCTTATCTACCTAGACGAAATCACCAGAAGGCAAGAACTAGCAATACGCCATAAAATTCAGTATTCACGTGATCGTTTGATAAAAATTTCTGACAAAAGAACTCTCAGTGAACCAGATCAATATATACTAGATAGATACCAATCTTTAGATGATGTACTTACAAGAATTTCTCTCATTGGCAAAAGTTTTGTAAGTAGCAAGCGAGAGAAGTTACAGGTATTGGAAAGAATTAATTTCAGAATGGAACAGAATCTAGAAAGAAAGAAAAATAGATTGGGAATTGCAACGGAAAGAATAACCAATTTTTCACCTCTATCTACACTTAGCAGAGGTTATGCTGTTGCTAGAAACAAAAATAAAAAGGTGATTCACTCTTACAAGGATGTGAAGAAAGATGAGCCTTTAGAAATTATACTCTCACAAGGAAAACTAGAAGTAAAAGTAATAGGTATATCTTATGAAGTCTAAAAAAGAAGAAATGAATTTTGAAGAAGCGATAAGCGAGTTGGAAGATATCGCAGAAAAGTTAGAAAAAGGACAAATATCCTTAGAAGATTCTATACTAGCTTATGAACGTGGTGTTGAGCTAAAGAAAATCTGCACGGATAGACTGAAGGAAGCAGAATCTAGAATAGAAATTTTAAGCAAGGCTCCAGATGGATCTGTTCAAAAAGAATCCTCAGTAAGAAAATCCAAAAAATCAGATAAGGATGAGACCGAAGAATTATTTTAGTTCTGAACAATGAGCTATTTCATTTTTTTATATCTATTTGCTACTCTAGCGATTGGAGTAGTTGCAAGTAGGAAAGTAAAAAATACAAAAGATTTTATCCTAGCTGGAAGATCTCTTCCACTCTCAATTACAACAGCCGCTCTTTTTGCAACCTGGTTTGGTTCAGAAACTATCTTAGGCGCCTCATCCCAGATGGCCTTAGAGGGATTTCCAGGAGTGATCCAAGAACCCTTTGGTGCGGCACTTTGCCTGCTTTTGTTAGGTGTATTTTTTGCAACACCCTTATATAAAATGAACATTCTAACTTTCGGTGACTTCTATCGTATTCGTTATGGAAGAATCATGGAAGTCTTAGCTGGCATCTTCCTGGTCCTTTCCTATCTCGGCTGGATAGCTGCACAGATGGTTGCCATGGGAATTATTCTCAATACCATCATTGGCATGGAAATACAAACTGGAATCTATCTCTCAGCGGGAATCGTTGTATTCTATACCTTCTTAGGTGGGATGTGGTCGGTTTCCATAACTAATTTTGTTCAAATGATTATGATTATACTTGGACTTGCTGCCTGTCTCTATGAAATGAATGCGAATAGAAGTTTGTCGGATTTAATAGCAGAATCACCAGCAGGAACATTCAACCTTCTTCCACCATCAGGCATTGTTCCTTCCTTAAATTATCTGTCCGCATGGATGGTGCTAGGTCTTGGATCCATACCACAACAGGATCTATTCCAAAGAGTTATGGCTGCAAAATCGGCTAAGATAGCTGTTCTCGCTTCTTTGATTGCAGCATTTCTATACTTAACAGTTGCTATGATGCCACTTTTTTTAGCTCTTTATGCGAAAGAATTATTGCCGCATATTTTAGATTCGAATCCTCAGATGCTAATCCCCTATTTGGTTAAGGGATATACTTCTCCAATTGTTCAGATATGTTTCTTTGGAGCAATGACATCGGCAATTCTTTCTACTGCAAGTGGAGCCATACTCGCGCCTTCTTCCATACTCTCAGAGAATTTGTTCAAATACATTCTACCTAAGAAAGACTGGGCAGAGAAAAGATTACTACTTCTTTCTCGAATTGCAGTTCTTATCACTGCAACTATTGGACTACTCATTGCAATGGGCAGACAAGATATATATGAACTTGTAGAAGAGTCTTCGGCTATAAGTTTGGTTTCACTTTTTACACCCTTAGCTTTTGGATTATTTAGTTCAAAATGTACTCAAGTTCATGCAGTTCTTTCCTTAATTCTAGGAAGTACAGTTTGGCTGATTGCAATCTATCTTGCGACTAGTGTAAATCCAATTCTATATGGATTAGTAGCAAGCACAACGCCCATGTTAGCTGGATTTATCTTTCCAGACCAGACTGAATCAACCAAGAAAAAACATCTTTCATAGATATTCCTACTGCCGCTGCCTGTTGAGGAATCAAGCTTGTTCCTGTCATACCAGGTAAGGTATTCGTTTCTAGAATCATGGGGGTTCCATCTTCGGTTACTATAAAGTCAGTTCGCGAATAAGCTCTGCATCCTAGAATGGTATGGGCGAGTAGACTGTAATTTTGGATTTTGTCAATAACATCCTTAGGCATTTCAGCAGGTGTCACTTCCCTAGATTTACCTGGAATGTATTTTGCTTCGTAGTCAAAAAATTCTGTACTAGAAATAATTTCAGTTGGTGGCAGAGCAAATTTCTTCCATTCGCTCCCATCCCATTTCTCTAATACTCCACAAGAAACTTCACGCCCATTTGTATTTTCTTGGATTAGCATCCTAGTTTCTGTTTGAAAAATTTCTTTCAACTTTGACTGCCAATGTGTTGGATTATCTGAACGAAATGTACCTACGCTAGATCCACCTGTTGTAGGCTTACAGAAGACTGGAAAGTTTAATCCGTAAGCCTCATTCCAATGATCCCAAAATAATTTTTCTTGGAATTGTGATTCTAGTTTAGAAAATTCTTCCTTTTGGATTTCAGCAAACTTAGCAACAGGTATTCCCTGAGATTCAAATATTAGATTAGATCTGAATTTATCCATTGCCAAAGAAGATGCCAATACGCCTGAACCAGTATAGGCCATCCCAGTCATTTCCAGAAAGGCTTGCATCCTTCCGTCTTCACCCTCACCGCCATGAAGACCTAGGACAAAAATCTCACATAAACCACAACTTGGATCTTCCCATGCAGAATGAGGTTTTGCATTTGTTTGCTTTATGAATTCATTTAATACTAACTTACTATATTCCTGATTAACTGGTATCTCAGGAATCTTCCAATTTGGATTCCATTCCTTAGAATAATACCAGATCCCATCTTTAGTAATAAATATCGGTTTAACTTTGAATAGATTACGATCGAGAGTATTGTAGATAAATGAGCTAGATCTTAAGGAAACATCATGCTCACTGGACTTACCACCCATGAGAAGGCCAACTGGGATCAATCTTACAACCTCACTTAAATGATTTGCTTTGTTTAAAGCTGTTTGTAGATTTGCGATTAGGGTGGATTTTGTACATAAAAAAAACTTTATTCTAGTTATTTTCCTTCTTTTATTTTCGATTCCCATCAGTGCAAAGCTACCTGATTTCCCACATGGAGAATATCCTTCCGATTATAGGCAATTTTGGTTTCTTTATGAATCCGAGAAGAGACCAGGACAGTCCTATACAGTTATTCGACCTTTCTTCACTAATTATTCTGAATATGAAACGGCTTATAGCCAGCAGACAATTCTATTTCCTGTCTTCTATCGTGAAAGAACAAACTATTGGTATACTTGGACGGTGCTTTTTTTTATAACAGGAACTTCTATGAACCATGAAGATACAGGTGAGGATGAAGATATACTCTCTCCTTTCTTTTTAATGGGTTCAGGAGGAACTGATAAAGATAAATATTTAGGTCTTTTCCCCTTCTATGGAAAAATGAAAGGGAAGCTTGGATATGAAGAATTCAATTATTTTTTATTTCCTATTTATTCCAATTGGAGTAGGAGATCTTATAAGGCTCATGCGATTCTTTGGCCCTTTGTTATGTGGGGTGGTTCGGAAACAAGATCTGATATTCGAATTTTTCCCTTCTATTCCAAGAAAGAACACAAAGATAAATACTTCCAACACGCTGTGTTATGGCCTTTCTTTCAATGGGGTCGAAAATTTATGGACAAGAAAGAGCCCATTAGCTATGGAATTTTTTTCCCATTCTACCAATACAAAGAATCCGACCAAGGCAATATGAAAAGTAAGGCCTTTCTTTGGTTTCCTTTCTTAGGTTCTTTAGTTGGTTACGGCTATGATGATGTGACCTCAGAAAGAGATTTTAATTTATTCTTTTTTCTATTCCAGTATGGTAGAAACAATGATGAAGACTATCGCAAGTTAATCGTATTTCCTTTCTATGGTCAGTATCAATTTGCAAGTAAGAAGACTCTTTTTATCACTCCACTTTTCTTTCAACTTAAGACAGATAGCTTTCATGTGAAATCTGAATACAATTTCCTTCTACCATTCTTCTCTCAAATGGATCAATACTTCCCTGAGCAGGACAGAAGTGATCATTATTGGAAGATTTGGCCCTTTGTAAGATACCACAGAGATACAGAAGGAACTTTAGAATGGAATGCGATCACACCCTTTCCTATGCGATCAGATACTTTGGAAAAATCCTGGGATCCTATATTTTCAGTAATTGAATACAAACATAGCTCTAATGGCGAAAAAAGATTATCCTTCCTATTTCGATTCTACACTCAGATATGGTCTAAAGATAAGTTTGCTGTTTTTATCCCACTTATCACTGACTTCATTTCTGAGAAAGATGAAACGGAATGGCAATTTATGTATGGCTTATTAGGATGGAAACAATCCAAAGAGAAATCAAGTCTACAATTACTATGGTTTATTGAGATATAATGAATGAATTTATAAAATCTATCCAGACTTACTTCTATAACACGGGATATATGGTTATGGTTCTATTGCAGACTATCATCCAATCTCCCCATGCCTGGTTTAAACGAAGAGAAATTTTGGAGCAGATGTACATCGCTGGTGTAGGTTCTCTCTTTGTTGTGTCCATAGTTTCTGTTTTTACAGGAATGATTATGGGTCTAAATACAGGCTTGGGACTCAGAGATTTTGGAGCAGAAGGTCAAATCGGTCTCTTACTAACAATTGTTTTAACTAGAGAGATGGCTCCCTTTATGACCTCGCTTATATTGGCTGCCTCTGTTGGTTCTTCTATGGCTGCTGAAATTGGAACAATGAAGGTTTCAGAAGAGATCGATGCCTTAGAAGTCATGAGCATAGATCCGATTCGTTATTTAGTCTTACCAAGAATCATTGGATTTTCACTTATGGTTCCTATACTTTGCGTCTACTCCTCCGTGCTTGGAATATTAGGTGGTGCAATTGTTGGAACCTTTCAACTCGGCATAGATTATAGATCCTACCTCCAAGATGTCTTTGAACGTTTAACGTCCGTTCCAGGATTAAAAGATTTGTATGTAGGTATCTTTAAGGGATATATTTTTGGAATTATAATCTCTACAATTTCTTGCTCACAGGGTCTTCAGACGACTCAAGGAGCAATTGGAGTGGGAAAAACCACAAGAAAGGCGGTTGTTCTTTCCTTCTTGATGGTAATATTTTCGGGGTATGTGCTTACCGCACTCTTTTTCAACTAGCTATGGAAGATATAATCATTGAATTAAAAAATGTGCATAAGGCATTTGGCTCTCGCAAAATTTTAAAAGGCATGAACTTACAAGTGCGACGTGGAGAGACCATGGTTATCCTTGGGCCATCAGGAACGGGTAAATCTGTATCACTTAAACATATCACAGGCCTTTTAGAACCGGATTCAGGGGATTGTTATATATTTGGGAAGAAAATATCTGGTGCGCCAGAGAAAGAAAAGTCAGCAATTCGGGCTAAGATGGGAGTTCTCTTCCAGAGTGGAGCTCTTATCAACTGGCTTACTGTATATGAAAATGTCGCACTGCCTCTCAGGGAGCATAAGCTTGCAAATGGCAGTGACTTAGATAAGGCTGTTATGCAGAAATTAAAATGGTTAGATTTAATACCTGCTAAAGATACCCTTCCATCTGATATCTCTGGAGGAATGAAAAAGCGAGCGGGTCTTGCCCGCGCCTTAACTACCAATCCAGACATAGTATTGTATGATGAGCCAACCTCAGGCTTAGATCCTGTTATGTCCAATGTAATCAATGAACTAGTAATTCGTATGAAAAATGAATTAGGACTTACCTCAGTTGTGGTAACCCACGATATGGAAAGTGCATATATGATTGCTGATAGAATCAGTTTCATCTATGAGGGACAGGTTATTCTCTGTGGAACAGTAGATGAAATTCGAAATTCATCCAATCCTCTAATCCAGCAATTCATCCATGGGAAAACTTCAGGTCCTATGATACTTGACCACTCTTAATAAAAAAAGATTGACCATGACTAAGGAATTCATCCAATAAAGGTAGACTGTATGCAATATGTTAAATATTCAATCGTAGGCATTCTATTTGTTACAGCAATTGCAATCGTTGGTTACTTTTCAGTTCTGACCGATGGCGGGCCATTCCAATCGGATGGAATTCAAACTATAATATACTTTCCCAATGCTGAGGGTATTAAGATTGGCAATAAGGTTACAGTTCATGGTGTTCCTTATGGATACGTTTCAAAGGTTGATTTAGTTCATTTCGATGAAGATGGAGAAATACTTCCCAAAGGTGTTCTCGGAATCGGTACTAAGGTTCAAATAACTTTGGTTTTGAAAGGACCAATAAAGATTTATGAAAATTACGAAGCGACTATAAAGAATGAATCCTTGCTTTCAGGAAGGGTTATTTCTTTAGATCCAGGTTCTCGCTTTGCCCAAGATCCAAAGACCTTCGAATACCAAACATCTGGGAATGAAAACCTAGTCCTAACTGATTACACCACTTCAAAGTCGATTGGCCCCAATTTAAAAGGCAAAATCACCGAAGATCCACTCGTTTCTCTCTCTGAATTGATAGCTGAAAATCGAGCTGATATCAAAAAGACATTTTCCAATATTTCGGACATTACCACTAAAATCAATAATGGGGAAGGAACTCTTGGGCGATTGATCAATGACAATGAAGTTCATAGCAATGTAAATACTACTCTCACCGATGCTCAAATAGTTCTAAGAGAACTTCGTGAGGGCTTAGAAGACTTACGTGAACAAGCTCCTGTAACCAGCTTCATTCGTGCAGCTTTGAGTGCATTTTGATAGATGATACAAAAACCAATTAAACTTTTTTATTGGCCAAGCCTGCAAGGTCGTGGTGAGTTCGTCCGATTGGTTTTGGAATACAATAATATCCCATATGAGGATGTCTGTAGAGATAAAGCAAAGGGTGTAAAACCACTTCTAAATATTCTAGAATCATCCAAGACAATATTTGCCCCACCTATTCTGCAAATAGGAGAACTCTTTCTCAACCAGACTCCGAATATCCTACAATACCTAGGGAAAATTTTAAATTTTTCAGGAGGATCGGAAGCCAATCAAAGAGAATGCCACAGCATTCAACTTTCCATTGCAGACTTTACATCTGAAATCCATAATTTGCACCATCCTATCTCCAGCAGTTTGTATTACGAAGATCAAATAGTAGAAGCAATTTTGGCCACGAATACATTTTTTGAAAACCGATTTGATAAATGGTTCCAATTTTTCGAGAGGGCAATTGGGAATAATCCTTACATCACCGGATCTGTCCTCACCTATGTGGACCTTTCTCTATTCCAAATCTGGGCTGGTATGATTCATGCTTATCCCAATCGAATGAAAGAGAGAAGAATACATTTTCCTAAGATGGATTCACTGTATTTTCGAGTAAAGGAGGATGAAAAACTTAGAACATACCTCAACTCAACTAGAAGAATTCCATTTAACGAGCATGGTATTTTTAGATACTATCCTAAACTTGATGGAGAAAGTCAAATTTCCTGAGAATATGTCTCTGTTGCAGCGAAGAGACACTGTTGCAAAAATGAGACAGTTTTTTTAAGTTTAAATTCACTTTTGGATCATTGTTCTTTTTTGCGATTAACCGAATAGAGTGCAAATTTGGCTTAGAATGGCCGATTCTCTGAATTTTGAACTATTTCAGGACAATCCAGAAATCAGGTACGGGAATTGCTTTATATAGGTAGAGAGAATATCTCAGGAACCAAATATGGAACCAATATTTAGAAAAACTGTTAAAAATACAATACGATTGAAAGGTCTCGGACTCCATTCAGGAAAAACCGTGCAACTGACAATTCATCCGAGTGAAAGCGGATCTGGAATTCAATTTCTTCATACATCTCCTACTAAAAAAACTTTAATCCCCGTTCATGTAGACCAAGTTATCGATACAGGCAATGCTGTAACTCTCGGTCAAGATGGTGTAAAGATCCAAACGATTGAACATTTGATGGCAGCCTTGCATACATTAGGTATTTCTGATGCAATCATAGAAATTGATAGCAACGAAGTTCCCATTATGGATGGATCTTCCTTACCATTTTTGGAAGCTATTATTTCTACTGGATCGCTATCATTTAGAGAACAGTTGGAGCCAATTAAAATTACAAATCCTATTTGGGTTGTTGAAGGAGACAAATATCTTGTCCTCCTCCCTTCGGATGAATTAAAAGTTACTTATAATATTGATTTCAACCATCCCTTACTCAGAGGTCAGACTCTAACTACTAGCTTGGATCAAAATACGCTTTTGAATGAAATTCTTCCTGCCAGAACTTTTGGATTCTTAAAAGATGTTGAATACCTTCAATCCAGAGGACTTGCTCTTGGTGGATCATTAGACAATGCTGTTGTTCTCACAGAAGATGGCTACCTCAATGACGAACTTCGGTTCGAGAATGAATGCATAAGGCATAAAGTTTTAGATTTAATCGGTGACTTAGCAGTAATGGGTCGTCCATTCACTGGACATTTAATTGCATCTAAGGCTGGGCATGGATTGGATATTTCACTTGCAAAATGTATTTTAGAACAAGAGAGAGCCAACGAATTTTCTAAATACAAAGATTATAAATCTGCTCCTTTAAATAAGAACAACAACCAAAAAAGAGCCTAAAGGAAATTTTAGCTTTTCAAAAACCCATTGCCTTTCACAATGCAGGCTATGGTTGATGAGAAGATCTTATTCTATGGAATTACAGCTTATCCAGGTGTAATTTATGGTAAGGTTAGGAAGGTTCGTAATTTAGCCGACCACAATCTCATACAAAGATCAGATTTACAATCTGATGAAATTCCCGCTGAGATAGAACTATTTCATTCTAGCCTAAATAAAACAGAACATGAACTTATAACTATAATAGCTGAGAATGAGCAAGTTGCAGGTTCTTTTGAACTTAGAGAAATTCTAAGTTCACAAAAAGACATTGTTCGCGATCCACTTCTCTATGAGAGGGTTATCGAAAGAATTAAAGTTCATGGTGAGAACACTCCGCTTGCTGTCGAGACAACAATCCGAAATATCTATGAAGAATTTATGGGACTGGGTGATTCCTTTTTCCAGGATAGAGCTGACCATATTTTAGATATAGGTAAGAGAATTACAAAAAATCTCATGCAGAAAAATCTTTCTATCGATGAACCTCTGAAAGATCTTCCTGAAAATGTTATTTTAGTAGCACGTGATTTAACTCCATCTGAAATGATCAATCTAGACAAATCTAAAGTCTTAGGAATTGCTACAGACTTCGGAGGAAAGACAGGTCATATGGCTATCATTGCTAGGAATTATGGTATTCCTACAATTGTTGGACTTCGTAATATTTATTCAAACGTAGAAGATGGTGAATTCATTCTCTTAGATGCGGATAGGGGATTTCTAAAAAAGAATCCGCATATTGAAGAATATAAAAGCTTTGGATACCGCTCTAACCTAGCAGATCACAAAGAATGGGATTCTAAGACTATTCTTAAGACTTTGGATGGGGAAAGAATTCATCTCAAAGCTAATTTAGAAAATGAAGATGGTTGTGAAGAAATCTTAGAAAAAAATGCAGAAGGTGTTGGATTATTTCGTTCTGAAGTTTTATTTCTACAAATCAAGAACCATACTCCAACAGAAGAAGAGCAATTCGTAATCTATAGAAGAATTCTTAAGAAAATGAATGAGAAACCTGTAGTGATACGGGTCTTTGACATAGGTGCAGACAAATTTGAATTAGGTGCCCATGAAGATAATCCCTTCCTGGGAAATAGAGGAATACGATATTTAATCAGGCACCCCAATCTTTTTAAAGAACAACTTCGTGCTCTACTTCGAGCTTCTATATATGGAGATCTTAGAATCTTAATCCCTATGATAACAACCGTTAAGGAGATAGAGCGTACCCAAGAGCTTTTAGTAGAATGTAGATTGGAATTATTGGATGAAGGCTATGATGTGAAAGAAAAAATTCCATTAGGGATTATGGTCGAAACTCCGTCTTGTGCAATCGCTTTAGAAAATTATTTAAAAGGAATTGATTTCCTATCTATTGGAACAAATGATCTTTTGCAATATCTAATGGCTGTTGGTAGAAACAACTATTCCATTTCAGATTTATACAATCCTTTCCATATAGTATTTTTACAAACACTTGAGAATATTGCTATTATAGCTAAAAAGAAAAAAATTCCAGTTAGTATCTGTGGGGAAGTTGCTACAGATCCAGATATGATTGGGCTCTTGATTGCAATGGGTTTTAGAGAATTATCTGTCTCTACGCCCTTTCTACAGGAAATCCACGAAAGAATTTCCCACACAAAACTTAAGGACATGAAGTATTTGCTAAAAAAAGTTAAGATACTTTCTAAATCAGAAAAATACTATGAAATTGAAGCTTTGATTCGAGAAAAAGAAAAAACCTAAATATCAAAGATCATGGAACGGATCGATAAGATTTTTATCTAGAGCAATTTCTTCCGCATAACGGTCAGTCATTCCTGCTATATAATCACAGATAACTCGGTATTTCCCATCAGCTTCCATTCGATTTAGGTAAGAATCCGGCATTTCCTTCTCATTATCACTGAAATAATGAAACAAAACTTGGATGATTTCTTTACCAAAATTACTCAACTCCAAAACAACAGGATGCTTGTAGAGTTTCTCATGAAGATACTTCTTTAGTTCAGTAACAGATTGATTCATTGTCTCAGAAAATCCAACCAATCGAATTGAATTTTTATAAGCTATACCTAGGTCATCTCGAGATAGAATCTTATTTTCATTTAATCTTTTATCGATTTCATGAACGAGATCTGTTACCATAGAATTTAACATAAATCGAATCGTTTCTCTTACAATTAGCTTCTCTGAAACTTGTGGGAATTTTTTCTTGGCTAAGAAATAGTTTTTCTCAAATATATTTACTTTCTTAAGGTCTTTTAGAGTTAAGAGATTAGATTCATAGCCGTCTTCCACATCATGGTTGTTGTATGCTATGCTATCACAGACGTCAGTGATCAT
>JAACWH010000035.1 GCA_009991425.1 Leptospira sp.
TGATTGAACTAACGGAAAAGCTGGGACAAGATATCCAATTTTATTCAAAAAAACCTAAGCTTACAAAATCGGGTGAACCTGTCCGTATTGATTGGCCAAAGAAGACTAATCAAAGAGTGAAGAATCTGATTTCCACGCTTGCAATCTTAGAACAATACTATGACAAAGAAAAGCTTAACAGTTAGTAGACACAAAGGCAACAATAAGAAACTGAAGCTACAGGAAAAGAAGTCTTTGAAGATGAAGAGAAAGAGCCTTTCTAAATGTTTAGTATAATATTATTAGTAATATTGATTTAAGTACTAATTTGTGTACTAAAAATTAATTAAGCTAAAAAATAGATTTTAGGCGTTTACTGTAGGGTAGTAAATCAAAAAGCTTAAAAAACGTCATATTTATAGTAAAAACTTGTTTAGTAGCAAATCCAAAATCATGCCGTAGGCTAAAGTCCTGTAAATCCCTTTCATCGGCAGATGAAAGCTTGTTTGTTTTAAATGGATCCAATATTCTGCTTTACAATTATTCGCATTAGTTGACCCTTGAAATAGGAGCTAACAATGAAAAAGATTTTTTTACTAATTTTTGTTCTACTGGTCGTTTCTGATTGTGCGACCCAGAGAATATATACTACCGAGGATCAATCGGCAAGAATCCCAACTCACGAGGGGACAAGTCACTTTTTCCTGTATGGAATTGCACAGACCAGAGAATATTCTGCTGAACAAATATGCCAGGACAGAACAGTCCTTGCCGTTGAAACTCAGTATTCATTTGTGAATGGATTGCTAACCGTAATAACTTATGGACTTTACTATCCGATAAGTTATACCGTATATTGCGGGAAAAAGCCCAAAAAAGAAGTAACAGAGTAAACGAAGGGACATAAATCGGAAAATGCAAATTTTGGAATCTTTTGATTTTTGACTTTTTCCGCTTATGTCTACCATTCCAGAGAATCACAGATAAGTGAATTTTTTTCTAAAAACTGTACATTTTTTTGGTTGACAGAACTGTTGCAAAATCTGTATAGTTTTTTGTATCCATGAATGATTTAGAGCAAAAGACTAATTCGACCGTTTTGGAAATCTCAGAAAAGGAGGTTTCACGAATGGCAGGAAGAAAAAAATTCCTAGGTCAATACAAAGCTATTAACTTTTCATTACCTGAAAATTGGATTTCAGTATTTGAAGAATTAAAAGAAAATGACCCAAAATTGAATAATCAAAAGATTATTCGACAAGCATTAGAGAATTATTTCGCTTCCTTGCCAGAACTTAGAAAGCAGAAAAAGGCAAGCTAGGTTTTGGGAAGGTTTCTTCCCATGATCCAATTTTATGAAACATAATACTAATGTGACATAAGATTGATTATGGGAAGTTGATGATTTCTAAACAATTTATTCAAATAGAATCTAAATTTGATTTGTTTAGTTTTGGATAGAAAGAATTATTATAGTATCACAATTCTACTTCTAAATATATAATTTTCGCTTTTTTTTATTAGTATATCCCAATAATGAAAATTATTTAATAATAGCACTGTGGAATTTTGATTTTTTTTCGTGTAATAAATATGGCAATATTGAGAGATTTTGCTAATACACCTAAAGTCTCAAGCGGTAGTGGCGACACTGCCGCTTTTTTTATTTAGTGAGGTTTGGGTGTTCTTTGAGCAGAATCTCGGGATGGTTCTTGGAGAAATAATTCATATCCCATTCAGATTCAAAAAGTAAGGCAGCATTTTGGTTCTTATCTACCACAAGATTTGCTGATGATGGGAGCTTGGGAATATCCTCAACACGAATCCAACGAGAGACTCCATAAGGCAATGCAGTCAAATTTGTCTCGACTTTATATTCATCTAATAGTCTTCTTTGGAAAACTTCAAATTGCAATCGACCCATGGCTCCCACAATTGGATTCCCTGAACCAATCGACTTTGAAGAAAAAAGATGAAGGATTCCTTCTTCAGCTAATTGCTCCAATCCTTTCTTGAAGCCTTTGAGTGATAAGGTATCAGTACAGGAAAGAGTTCCGAATATCTCAGGAGCAAAAACTGGTAAGGGTCTAAGTTCGGGTGCCTTACCAGTAGAAAGAATATCACCAATTTGAAAAGTTCCTGGATTGATCACACCAATGATATCTCCAGGATATGCAACATCAACTGTGTTTCTATCCTGACCAAAGAATGCAAAAGAACTTGCTAGTTTCACTGGCTTATCTAAGCGATTGTGAATAGCTTGGATTCCTCTTTCAAATACCCCAGAAGTTATACGAATAAATGCTATGCGGTCACGGTGCATTTTGTTCATGTTCGCTTGAACTTTAAAAACAAAAGCCGAAAATGGAGATCCAACTGGATCAAGAAATTCACCAGTAGAAAGAGGAATATGATCGGGTGCTGGTGCAAGTCCTAAGAAGTGTTCCAAGAAGATTTCAATTCCAAAATTATTAACTGCCGATCCAAAGAATACAGGTGAACATTTTCCTTCCAGAAAATCAGATTTCTTAAAATCGCCCAGACCACCTTCTATCAGTTCGATATCATCTCGAAATTTTTGAACAAGTTCCGTGTCGTAATTATCATCTAAAGTCTTATCCATTACACCTGACATTTGAAAAGCGGCCTTCTTGGAACCACCAGGAGACTTATCAAATAAATATAATTTCTTATCAATCAGTGAATAAACACCTTTAAAATCAGGACCAGTTCCTAATGGCCAAACCAAAGGGATGGCTGCAATTCCAAGGACTTTTTCAATCTCGTCTAATAAAGCGAATAAATCTTTTGTAGGTCTATCCATTTTATTAATAAATGTTAGTATTGGAATTTCACGATCTCTACAAACTTTAAAGAGTTTAATTGTCTGAGGCTCAACACCCTTACCTGCATCCAGTACCATAACACCAGTATCAGCTGCCATTAGAGTACGATATGTATCTTCAGAAAAATCTTCGTGCCCTGGCGTATCTAGTAAATTGAGAACATGATCTTTGTATTCAAATTGTAAGGCTGCGGAACTGATGGAAATCCCTCTTTCCTTTTCCATTGCCATCCAATCGGAAGTGGCAGTCTTTCGGTCTTTTTTGGCTTTAACCATTCCAGCTAATTGGATGGCACCCCCATAAAGCAGTAATTTTTCTGTAAGTGTGGTTTTACCAGCATCTGGGTGAGCAATAATTGCAAAAGTTCGTCTTCTTTTCACTTCAGATGGTAGATTTTCAATGCTCATGGTTTAAAAACCAGATTTTTGAATTTAACTGCCCTGTCAAGATAAGCAGTCCTTTGGCTTTTAGATGGATGTTCCGATCATTTAAATAGCTTGACCTAGAAAAGAATGCAAGGAGTATTGAAATTATGTCTCATTACAGAATAGGGATTATAGTGTCTTTATGCCTTCTCTTTCTTGGGTTGGATTTTCCTAAATTTAAAACGGGAGAAGAAAGAGCCTATAAAAATTTTCAGAACGGACTACTCCATTATAATGCCAGAGAATACAATCTTGCAAGGGAAAAATTTCTCAAAGTAATTTCAGAGAAAGAAGATTTCTCCTTAGCAAGACTCTATTTATCTAGGTCTCTCTACCAATCAGGTGATTGGTCTGCTTCCTTACAAGAATTGGAAGAAATTCAAAAATTGAAACCAGCTGATAGCATTCTTAAAAATCGAATTGAATTCCTTCGACTTGAAATTGGTGGAAATAATTTATCAATCAATGACAAAACTTTCTTTCGTTCCATTCTTGGAGATGAAAATCGTGGATTTAGATTTCGCAATCCTGTAGATATCGAAATAGATGAAGAAGGAAACATTTATATACTTTCATTTGGCACTACCAACTTAGTTAAATTAGATCCAAATTTTAATCCAGTTTGGGTCAGCCAAGGTGGTTTCGCAAGGCAAATGAAAGGACCAGTTGCGATGGATTACTATAAAGGTAAATTCTATGTAGCTGATTTTCCATCGGATTATATTTATATCTTTAATAAAAAAGGAATCTTTCAATCGCGAATTGGAGAAACAGGTTCGGGATTAAATCAGTTCCGTGGTCCCTCTGGTATAACAAGAGATCCTCAAGGAAATCTTTATATATCAGACTTAGGAAATCATAGAATTTTAAAATGGTCATCTAAATTAGAACCATTGTTTGCTTTTGGGAATTCAGGCAAAGGAACCCTCGCCTATCCTATGGGTTTGAATTTTCATAAAAACCAACTCTACGCCATAGATAAGAAACAAAAGAGAATTGTGATTTTTGACCAAGAAGGAAACTATTTAAATGAGATTAACTCTCCTCTTTTCAAAAAACCCAGATCTCTAGAATTCATCCACAATCAAATTTATGTTTCTGATGAAATAGCTGGTCTGCTGATGTACAATCCCATTAGTGATACATGGAAAAAATTGGAAAAATTCAAAGATGGAAAAGGAAAAATACGAAATGTCGACAGACCATTTTCATCTAAAATAGATAATTATGGCTACCTTTTTCTATCGGATAACAACCGTCATAGAATAGATATATTTGCACCTAAAACCTACTTGCTTTCTAATCTAAGCCTCGAAGTAGAAAAAGTTGATACTTCTTATTTTCCAAGCATAGCAATTTACCTAAGGGTTAAAAGTCGAAGACAACAAGATATTCTTGGATTAAAAAGAGAAGATTTCCATTTAGTTGAAAATCAAAACGATAAATTTCTTATTGATTTGAAAAGTCTTAGAACAGTAGATAAAAAAATTACAGTTTCTCTAGCATTTGAAAACTCGAATGCATTTCATGATAATTTAACATTTTTCCAAAATGAGTTAGATCCATTTTTTAATAAGCTAACAAAAAATGATCGGGTTGAGCTATATCGTTCAGGTAAGGATGCGACTAAAATTCTTCCTTTCAGCTATTCAAAAAATACAATTTACCATGCTATAAGAAATTCCAGTCCGGAAACTATTTCCTTTCCAGGTAAAACTATTCATTCTGCAATCCAAAATTTAACTCATGAAATTGGACCAAGAGCAGTAATCTACCTAACTTCAGGCGATAGTCCCTACTCTTCTAAACAGTATTCATTGCAATCATTAGTTCAATTTGCAAAAGTTAATGGAATTCAAATCTATCCTATATTATTAAATCAACCCGATTCTGAAGATGAATCTTGGAAATATCTTGCAGAAGAAACAGGTGGTCAGTTATCCATTATTAGAAACGGCGAAGATGGAAATCTTTATGATACAATCAAATCTCAATTAGATTTACGTTATGTGATTTCTTATGAAACAGAAGTAAAATCTTTCTTAAGTGAGAAATGGATTCCATTTAATCTAGATGTGAAATACAGAGATTTTGGTGGAAAAACACAGGGAGGTTATTTTGTTCCTTAATTATCCAATAAAATTTCATTTTAATGCAATGAATGTATATTTTTCAATTTTACTTTTAATTGGATTATTTATCACACCAAACAATATTTATTCGATGGAAACCATTGAGGAAATCCAAGAAGGAAATCGTCTCTACGACCAAGGCAATTATAAAAAAGCGCTCTTACACTTTCTACAAGCTAAGCAACAAAATCCTAATTCTTCCAAAGCTCTGTTAGGATATGGAAAAACTTCATTAGCCTTAGGCTCGATCCCAGATGCAAGAGTCTCTTTCGAAAAATGCCTAAAATTAGTTTCTAATGATCCTGAAGCAATTGCGGGTCTTGGAAGAGTTTTGGTTCAAGAAAATAAATTTACAGATTCAAGAAACTATTTAGAAGCAGCATTAAAGAAGACGAATAACAATCCTATTATACATCTTGCCTTAGCTGAAACTTTCCAAGCAATGGGGAAGCCTGAACTTGCAATTCATAAATTAGAGACTTTATCTAGGAAGATAAATTTAGATTATGATCTTCAAGAAAGATTAGCTTATTTATATTTAACTACACACCAATTGGATAAAGTTAATGGTATATCGGAATCTCTTATAAATAAAAATCCAGAGAAATACAATGGTTTTTTCATTAAGGGAAAATACTATACCATCCTAAGTTATGATTCTGATCCTTCGTCTAAGGAAAGCTATAGTTCTTACCAAAAAGGTCTGTCTGCATACGAAAATGCACTTACTCTTTCTCCTGAAAACCAAGAGATTATTTATTGGAAGGCAAAGCTTCTTATTTGGAAAGGAAAAGATGAACGAAAGGAAGCAATTTCATTATTTAAACAAATTCTTAAATTCAATCCTAAAAATTATGAAGTAATGCTAAGTCTCGCTTCCATATTATCTGAACAAACTGCACTCAGTTCTGAGGATACTCAGCTTGCTATTGATTTATGGAAATCGTCTCTACAATCCAAAGATACAGATGAGATCATTAGATTTGGAGCTGAGAATTTTACAATTAAGCATCTACCTGAAGAATCACCTCTTCGAAAGTCCTTGGGCAAATATAGGATTGAAAGGCATAAGTCTGAGATGAACTCTTTGTACTATGAATCTTCTTTGTTTCATTTGCTAAGAGCAAATGATCTAAGCCCACACTCACCCGAAACAGAAAGTCTTCTTGAAAATTATTATTATAAAATAAACGATTTCACAGCTTATATTAACACCTTAATACGATTGGTAAAAGAAGATCCAAATAACTTTAAACTGCAGAATCGATTAGAAAAGACTGTATTATCTTCCAAAAAAAACCTAGAATACAAAGAGGGATACCTTTTCCCAGAAGGTCCAGGTTTAGGTTTTATTAACCCTTCCACTAGTCCCAAAGTATTACTTATGGATCTGACACCTAAAGCTGGAATCCAATCACATATTTCGTCTGGGCATATTATACAATCAGCATTAAAAAGATTATTATCCAATACCGAAGGCATTCGGTTGGTAAGCGAGCAGGAAGAACAATCCATTCGCACCCTTTTAGAATCTAGAAATAAGTCCTCCTGGAATCCTTATCATAGCTCTATACATTTTGAAATAAATGAATCTTCTTTATATGGTTCGGATATTCGATTCATTGTTTTTGGTAAATTAAACGAAGATGAAAATTCGCTTCAAGTTGAATTACAAAGCTACGATAGACTAACAGGCAAATATTCCGATCTTATTAAGATTCGAGGTAAAGGAAGAGGTTCTCTATCCTATATTACATCAGCATTTGCAGCAAAATTTAAAAAACTCTATCCTATTGAAGGTGAAATCCTAAAAATAAAAAACAATGGTGTTATAGTAAATTTAGGAAAACGAAATGGCTTAAATTCTAAATCCATTGTTGAATTTTACCGAGGAAGCAAATCATTAGGTTCATCCAAAATATTGGAATTGGGGGATTATATTTCACTGGTTCATCCAGAACTTAAAGATTGGGAACGAGAGTTTGCAACAGGAGAAAAGGTAAAAGTCAAGAAACGTTAGTTGTAATCTTTAAAGGTTTCGGTAAGCCTTCTAAATAGTGCAAAATCACCTCCGATACTTTTTCTTCATATTTTGACCAGGTCTGTTTTTTATTTAGTTCAATCTGTATTCTATACTGTTCTATATAAATGGATTCAATTGCTTTGATTTTAAATAAGCTTTCTATTAGAAATGGTTTAAGAACTTTTTCTGATTTCTCCCAAGCTCCATAAGAAAGCTCTGAATCATTAGAAAGAATTTTCTTATTGGATACAAAAATTAATATCTGTGGATTAGGACTATTCTTAGCTTCTAAATCAATTCGGGGATAAACTAAAAAATTTCCTTTCTCATCTAAATCCACTCCACTGCCTTCTAAAATTTCTTTAGATTGATTTCTAAAGTTAATGGGAATGCCATTTTGAAGATCAATAAGGTTCTCTGGCTCTACTTTATCAAATCCTACTTGAACAAGTCCCTTGCCTTTCTTATCTCGAACAACTTGAAAAATCAATGCTGAACCATGGGCTAAGCCTTTGAAATGTTTAATTAGAAACTGTATCGCTTTATCAGAGAAAAATAGTATTTCTTTTGGTTTTTCTTTCTTAAAAATTTCTTTTATCCAATGAAACATGAGTCTATATCCTATATGGATAGTATTTCCACTTTCGTATGTAAGTCTAGATTTTCTACAAGTGTAGACAATTTGTTTCATTTCCATGAATCAGAACAAGGTTTTGATTCTTTAGTTGCTTCTGTTCCAGGAATAAACGTCTTGGAAAAACCTAAATCACTTCAGATAGATGAAAGAGCCGTTATGATGGTTCCCATTTTTCCTTTGATTAAAGTCAAATGGATAGCTCAACATACAAAATATGAAAAGAATGTTTTATTTCAGGACACCCAGATTCAGGGACCTTTTTCATTCTTTAGACATACTCATCTATTCCATAAAGAAAATCAGAGCGCATTACTGGAAGATAGCATTGAATTTAAAGCAGCTTTTTCCTTTGCATCAAAATATATTGTCTCCTTAATACTTTCTCGCCAATTTAAAGAACGCCATCAAATAACAGCAAGAGTATTAGGTGTTAAATCTGAATTGCTGTATTGCGGACGAATCTAATTTTAAATTTTATTAGGTTCAACAAATGGAATTCTTGATTCATAATCAACCATTACTCGGTTGTACGCCTCATCCATTAAGCTAGATGAAATTACGAAATCTGCAGAGGATCTGTTGCAAGCCATAGGAACGTTATATAGAACTGCAATTCTCAAAAGGGCTTTTACATCTGGATCATGTGGCTGAGCAGTCAGAGGATCCCAAAAGAATACCATAAAGTCGATTTCACCAGATACAATCTTTGCACCAATTTGTTGATCTCCACCAAGCGGTCCGGATATAAAACGATGCACAGGAAGATCTGCCTTTTCTTGGATAATCTTTCCCGTAGTTCCTGTTGCAAATAATCGATGTCTAGAGAGCGTTCCTCTATTGTAAAGAACCCATTCTAAAAGGTCCTTCTTACGATTGTCATGGGCAATAAGAACTATATTTTTGACCTTTTCCATTCTTTTGATAGGTATATTCATATCTGTCAAATTGATGGATTTCGAGATATTAGCAAGTTAAAGCTTTTTCGAAATCTACCGAAATTATAAGTAGTTATGAACTTTAAGAAATTATCCTTACTTCTCCTCTTACTTATTTTTCCTGCAATTGCAGAAAGTAAAAATAAAATAGAACTAATGGTTCCAGACTCATCAGTCCCTGATTCAGGTTGGGGCTCCTCAACTGATACTATTAAAAATTTAGAAATTCTGGATTTCATTGATGAATCATCTTCTAGAAAAAAATTCAATGAGGCCTTAGAGGATTATAAAACAGCAGTAGGTATTTTCCAAAATGCAGAGGATTTTGTTGAGAAAAAAAAAGAAGAATTTACTATGGAAGTTCATCCAGAAGATAGATACGATTGGCAAAAAAATGCAAGAGAAGATGCCCAAAATAAAGATCTCGTAAAAATATCAAATGAAGGCAGAAACCAATCCTTGCAATATCTTGTAAGATCAATGACTTCCTTGGATAAGATAGAAAATCCAAAAATCAAAGAAAGCCAAGCCTATTTAGAATTAAAGGCCGGACTCTACAGAGAATATGCGAAACACCAATTTGCATTTCGAAATTACGGAGTAGTTGCTGATATCTTAACTAGATACATAGCTTTGGATGCAAAATTTAAAACGGAAAGCGAGCCACATCGGTTGCTTGCCCATTGTTTTGAAAAAATGGAAATCGGTGCTGCAAAAAATAAAAAGACATTCATCGCAGAAGAATATAAAGAAAAAAAGAAATCACATATTCTAAGTTATGCAGAAGTTCAATATGGAAAAGATTCCAAAGAATATGAATCTATTGCTGAAAAAGTTATGAAGGATTATTAATTAGGACAATCCCAATTGCTTTTTTAGTTTTTTGTTTTCTTCTAATAGTTCTAAAATTTCTTTTTCTGTATAAGAAAACAATCTATCCTGAGCTTGGATGATTTTGTCTTGGTTGATTTCTTCTATCCGAGAATATTCTAAGGCTCTTTCTGTTGCCTTCTTTTCTTCAATGACTGATTTTAATTCATTTTCCCGCATTTGATCTAAAAGTTCTCCAGCCCGAATTCTATCATGAAGTTCTATCAGCTCAAGGTTCTTTAGTTCATTCACTTTTTCCATTGCGATATTTATTTCGTCTTGGTTGATTTTAACTTTCTCTTCGTAATCTAAAATAGAACGTAGGGCTTCCGCCTCATGCTCCTTGGATTCATATTCTTTATGTGCAAGAGAAAACACTCCCTCGAAAAATCCAACATTTGCTAGGCATCCATTTCCAATTTCCATAGCTGCATTTTTGTAAAATTCGACTTGGATGATTCGATCCAAAATGATTCGAAGCTCTCTCAGATGTATGGGGTTTTCTAATACTAAAAATTTAGATTTAGAAAGTAATTCTTTAGAAATAGCATCCGGTTCATCTGGAGTTGAAATAATAATTATTGAAATAAAAGGATGAAGCTCAAAGTTCTTTAAGAATTTCTCTTTTATATCTTTCCATTCTTTCGAACTTACTCGAAGATAAAAAATATTGATTTCTTGGTCTGAAACAACTAAATTAGTCGACTCGGACAAAGACAGATGTTTGAGTTCTATAGTGAGTTTAGGATGCTTCCACATTTCTAGTGGAAATTTGTCCTGAGAGGATATATTCCAAATTACAGACTTCTTCAAAATAAAATCTCCTTAAAATATAACTATAACTTGTAGCAATAAGCTAGAATTCTCAAACACTTTTTCTATAGAAATCACAAAGCAATTATTTTTTTTTATGTCTTTTTAGAATGGAAGTAATTTTTACCGCGGATTTTTCTTTAGCCACAGCAATTTTATCTAAAAACCTTTGGACTGGGGCCGGAAATTTTGCATCGGTTCGTGTGATCATTATATACAATGAAATAGTAGCGATAACAAGATTTGCTGACCAAGGACCGATCCAATCAGGAACGCCCTCCTTGTAGGATACACCACTTCCAAAGATATAAAAAAGATAGTAAATCAAAAGAAAGACAACCGCTAGGGTAAAACTCATTCCTTTTCCAGACCTCTTCACAACCAAACCTAGTGGGAAAGAGAGAAAGAAAAAGATCTGACAGGAAATCGGCGTTGCGATTCTTTTATGGATCTCGACATTAAAAGAAGTCAGTGTTTTCTTGGATTCAGTCAATAGCTCATTCAATTGAGTGAATAAAGTCACTTGTTGGGTTAATTCAGAAGTAGACATTGTATTTGATTGAGAGGCCATAATCAAATCGATCTTCATTTTTTCTACCATCTGCTTTAGTCCACCCACACCTTTAATCGAGATCCCATATTCTTTTAGAATTTCTAGACCTGGGATATTTTCCAAACCTTCTGATTGTATACTATCCCTAACTTGGAAAAGCATGGGCATGGAAAATGTTTCAGGCTTCACATTAATCTGTAGAGTTGGTTTTTGTTCCTTAGCTGGAACGTTATAATCCATCTCACCATCAATAAAATTTGTAACAGTAAAACCCGTCTTCTCTTCATTCCATTCAATAATAAATCCTTCTTTCAGTCGGATAGATTTTTCGTAGACTCCATCCTCGTTGAGCTTCTCAACCAATACACCTTTCTTGGCGTTAATGATCTGAACCATACGTGATCCACCCATTGGGATCACTAAATCATTGAAGTTAATAAAATCATTTCCTTCAGCAAAAACTTCCCACTCTCGAATTTGAATCCCGAGAATATCACCATTCTCTTCATCGATTCCACCCGAATACATGGTTCTTCCTTTTTTTTCCAATAGTTCTTTGGTTGCGTCTCCACTGAATTGACCAGGACTTATTGCAAGCAGAGGATTATAAGTCATAATCCAATTATTAAAATCTTTCATCTTACGAGTATTCTCTGGACCAAGATAAAAATTTAAATAACCAACTAAGAGAGTCATTAAGAAACCAAAAAATAAAAAATTGAAATAGATTCGAGGAAAACTAATTCCTGCAGAACGCATAGCAGTTATCTCAGAATCACCTGAAAGTCTACCCGCAGCCATGATCCCACTCATTAGGCATGCCATAGGGATAGTCATAGGTAGAGTGTTGCCTAAAATATATCCTAAGTAATCTAGGAGTTTAAAGAAATCAATCCCTTTGCCAATAAAGAGACCTATCATTTTCTGAATGGCAACCGCCATAAAAATCATCGTAAAGAATGAAAGTGCTACTAAAAAAGGACTAAGTATTTCTTTAAATATATAAAGATCAAGTATGGGAGGTTTTAAACGATATAAGATTCCTACTTTATCTGTAGATATAGAAAAACCATCAGGAAGGTCTTTAACGGATGAGAGGCGAACTTTCCTTAGATCTTGAGCCAAGCTTCAACCTACCCAAACCCCTTTCAAAGTCGCAGAAGTTGCTTGGGTGATTTTAACATTGACTAAGGTCCCAATCCATTCACTAGCTTCTCCATGAGGGATAGGAAATACAGTCATTCTACCACAAGGTGTTCTACCGCAAATATCCTGTTTACTTTTCTTGGAAGTGTTTTCAACTAGAACAGAAAAAACTTGGCCTATCTTTTCTTGGTTCACTTTTGCAGAAATTGATGTCTGAAGTTCTACTAGTCTTGTTAAACGATCAGACTTCTCTTCTTCGGATACAGTATCAGGTAATTTCTTCTGAGCGATAGTTCCTTCTCTTTCAGAATATTTAAACATAAAAGCCATATCATAGCCAACTACTTGGACAACTTCCAAAGTTTCTTGGAATTCTTCTTCTGTTTCGCCAGGAAATCCAACAATTATATCTGTTGTCAATCCGACATGAGGTATAAGATTTCGGATACGACCTACGAGATCTAGATATTCTTCTTTCGTATAACTACGATTCATTTCAGATAAAACTTTTGAATTACCTGCTTGCAAGGGTAAATGAATATTACTAGAAAATCGTTCTTCTTTTGCCATGAGTTCAATCAAATGCATTGGAAAATCTTTTGGATGCGGTGAGGAAAATCGAACTCTTTCAATCTTACTATTCTCTAGAATTGCTTTTACTAGGCCTGCAAAATCAACTCCCTCATGATTATAAGAATTAACATTTTGACCAAGAAGTGTAACTTGTTTCACACCTAGGTTAACTAAGGAATTTATTTCATCTACGATAGATTGAATCGGTCTAGATCTTTCCCTTCCTCTTGTGTAAGGAACAACACAAAAAGTACAAAAATTATTGCAGCCTCGCATAACTGTAACAAAGGCTTGGATACCATTAATCACCTGTGGCTCTATGTCATCGTAAGTTTCTGTACGAGAGAGAGCTGTCATTTGGTAGGGAGCAATTTGACCCTTACTTCTTATTTCATTGATAATTTCTGGAAGATTTCTATAATTATCAGGTCCTACAACTAAATCCAAAGGAAGATCTTGGTTAAACAAATCCTCGCCTAAATTCTGAGCCATGCAACCCAAAATACCGATGACTAAATTGGGATTTTTTTTCTTTAAATATCCTAAGCTCTGGAGTCTGGAATAAATTTTAGCATGTGCATTTTCACGTATGGCACAGGTATTCAAAAAAATTAAATCGGATTCTTCCACTGACTGGGCGATTTCATAAGATTCTTTCTGTAAGATCCCTTTAACTACTCCCGTATCATATTCATTCATTTGACAACCATAGGTTTCTACATAAACCCTTCCTAAGGCTGGAATTTGATCTGATTCCTTTAAGGAAGTTTCAGTTGGATTAGACTTAAGTAATGATTGCATAAGGTCAAAATATTAAAAATATGGGTATTGTAAAGCCGAATTAGAATGTCAAAAGCTATTGGAAATATTGAAACTTTTTATGAAACATTAGGTGTTCCTTTTGATGCTACATTTGAGCAGATAAAACAAGCATATATAGATGGTATTTTTTCTTATTCCCAACATGGAATTTATTCTGAAAACCAAGAATGGAATATGTTTATTTTAGAGTTTACCAGAGCATATACAGTTCTCTCCGATAAAAATTTAAGGGAAAAATACAATAGAACCTTAGATTTTGATATTGTTATTTTAGATAAAAATATTGATAAAACAGAATTAGCTGAACTCAGCAATCAGTATAAGAAATTTTCATCAAACAACTACGATAAAATCTTATACAATTATAATAAATTCAAATTAGAAATGAATGAGACTCTTTGGTTACTGAAGACTAGTTCCATTTTTTTCTTTTTCAATATCTTATTTAGTTTTTCATCTATATACACAATTATGTTATTAACGGAACAATCATTAAAATTTAAATACATTTATAAACATTTATATACACATTCCATTTTCTTAAGTTTTACGATGGTAATAACAAATTTTATTTTATTTAGGTTATTTTGGCAGGGACCTATATTGAAGAAAAAAAGAATGATGAAATAGGTATTATTATTTTTAAATATTAATATATTCGAATGGTGTTTTTATTTTTTTTTGATTTACAAATGAGTTCTACGTATTGACCTGAAATATATGGTGCTCGGGAGATTCAAATGATATCAGAGATAGAAGCAAGAAAGCTATGCAACTCTGTGGAAATTCAATTAATACTAAGTAGTTATCCAAAAGGGATTAAAGAATTAAACTATAAAAAAATTACTACCAGAATGAAAAATTGTGAAAAAGCAAAAACCTACTGGACTAAGCGATATTTAAATCTTAAAAAGAAATTAGAAAATATAAAAAAAAGTGGAAACGTAGTTCCATTAATTCCCGAAATTAATATGGAAAATTACAAAAAGAAAAGTCAAGTATTCGAAGAAGCCCTCTTACGTTACTCTAAGGCATTGAAGAAAATGACCAATCCCAATTTAGTTTCTAAATCTATCCCCAAAAAGCGAAAATAATTCTTGGTAACATGCCCCACTTAAATGAACGCTGTCTACAAATGCTCTACATTTTAATTTGCTAGAATTCTGAGGGTCTACTAGATAAGATTTAAAGTTCGAATTCTGTGTTTTTAGTAAATCAATCTCTTTACTAATAAAATTCTTATACTGATCAACCAATCCTCTTTCTTCCATATCATCCCTTAAAGGTTGTGCCACTATTGGCCAATAAATTATTACAGGAATATTTTTATCGGATAGAAGTTTTAGAATTTTCTTGAAGAATAATATTTGTGTTGTTGAAGGAATAAATTTATTTCCGAAATAAATTTTGGACATGTTTCTTGCATCTTTTTCAATAAAACTCTCATCCCCTTGGTGAAATATCTGATTAGGTATAGCTCCGTACTCAATCCGATTCGCTTTCATCACAGTTTCATGAAAATTTAATTTATAATCATATCCTTTAACCATAGTAAGATTACCATCTTGTATCCACATGGCTTCTTTGTTATTATCTTTTATAGAATTAGGATCTGGGGGATATTTATATACATAAAATAAATTCTTATTTAACCATGTCTCAACTTCATCCCAGCTCATTCCCTTCCCTTCTGCAGACATGGGATTCAATTCTTTCCTAGGAAGGAAATTAGAATTTTTGAAAACAAATTCATAGTCCAGGGAATAATTTAAAGTATATTTTAAACTATTTTTGCTAAACATAATTGGATCTGCTTCTAAAATAACAAATTCCAATGGTATTTCATTTGAAATTTTTTCTAGCCAGTAGTAGTGAAAAATTGGACCAGCTAGGGGTGCACTAAAATTATAGGCAGCTGTTTGCTTAAAAACTTTTTGAATATCTTTGTATGCGAATTCTCCAGATCGAGATGATCCTAAAACTAATGCTATATTTTCGTTATTCGTTTTGTGTTTTGGATAATTTGTCTTTAAAACTTGAAAAAGATCATCCTTAGATTCATAAAAAAGAATTTCTATCTTTTTCCAAGGGATAGTATATTTTTTTACAATTTCCAATGAAAAGATCTTATCAAAGGAAAAAAGAAACATGGCGAGAAGTATTGGTAGAAAAAATATTATTTTAGATTTCATATATTTTAGAATTGGAAATAAATAAATTCTGCTCCTTCAGGTGTAAATAAGCCTAATATCAATAAAGAAAAAATTGAAAATATAAAAAGAGAAAGAATCCCTAGTTTACTGCTTCCAAATCCTTCCCAATTTTTCTTTTGTAAAAAATTAAAAAAGAGAGTCATTACAAAAGCATATCCCACAGGCTCTGATCCTGTTGCCATCTTGCCAGATTGAAAGCTATGCATAGATAAAATCATTTGAAAAGATATTTCTATATTTTCTGAATTAAAAAAGCAAGTTCCTATCAACCAAACCCATTGAGTAAATATAAATCCAAGAAGTAGATAAGCAAAGTAACGAATGTTTTCTTTCCAATTTATCCCTTTCTCTAATGATGAGTTTAAGAAAGGAAGAACCAAACATAATCTTCTTTCAATAGCTATAACAAATCCGTTCCATGCTCCCCATACTAAAAATGTGTAATTTGCTCCATGCCAAAGTCCACCAATTGTAAATGCCAATGTAAGATTAAAGATATTTCTTAATTCAGAAGATTTTGAACCTCCCAAAGGAAAATAGATATAATCTCGAATCCATGTAGAAAGAGTGTAATGCCATTTTTTCCATAAGTCACGAACGTTGGTTGTTAGGTAAGGTGCAAGAAAATTTTCAGGAAGTTCCAGACCTAGAAGCTTAGATAAGCCTCTAGCGATATCCGTATAACCAGAAAAATCACAATATACTCTTACTGAATATCCAATTGTAGCAATCCAGGCAGAGCTTGAATTAAATGAATTAGGGTCTGCAAAGATTGGTTGAATGATTGGAGCAATATTATCAGCAATAATTAATTTCTTAAGCATTCCTTGCAAGATTAAATACAATCCATTTGTAATCTTAATTGGATCAGGTATGATAAGATTCTTAATTTGATAAAAGAAATCACTATGACGGATAATTGGTCCTGCAACAAGGTGAGGAAAGTAAAAGATAAAAGTAAAATATTCTAAAAATCCTTCCTTTTCTTCAATTTTACCTTTATAAACATCCACTGCATAAGCTATAAAAACGAATGAATAGAAACTTATTGCTAGAGGTAGAAATATAGATGAAGAGCCCGTATTCTGCTCAAGCCAAGAATTAAAAATCTGACTACGAAAGATTTCTATGTTGGTTATTTTATAAAAAAAGTCTAGCAATAGATAAAAGTATTTAAATAGAAATAAGTTGCTTAGATCGACAAAAAGAATTAATGATAGTAAAAGCTTAGATCGAGAATCAAACAATTTAACAACTGCAATGTAATTGAAAATTGCTATAGCTAGAAAATGAATAGCAAATGAAGGAGACCAAGCAGCATAAAATAAAAGGGAAGCAAGAAATATAAAAACTAATTTGGATTTACCCTTAAGTTGCCAGTAGAGAAAATAAACTAATAAAAAGAAAAATCCAAATGTAATTGAAGTGAATTTCATAATAATAGCACAATATTTTTTGAATCCCAGTAAAAGGTCAAGGGGATTGAAATTTCTAATTCCAATTATTCTACTTTTAGAATAAATCCCTTGAGATATTCTCCTTCTGGATGAAAAATATCAACGGGATGATCTAATCCATGGCCTAATTCTTCTAAGACTTGAATCTTTCTACCAGCCTCGACACTCGCTCCAAAAATAATTTGTCTAAATAAATTTTTATCCATAAATCCCGAACAAGAAAATGTAAAAACAATTCCATTTTTAGCAATTTTTTGAAACGCATTTCTGTTTAGATCTTTGTAAGCTCTTGAGGCCTGTGGTAGAGATTTTTTTGTTTTTGCAAAAGCGGGAGGATCTAAGACGATTAAATCATATTTTGATTTTTCCAATTCTCTGAGAAAAGATGATACATCTGATACAGAATGTTCGATAGTTTTATCATTTGGAAAATTTAATTCTTGATTGATTTTTGAAATTTCAATAGATTTCTGTGAACTGTCTATATTGAGAATATTTCTTGCATTAGCATTTTTAGCATAAATTCCAAAAGCTCCAGTGAAACTAAATGTATTTAAGCCAGATCTATGGCTTGCATAGGTTTCAATTTTTTTTCGATTTTGCCTTTGGTCCAAATAAAATCCTGTCTTTTGTGTATCGAGAATGGAGAAATGAAATCGTAAATTATTCTCTTTAAATGTAATTTCTTCTATACTTCGATTTCCTAAAAATGAGAATTCCTTATTTTCATTTTTTATTGCGAAATATTCAATACCCTTTGTCATCAAAAAAGATTGAATAATTTCTATCCAACTCTTAACAAAATTTGAACTTACAGATATTACAGCCAAAATATTATAAATATCTATTGTCATTCCTGGAAGAAAATCTCCTTCAGAATTGATAAACCGAAAAGCATTCGTATTATTTAAATTGATAAAATTAGATCTTAAATTCCATGCTGAATGCAATCTCTCTATCAGTATGTTCTCATCAAAAAAAACAGTTTGTTCAGAAAATGTTAGAAATCGAATCGGTATTCTTCCATTCTGATCTAAATAACCAATACCGATTTGACCTTTGCTATCATGGATACTTACTAACTGAGAATCTTTTATATTAGAATCCATTTCATGAATTGCACCTGAATATACCCATGGATTTTTTGAAACACGAAAAGCCTTAGAGCTTTTATCTTTGATTTTTATGATAGGATAATTTGGATTCATATAGGTAATTTTTAGGTAATAAATTTATGATACTTTTCAAGGATTAAGTTTTTACATCCAAGATTGATGCCAATACATAAATCGAGAACTCTTTTTCCTCTACTATTTCTTTAGAATCTTATTTAAACACATTTAATAATAACAGATTCAAAATTAAAAACAAAGAGAGAACTATGAGAAAAGTATTAATCTTATTTATTGTATTGATCTTTAATCCAATCTACACAGAAAATTTACCTAACTGGCAGTATTCAAAATCCATTAATCTAGAAGCTGAAATTTCCAACTTTGAAAAAGAAATGCTATGGATTCCAGTGAATTTTCCATATAATTTAGCAGATTTACCTACAGATACAGAATATGATTTATATTGGTTGAGAACGAATTTTTCTGTTGAACATTGGGATCCTAATTCTGCCTTATCTATAAGACTGGGAATTATATTAGATTGTGAAAGAATTTGGCTTAATGCGAAAGAAATTCATCTAAATCAAGATTGTTCATCGAATAAGCCACAGGCTTATGATAAAATTAGAATTTTAGATTTGCCAAGAGGATTAATTTATACTAACAAGAAAAATGAAATTCGGATATTGGTGAAAAGATATTTTCCCAATGAAATTGGATTGGTTCAAGATAAGATTGATATTGATTACAGTAATAAAATTTATAAAGACTACTATCTAGAAGAAGGATTACGCCTAAGCTTTTTGATAGTTTATTTGACTGTTGCTTCCTATTTTCTATTTTTATTTATTCGACGTCCCCAAGAAAAAGAATACCTCTTTTTTGCATTATTCACAATCAATTTGGTTCTCTATCAATTCCTTCGTTGCCAAAGTAAATACTTTCTGGATATTGAATTTTGGATTTTAAAAAAATGGGAATATTGCAGCTTACCAAGCTTTATACCATTTATGGCTCATTTCATCAGATCTTTCTTTCGATATACTTACAATAAAATAAATCTAACGCTTGATTTACTTACCTTAGTAAGTATAGTTTTTATATTTAGTATCTCCGATATTTTAATATTAGATAAATGGAATCGATATCTAATACAACCTATTTGGATTCTTTATTTAATTCTTTCCTTATATATTTTATTTCGTGAAACAAGAAAATCTAATAAAAATGCTTTTCTAATATTAATAGGAATCTTAGCCATTGTTGTTTCCGCTATCATTGATATTTTAGCAGCTAGATTTGTTTGGAATATCCCTCGAATCTCAGGATATATATTTATGGGAAATATTTTGTTCCAAGCTTTTATTTTAGCTAATAGATTTGTTCAAATCAATGATGAAGTTGAAGATTTAAATAAAAATCTTGAATTAAAAGTTACTGATCGCACACAATCTCTTGCTCAGTCATTAAATGAGATACAGAAATTAAAAACAAGTCAAGATGGAGATTATTTTTTAACATCTCTATTACTGAAACCACTGCACCGAAATTGCAAAACTAATTCTTTTATAAAAACTGAATTTCAAACACTTCAAAAAAAACAATTTGAATTCAAAAATAAAATGCATCAGATCGGAGGTGATCTTACTTTAACAGAAGAAATAGAATTAAAAGGAAAGAAATTTATTCTTTTCATCAATTCAGATTCAATGGGAAAATCTATACAAGGAGCAGGAGGAGCTTTGGTTTTAGGTGTTATAGTTGAATCACTACTCGCAAGGTTAAAAAATCTTAACTTCAGAAATAAATATCCAGAGAGATGGCTTAAAGATGCATTCTTAGATATACAAAAGGCATTTGAGACATTTGATGGATCGATGTTTGTCTCTATGGTAATGGGCCTTGTAGATACCAGCAATGGATTTTTATATTATTTTAATGCAGAGCATCCTCAACCAATTATTTATAGGGATGGAAAAGCAACATTTCTTCCTAGTAATGAAACATTCTATTTAAGAAAAATAGGTATAAAAGAAAATGAACTACATTTTTTTATAGAGACATTTCAATTAGAACCTCAAGATAAAATTTATATCGGAACTGATGGTAAAGATGATATATACTTTTTAGATGCTGAAGGAAATAAGTTTATGAATGAAAATGAAAATAATTTTTTAAAATTATTAGAAAAAACTGATGGAAAAATTGAAGATTCAATATCTGATTTACAAAACTCTGCTGAACTTGCTGATGACATTTCGATTTTAAAAATTGAAAACACAAATGTTTTGAAATTAGCAAATCCACCATCAATTGATTATCTTAATCATCTGAGGAAAGCAAAGACATTAATAAAAAAAGGATATTATCAAAATGCCAAAAAAGAATTAATACATTCTCTTAATTTGAATCCAAAACAACTTACAACAATTATTTTATTAGGAAAACTAGAGTATCAACTAAAGAATTATGAAGATGCTATTTTAATTTGGAGTCGAGGTTTAGAATGTTTTCCAGAAAGTAAAGAATTAATTTACCTGCAAGCTATAGCACTTAGAAAATCCAACCTAATATTAGAGAGTATTGATACAGCTGAAAGAATAAGGTTAAGGCAACCTGATCATAAACAAGCCTTACTTTTATTAAATGAATTATATTCTAATAATTACCAACATCCAAGTTTTAATAAGGAGAATATTCAAAATATTATGGCAGCTTAAAATGTTTCAAATCTGTTTCAAATATTAGCCAAAAGAAAGACTTGTAATCACTAAGCTATATACAATTCTAGGTTTAACCATGAAAATTTGGAATTGTCTTATAGCATTTATCAATCCGCTTATTTTTATTTTAAGTATCTTCCCTATATACAGCCAAGAAGGCTTCCAAATTCAAAATATCCAGAACCTTGATGAAGTTGTAGATTTAGACACCCTTGACTTGGAAGTTCAATCAAATTCTTATTATCTTACTGAAGAGGACCTTGAGCCTGAAATATTTAAAACTCCCGATAACTGGGAAGCTTTTTCAAAGTTCCAATGGCAGGTGTATAAAGTCCCAGGAACTATAAATTCAGAAAATATAACTCCAGAGAATGGTAAATTTTTTCGAATTAGCAAATGGATACAACTTCCTGATAATTGGAAGGCTCCCCATATTTCCATTCGCTTAGGGATTATATCTGACAAAGATAGAGTCTATTGGAATGGAACTTTGATTGGTTCAACAGGAGACTTCAAGAATAATTCAGCTGAAGCCTATGATAAAATCAGAATTTATAAAATACCAACTTCCTTATTGATTCCAGGAAAAGTTAATAATTTATTTATAGAAATAAAACCGTATTTTGAAAAGGATTCTGGTATTAACCAAGATAAAGTTGAAATTGGTCCATCTGAAATTTTACAGAGATCCTTACTTAGAGATGAATACATTAAAATCATGTTACTAATGGTTTATGCGACCGTTGGATTTTATTTTTTATTCTTGTTTATAAGGAGAAGGAAAGAATCAGAAAATTTATTTTTTGCACTTTTTACATTTAGTCTAGTCACTTATCAATTTCTACGAAATCAAATCAAGTATGATTTAAATCTCAGTTTCCATACTATGAAAACGATGGAATACTTAGTTTTAATGTTTATGATTCCCTTCATGACTCATTTCCTTAGGAAATACTTCGATAAGCATTATAATATTTTCTTAAAAGTTGCTGATCTTATACTAGCTTGCTCATTTATAGCTATCTTAGTTGTTCAAGATATTAAATTTTATAATTCAATTAATAATTTCATCGTTCAACCTACCTGGATTATATACATCATAAATGTATTTTTTATTTTAATTTCATATTCAATTAAAAAAGATTTAGACGCTATCTTAATGCTTGGTGGTTTTATATTCTTAATTGCAGCGGCATTCCTAGATGTTTTAAGCACACGAAATTACATAGTAATACCACGAATGTCCGGTTATGCTTTTATGACGTTAATATTAAGTATATCCATTATTTTAGCCAATAGATTTGTTAGATTAAATAGCCAAGTTGAAGAACTAAATGAAAATCTTGAGTTAAAAGTTACGAAAAGAACAGAGGAATTAAATAATACACTAGATGAAGTTCAGAAATTAAAAGTACAACAGGATGGCGATTATTTCCTTACATCACTTTTATTAAATCCTCTATCTACCAACTCAGCTGAAAGTGATTCAATCAATATACAATTTTTTACTAAACAAAAGAAAACTTTTGAATTTAAAGAAAAAACTCATGAAATAGGAGGCGATATAAGTATATCATCATCTATAAATCTAAAAGGCAAAAAATTTACTGTTTTTATAAACGGAGATGCAATGGGTAAATCTATCCAGGGTGCTGGAGGAGCCTTAGTATTAGGAGTCGTCTTTAATGCAGTATTAGCTAGATCCAATGCTGACCAAAATAAAAATAAACATCCTGAAATTTGGATAAAAGAAACTTTTATCGAATTGCAAAGAATATTTGAAAGCTTCAATGGCTCTATGCTAATTTCTATCGTTTTAGGTGTAATTGATGAACAAACAGGATTTATGTATTATATAAATGCTGAACATCCATGGACTGTATTGTTTAGAGATGGCAAGTCAAGTTTTCTTGAGAATGAACTGGTACTAAGAAAATTAGGTTTTCCAGATAACGATGAGCATTTCTATGTAAAAACATTTCAACTTAGAAATGAGGATGTATTATTAATTGGATCAGACGGAAGAGATGATATTCAATTAGGATTAGATTCCGAAGGTAGGAGAATCATAAATGAGAATGAAGAATTATTTTTAGAATTAGTTGAGGAATCAGAAGCTAATTTAGCTACTCTAGTAAGTAAGATAGAATCAAGAGGAGAATATACAGATGATATAACTCTCGTAAGAATTAAGTATTCCAATGATAACGATCAAATTAATTTAGATTTTGATTCTTTATCAAAAGAAAAACTAGAAAAAGGAAAAGAATTAATACGTTTAGGCAAGCTTGAAGATTCCATCCAAGTTTTAGAAGAAGTTCTATTACAAGAATCTCCTCAAAAAGATATAGTATTAAGCTTATTAGGTCAGACTCAATTTAAATTAAAAAATTGGAACCTAGCAATAACCTATTTAATGGAAGCCTTAGAATCAAAACCTTCCAATACTGAACTATTGTTCTACACGTCTTATTCAGCCAAAATGATTCATAATTATAAATTAGCATCAGAGTGCGGAGAAAGATGTTTCATAAGAGATCCAATGAATATAAAGAACATTATAAACTTAGCAGATGTTTATAAGAAATTGGATCAGGGAAATAGAGCCAAATTTTTAGTGAATAAGGTTCTTAAAATAGAACCCAACAACCGAAATGCTTTAAGACTTAAAGAAATTTTAAACTAAATTTCAGTTCTTTATAAATTCAGCGAAGGGCAAAAATTAATACTATAACACCAAGTATAATTCGATAGTATCCAAAGACTGAAAAACTATGCCTTCTAATATAAGATAAAAATAATCGAATTACAAAAATACAAAGTAGAAATGAAAGAAAGCTTCCAAGAAGCAATAGAAATATTTTTTCTCCTTCAATTATACTCCAATATTTATATAGCTTATATACTCCCGCTGCAATCAGAACTGGAACAGCTAAGAAAAATGAATATTCTGCAGCATGTTTCCTTGATAATCCTATAGATCTACCTGCAACTATAGTTGCCAGGGATCTTGATACACCAGGAAGAAGTGCGACACATTGAATAAAACCAATAAAAAAAGCATTTTTAAGAGATAATATCTGCGTTGATTCCGAATTAGTATTTTCTAAATCAGGAGAATTTTCTAATCGTTTTTGATTTTCGATATCTTCTAATTCGTTTTTTGATTTGAATATTCTCTCTTGGATTAAAATTCCAACTCCACCCAAAAACCAAGTAGTACCTAAAATCAATAGCAAGTAGGAACTAGATTTTATTCCATCTAAAATATCTTTTAAGAAAAAACCTATAATCAGTATAGGGATACTACCAATTAAAATAGATAAAAGAAAATCGAATCCAGATTTCTTAGATTTGTCGCCTAATACAAATTTAATTGTATCCATTGATGAAATTTTGAATTTATGAAAGTATAGAACCAATACAGAAAGTATAGCACCTGATTGAATGAAAATATCGAACAAGTCTTCGAATTCTTCTCTATTAGAAGCTATATCCTCAAAAGGAAAAAAATAGGAAAAAAGAAACAAATGCCCGGTTGATGAAACGGGCAAAAACTCTGTTATTGATTCTATAATGCTCCTAAGAATAGCATTAAAAATATTATCCATTGATATTGATAAGTGAATATCAGAGAAAGTTTTTTATTCTTTCTCTGAACTTTCGCTGGAAGTTGAACCTTCAGCGCCATTATCAATCTTATCTTGTCCTGGAAGAATGTTGTTATTTAAGTAACCGTCTAAATCGAATTTCTCATTGTGTTTTATTGAAACACCTTCTTTAATTCGTTCCATAACTTTAGGTAGAACTTCTTGAGATTTTACTCTTTTTAAATTGCCTCTTCCAAGCATAATGCATTTGTCAATTGGCATACCAGATACTTGGCTATTTTGAGATCTAAGTCTTTCACATTCGGATTTTGCTTCGTTATCTGAGATTTTTATTTTCTTTTCAACTTGTTCTTGGATAAAGAGTTGAGTAATAGTTTGCATCTCAACTTGCTCCAATATTTCTTTTATGTCTGGTCTTGAAGTAAATCCATTTTTTTCAGCAGCTAATTTTGTCATGAGCATCTGACGATAGTTCTCATAAAAATTTTTCTTTTGAAATTGATAGTTGAGTGGTTGAAATTGTTCAGGCACTTCATCAATATCTTTAGAAATAAATTCTAATAGATTTTTCTTTTCAATGTTCTGCATACGACTCATTGTCTCGATGGCCGTTTCGTAGGAAGTTTCAAATCTTTTTACAGTGATTTTCTCACCATTTAAGGATTCAATAAGTTGCGAGTCATCGCCGCAATTGATAAATGATATTGTCAGTAGTAATAATAATAAGTTTCTCATGTTAATTATCCGTTTAAGATAGAATTTCAGAATCTGTCAAATTGTCTATCTTGTTTTTTGATTTTTTACTGGGTTCTATTTGAAGTAGTAGGTTTTGAATTGCAGTTAATTTTTCATCCTCATTCCGCCCTTTTACATTCAGTCTTAGTACAGTAGGTTCACTAGGATGGATAGATAATCCTTTTATTCTAGAAATTAAGCGAACTACGGAATTCGGATCACCTCGAAAATCAGCTCCTGATTTAATTTTTATTTCATCATTTACTTCATTTACAGATTCTATTCCCAAAATAGATGAAATTGTACGAATACTCTCTAATAGTAAAAATGTTTCTGCAATAGGAGGCGGTTCTCCAAATCGGTCGATCATTTCTGATTTAACCATCTCTAATTCTTCTAAAGAAGAGCAACCTTCCCATTTTTTATAGAATTCTATTTTTTGTTTAGTATCGGGTATGTAATCATCAGGTAGATAGAAATTTGCAGAAAGATTTATTGAAGTTCTAATTTCTACTTCAGTTTCGAATCCTTTAAGTTTAGCAATAGCTTCATCTAACATTCTAACATAAAGGTCGAAACCAATTTCTGCAATATCTCCTGATTGCTCTGAACCTAAAAGATTTCCTGCTCCTCTAATTTCTAAGTCTCTCATAGCGACCTTAAAACCAGAACCTAATTCTTGGTATTCATAGATCGTATTTAATCTTTTCTCTGCCTGTTCAGTTAGAACTCTTCCCTTAGGGTGAATTAAATAAGCGAAAGCTTTTCGATCACTTCTACCTACTCTACCTCTAAGTTGATACAATTGCGATAAGCCAAATGTATCTGCCCTGCGAATGATTAATGTATTCACATTTGGCATATCTATACCAGATTCAATTATTGTTGTTGTAACTAGAATATCATACTTTCTATGATAAAAATCTAATAAAATTTGTTCGATAAATTCTTCATCCATTTGTCCATGTAAAATTCCAACTGACAAATCAGGAACCAAACTGGAAACGTAGTTCGCCTCAGCCTCTATAGTTTCAACTCTATTATAAAGATAGAATACTTGTCCTTCTCTATCTATTTCTCTTCTTATAGCTTTTTCTAGAACCTCATCATTTTCTTCCATAACATAAGTCTCTACACTTTGACGATTCTTAGGCGGTGTAGAAATAATTGATAAATCACGAATTCCAGAAAGAGCCATATGTAGAGTTCGAGGTATAGGTGTTGCTGTTAGAGTAAGAACATCTACCAAGTTTTTAAGTTTCTTTATTGTTTCTTTATGATTAACACCAAACTTTTGTTCTTCGTCAATTATCAATAAACCAAGATTCTTGGGTTTTAATTTTGTTGAGAGTAAGGCATGTGTCCCTATGAGAAAATCTAAATCACCTCTCTCATATAATTCAAAAGAATGTTTATTTTCAGTAACAGTTTTAAATCTCGATACAAAACCAATTTTAATTGGGTAATTTTTGTACCTATCTGAAAAAGTATTATAATGTTGGAGTGCAAGTATTGTAGTTGGACAAAGTAGCAAAGCCTGTTTACCTGCCATAATAACTTTGAAGGCGGCACGAATAGCGACTTCAGTTTTGCCGTAACCCACATCCCCACAAACTAAACGATCCATTGGTTTTGAACTTTCTAAATCAGTTTTAACTGCATCTATTGCTGTTAGTTGATCAGGCGTTTCCTCATATTCAAAATCCGCTTCGAATTCTTCTTGCCAGATAGTATCTTTTGGAAATGAATACCCTCTCAGTTTGAGACGATTTGCATAGAGACGAACTAAATCCTCAGCAAGTTTTTCAACAGCTTCTCTTACTCTCTCCTTAGTTTTCTTCCAATTACTTTTCCCTAAAGCATCTAGTTTGGGATGATCTGATCCACCAATGTATCTTTGTACAAGTGATATTTGATCCAAGGGAACGTATAGACAAGCCTGACCTGCATATTCTAATTTAAGGAAATCTCTTTGTTTATTATCAGCTGTTACTCGTTCAATTTTTTTAAAACGTCCAACACCGTGATTGATATGAACAATAAAATCTCCTTCTTTAAGGTCTAAGAAGGATTCAATTGCACTAGAAGCTGTTTTTTTATAACGAGTTTTTCTTTTGTATTTTCTTCCGAAGATATCATTTTCTGTGAGAATGATTGTATTTATTTCTGGGATTTCAAAACCCTTACGAAGTTCAGAAAGAGCTATATAGAAATTAGTATTTCCCTTTTTGGGTAAAATAACTTGAAGAGGTTCTTCTGATTGTTTATTAAGTCTATGTATCTTATGAGTTGCAAATAGAGATTCTAGTCGATCCGTTTGTTGAATAAAAGATGAAGTTAAGAGAATTGTCTTTGGTTCTTCTGATTGTAATTGAGCTTCAATGTATTCTCTAGCTTCTCTAATTTTACCCTTAAATTCTGGTATTTCTTTAGTAAGAGGAATTTCTAAATCGATTCTATCCTCAGGTGGTGGAAGACGATTCAAACGAATTGTATTTGGTTGTTGATCAGAAGTCAATAAATTATATTCTATGTCAGTTGAATATTGAGAATTAGGCGAAGCAAGTAAGTATTCAGCTTTTTTAGATTCGTAGATTAAATTCAATTCTCTAAACATCTGTAAGGTTTTATCTTTAATTGAATTCGGATTCACCAAAATTAAATTAGGTTTCATCTTCGGAAAATATTCTAAAATTCCAACACCTTTTCGAATCAGTGGAATAAGCTCTTCTACAACAAGCACTCTTTCTTCTGGTCTAATTAAATGAGAATCCTCTTCGATTAGTTTAAAATAGGCCTCTCTTTCTTTTTCAGATAATGCATATTCATCTACAGGGTATATGGGAATTGAATCAAAATTAATTATAGACTTCTGTGTATCGGGATCAAAGGATTTTATATTTTCTAATAAATCTCCAAAAAAATCAAGTCGTATTGGAGTGTTTAAATGTGATGGAAAAATATCAATGATACCACCCTTGACTGAAAAAGTCCCAAAGTGATCACAAATTTGTCTTCTTTCATAGCCTAATTGAATAAATTTACGTAGTATATCTTCAATTTCGTATTCAGTATTTTTTAAAAAATCGATCGATTCTGAAAAAATAAAATCTTTTCCAGGTACTTTTTGAACAAAGCCTGAAACAGATGTTACTATTAAAGATTTTTGATTCAAAAATAATTGACTTAAGGTATAAATTCGATCCCTTTTTGTATCTGGAGGAATGTGAGCATATTCATAAGGGATAGTATCATTGCCTGGTAAAAAATGAACAAGATCTGATTCTATAAAAGTAAAAAGTTCCCTATAAGCCGCTTCCGCTTCTAAATTAGTTGGATAAACTAAAAATGTAGAATTTGAATTTAATGCCTGATGAAGCAGAGTAGAGATAAAAGTAGAGGATGCATCTGGAATGGAATATAGATCCAATCCTGTAGAAGAAATTACTTTTTGAATTTCTTTTGATATTGAAAATGATTGTAGTTTCTCGTTTAATATGGACAATTATTAGCCTTTTCCCATATCAATTAGGATATTATCTATCAAACGCACAGAACCCACAAAAACTGCTGTTGCAATCAATATTTGATTTTGCATTGAAGTTATTGGCACAAGTGTATCTGGATCAACAATTTCTAAATAATCAATTTTTAATAAGGAACTACTTTTAATTACATCGGAAATAATTTCTTTCAATGAAAGTAAGTCTCTTTCCCCTTCATTGATTAATTTTTCGCCTAATTTAAGAGAACGTTGAATTAAATTTGCAGCTTCCCTTTCTTTTATAGAAAGTCTTGCATTTCTAGAACTCATCGCAAGTCCATCAACTTCCCGTACTGTTTCAATTCCAATAATATCAATAGGAAAATTTAGAATTTCTGCAAATCGTTTTACAATTTTAAATTGTTGAAAATCCTTCAATCCCATATAACAATTATTTGGCTTAATTATATGGAAAAATTTAGATAGAACCAATAAAACTCCATCAAAATGACCTGGCCTAGTCGCTCCGCATAAATGATCCATCATACCTGGTAATTGCATTTTAATATTAGGAACTGAATTTGGATAAAAATCTTCCATTTCAGGAATGTAAAGTATGTCCACACCTTCAGATTTGAGCATTTCTATATCTTTTTCAATACTCTTAGGATAATTAGTGTAATCATCGTTTTGGTTAAACTGAGCAGGATTTACAAATATACTAACAACTACTAATTCATCTTTGATCTTAGATTCTCTGACTAAGGTTAAATGTCCTTCATGAAGATAACCCATGGTCGGGATAAATCCTATGTTATCTTTATGAGACCAAGATTTTTCTAATGCCTCCTGTATTTGTAATTTAGTATTAAGTATCAGCATAGAATTTATAAAGTACGCAAATAAACCGAATGCCCATGTTCTTCATCCAAACCTTCCGATTCACTCATTTCCTTAACATATGGGTATAGCTTTTTTAGAGAGTCCTTATTAATCTCTTGAAAGGTCGTTCTCTTTAGAAAATGATCCACACCCAAGGAAGAAAATAATCTAGCACCTCCAGACGTAGGCAAAATATGGTTGGTTCCAGAAATATAATCGCCCATAGCCACAGGAGAATATTCTCCTAAGAAAACAGAGCCCGCATGTAAGATCCCTTGAAAAATATTATTATAATCCTTTGTAATAATTTCTAAATGTTCGGGAGCATAAAGATTAGAGAAATCTACACAATCATTCAAATTAGGAGCAACTAATATGTAACTATTATTATATATCGCTTTTTTTTTAATTTCAATTCTTTTAGTTCTTTCTTTAAAAGCTATTTCAATTTCATTTTGTACTTTTTCAGCAAGTTCTTTAGAATCAGTTAGAAGTATTGCAATTGAATCTTCTCCATGCTCAGCTTGGGAAAGTAAATCACAGGCTATCCATTTTGGATTAGCAGTATTGTCTGCAATGATAAGAACTTCACTTGGGCCTGCTGGACTTTCGATTCCAATTGCACCTAATCCAGATAAGTAAACTTTTGCAGCAGCAACATAAGAATTCCCTGGACCTACAATAAATTCTGATTTAGGAATGGATTCCGTACCAAAGGCACATGCTGCTATTGCTTGGGCTCCACCTACAGTAATGATTCGATCAATTCCAACCAGCCTTGCAACAAATGCTAGTACAGGAGGAATTCCTTCTTTCTGAGGAGGAGTAGCCAATTGAATATTTTTTACACCTGCGAGTTTAGCAGGTATAGCTCCCATTAGAATTGAGGAAGGATACAATGCCTTTCCTCCTGGCGCATAAATAGTTACTGAATCAACGGGAGTATATTTAATTCCCAAGCGATTCCCTGATATTTCCTGAGTCCAGGATTTAGGAATTTGGTATTTATGGAATTCCTCTATATTCTTCTTTGCTACTTCAAAAGATTTTTGTAAAGAAGGAGATATTGATTCATTTGTAACCTCATCTAAATTCCATACAAATTTATCTAAGTCCAAATTATCGAACTTATTAGTGTATTCTTTTACAGCTGCATCACCCTTATCTTTCACATTTTGAATTATAGGAATAATTTTACTAATAGTTCCAGATAAATCTTGCGTAGATCTATTAAGAAATTTTTCAAATGAGCGTTTATCTTGGATTGAAAAATTGTGAATAGGTATGCTCATAGATACCAGGGTCAAGTTTCAGTATCTCGACAACAAGCATTTTTATTTATACTATACTCTTAGAAAGTCTGAATAAATTCCACTGATTGATAATTTTCGGATTGTCTTGTAAAAAAATTAGCATTCGCTCTAAATTCTGATTTAGCTTTAAAATTAATACCCTCACCGATAGGTAAAGTTTGTTTATCATTGCTTGCAACATTTCTTCTCACTGATAAAAAGGCATCTACTATATTAAATATTGCGAATACTCCAACAGCACCAGCACCAATTTGAATTTGATTTAATTTAGACTTAGCAGAGTTATATTGGTCTGTTGCTTGTTGGTTTGTGAAAAGAAAAATTAAATCATTTGAGCTTGTTGTCGATATTAGAAAATTATTTTGAACTGTACTATAATAAGTACTTCTTGCTGATAAAAAATCCTGGTATCCTTTCGCATATGCGCCAACTGCACCGAGAAAAACTACGGGATATACATATAATTTCCAACTTTTGTCATCAATGTATTCTTGTCCCCAACCAGGTAGAATTGTTGAACGCCACATTGTACTCCAGTAAGGTGTATCATAATAATCGGGTGGTATTTCTTTATTTTGTATCCTAACTTGTTTAGCTGCGACTTTTTCTGCTAATTCTTTATCTTTTGCAAAAACAAAATTCTTGGCTTTTACTGCGACTTTTCTTCGGGGATTTTCGAGAACCAAGTCATATAATCCTAGTTCGGCTATATCTTTAGTATTAAAATCTACTACTGCAGTTTTTCCGTCTGGGCTAATTTTAATGTATTTAGGAATAATTTTTTCATCATCTTTTTGGAGATAGACTTTCATATTTTCAAGAAAGTCAGCTCCTTTTATTTCTATTCTTTTAGTATTTTCGTCCCTGCCAGCGAAATAAACTTTTTGAGAACCAAAAATAGGTACAACAGATTTTACAATTTGGAACGGAACCCATTCAGTGAAACTTTCTACCTTTCCAAATTTATTGATTATACCAATTCTGTGTTCATATACTCCAGGCTCTATATTTTTTATCTCAAAACTATTTGATGTAATTTTTTGACTAATAAATACTTTACCTTTACTGTCTCGAGCTTCAACGACATAGCCCAAGGAATTTGGAACTTCTTCCCATTTTAAAACAGTTTCACCTAAATCTTGTGAGAAAAGAAATGTTGGAAATAATAAAATGAAAAATACATAAATGAATCTATTCCACATATACTTTCTCCGATGTTAGGATTTTAGTAATTGTCCCTGAGTCAAGTTTTATGAAAAAATCAGCTTTATTTGAATTAGATATAGAATAACTCCCATCTAAATTTTTAACTAATACTTTTACTTCCCATCGAAATTTACCTTGGTTCAATTTAGTTAAATCTGTTAAAATATACTTCGTATCTTTTAACTTTACATCAATTATGTTTTTTTCTTTGAGTCCAGAAACATCAGTCACAACAAGCTGATAGAGATCAGCTTCATTCACTCTTGCCCAACTAAAATCTAATGAATCCTTAGTAGTCATATTGATTGTTTGATTCTTAGATGGATTAATTAAATTAGCTATTGGAATTGCTTTTGATGCGTTAAAATTAAAAATTTCTGATTCAGTTCTTTCATTGCCTAGTTTCCAAACTAGCCTCCAAAAATACAAGCCTGAAGATTTTGTTAAATAATCGAAAGATGTTCCAGAAACTTTTTCATTAATAATTAGATCAGACATATTTTTATTATTAGAAATTTCTAAAAAAGTTTCACCAACATTTGCAAAAGGTTTCCAATTTAAAGTTACTTTATCCTTGTCATCTAGTTCTACTTTACTACCATTGTTTGGCTTTAGCAAAACTAAGTTTACTCCATTAGTAATTTGGAATTCGAATACATCGGATTCTTTTTGATTGCCTGATTGACTAGTTCCAATTAATTTCCAAAAATATTTTCCTGGGTTTAAGTCTTCTTGTACTTTTACAAAATTCCCAGACACTTTTTTATTAAAAATTGGGTTAGAAAAGCTCACATTATTTGATAATAAAATATTGTATTCTTTATAATCATTTAAGTCTTTCCAGGAAAAAAATAATCCAGAATCAGGGATTGATAATTTAGAAATAGATTTTCCATTTTTGGGTTCATAAATTGTAGGCTTAACCAATTCGGTTCTGTTTGTTATGCTAAAAGAATTTACATTACTTACAAGTTGATCAATACCTTCTATGGAAGCTTTACCTATAATCCTAACAAAGTAATTTCCTAAAGCTAAATCAGTAAAGCTTATTGAATTATTAAATGTTTCTTTTTCCTTAAGGATATTTGAAAAATTTTGATCCTTTGCAATTTGAATCTTATAACTCGATACTAATTTAATTTTTGACCATGAAAATCCTATCGGAATTGAATTAGAATCCGAAGTTGAACTAAAAACCTGTCCTTCTTGAGGCGTAAACAAACGTAAGTTTTCTTTCTTTTCAATTGTAAATCTAGATTTTCCCGTGTATTGGTTTTTTCCTTTACTATCTAGGTATGAAAGACGCCAATAATAACTTCCAGGATTTAGTGTTAAGGAGGTTGAAAGTGATTTCAAATTTTGGGAATTTAAAATTCTCTTGAATCCAATATCAGAGGCAACTTCTAATTTTACTAAATCCTTAATTTGGGGATTTTCTTTTCTCCAAGAGAAAGATATCCTCTCATTAGTTCCATTAGTAAGCTTTATACTTTTATCTGCGGGCGATACAAGGAAAAATGCACTATCGTTAACATTGATTCCATCTGAACTTAGATTTGCAATCTGGTCTTTTTCGATATCCTGCTCATTTCCACCATTAGTAAGTTTAGCCTGACCTGAATCTAATTTTACATTTAAATTTTCCCCAGCTTTATCAAGTGTTACTCCACCTGATCCCATTACAATCTTACTATCCCCAGATTGAATGCTTAGTACACTATCATTTTCGCCTGAGCGATTCGCTGCAACAGTTCCATAGGCAAAATTTAAATTCCAATTATTATCTGAAAAATCTACTAGTATCATAGAATTTTCACCAATCTGGATTTTTGTCCCATCCTCTAAAGTCAAGACGGCATCTGCGAGATTTTCTGTACGAATTGTATCCTTGTTACGAATTTCCGTTTTGGTTGTAATTGATTCCCAGACAACTTCATTGTCATATTTTCTTTGTATAGTTCTCGTTTTAAAAGTTAAAGTACCTATAACAGGATTATCACTTGCTTGGATTCTTTCTGTAAATTTTCTATACAAGAGGAAACCAAATAAAGATATCAAAAAAACTAAGATAGGAATAGTAAATAAGGTACGATTGATAAGATTCATTCTTATTTGGTAGTTCTGGTAAAAACTCCGTCCCAATCTTTTGGTGGAGGTGAAGATTTATAATCTTGGCACCGATTCACTAACATAATGGATGACTTATCTTTTTTCCCTTTGGCTCTTTCCGATTCTTCAAATTTTCGAATAGCCCCATCCCAATTTCTATTTAAATATAAAGAATATCCTTCTTGGTACAATCCTACAGAATCTGATTGGTTTTGTGTTATATTATTATTGAAATTTACCAATTCATAGACTCTAACTGGTTCATTTTTACCTTTTACTCTGACTAAATCTAGAAATCTAGTAAACATTTCTGATTCAACCAATAGTTTAGTCTGCTCAGCTAACATAACATTTACGCCATAATCTTTTCCAGCGGCTTCTAACCTAGCAGCTAGGTTAACCGTATCACCCATCATGGTATAAGAAGCTAAGGCATCCGTTCCCATAAATCCTACCTTGGCCAAGCCTGTATTCAATCCTATCCTTGCATCCATTTCCTGAGCTTCTTTAGAATACAGATTGTTCTTTTGCCAATAATTCCGTAAGTCCTCTAACTTCATGACCATTTCTATCGAGGCTTTGCAGGCTTTGATTGCATGATTTTCTACTGTAACAGGAGCACCAAAAATACCTACAATAGCATCACCTATGTATTTATCCAAAACACCTTCATTTTCTTTCAAAAGTATAGTCATTGCTGAAAGATATTCATTTAGAAGTGCTGCCAAATCTACTGATGTTAACTGCTCACTAATTGTTGAGAATCCGGCTACATCGCTAAAAAAAGCTGTAATTTCAGATTCTTTACCTCTCTTAAGAGCAGCCATATCAACCATAGCTTCCTTAACCACAACAGGATCGATCATGGAACCAAGAATACTTTTAACTTTTTCTCTTTCTTCTAATCCTTCACCCATAGTGATAAAGTAACTTGTTAATAAACCAACCTCATCTTTAGTGGTTGGTTTGATTCCTATATTGAAATTTCCTTTGGCAATTTCTAAGGTAGCAGTAAGCAAAGAAAGTATAGGTCGACTTAAGGATTTTGCAAAAAAGAAAACAATAATCATACCTAGACAAAGAGAAATTCCCATTATATAAAGGTTTTGCTCTTGGATTTTATAAACAGCTTCCAGAGCCTTGTCTTCAGAAACAATGGAAATAATTCCAGAATCTCCAAAACCCAATCTTTTGTAAGAACCCAGAAATGGACTTCCCTCTGCATTGACATAACGCTTTAATCCAGTATCCACTTGGCTAGTAAGCATTTCTTTTACGATAGGAGAATCAATAAAACTAGTAGCAGAAAAAACAACATCCTCTATAGGATGTGCTATCGCTTTCCCTTCCCCATTCACCATAAAAGTAGTGTTGATTCCTTTTTGTTTAAAAGCCGGAGAAATCTTATCGAGTCGAACCATTACAACTAACAATTTGGGAGTTCCCGATTCGAGATTGACAGGTAAAGCCAACATAAAGGCTTGTTTTGATAAACCAGGCGTAGCATTTATAATTTCAGGATTGCCTGTTAGTGCTTTTATTAATGAATCATTATTAATTTCAATCGTTCTTTGAATTTCTTCTTCAGATACAGCTAATTGGATAAGATATTCATCATTATAGAATGACTTTTCGCTAACTAATTTGCCATCATCATTTGCAAACAAGCCAATAAAAATAAAGTCTTTATCATTCTTAAAAAATAGATCTGTGATAAAAGCTTTTTCAGTAGCTGATATTTCTTTATTGTTGCTAGCTACTAATTGTTCTGCCTTAGAAACAATTCCCTGAATATCGGAAGAAATTTTTAATCCGATAATATCGACAATTGTTAGGTTATTTTCCTGAATCCTTGAAGTAGAATCGTCTCTAAAGAAATAAGTTGCCAAGGCAATAATTGTTGATACAGTAATAGCAAGTATCAATGAAATCATTCCCATCATTTTTATTTGAATTGAAAACTTAGCATTATTCTTTTTAGAACTTTCTAGATTAGAAATTTCTGCATTCGGTTCTTTAGTTTTATTTTTTTCTATAGCAGCATTATCTTTCTCATTAGATTTAACTGCTTCTAATTCTGATACCTTGTGATCTATAGAAATCTCAGGCTTTTTCTCAGAAGGAATTTCTGAGGTTCCATTAGTTGTAGATTTAGAACTAGGGATACTAATTGGCTTAGGTAATTCAGAATTTTGTATTTCAATATTCGATTCTACATTTGATTGAATTTGATTTGAGGATACATTTGGTATCTTAATTTCATCGGATCCCTTCGCCTGAGTAGTCTCTAAGGATTCTTGATAGTTATTCATGGAATCTGATTTTTTAATTATTTCAATATTAGGAAATTGCTCTGATTCAATTTTTTGACGAAACATATTGAAGCCAAATTGAATAAAAGATTGTTTCCATTCTTTTTTTGATTTTTGGAAAATACGTTCTGGATAATCTTGATCATCAACTTCGAAAGGAGAAGCTCCTAAGCGAAGTAAATATAGAATTTCAGTTATTCGATCTTCATCTTCTGGATTATAAAATATAACTAAGTTATTACCTTTCAAATTCTTTTGTAAATCATTAGCTAAAGATTTAATTTCCGCTATACTATCATTAGATTCAGGATCAGGAAATTCAAATTGGAGTGTATCAATATTGAGTTGATTTGTATTTTTGGAACCAAAACTATAATATGTTCTAAATTCGTTTCTACTTTTTCCTAGAAAGCTAGTAGAAAAGGATATTCTTCTTTTTTCGGCATCAGAAAAAGGAAAAGAATGAATGGTAGACTCTAAAAAAATAATAGAACCTGAGGAGCCTAGTGGAATATAGTTTTTATTTGCATTCATTTTTGTTATTATCGACCAATCTAAAAGAATATTATAGTTCTATACTCCATTTTATAAGGTAAGAAAAATTGAAAATTATTTCTTTAAACTGCAACGGTTTCCGCTCAGCCAAATCAAAAGGGCTTTTCGAATGGATTTCTAAGGAAAATCCTGATTTAATTTGTTTCCAAGAAACCAAGGCGAAACCAGATCAGTGTTCACCTGAAATTTGGGATGAACTAGGCTATAAAGGTTTTCATCATTCAGCAGAAAAAGCTGGATACAGTTCTGTAGCAATTTTCTCAAAAAAACAACCCAAATCAACTAAAATTGGGATTGATCACCCATTTTTTGATAAGGAAGGACGTTCAGTCGGCTTGGAATTTTCTAATTATTATTTATGGAATGTTTACTTCCCCTCTGGAACATCAGGAGATGAAAGACAATCTCGTAAGATGGAATTTTTAGAATATATAAATTTATATTCTAAATCCTTAATAAAAAAATATAAAAATGTAATACTATGCGGAGATGTAAACATAGCCCACCAAGAAATTGATATACATAATCCAAAGGGGAATAAAAAAAATAGTGGCTTTCTTCCCGAAGAAAGAGAATGGCTGACTCAATTCTTAGAAAAAGGATGGATTGATAGCTTTCGTTTTCTCAATCCTAAAGAACATATATATTCTTGGTGGTCATATCGCTCCAATGCTAGAAAGCAAAATAAAGGTTGGAGAATAGATTATTTTTTCCTAACGAATTCTCTTGAAAAAAAATTACAATCAGCAGAGATTCATACAGATCTTATTGTTTCAGATCATTGTCCAATTTCTATTCAGCTTAAGAAATTTTGATTGTAAACTTTTATTACATTTTGTAATTTAGGTTGTGAAAAAGATTATACTCTCCCTTATTTTTATTTTATCAATTTCTAGCTGTAAAGTAGTCGACTTAATTAAATCAACTATACCCGAACCAGAAATTGAAATCATTGGATTAAAACTTTCCAAAATAGACCTAACTGAGATTACATTTATTTTGGATACTTCTATTAAGAACCCATATGGTGTAAGTATTCCTAAGTCTGATCTAGCTTTTGATGTCAAAGTAGAAGGCTTGAATTTAACAAATATCAAAACGGATCTTGGTGTAATCAAAGCAAAATCCACAAAAGATATGCCCTTCCAGTTAAATTTTAAATACACTGATCTATTGAGTTTTTATAAAAAATTTCCTACTAAAGAGTTTTTAAAAATGGAAATAAAAGGAGATCTTTCTGTTCCGATCCCAACTCAATACCAATTAGCGGGGAAGAAATCTTTTGCAGTTCCTTTTCAAATGGAGAAACCAATCCCTTCATCCTTACCAGAAGTAGAAATAAGTAATTTCTCAATGGTAAGACCAGATTTATCCCAATTTGCTGTCGATTCCGCCAAAGGAATACTAGGTGGAGTATTGGGTAAGAAGGATCCAAATGCTGGACCAAAGATTGAAACTGAATTTGATCTAACATTTTTAAATAAAGCTGCATCGAGTATGAACCTAAGTGATCTAAAATTTAACTTAGATTTGGATGGAGTAAAGTTTTTATCTGCAAGTCCTGAAGAAATAATCAATCAAGGAAAAACATCAACTGTAAAAGTTAAAGCATTTGTTCCGGTTTTAGATGCCGGATCAGCTTTGATGAGTATTGCAAAGAATAAAACTGCAAAATACGATTTAAAAGGTGTCTCCGATTGGGCAATTCCTGGAATGGATGAATCAAATATACCTTTCAAGTATTCTAAACTTGGTACACTTAAATGGAAATAAATATCAATCTTGGTCTTTTTGTTCAGGTAAATGTTTTCGAGTAGAAATTATCGGTTCAATATGAAGTCGTTCTTTTAGCTCTTCTTCCAAGTGACATTTAGGATAGCTTCCTTCTTTTAAATTGGTTCCAATATAACCAAATGCCTCTTGGGATGTAATAACTCGAATATCCCAACCAGCCACAATGAGTGGACATTCATAATGACTATTCTTACATAAAATTTGAGCAGCCTTTGGTTTAGGATAAGCCCAAGCTGATGTAGGAAATTTACATTTATTTTCAATTTCAGAAACTATTCGTATTCTTTGAATTACAGTATCAAACATTTTAAATTGTGAAATTACTAAATTAGCAACTTCCTTTTTGAAGTAGCCTTTCTCAACGTTGTAAGTAAACATAACTAATAGCTTTTCGGATATTTGATCTTTTTCCGAGGAAGATTTTAAATTCTCCATAATGTATCTACCAACTCGAAGTGCCTCAGTTGCAAATTCTACAGTACGTTCTGTAACACCTTCATCATGGGGAGACTCTTCATCTATTGTGTCAGTTTGTGTATCTGTATTAATCAATTCAGTTAAATAAACTCCCTTACTTAAAGAATCAAAATCTATCTCAGAATCTTCAGTGCCAGTATCCATTACTAAATCAGGAATTGGGTGACCATTAATAGCATCTGCTATTTCAGGATGAAGTTTTAATTTTAGTATGGCTTGGGAAGAATGTTTTATATATTTAGCAACATCTTTTCCATTGAGTGGTGTCTTCCAGTAGTCTGTGTCCACCAAACAAAGATCAGCCAGTAGCCCCGCAAGGAAAGAATAGCGATTTACCATTTTGATTCCTAACTTCTTTTGTATGACTGAACCCATACTCAAAAGTCCTAAATCAGCGCAATGATTGAAAAAATTGGGATGATCAATTAAAATTCTAAAAAATATTAACGTTAAACTTTTAGTACAGAACGCATGAAAGATGATGCCTCTAAAATTAGGAAGAGGAATTTCGCTTTCTTTGTAAATGAAATTTAAGAAATGATTTGTTTTATCTTCAAATCTTTTGTAGACAGCTTTTGAAATTTGGAATTTAATCTTCTTTAATAATTCGTCTGTTAAACTAAGCTTAAAAAGAGGAAGAAACTGACCTTCCATTTCTTCTAGTTTCTTCATCATTGATTCTTTAAGAGTTACTTTCTCTTTAATTAGAACATTTCCATTATTATCAACAATAGCTTCTTCTAAAGATATAGAGCCTACTAACTCTTGGTCTACAGCAAACCGTTTAAATGCTTTAAAATCATTGAATTCGAAACCAGTTGCTGTTATTTTCATAAAGATAGCACAAAGCTAGTGCATTTGACTATAAATACAAGAAAAATCCTAAGAATGTTGCTTGAAAAAGTTTCACGACTTCTTATCTTAATGTATTTACGTCTAAACTCTAAGGGTGATTCAATTGGTGACAAATGTAGAAGAGTTAAAAAAATTTTATTACCAAATGCTTCTCATACGAAAATTTGAAGAAGCATGTGCAAAAGGTTACAGTACAGGAAAAATAGGTGGATTTTTACACTTATACATTGGGCAAGAAGCCGTAGGAGTTGGTTCTATAGCAGCACTCCAAGAACAAGATTATATAGTATCAACTTATAGAGACCATGGTCATGCAATAGCACGTGGACTTGACCTTAAGGCAATGATGGCAGAACTGTATGGAAAGAGAACTGGAACATCCAAAGGGAACGGTGGTTCTATGCATTTTTTTGACAAAGAGAAACATTTCATGGGTGGACATGGAATTGTCGGAGGCCATATTTCCTTAGCAGCAGGAATTGCATTTTCCTCAAAATATAAAAAAGAAGATTCAGTTACAATGTGTTTTTTTGGAGAAGGCGCAGCGAATATTGGTTCCTTCCACGAGGGTTTGAACCTAGCAGCAATTTGGAAACTGCCTGTGGTATTCATCTGTGAGAATAACCATTATGCAATGGGAACTCCAGAATACAAAGCTCTCTCAGTTAAGGATGTTTCAATTCGTGCGGTTGCATATAACATTGCTAGAGACAGAATAGAGGGTGATGAGGTGCGAAAAGTTCGGGATCATATTAAGGTAGCAGTTGATCGGGCAAGGAGAGGAGAAGGACCTACTCTAGTGGAAGTTTCTACCTATCGTTTCAGAGGACATTCCATGTCTGATCCTGCAAAATATAGAACAAAAGAAGAGTTAGAAACTCACAAAAAAAGAGATCCATTATTTAAGGCATTTGGTGATTTAATTGATGCTAAAGTTCCAAAAGAGGATCTATCAAAATTTGAAGAAGAAATAAATTTAAAAATCGAAGATGCCGTTCAATTTGCAGAAGAAAGTGAAGAACCACCCTTGTCTTGGATGTACAATCATGTTCTTGCGGAGGATAAATAATGGGTAATGTTACATACCGTGAAGCATTGAACCGTGCAATGGTGGAAGAAATGCAGAAAGATCCCCTAATTTTTCTCATGGGTGAAGAAGTAGGTCATTACCAAGGAGCTTATAAGGTTTCCCAGGGTATGTTGGACAAATTTGGAGAAGCTAGAGTAATCGACACACCCATTTCTGAAAATGGTTTTGCCGGAATTGGTGTTGGCTCAGCAATGACAGGACTACGACCCATTATTGAGTTTATGACATGGAATTTTTCCCTTGTTGCCATTGATCAAATCATCAATTCAGCAGCTAAGATGCTTTATATGAGTGGTGGTCAATTTCCCATGCCTATAGTTTTTCGTGGAGCGGGAGGTGCGGGAGGAAGACTTGCAGCACAGCATTCACAAGCTTTTGAAAGCTGGTATGCTCATATTCCTGGGCTTAAGGTCATTGCACCTGCAACACCAAAAGATGCCTGTGGCTTACTGAAATCATCAATCTTGGACAACAATCCAACAATTTTTATAGAAAGTGAAGTGCTTTATGGAATGAAAGGTGAAATCCCCGATGAAGAATTTTACATACCATTAGGCAAAGCAGATATTAAAAGAGAAGGATCTGATATTTCCATTATTACCTGGTCTAGAGCTTTGGGATTTTCGATGGAAGCCGCAGAAGATCTAGCCAAAGAAGGAATTAATGTAGAAGTATTGGATCTTAGAAGCTTACGCCCATTAGATATAGATGCAATTGTACAGACTGTTCGCAAAACAAATCGAGCTGTTATAGTAGAAGAAGGCTGGCCCATGGCTGGATTTGGTGCTCATGTTGCCTATGTGATCCAGAAGGAAGCCTTTGATTATTTAGACCATCCAGTTGAAAGAGTAACTCAAAGAGATGTGCCCATGTCTTATGCTGCCAATTTAGAAAGGGAATCTCTACCCAATGCTACACGCATTAAAGAAAAAATTCGTTCCATGTTAGAATAGGAGGTTCTATGGCCAAGATCGCAGAAATGACTCAACTATCCCCCACTATGACAGAAGGCACAATTGTAAATTGGCTTAAAAAAGTAGGCGATTCCGTATCACCAGGAGACATACTAGCCGAGGTGGAAACGGATAAAGCTGTTATGGAAATGGAAGCCTACGACTCCGGAACCCTACTTGCTATCATTGCAGATGCTGGATCCAAAATTGCAGTCGGGCTTCCCGTTGCTATCATAGGGAAATCCGATGAAGACGTAGCCAAACTCATTGAAGATTCAAAGAAAAAAATATCCCAAGTATCTGCCTCTTCTTCATCTGAATCTAAAACTACTGAAGAAAGTAAACCTGAACAAACCAAGGAAACTAAAAGCGAATCCAAAATTAAAGCAGAACCCGAGAAAGATAAAGAATCGGAAGAAGTTACACCTACTCCATCAGAAATAAATAAAAAAGAGAAACCCTCAGAAACCCAAGACACCGATTTTACAGCAACAGGTAGAATCTTAGCATCACCACTTGCAAAAGCTTTAGCTCTGGAAAAGTCCATAGATATAAAACGGGTAAAAGGAACTGGTCCTGCGGGAAGAATTTTGCAACGTGATGTACTTGCCTATTTGGAGAATCCAAATAGTAGCAAAGCAAAGTCCAATACAAATTTATCTTTTGAAATTGCAGATGATATCGAAAAGCCAATTTCAGGAATGAGAAAAGTTATAGCGGAAAGACTCACTTCATCGAAAGTCAATCTGCCTCATTTTTATTTAAATATTGAAATCGATGCCTCACCCATAGTTGCCTTCCGTGAAAGATTCAATTCAGCACTAGCTCAGTTTAAAAATTCTGATGAAACTTCCGTATCTAAAATTAGTATCAACGATTGTATCGTTAAGGCAGTCGCTCTAAGTCTAAGGAAGCACCCACAAGTCAATGCAAGTTGGCAGAAAGATAAAATAATGGAATATGGTAGAGTTGATATTGGAATCGCAGTTTCTATTGAAGATGGTTTAATTACGCCTGTTCTTAGAAATGCGAACCAACAGTCCTTAATTGGAATTTCGGAAGAAATCAAATTACTTGCTGATAAGGCGAAGAAAAGAAAATTAAAACCAGAAGAATTTTCCAATTCTACATTTACCATTTCTAATCTTGGGATGTTTGGGATTTCATTTTTTACTGCAATTATCAATGAGCCTGAAGCAGCAATACTAGCAGTTGGAACAATTGAAGAAAAACCTGTTGTAAAAGATGGTCAAATTATCGCAGGAAAAACAATGGCGCTCACTTTGTCTTGTGACCACCGTGTTGTTGATGGTGCGGAAGGGGCAAAATTTCTTGCAACTCTTAGAAAATTCTTGGAAAATCCGGAGTTGCTCGCTAGCTGAATTATATCTTAGAAAAGATTCATTCAGCAATTGTATTTAAGGAATGTTACTTTTAAGCTGCGAAGAAATCAGCTTTTTGTATTTCTTGGATTGCGATTTTAACTTTGCCTTCTTGTAAATTGCCTACAACAAATTCACCATCCATGATACGATTCTTGTCTAGTTCTACGATTTTTCCATCTTTCAAATGTAGAACGATATCAATTCCTCTATAACCGATGTATCTTTCTAGTGTTTCTTTAAATTTATTGTTTGGTTGCATTCTTTATTCCTTATTTGTTTCGTTCAATATTCGATATTCAAGTTGTCGTACAAGTTTTTTTTTAACTGAAATAAAAAAATGTTGACCCTTGGTTTTTTTTCAGTTTTTTATGTCTCATGACCGGCGCGCGAAAATCTGCCCTACTTTTACTCTCAATTGGGCGTGAGGAAGCGGCAGAAATCTTAAAACATTTGGATGACAAATCTCTCGAAGCTGTGATTGCAGAGATGTCCAAGATAAAATATATTTCCAAGTCTGAAAAAGAATCCATCCTCTCCGAATTCCACACAAGTGCGGAGAAAATTTCCCTCGAAACTAAAGCAGGTGAAGATGTAGCCAAAGAATTGTTAGAGGGAACTCTTGGCAAAGAAAAGGCTGAAGGAATTATGAATAAGGTCTTGGGTCGAGGTATTCATACAGATTTTGAATACTTGAATGATATTGAACCACAGACTCTCCAAACAATATTGTCCACAGAATCGGCTCAGACTATTGCTGTAACGATTTCTTTTCTAGAGCCGAAGAATGCAGCCCAGGTTTTAAAACTTTTTCCGAAAGACCAACAGGCAAATATCGCTTACCGACTTGCAAATATGTCCAAAACCCATCCCGATGCTATACGAGAAATCGCAAGGGTAATTAAAAAGAAATATGATGCTAGGGATTCCCATGAGTTCAGTGAAGCTGGCGGAGCTGAGGCGCTTGCAAATATTTTAAATCATATGGAAAAGGGTTTAGAAGATGTCATTTTACAAGAGCTAGAAGACAATAACCCAGATTTAGCAACCCAAGTTAGAGATAAGCTTTATACCTTTGAAGATCTTCATGCCTTAGATAAGAAAGAGATGCGTCTTCTAATTACTAGATTGCAAAATGATGATTGTATTTCCATTGCTCTGCGTGGCGCAGGTGAAGAAATGAAAGATCATTTTTTCAATGCAATGTCTCAGAACAAAGCATTTGATATTATCGAATCCATGGATATGAGAGGGAAATTAACTCTACGAGAAATCAATGAAGCAAGAAGCACTATCCTAAATCTAGCAAGAAGACTGGAAGAAGATGGTCTCATTATTTTTAAGAAAAACAAAGAAGAATATATTTAATTCAAATATAAGAATCTAGAATTTCAAAAACTAAATTAGAAAGATTCTTTTCTTTTAATATGGATTCAATATTTTCCTTGAGAAGTATTCTTTGCTCTGTTGGCAAATGATCTAGGTCACCTAAATTCTTACTCAACCTTGCGGCTGATTGGGGATTGATCTTATCTAGTTCAAGTATGCATTCTCGAATAAATTCATAAGCCTTTCCATCTTTGCGATGGAATTGGAGTCTGTTTCTAGAAAAACTACCGAGTAGAGCTGAGATTCGATTTGGATTCTTGATTTCAAAATAAGAACTCTTTTTGATTTCTTGGACTCTCTCTAAGGTATCATTTCGTTCAGAGCTTGCTTGGCAGGAAAACCAAAAGTCTAAAACCAATGGATTGGTCTTCCATTTACTAAAGAAGGCATCCATAATTTTAGAAAAATATTCTGAATCTGAATGCGAAAGAATTCTTAAAGAGGCGATTTCATCAGTTAAATTATCTGCATACAGCCATTGATCAAAAACCATAGATTCATCTTTTAGAAAAGAAAGACTGGTGTTCTTTAGCATGCGAGCACCAACCGCTTTCAATCGATTCGATTCTTCCTTTAAATAGCTATTTAAGTATTGATAATTTTTAACTAATGCTTCTGAGTGAATTGTTGCAATTGATTCTCTCAAAAGCGATATGGCATACTTTGTCTCTGGAAGTTTATAAACTTTCTGTAGATTTGTACTATTAGTTAAGTTTGGAATATTAATTAAGTTTGCTAGGAGTCGAAAATCTTTTTTATTTTTTGGAATCGATTCTAAAATAGTTGCATAGGACATTTCAAACTTAGGATCAGGAACAAAGTTAGAATCTATTGTGGTTTGGATAATTCTATTTTTGATTTTATTACCACTGTCCCATCTAACAAAGGCATCCTTACTTTTTGCCCAAAGAAAATATTCTTCATCTATGGATTGTTGCCATTTTAATTCTATAGGAGCCGAAAAAGTTTCCAGTAAAGACAAAGTAGGCTTCGAACTAAAAGAGCCAACATGAATGATTCCTGAATCTCCATTCAATTGCCAGATTCCCTCATCAACAACTTCTTCATCCTGATAAACAGAATATTTAATTGGATAAGTGAGTGGGATCTTAGAATTTGAAAAATTACTGTCCTTCCATAATATTTCAAAGTTCTGATTTACCTCGTTGTATTTTTCTTCAAAAGATAAGATCGGAGTTCCCTTTCGATCATACCAATTTCGAAAAGTTTTTAAATCTATGGATGTGGAATCTTGCATGGAATCAATAAATTCTTTAGTTGTAACAGCCTGTCCATCATGTCTTTCAAAATATAGATTCATTCCCTTACGAAAATTTTCTTCACCAAGCAAGGTATAAATCATTCTGATAACCTCAGCACCTTTTTCATAAACGGTACGAGTATAGAAATTATCAATGTCCAAATATTCTTTAGGTTGAATCGGATGGGAAAGTGGACCATTGTCTTCTGGGAATTGGTAGTTACGTAGAAAATCAACATCATCAATTCTTTTGACTCCTGATCCTAATTTATCCTGGGAGAATAACTGATCTCTAAATACAGTAAGACCTTCCTTGAGAGTCAACTGGAACCAATTTCTACAAGTTATACGGTTGCCAGTCCAATTGTGAAAGTATTCATGAGCGATAACACTAAGTATATCTTCGAAAACACTGTCTGTTGCAGTTTGTTCAGAAGCAAGAACGAGTTTAGAATTAAAAATATTCAATCCCTTATTTTCCATAGCGCCCATATTGAAATCATTCACTGCAACTATCATATACAAATCTAGATCATACTCTCGCCCAAATCTCTCTTCATCCCACTTCATGGCAAGTTTGAGAGATTCCATTGCAAAATTACAATATGAAGATAGACCCTTGTTCGAATAGATTTCAAGATCAACTTTCCTACCCGACATAGTTATAAACTGATCATTAATTTTATCTAGATCACCAGCTACAAGTGCGAAGAGGTAGGATGGCTTTGGAAAAGGATCTTTCCAGATATGAACTTTCCTTCCATCTGCTAGATCTTCCACTCCGATTCGATTCCCATTCGAGAGAGCAATAGGACAGTTTGTTGGATCGACAATTATTTTTACCGAATAGATCGAAAGTATATCTGGTCTATCGATAAAATATGTGATTCTTCTAAAGCCTTCTGGTTCATTCTGAGAGCAATAGATACCATTGGATTGGTATAAACCTAGAAGTTCTGTATTTTCAAGAGGCTTGATTGTATTTTCAATTTCAATTTCATGTTCATCTGAGTTTAGATTAAGAATTTCTAAACCATGATCATTTAAAATAAAATCTTCTTTAGATAAAGCTCTTCCATCCAAACGAATACTCACTAGAGATAGGGATTCACCATTTAGAAATAGTCTTGGGGAATTCTGGGATGAGTTTTGGCTATCCTTAGAAGCAGGATTGGCAATGATTCGAAATTTACTCTTTACTATAGTATTTGTAGGATGGAGAGAAAATTCTAAATCAACCTCTGGAATCAACCATCCAGAGGGTTTATAATCAGAAAGTTTTGTCTTTACTCTTTGCGGAGATTGGGACAATTAATAGTTTCTTGGATTAGAATTTCTTGGTTTTTCCTCAGCAAGATTGACTCGAAGTGCTCTACCATCCAAGTCCTTTCCATTCATTCCATCAATTGCATTTTGAGCAGATTCAGGAGTATCAAAAGTTATAAATGCAAAACCCTTAAAATTGCCTGTGTCTCTGTCATGTATCATTTTGCAATCTTGGATAGTGCCAAAGTCTGAAAACACAGTGCGAATTGCTTCTTCTGTAATACGAAAATTTAAATTACCAACATAAATCTTAGAAACCATTGAGTTACCTTAAAAACCTTACTTGTAAAAAAATCCTCCCTAGCTTATTCGATTTCATATTTTCTGTCAAACAAATTCAGAAATTAATCAAAAAAATTGTATAAAATATCTTTAAATTTTATGAACGCCTGGGGATTGATTTGATGTTATTTGCAAGTCGATGGCTCTTTGGTTTCTAATTTCTGAAAAATTATGAGAAAGTGAGATGGGTATTTTTCTCTGCCAGGATGGAATAGGAATTAAATTATCCTTTGCCAAACTTTTCCAAAGTAAAGTTTCCTCTTCCTTGTCCCTTGAAAAGTAAAAAGGATTTCTACTCTCTTCATTCTCCAATGCTGGGTAGTTTGTATCATTTCGTTCAATCAATTCGATTAGTTCTTTTCCCCTGCTCTCAATATAATTCAAGAAAGAATCTCCAAAAGGTTTTAATTCATTTGAAGATTCCTGGGATTGAGTCTGCCATTTGTACCAATCGTATCCATAAAGAAAGTCATGAAGGTATTTGAATCGAATTAGAGATTTGGATCCAAAGAGACGAAAGATAGATTTTATTTTTTCCTTTCGATTTTCGATGAATTCTTGTTTAATCGAGCTGACTTTGTATTCTATCACCAAGGAATGTATCAGAAAATCAAAATCCCAAAATATATTTTCACGAAAATTAGAAACTGATTCTTCAATAAGTTTATGACAAAAATCTATCCAATTATTTATATCGGCATCTGTTTCAAAATTTTCTTGTTCTTGTTCAATTAATTTTTTTATAGGCGTCGCATATTTTTTATCAGGGCATAGAGACAGATACGAAATGCTATTATTTATTAAAATTCTATCTATTTCTTCCAACTGATTCAACTGTTGTTCTGTAAAAACCTGCATTAATAAAATCCTAAGTTTTTTACAACTAAAAGAGTCGATATAAAGATATAATTACCCCATATCAATATATGTAATTTTGATTTAAATTTATTCAATTCAGGGAATGCATCCGTTATTGCATATTTACTTTTTTTAATTAAGCTTTTTAAAAAATATAGATTAAAGATTGTGAAAATTAAGGAATCTATCCAAGAAAATATTTTTGTAACAAAAATAGGGCTTAGAATTAAAACGATAGCTGAAATGATACTTAAAAGTATTATCAATTTTTTTGCCATTGCGTTGCCCCATTTGGTAACAAAAGTTTTCTTTCCACCTTCACGATCTGAGATCTCATCGCTTAGTCCACTTGCAATAGCACTCGCTAAGGCAAATAACACTGAACTAGAAAATAACATATAAGTAGACGGTAAATCCAATTCACCTGCTTGGATGAAATAATTACAATAAGGAAGAACAAAGCCAACTCCAAACATTTCTAAAAGTTCTCCTCCGCCAAGATAATTCAATCGAATCGGTGGAGCTGAATAGAGTAAAAATATGGTTAAACAAAAAATTCCTAAAAAACTAAAATATGTTCGATCGAAGAAATACTCAATAATTACCGATAACAAAACAGCAGATAGACCAGCAAATATTCCTACAATAAGTATTTGTTTAGCAGGTAAGATACCATCGGGAATTGTTTTGGGGCTACCTGAATTTGGGTAAAGGCTTCGTTTGATCCCATCAACCTTTTGGTCCCAATAGTCATTCAATAGGACTATAAAGATAGTTAGGAAAAAGGTAAAAAGGAATCCTAGAAAAAATAAAAGAGAATCTAAATTTTGGTTAGAATAAATTCCCAAACTTTGGCCCCATAAAAAGGGAACCAGCATTTTAGGCCAAGAATTGATTTTTATAGCAAAAAGCCATCTTTGAAGAAATTTCATACAGATATTAATTTAGGGAAATCATAATTCTACTTTCCATTTTCATATTAGAAATCAATCTGAATCTATATACTCAATTTTTAAAAAAATGTCGGACAAATCTAATTTCTCAATCAATTTAGTAAAAATTTCAAAATCCTATTCCAAAAAGAATGTCTTACATGATATTGAAATTCGCTTTGATTCCAATCAAATATATGGGCTTATCGGATCAAATGGTGCAGGGAAAACAACGCTTCTTGAAATTATTGTTGGATTGAAATCTTCTGATTCTGGAATCATTCAATTCAATTCCGACCAAAAGATAATTGGAATTCCTAAGGATCAGATCGGATTTGCTGGTCAAATACCTGTTCTCTGGAACAAACTAAGTTGCACGGAACATGCATGGCTACATGGAAGATTTTACAACATTCCTAAGAAATTGCTGCAAAGTCGTATTGAAAATCTTTTCTCAGATTTTGAATTTGAAGATTACAAAAATTATAAAATTGAAAATCTTTCAGGTGGTTTGAAACAAAGATTGAACTTAACCTTATCCTTATTGCATTCACCCAGAATCATAATCTGGGATGAACCAACAACTGGTTTAGATATTGATTCCAAACTCCTCTTAAGGAAATTTCTTCTAAGGTATTCAGAAGAAAACAATGCGCTTACTATTATTTCTAGCCATGATCTCTTTGAACTGGAACAACTCTGTTCTAAATTTATATTTCTTAGCCGAGGTAAAATAATTGCCAATGGAAATTTCTCTCAATTAGAAGCAGAACATCTTTCAAGTGCCAAACCTAATACAAATGTACATCTAGAAGATATCTATAAAAAATTAATCCATAGCAACAATCATGAAACTCATTTATCTAATCTATAAAGCCTGGCTTCAACAATCACGTGATATCTTATCACTGGGAATACTTGTATTAACAACGCCTGTTTTATTTTTAATGTATTATTCTTTAACTAATGGAGAATCTAATTCTTTTCTACCAATTCTAATTTTACTTTCGGTAATAATGGTAGTCTTCTCCTCGTCGTTAGTTGTGGCAAAAGAAATAGAATCCAAAACAATAATTCGTATGTTACTTGCGGGAATACCTTATTACTTAGTGATTCTCGGTCTTTGTATGGTACAATTTTTATTATCCATACTCTCAATAGTGTTCACTTTATTTCTTTTCTATAAGTTCGATATTTATTCTTTTTCTATCTTGACTAAAATTTTCTATTCAGCCTGCCTCACTTCCCTTTGTTGTATTTGGATAGGAGCAAGCATAGGATCTCTAGCAAAAAATACTTTAAAGGCATTTTCCATATCAAGTCTTATAATGTTTATTTTGCTTATACTTTCAGGTGCAATGTTTCCGATTCCTCAAGTGGAAATTACATTTTCATATTACTCGCAAGTTAATTTATTCGATTTTATTCCTTCTCTTATTTTCATAAAAAGCATCCAATCCATAACATCAGTTAATAACAACTATTTAGGATTAATGGTGAGTAATACAATTAATTGCCTATTCTATTTATTTCTAGCAATCGCAATCTTTCAATTTTCAAATTTCAAGAAGGTAAATGATGTACCATAAAATTTTTATTTGGCTAAAAGCAGCAAGACTGCCTTCACAATCCTATATCCTCCTTCCTATATTACTTGGACAGATGATAGCTTATAGCATTAGCAATCAATTTTCCTGGGAACTGTTTTACTTATTACTCGCATTTAGTATTTTCATTCAATTTTTTATAATTTTTGCAAACGACTTCGCTGACCAAGAAACTGATAGCCTAAATAAAACATATACACTTTTTTCCGGAGGTTCAAGAGTCTTAGTTGATGGCGATTTAAAAGCTACTGATTTAAAAAGAGCAACAATAATTTTAATGACTTTATGTTTGGGAATCGGCTTGGTTCTTAACCTTTTTTACCATAGGCATTTTTCTTTATTCTTTGTTATCTCAAGTTTCTTATTATTATGGGCATATTCCTATAAACCAATTCAACTTTCTTACCGAGGAGGAGGTGAACTTTTGCAGATGCTTGGACTTGGTTTTGTGTTGCCGCTATTTTCCTTTTACATTCAATCTGATTCTTTCCAAGGATTTCCTTTTTCACTATTAGCTGTTTTATTTCCTACTCATCTTGCTTGTGCGATTGCAACCTCCCTTCCTGACCAACCATCTGATCAAATTTCTAGCAAAAATAGCTTCACTGTAAAATGGGGTAGTGGCATAGCAAAGACTTCGATTTTAATTTTACAGAGCATTGCTTCTATTTGTCTTTGGATTTATTACAATAGTAAAAGCTCAATTTATTTTAATGAATTTTTGTATTTTGTTCCTTTATTTGGAATCTTATTCACAGTCTTCTTTTTCAAATCACAACCTGGAAATACTAGATTAAGTTTATTTGTTTTCTTTTCTTTATTCACCACGATGACGATAGAGGCTGGATTAATTCTAATTTATTATGTTCTATCCTAATTTTTATTTTATTTTCATTAATTCTATATGATCTCATTTCTTTTTGAATACAATTTTCTTTTGTTGAGTCTTCTTTTCTTAGTTCCTGGTTTAGTTATTCTTCTACTAAGAAAAGATCTAAGAGAACCTATCCTTTTAATGTCCTTGGCTTCCATACCTTTTGCATTTACGGAATATCTCTTTTATCCAAACTATTGGGAACCTAAATTTTTATGGAATCTGATAGACAAGATTGGTTTTGGAATAGAAGATATAATTTTCGTTATTGGGCTAGCAAGCTTTTCCTCCACAGCTTATAGTTTTACTTTTCGATTTCAATACAAGAAAGGAAACGCGATAAACAGATTAAATCAAATTAAAAGGATCACAATTCTTTTCAGTTTTGTATTATTATTTTTAGCAGGAGTTTTAATTTTTGAATTAGCTATAATATATGGAAGTATTTTCATTATGCTTGGACTGAGTTTATTTATCTTTAGCCAAAGATACGATTTAATAGTTCCCGCCCTCTTAGGAGGTTGCATCTGCTGCTTGATTTATACTTTATTATGTGTAGTCTTAATGTTTATATATCCAAGTATCTTTGAGATAACTTGGCATACTGATAAGTTTTTAAATCTATATTTTTTTGGATTACCCTTCGAAGAACTTCTTTATGGATATAGTTCAGGATTTATAGCGACTATATTTTATCCTTATGTAAGCAATTCATACTTTGAGAAAATTAATAAATAAAATATTATCTATTTTTTAAATAGCTTCTTAGATTTAAGAAAGTTGATACCAGTATAAAGTTTTCCATCTATAAAAAGAATAGGATAGACAAGAGATTCATTAATTTTGTTTTTCTGATTTTTTTTTTGTAATTCTTCTTCAGTATCTCTTAGATTTATATCTTTAAACTCATAACGAATTTTTCTTAAATCATAATGCATTCTTAACTCAACAACCTCAGAAGAAGATGAAGAGGCATAGAGTAGGATCTTATGTTTATTACTGAAATTTTTATAGAAGGAAGGAAAAGTTAATTTACTTGCAAATTCCGAAAAACTTGGTCGAATCCAGATATTATTTTTATAAACAACCAAAGGAAGATCTACCGATCCAATTTCTGGATCAATTTTTCTGGCAAGCTTGCGCATTTCTTCTGTTCGTTTATCGTCATCAATCAAATCATAAAATATATATGGTTCATCTAGAGTCTTTAACTCTTCCAAAAAATGAATGCAATAAGAGCAAGTTGACAATCCATAAACTTTAATATTTTGGGCATAGAGATAAGAAGAACTGATTGAAAAAGTAAATACGAAATATAGGAAATAAATAATTTTACAAAAATATTTCATAATCCAAAGTATTTAGAGCAAATAAAATGTAAAACTTATATCTATCTATTTACTTCGTTAATGAGACGACCCAATAATTGGTCATGTGTTTGCATAGCTTTAGAATTTGCTTCGTATGCACGATTTACTTCTATCATTTCTACCATCTCAGTTACAACAGATACATTCGAAGCTTCTAGATAGCCTTGCAAAATCTGTGGACGATCTGTATCAATGAATGGATAAGGTTCACCTGATTCAGGAGTATCAACATAAAAAGAATCTCCCTCTTTGTCCAAATGCCTTGGGTGTTCTACAGTTCTTATCTTTATTTTATCGATCATGACTGGATCTTCAAACCGGTTATTGTCAAAATTTACACCATCCTCTGGCTTTGTTCCAATTCTGTTGTTTACAAATATTTCTCCATTTTCCTTGATCAAGAAATTTCCTTGGTTGATTTGTATGGGTCCATTTTCTCCCATCAAAGGAAAGCCTTGGGGAGTAACTAAATAACCCATACGATCTAGAATAAAGGCACCTGAGCGAGTTAGTCTTTCTCCACGATTGGTCATTACACTAAAAAATGCAGGTTTTTCTAGACCAGGTTTATCTTGAATCATTAAATCAAAGTTATTCTCAGTCTTTTTTACAGCGCCCTGCTCAAAGCGAGTATAAACTTCGTTCACCTCACCACCTAAACCTAATTTTCCTACTAAAGGAGCTGTATCGAAAGAGCCCATGGGCGTTTTTCCAACACCATCGTCGTTGAATCTATGTAATAAAAGTTCTGGGAAGGTTTTAAAAACGGTAGTGTCTCTTTTATAGGCAGTTTTATCAACATTAGCTAAATTGTTTGCTATGACATCCATTCTAACCTGTTGAAGATTCATCCCATTTGCGCCTGTATAAATTCCTCGTATCATTTTGTCCTACCTATGTCTAGTATCGATTTTTTTGGGAAAATCAAGAGACCTTTTCAAAAAAACTTGCCTATAATTTGCCCTTACTTAGTATCAAAGAAGAGGTACTGATTTCTATGAAGATAAGTTATTCCAATTTTCCTCAAAACCTTGAGGAAACTGCTATTCAGAAAATGTTTGAGGCATTTGGAAAAGTAGAATCCTTCACACTTAAGAAAGATAAACTCACTAAAAAATCTCTAGGCTATGGCAATCTTGAGATGGATGATGCATCAGGCCAAAAAGCTATTGATAGCCTAAACGGCAAAACTGTAGAAGAGAAGGAGCTATCAGTTGGAAATTTAGAAGAACTCCAAGCTAAAGTCCATGATAAAAAAGGCGGAAACCTTGCTTCTAACAATTTAGGCGGAAGTAAATTCCATGGTAGAACACAAAGCATTGGCACACCAGGTGTTCAACGTAGAGGTGGTAACCGAGGAAGCTGATTTGAAAAAATCAGGTTACTTTATTTCCATTGGAGCTGGTCTCAATCAAAAACCCTTGATTGAGACTGCAAATTCTATGGGATTTAAGACAATCTCTATAGATAAAAACGATAGAGCTGTTGGTATGGATATCTCTGATGTCAAAATTTTAGAATCCACTTCAGAATATCGAAAGATCTATTCAGCTCTAAGACATATCCCCCTAACAGATAAAATTGTTGGAGTTGGGACCCGTTCCTTTGGAAAGGCTACCTATTCTGCTGCCTATGTATCATCTAAACTAAAACTAGTGGGGACAAGTCCTGAAGTAATCAAAGTATTCGAAGATAAAAAAAAGTATTTGAATCTTCTTAACTCTCATGGATTGAAATCACCAAAGTCGTATCAATGGCAATCCAAATCATCTTTAAATAAATTATTGAATGAAATTGATTATCCAGTTATATTGAAACCTTCTAAGGGTAATGGCAAAATTGGAATTGAATTATTTCAAACTAAAGAAGAATTCAAACAAAGATTAGAGAAAAATTACCCAGATCCCCAAAAGTTCGTATTAGAAGAATTTATTGATGGAGCTGAAATTACCGTATTAGGCATTGTCAACAGAAGTGAATTTCATTTATTTTCTATAACAGATAAATGGACAACACCACAAGCTCCCTTTTTGGAAATAGCTCATACATATCCTTCAAAATACCAATACTTAGAAGCAGAAATCCGAATTTTTATCCAAAACATAATCCTCTTTACAAAATATAAAAATGGCCCTTTTGTTGCTGAATTTAAAATTGATAAGAACGGAGACCTAATTATTTTAGAATGTAATCCTGAGGTGGGCGGTGAATTTTTGGCTGATCAAATGATTCCCAACGCCTATAATATTTCCTATTTCAAATCCTATGTTAAAATGCTTATTGGAAATAAATTTATTAAACCGATTCCAAAGCGAATCCCTAAAAATCAAATTGCCTGTATTTATTATTACCTTCCAGCTTTCGTTCGCTCAAAAATTCGTTCCATACCTGATTTCATTAGTAATCCTTCTGAGAAAATTTTCTTTGAGCTAAATCTGAAAAAAGAAAATGATTTTGCTGATCGAACGAATGGAAACAATTCTAGAATCAAAGTTATTGGATTAACTAGAACGGACAATATTCAAATGGAAGCATGGTTAGAAGAGCTTTCAACAAGGATAGAAATTGGATTCTAATTATACGAAAAGTATTTGGGACTCACATTATACAAAGTCCAAATCCCAACTTGCCTATCCTGATGAGAATCTTGTTCGAATTTTAGCAAAACTTCCGAATTTATTTAATCCGAATTCACAACCTAAAGCCTTAGATTTAGGTGCAGGATCTGGAAGACATACCATTTTATTAAAGAACTGTGGTTTTGAGACTTATGCTATCGACTATTCTAAAGAATCAATCGAAATGATCCAATCTTCCATTCCTGAGATAAAAGCAGTTCATAATGATAAACTTCCGTATCCCTTTGATGCAAACTCAATTGAAATAATTGTATGCTGGGGAATGCTTCATTATAATTCCAATGAGGAAATAGAAGAAATTTTAAAAGAAATAAAAAGGATCCTTAAGCCTAATGGATTTTTCATAGGTACAATTCGTTCGGATAAAGATACCCACCTACGTCAAAGTTCGAAAGGGAACATTCAATTGGAAGATTTGAAAGGTGGCTTTGTTCAACTCTTCAGTGAAAAGGAATGTTTAAATCTATTAAAAGATTTTCGAAATATCAGCCTAGGCTATATGGAAAGAACCCCTATGGGAAAATTAGACCAAAAAATTGCCCACCATATCTTTCTCTGCCAAGCCTAACATTATCTATGCCTGATTACAACGAAAAAGAAATTTGTCCCATAAATAAAAATTGCAATTTTCATTTTCTATATAATTCTACATTCAAAGATTACAATCTTCCAATCTTTCAATGTAAAACTTGCGGTTTACAAAAACTTTATCCTAGACCTTCGCAATTAGAAGAGCTTTACCAAGAAGACTACTACCATGGGAAAGCGAAATTTGCCTATACAGATGAAAGAAATAAATTCAAATACCATTCCCATGTATGGAACTCAAGACTTAAATTGATTCGAA
>JAACWH010000036.1 GCA_009991425.1 Leptospira sp.
TTTAAAGTGTTCTTCGTAAAATTTGTTTCCTTTGCTCATATCTCTACTCCTAATTTATTATGATATGAGTGTCCAGAAAATTAGGGGAAGTTCAACACCCCTATTCAATGTGGATGTGGAATGCATTATGGTTCGACAAGAATTGGTATTATTGGAGATGATTCTCGTCAGGAATTAACTGTCATTTCAGATACAGTCAATCTAGCCAGTCGAATACAAGGCTTAACAGAGAAATATGGAGCTAGGATTTTAGTTAGTCTACCTTCATTGTATAATTGTTTATCTATTAATGAAATAAATTATAGAATGCTCGATATGGTTCGAGTAAAAGGTAAATCAGTTCATATTTCTATAGGTGAGATTTTAATTCCGCGTATTGATCTACTTTCAGATTTAAAAATTGCAACTAAATTTGATTTTGAAGAGGGGATATTTAGTTATATAAAAGCGGATTTTGCCTTAGCTAAAGAAAAATTTGAGAAAGTAATCAAAATAAACCCAAATGATAAAGCTGCCAATATGTATTTTGAGAGATCAAAATATTTTTTAGAAACTGGAGCAGGTGATGATTTTGAAGGGATTCATCAATGGGAATCAAAATGATGTTCAAAAAGTATTTATCACTTTTGCTTTTAAGTAATCTTCTTCTTTTCTCATTCAATTGTAGATCTTATTATGATTTAAATATTAAAGATGGTATTTTGAATCTTCCTGAAAACTTGGAACAGAAAGTTATTTTATTAGATGGTGAATGGGAAATTTATTGGAATATCGATAATAATTGGAAAGATTTAGATACTAAATTATCAAATCCTCAAATCATAAATGTACCATCTAGTTGGAATAAGATAAATTCAAATAGTAATAAGGCATATGGATATGCTACTTATAGATTAAAAATTGCTAATTTAAAAAAAGATACAAAATACTATTTTAAAATCAAAAGCCAAAGCACAGCTTATAATTTTTATATAAATCGTAACAAAGTAGCTTCAGCTGGAACTGTAGGTACATCAAAGTCTTTATCAATACCACAATATAAAGTTAACTATGTTCCATTTGAACCCAACGAAGAAGAAGTAGAATTATTAATAACAGTAAGTAACTTCCATCACGCAAGAGGTGGATTTAGATATCCTATTGAATTTGGCAGTGAAAAATTAATCTATGATTACTCCATTCTTTATGCAGCTTTTGAATTGCTAGTAATGGGTTCAATTTTGACAATGGGTATTTTTCATCTGTTTCTTTATTATATTAGAAAGAAGATTCAAAGTTATTTATATTTTTCTTTATTTTGTTTTGTAAATGCTTTAAGAATTATTATTCTAGATAATTATTATATAATATATTTTATACCTGAAATTCCTTGGGAGTTACTCGTTAAATTAGATTATGCAACAACTCCAATTCTTGCGCCTGTATTTTTAGAATATTTAAGAAAGATGTATCCTGAAGATGTAAATCGGTTTGGATCAAAATTAATTTTTTATGCAAGTTTGGTCTCAGCTACCATCACGCTTTTAACGCCACCAGATTTTTTTACTTCGATTTTATATCTTAATAATATAATCGTTGCTATGGCAATAATTTTAAGTTCTTATTCAATTCTAAAAATCAATCATTATAAAAGAAAGCAATCTCAACTTTTATTAATTGGTACTGGAATCTTAATGCTTTTTGCAGTTCATGATTTACTCGCAGGTTCCAGAATAATAGAAGAGGATTTAAAATTACCTATAGGTCTATTTTTATTTTTTATTATCCAATCTATTATTCTTTCTAAAAGAAATTCTGAAACTATTAAGCAATCGATAGATTTAAGTGAGCAATATCAAAAAATTTCCCAAAATTTAGAACAGTTGAATCGTAATTATTCTAAATTTGTGTCTAGAGAGTATATCAAATTTATTGGTCAATCAAGTATACTCGATATAAGATGTGGAGATTTCTCATCTAAAAATCTATCTATACTCTCTTCGGACATTAGAGGTTTTACTAGTTTTTCTGAAAAACTCAATCCTATGGATAATTTTCGTTTTCTAAATGCTTACTTAAAAAGAGTAGTACCTGTTATCACTTCACACAATGGAATAATTGAAAAATATATTGGCGATGCTGTAATCGCCTTATTTACCGAAGGAGCAAATACCGCGATTGATGCAGCTATTGAAATGCACAGAGTTGTGAATGACTACAATCTCTATAGATTGAAGAAGAATAACCAACCTATTTCTATTGGAATTGGAATTCACCAAGGAGAAACCTTACTTGGAATCTTAGGTGAGGAAGAAAGGATGCAGACTTCAGCTATTTCTGAATCACTTTATTTAGCATCCGTTATTGAAGGTCTTACAAAAAAGTATGGAGCAAAAATTTTAGTATCTGTTGATGCCTTGTATGCTTCGGATAGTTTTGATCGTTTTCCTTATCGTATAGTTGATTCGGTTCGCTTGTTTGCTGGCGCAGAACCAATAGGTATAGCAGAGATATTATTAGAGGGATTAGATGAGACATCTAATTTAAAAATTGAATATAAAGAAATATTTGAAAGAGCAGTATACTATTATCTGAAAGGAGATTTTCAGGAATCATCAAATCTGTTCGAAACAATGATATCACAAATTGATCAAGATGAGGCAGCAAGGCTTTATTATGAGAGATCACAAAAATATCTAAAATACGGAGCTCCTCCTGACTGGGAGACTTCTAGCTCATATGAAGATTAAGTTTATATTTTTATCTAAATAAAAATATATAATGACTGATTCAAAATACTTTTACATAAAAAAATCTATGGTTTAGTCAAAAAAAATTTGAGTATATTTTCAATTTAAATGAATATAAAAGAATTTATTTTCTATTATAATTTTCAATTTACTTAATATAGGAATAACTTATTTTTTGACATTAATGAAGAATATATTCAAATTTCGGATTTTTTTGATTATGCTTTCGTTTTTATTTATTTTTGATTCTTCAATTTTTTCTATACATACTATCATACTTAAGAAGAACCAAACTATTAAAGGTACTGTTAAATCACAGAATACTGAAAGTATTACTTACTTAGATGAAAATGGTAAGACGAAGTCTATAGCAAAGATTTCTGTTTTAAAAATTATTTATCGTGATGTGCAGGCAGAAGAAGAAGAAAAAATACGAAAGCAAGAAGAACTCAAATTAGAAGAAGAAAATAAGAAACTCGCTGAAAAACATAAAGAAGAGCAACGCCTTCTCGCTGAACAAAAAATGGCAAAGCAAAAGTTAATTGAACCACCAGAATCTTCATACTTAACTTCATTCCATCTTGGTTCACCCAAATCAGAACTTTCCATTCAATTGGCAACTTATGATACAGATTGTACTGCTATGGCTGAATTTACTCAATACTATATTCTATTTGGTTCCTTCCCAATCAATAAACCTAAATTAAATGAACTATTAACTAAGGATGTTAAAGCAATCCGTGTTTCTATGAAAACAACATATGTTGATCTAGCTTTTTCAGTCTTACTTGGTTTCTTTTCAACTGCAACACGAAAAACAATGATTATAGAATCCTGTGACATAGATGGACTTCGAGTTTATTCTGATAAGGAAATAAATTTAATAAAAGAAAATGCAATTCAAGAGGCTGAATCAAATCTTGAATTGAAAATTAAACAAAATAAATTAGAAATCGAAAGAGTAAATTCAGATTTAGATGGGATAGAAACTAAAAAAGAAAATTAGCTATAGATCAGATATAATTTTTTTAAAATATCTAGTTTCTAGGAAATATTTAAATTTATCCATTTTTAGGTTGATAAAAGTATTCAATAGATTACTTTAAAATACATGGTTAAAACCTAATTCTACTAAAGAGGTATCTATGAGAATAATATTTTCAATTATAATTGCACTCTCCCTGACTTCATGTTCAGGAGCAAGTGTCAAGACTCAAGTTGTTGACTACCAACAAGATAAGAAGGATTTTGAAGGTTTTTTAGCTGAACCAGAATCTGTTAAAGGAAAAGTTCCAGGAGTTCTTTTAATTCATGAATGGACTGGTTTAGGAAATTACGTTCAAGGTAGAACCCAACAAGTTGCTGCTTTAGGATATGTTGCATTTGCAATGGATATGTATGGTAAAGGTGTTCGTGTGGAAGATCATGATCATGAGAAAGCTGGCAAAATCATGAGTCAATATACATCTAACAAGCCTTTAATGATTTCAAGGATCAAGAAAGGAATTGAAGTATTAAAATCCAATCCAAATGTTGATCCCAATCGAATCGCAATAATTGGATATTGTTTTGGTGGTGGCGCTGCTATGGAGTATGCATTAAGTGGAAATGATGTAACAGCAGTTGCAAGCTTTCATGGTATGTTGCCTTTAGTTTCTGTAAAAGATGCAAAAAAAGTAAAAGGTAAAATTAGCATTCACCATGGTGGTGATGATAAGTTTATTCCACAAAAAAATATCGATTCTATCCAATCTTCATTTAAAGCAGCGGGAGTAGATTATGAATTATTTGTCTATCCTGGTGCAGTTCATGCATTTACAAGACCAGCAGCTGGGACAGCGCATAAAGCTATGGGTATGGCTTATGATGTAGAAGCTGACAAACTATCTTGGAAGAGGTTAGTCGAATTCTTTAAGAAGAATCTGTAAAAAATTTTGCATCAGCTAATTGAGAATTTGAATATTTTCTCAATTAGCCTTTCTTTCAAGTTGTATCTTTTATATTTTTTAAATCTAAATTTTTTCTACGGGAGGAGTTAGTGATTTAGGTCTAAATTCTTGCTTACACATGTTATTGTCTCGAGGTCTAACTCCAAAGTATAATCTTCCATCTTCATCTAGTTTTAAAAGATCATGATCCATTGGACATTCTTTTACAGATTTCCATAAAGCACAACCAGTTTCAGAAATATCTTTTTCTACTCCAGTCGTAAGTCCACAATTTGATAATCCAAAAGCTTTAGCTAATTCACGTGATTCTGTAATCAGTGTGAGGTATTTTTTTTCTTCTGAAAAATTTGCTTCGTAACTACCTGATACAAAGTGGGAAGGCTTTAATACTTTATAGCTTCCTAACGTTCTAAAACGAAAGATTTGTTTTTGAAGTTTAGGATCTAGTCCCAAAATAAAATCTAAAGTCCATCTACCGTTCGAAAAAGTAAACTCTCTTTTCCCGAATACACCTTTGCCGTATTCGTATGGTTTGAGATCTATATACTTACCATTAAGCTCAGAAAGTGCATCAATAGGGGAGAGGTTGTTTTGATTTGATTTACAATTTCCCAAAAAAAGAGAAATTGTAATTACAAAGAGAATACTTAGATATTTTATCTTCCCATACTTTAAGTCCGTTATTTTGTTGATTGTTTTTTTCATGAAAATCTCCTAGTTTCATTTTGGATTCAGACGGATCTATACGAACAAATGGGCGAGATTGATTTTTCGCCCCAATTAAAGGACTTATTCGTCTTAAAAGAAAAGGAAAGACAACAATGAATATATATAAAAAGGCAGGCGATTGAATGAACGCAACTTATGACGAATTACTAAAACTAGCAATTGCAGGTGATGCGAAAGCATTTCAAAAATTATTTTTAGAATTTCAGGAGCAATTAAAATCTTATCTCTATAGGCTTTTGACCGATTTCGACGAGGCAGAAGATATTTCTCAGGAAAGTTATCTAAAGGCATTTTCAAATTTAAGTTCATTTCAGAAGAAATCTTCTTTAAAAACATGGGTCTTTACTATTGCAACTAACTTAGCCTATGATTTATTACGACATCGAAAGAGATGGACAGTTGATATAAAATCCAAAGGAAAAGAACTGGCTATGAGTAATCCGTCAGTTTGGGAAAGAATTCAAACAGTAAAAAATACATCAGAAGAGGAAGCATTTGAAATCCGGGACCATATTAATCATTGCTTTACCTGTATGGCTAAAACTCTACCTATAGAGAGGCAGATTGCAATGATTCTAAGGGATATTTATGATTTTCAAGTTAAGGATATATCTTTAATTTTACAAAAATCTATAGATATAACTAAACATCTTTTACAAGATGCAAGAAAAACAATGACAAGTATTTTTGACGATCGATGTGCTTTGATTCAGAAACAAGGCGTATGCAATCAATGTTCTGAATTAAATGGAGCTTTTAATCCGAAACAAGATCTTCAAATACAATTGAATCAAATTGATTTTGTAAAAGGATCTAAAAAATACAATCGTGAAGAATTGTATGAGATGAGATTGAAATTAGTTAAAACAATTAATCCTTTAAATGGAAAAGGTGCAAATCTTCAAGATATACTTATGAAGACAGATAGACTTGCTTTTGGAGAAATAAATTCATTTTAAATTTATTTTTACTTGGAAGATAGACTATAGATATTCTCTAGTTTAGATAGGCCTTTGAAGCTTACGTTTTCTTCAATTAGACAGGTATGATTCTTAACGAGTTTAGCAAATGAATCTGATAATAAGAGATCTCTTTGGTATTTTCCACAGTACGAAGAGATCCTTGAGGTTAGGTTTACATCATTTCCAATAATAGTAAAGTCCAGCCTATCTTCAGAACCTATATTACCGTACTGAACAATTCCATGATGTAAGGCAATGCCATGTGAAATAATTGGCTTGTTATCATTCAATTTAATTTCATTTTGTTTCTTTAAGAAGTCTCTAGATTTTAGATAAGCTATTATAGCTCTTCCTGCCATTGTTTTAATATTTTTATTTTTATCAGTTGGAAAAATCGCCAACATCCCATCACCCATTATCTTTAGGACTTCTCCTCCGAACTTATGGATATTGGAAATCTGCTCTTGGTAGTAATCATTCAACCATTGGATTACTTCTTTAGTTGGATAATTGCTCGAGATTGATGTATAATCCCTAATATCAGAGAACCAAATGATTGCTTCTTTAGTATCGACATCACCTCTCCGAATTTTTCCAGCAAGAACCTGTGGTCCAGCCATAGGCCCTAAGTATAAAGCAAGAAGTGAACTTATCATTTCATTTTGCCGAAACCGTAACCATCCTACAGCGAAAATTTCAAGAATACTTTTTAAAGTAGCTATGGTTTCTGAATCAAATCCAGATTCTTTATTTGATGCTAAACTAATATAAGAAAGTACACCTTGGTCGAGTAATAATGGCTGAGCGTAGTATTCAGTGAAGCCAAGTTTTCTTAAGTCTTCAATGATGGGATAATCATTTTCTTCTGTCTTGTATATAGGAATATGTATGACTGCTCTTTTTTCCCAGAGAACAGGAATGGGGCTATTTTTAAATGCTTCCCCCATTCTGATTCCAGCACGAAACTTCATTTTCAAAATAGTCCCATATGGATAATTAACAGGAATACTACTGACCAAGAGAGGATCACTGAATTGCAATTGAGATGAATCCACTACTTCATCTGTATAGGTAAATCCAAAGGCTTCTATTTCAGGGTGTAAGGCAGAGCCACCTAAGGAAACACGAGAAATCTTTAGTTCATTATCATTAAGAAATTGAATGAAATTGTATATATAATCTTCAGGCTTATCAAATTTTGCACTATTCTCTGCCATCCAAGCAAAGAAAGAAAGTTTAAGCTGATTACTCATAATGAAACAGTAAATCAATCAGATAGTTTAGATACATTAAATTTTTCCCTCTTGAAAAAATTAATACTCAATAGCTTATGATAATTAGAGATAAAGTAAAAAAGATATTAATATACAAATCTATCTATAATAAACTGAATGTATTTTAAGTTATGAAATAACTAAATTCGAAAGAAATTATGAATACTTCCAAGTTACCAAGAAAAATAAAAGCAGGGTTCGGTTTTGCAGAAATGGGTATTACTGCTACCCAAATCATTACTCAACTTTATTTATTAGAACATTTTACCCAAGTATTAGGTTTGAATTCAAGTCTTGCTGGATTAGCCTTAGCAATTTCAGTTATCTGGGATGCGGTTTCCGATCCATTGATGGGATTGATTTCGGATCGAACGAAAAGTAAGTGGGGGAGCAGAAGGCCTTATATTTTTGTTGGTTCTATATTCTTAGGTCTTTCCATAGGATTTCTCTTCACTGCTCCAGCAATACAAGAACAATATTTACTTTTCACCTATCTACTCGTTGTTTATATTATTGTAAATACAGCAATGACGATTCTTTCCGTCCCCCACCTTGCATTAGGCGGTGAGCTTTCAAATGATAGTTCCGATCGAACTGAGATTTTTGGATGGAGATTATTTTTCTCCAATATTGGAATTCTTTTTGGGATGATACTTCCAGCAATTATTCTTCAATCTTTGGGTGATGAATCCAATAAAGAAAATATCAAATATGCAAGATCTATTTCTGCCTGGGCAATAGGTGGTATGGTTGTATTTTCAGGTCTTGTCACATTTTTTATTACTGGTTCCAAAAGCATTCCCAAGAAAATTCATTCGAACCAACAATCGAATATAACTTTGTCAGTTTTTTTTAAAAATTTCTCCCAGGTCTTTCGAAATAAAGTATTCTTACCACTAATCTTGGCTTTTATTATTGCAACTTTTGGACGAACGTTCAATACTTCCATCGCCTTATTCTATTATAAATTTAGATTAGGACTTAAGGAATCAGATGTTGTATTAAAGATTTTGTTTCCTTTTTTTGTAGTGATTATACTTTCGATACCCATTTGGGTAATGCTTTCCAATCGGTACGGCAAGAAGAAACCTGCTTTTTTTGGAATACTACTCTTGGGTTTAATTACAATGATTGCTTATCCGCTTTATCCTTATGGAAATTCTTATTACCCACTAATAACTGCTATAGTGGGAGGGATTTGTGCGGGTTCGATTTTTCTATTAGATTCACTGGTAGCTGATATCGTTGACTATGACGAGCTAATAACTGGGGAAAGTAAGGAAGGATTGTATTTTGGGTTCTGGAAGATGGGAACAAAATTTGCCCAAGCTATTGGACTTGCTGTTTCAGGATTTATATTAGATATTATAGGCCTGGTTCAAGGAAGTTTAGAGCAGACCGCTGAAGTTGGATGGCGCCTTGCTTTTGTGTTTGGACCTGTGGTAGGATTTTTCTTTATCTTGGGAGCAATTGTATTTCTTTGGATGCCACTCAATTCAGAGAATCATAGTAGAATCCAAATTTTGTTAGAAAAGAAGAACCAAAGGAAATTAAAATCTTCTACTGAATATAAGTAAATAAATCTTCAGCTAAAGGCTCGAAGCACAATCTGATTGTTGCCACCGCTTCTCTTTTGTTACGTGGGCCATAGCTAATTACAATTTCACTGGGATCTAAGGAATAAGAATAAATATCTTCTACGGAAAAAGAAGCTTTAGTATCTTTCAATTGGAATTTATATTTGAATTCATGAAATTCAACATCTACTTCCTCCACACCATAAGGAACTCTACATCTAATAAATCCTGTTCCTTCAAGTTTCCCTAAATTTGGATCTTCGACCAAGATTTTGCTTTTTTTATCACCGAGTCGATAGGTAAACCACTGTTTTGCTTTGAGAAAAGATCTTTGGGCTGTATATGTTTTGCTTTCGTATTCTTGAGAAAACTTTCGTTCATCGGAGGAGACCAAGCCGAAGGTAGCACATTGTAGGATTAAAAATAATGTAATTAGGGGAAAAAGGATTTTTAGTTTGATTGAGTCTGCTTTCATTAGTTTCCTGATTTATTTTCTCCTTGAAAGACAGTCTGAAAGAGTACCTTTATTTTTGAAGAACTTACTGGCAGTTTTTTAGGAAAAGGAATGAGTTTTCCATCCAAATGTTCTTTATTTGGATTTGAATCTGCTTCCTTATTTTCTGAGTTATGTCTGATTTCCATCTATCTCCCTTAATTCTTTTTTATTTTAAATTTCGGTTTTTGTACCCCCCTTTCTTCAGTTGATATGAATAGAATTTCTTTCTAAAAATAAAAATTAAGTTGATTCTCTATTCTCTTTGTAGCAAGGTTTTGTTGGAGACATAGGAATAGATATGGCTAATTACGATCGAATCGATTTAATGAATTTTGTACGATATGGAAATGATATCGATGACCAATGGGATGAGATAAGAAATTATATAAAATCAAATGCGGGAGCTCAGAGGGAAGTAGATGAAATTCGTAAAGCTCTCCCACAATCTTCCCAAGCTGCTCGTAGAAAAATGGAAAGTTTCGAACCACAATCTTATTCTTCCAAACTACAAGACGTGCCTCCTTCTACTCCTAATAAAGGTGAAGTAAATACACCTAAAGAGAAGAACCAGAAATGGTGGAATAAGATTTTAGGGGACGAATAGAGAATGGATGATGCTGCTAAAAAAACGGTAGGTCGTATTAAGAAATTTGTAACCCCTTTCTTTCATATGGCATTGCAAACAGATGTGTTAGGTTTCCATCATATCCAACCTTCTGGTAAATTAATCCTTACTTGCAATCACAGATCAGATATGGATCCCTTTGTGATTGGTGCTATCTTTCCAAGATACATATCTTGGATCGCAGCTGACTACACTATGCGCATACCTTTGTTCAAAGACTTAGTTGAAAAGACTGGTTGTATCCCTATGGCAATTGATGGGAATATTTCTATGGGAAGTATTAAGAAGGTACAACAAGTATTTAAGAAAGGTGATGTGCTTGGAATTTTTCCCGAAGGACATGACTATATGGTCAAGAATGATTTTTCTGCACCTATGGTTCCTTTCCATGATGGTTTTGCAGCATTCTCTTTAAGAAACAAAGTTGATGTCATGCCCAGTGCGATAGTTCCTATAGAAGAAACTGTTTCTGATTATCCACTTCCAACCATCTTACGTGCGTTTATGGGTATGCCTAAAGAGGTATGTGAGATTAAGAAACGTGTCGTATACAAAAGGGTTAGAGTTGTGTTTGGTGAAGCAATCAAGCATGAAGAATTTTTAGGAATGAGTCTTGCGGATGGAATGAAGGCTCTCTCTGCTAAGACACATGAGACTATGTTAGCTCTTATGGAAAAAGGTAAAAATGAGGCTCTTTGGAAAATAGCATCATAATTTCAAACATTGAAATTTATTCATTCTGAATCGTATGAATTTTCAAAGAAGCATTATGCAAAAATTTAATAAACTAATTAGTCTTCTTTTAGTCATTCTACTTGTAGCTTTCTGTAGTCCCAAAGATAGACCTAGTAATACCTTTGCAATAGATACAGTCCTAGAAGGTATAGTCCGCAAGTCTCCTGAAGTTATCTACTCTCGCAAAATCAATTTGGATGCTATGCCAGATTTTGAAGTTGTCTATTTGATTCGCAATGGCTCAGAAGAATTCCTTTCTATCTTCAAGAATGATTCACAGAAAGGTTGGGTTTGTACTTGGAAGAAAAGTTATTCTCTTTTAAACGTAGGTCCAATAGATTACAACCAAACACAAAATAAATGGATTCCATCCAAAGATTCCAATTCAAGTGATGGTTATATAGTTAAGAATTTATTGGCTGTTGAACTTGCCGGTGATAATTTCAATTCTTTATTCTTTGAACTTATGAGCGAAGAACCGCCACAGGGATTGTTTTCTGTTCCTATGGGTTACCGTGATGGGAAGAAGATTCTGGATGGACTGCAGATTCTCAAAGACCATCCTAAAATTAAATCAGCCAAACGAGCAGATTTCAATTTTAAGAAAGAAGATAAGAGTATAGTAGTTTTTCCTAAAGACCGTAGTTCTAGTTTAGAATTTGTATTCAATGGATATGAGATGATCTTGAATCTAAATTCACAGCCCATACCTAGTCTTATTTCAGGCAAAAGAGAAGGCAACCGAGTTCGCTTGGAATTTAAGAACCGAGGTGGTTATACTTCTGTAACTTATCTAACTTTATCTTTTCCTGGTGCCAAAAAGGTGAAAGCAATTTCTTCTACTGGACTGAGAGCCTATCAAAAATCTGAATCGATCTATTCCTTCACTAAGGGAAGCTATATCCCTGCGCAGTATCCCTTAGTGGAAGCAACCAAAGAAGGTTGGGCTGCAAATGTACGTTATGCGATAGAGTTTGAAATTGATTTTGAAGAATCTTCTCAAGTTACTCAGGAAAATGAAGTTGAAAATAGAAAATCTATTCCTATAGAAGCTTTATTTCGAGTTTCATATAAATGGAATCGTAATACGGAAACAATACCAAATTCTTTTTCAGTAGTTCCATTCGAAATTGACCAACAAGGATATCCATCATATAAGCTGTTGATTCCATGAGGCATTATAGAAGACAGAGAAGAATAAAACGAAGAGTTGAATCCCACGACAACCAAGAGCGGTGGTTACTCACTTATTCGGATATGATAACACTTCTTTTGGGTTTGTTTATTATTCTTTATTCTATTTCAAATGTTGACAAACAAAAGTTAGAATCTGTTTCTAATGCAATTCGAAGTGGCTTTGGTTTTAGCACAGGTGGGGTTACAATCTTAGATGGCGGCTCAGGTGTTTTAGAAGAAGATCTCTTTAAGCCTAAATCCCAAGTCTTTCGCCTTTGGGAAAACCTTGGATTTTCCTTAAAGAAATGGAAGGAAGCAGCAAAGATTCAATTAGGACTTGCAGAGACTGAGGAACTTAAGATCATACTCTATGCTTCTATCCCAGAAAATGAAGAATGGATTGTTGACGACACCCAAGATGAAACTTATAAATCTATCGCTAAGATTTCTGAAGCTATGGACATCGAAATTTTAGTTCGCTTGGAAATACCAGCTATCCAAAATGGAACAAGAACCAATTGGGAAGATAGCGCCAGACGCACTGCTAAGTTAGCAGAGCTTCTTGAATCCAAATACAATATTCCACGTGAGAAAATTGCAATTCTAGCTCACACTAAATTTACAGCTCTTCCTGGTTCAGCTACAAATTCTCCTGAACAGCGTGCTAAACAAGAGAGGATTGAGTTACTAATCCGCAAGAAGAAGTAAGTGTCGGTTTTTTGAAAGACGATTCCAATAGAAATCCGATTCTGGTCATAGAATGGCACGTAGATATGTTATTGTCTCATTACTATTTATTTTCTTTGGCATAAACCTTTGTTCACCCAAGAAAAAATCTGTGAATGATCCTATTTGGCGAGAAGAATCATTGAAGATGGCGAGTGGAATTTGCAAGAAAATGACAGAATGCATCCAAGAATCTGAAGCTTGGAAAAATGAAAATTCAATACACGCTAAACTCATTAAAGATCGATTCCAAGAAGCTAAATGCCAGGACTACCATAGAAAAAGCAATGTCTATCTCTTAATTGGCGAAGAAGTTGAAACCATAAAGACTACGACTATATCTTGTTATAATAAAATAATGACCATGAACTGTGAATCTATAATTAAGAATGCTCTAGAACAAGTTGAAGCGTGTATCCTAATGGAAAAAATCCAAAAAGGAAATAATTAATAAAAAATGCTCCGAGGCCTGAGGCGACTCAATCGCTATGAAAGAAGAATTTTAAACATTCTTAAGTTAGGTGGAAAATATGCTCGAATCAATCAATTTGGATTTAGTAGAAAGACTAGTGACGGTTTCCGATTTCCCATTCATTCACTTGAGATTGGAACAGAGAAAGCTGTAAAAAATAATCCAGTTGGATTAGTGGCAGGCGTTCATGGTCTTGAGACAGTAGGAATAAGAATACTTTTGGATTTCTTGGAACACATTCTTGATAAAAATAGCGATGGCTATATGCCTGAAATTCAGAAAGGAAAATTAGCTATAGTTGCCTTACCGATTATGAATCCTGGTGGTGTCGCATTAAAATCAAGATCTAATCCTGCGGGGGTTGATTTGATGAGAAATTCAGGAGTCGATGCGGAAGCTCCACTTCCATTTTTTGGTGGTCATAGAATTTCATCCAAACTACCTTATTACCGTGGAAATAGTCTTGAGCCAGAATCAAAAGCATTGTATCGTTTTGTACATAAGTATTTTTATGATGTTAAGAATTCAATAATTCCTGTAATAGACTTGCATTCTGGATTTGGAACTATAGATCATGTTTGGTGGCCTTTCGCAAAATCTAAGAAACCTTGTTTTGATACTCCGATCTATGAAAAAATGGCTTATTATCTTAGAACGGTAAAGGGTCATGATTGTTTCAAATATGGTGCACAATCAGAAACTTATACAACTCATGGTGATCTTTGGGATAGATTTTACGATCACTATGTCGATCATATAATCAACAAAACTAAAAATTGGTCTTCCCGATTTCTACCAATCACTCTCGAAGTAGGAACCTGGTCGGATTTGAAACAAAATCCTGAGAAACTCTTTCGAAAAAGAGGAATCTTCAATCCTGGTAAGGAAACCAAATTTGAAACCATAACAGGTTATCGAAATTTTCTTCGAGATTTTGCATTACTCTCTCAAACTAAGTTAAACCAATGGACCCAATAATATTTTATGAAACAAAAAGCACTTGATTACCATTCTATTTTCCCAAAAGGAAAAATCGAAGTAGTACCCACCAAACGGACTATTGATTCTTCTGATCTAACACTCGCTTATTCACCTGGTGTAGCATTTCCTTGCCTTGAAATAGCAGAAGATGTAGACAAGGTTTATGAGTATACAAATCGAGGAAATTTAGTTGGTATTGTAACCAATGGAACAGCAGTATTAGGATTAGGAAATATTGGACCAGAAGCCGGTAAACCAGTGATGGAAGGAAAGGCTGTTCTATTTAAGAAATTTGCTGGAATAGATGTATTTGACATTGAGCTTAAGACTACTGATCCAGATGAATTGATAAAGACAGTGCAGATGCTAGAACCAACATTTGGTGGAATTAATTTGGAAGATATTCGAGCTCCTGAGTGTTTTTATATTGAAAAGACCTTAGATGAATCTATGGACATTCCCGTGTTTCATGATGACCAACATGGAACAGCTATTATAACTACAGCTGCCTTATTAAATGCACTTGGCTTGAATGGCAAAAAACCGGCAGATTTAAAAGTTGTGATCAATGGAGCGGGGGCCGCAGCTGTTGCGATTGCTGATATGATCTGTGAGATAGGCGTTCAATTTAATAATATATACATGTTAGATTCGAAAGGTATGCTCAACAATTCTCGTTCAAATATAAATGAATCTAAAAAAAGGTTCATTCGAAACATCCAACAAAACTCTCTACGTGAACTTATGGTGGATTCAGATGTATTCATAGGTGTTTCAGTAAAAGATGTTGTTGACGAAGAAATGATAAAGTCCATGGCAAAGGATCCTATAGTTTTTGCATTAGCGAATCCTGATCCTGAAATTCGCTATGATTTGGCAAAAGCTGCAAGAAACGATATAATCCTAGCTACAGGTCGAAGCGATCATCCCAATCAGGTAAATAACGTTCTAGGGTTTCCGTTTATTTTTAGAGGAGCATTGGATATTCGATCCAAAAGAGTAAATCTTGAAATGAAATTGGCAGCTGCGCAGGCACTTGCTGAACTCGCTAAACTTCCTGTTCCTTCTGATGTTACTAAGCTTTATGGAATGGATCACCTAGAATTTGGGCCAGATTATATTATCCCTAAACCATTTGATCCTAGGCTATTATTTCATGTCTCTTCAGCCGTTGCAAAAGCTGCCGTCGCTTCTGGAGTAGCTCAAATTGAATACCCAGGCGATGAAGCTTACAAACGTTATTTGGAGACCAGGGTTCGACAATAATAATTCGAAAAGATGGATTAATTAAAAATAATGTCTGTTAATAGGAGAGTCTTGTCTTAAAATATGAATTTTGCATTACTTCTCGCAGCATTAGCACCAATAATATGGGGAACAACATATTCGATTACAAAGTTATATCTTCCCGATAATATTCCAATTTATAATTCTATAATACGATGTCTACCTATTGGAATTATTTTATTATTATTCAATAGAAGTTTACTCGCTAAGGAAAAAATAATTAAGATAATTATAGTTAGCCTTTTAAATATATCTTTATTCCAATATCTTCTTTTCTATTCTGCTTATAAGCTTAATGGAGGAACTGCATCGATCCTAACTTCTACTCAATCTATTTTTGTTGTATTTCTATCCGTTCCGATACTTGGATCTAAATTAAACCTAAATACCATCTTCTGTGCCTTTCTTGGGTTTATCGGAGTAATTCTATTGCTATTGAAAGGTGGAATTAGTTATGATTTACTAGGCTATATAGCTGCAATTACATCAGCAGTTTCGATGGCTTTTGGAACGATACTTACTAAAAAATGGTTCGACGATACATCTATACTAACATTGACTTCTTGGCAATTGACTATAGGAAGTTTATTTCTAATACCTATGGCTTTAAATTTTGAAGTTTTCCCCAATGAATTTCATTCTGAGTCAATAATTGGTTATATCTGGCTTTCCGTATTTGGATCTGGACTTTCTTATTACCTTTGGTTTCGAGGAATCAAACATTTAAATGTTCAGTTAGTAACTATTCTGGGATTTCTCTCGCCTCTATGTGCAACTATTTTAGGTTACTTCTTGGCAAATGAAAGAATGATTCTTATTGAAATAGTCGGAATTTTGTTTATAATTTCATCAATTTTATTGATGAGAAAAGACAGTAAGAGATTTCCCCTGCGATAGGGATTCGTAGGGCTTGGTCAGCTGAAAGCTGACGGGAGCGATAGCGAACCCCGAAGAAGCCCGACCCAAGCACTATTTCATTATTAATTAAAATCATAAAGTTTAGAAGAAATTGGAAATGGTGCTGGGGATCGCCCTATAGATAATATTTAAGTTTTAGATTATGAACTTAAAGATTTTCCTCTAATCGTTTAACAATGATTTGAAATACCTCAGGACTCCAGATTACTCCGAGATGAGTTGTAGAAACTAAGAAATGATCTTCATCTGTTATGTGGGGATCAATGCAAGTTCTCCAATCTATAATGGAATCATTCTTGGTATAGATTGCAGTAATAGGTACAGGTATTGGTCTTAAGTTTCTTTCTGTAACGACTGACTCGATATGATCTATATCAAAACCATTTTGAACATATTCATTTGCAGCGATTGTATACTTTGGTCCACCATGAATGGGCGTAGCAAGTGTGGTTATGGATTGAACGAAATCTGGCAAATCTCTAGCTGCTTCTCTAGATAGGTAACCACCTAAACTCCATCCAACAAGATGAATCTTGGAATTATATTTCTTTTGGTAATGTATGACATCTTCTTTGAGTTTCTCTAACATTACTTCAACATGGCCATTGTTATAATCCTGTGACCAGGATATAGCATTGAACTTATTATGTTTTAGAAATTTTTTGATAATTTCCATAGAAACATTTCCTGCACGGTAACCAGGTACTAGTAGAACAGGCTGATTCTTGCCATCAATAAGCGGTTCTCCCCAGCCTAATAGATTCTTAGGTAATTCAAGAAGACCAGTAAGCTCCCGAAAGATTCCCCATCTTGGAGGGGCAGTATAATTTTGTGAAGATAATGATTCCATTATCCAATAGTATATGCTAGTATTGATTTTCTATAACTAATTTAAATATAAACCTTAAATAAATTTATGATTGATAAAATTTTCTGAAATGAAAACAGTTAGTATTTGTGTTTTAGGGAGAAGTATTTGAAATTTCAACAGATCTTACCAGTTACTTATTTATTATTAAATTACAAGGGTCGTATCAATAGAGCCAATTATTGGATCGCCTCCCTCTTCATGTGGTCGAACTTTTATGTCTTTTACCAAACATTAAATTATTTATTTGGCTTAAGCGGAACTTGGATTGTTTATCCATTGATGTTCTGGGGAATCTGTGCAGTATCAGCGAAACGCTTTCATGATACAAATCGTTCGGGGAGAAATTTATTATTTCTGTTGATTCCTATCTTGGGGCCTATGTATGTTTTTTATCTACTTGCACTAAAGAAAGGAGATAAGGGGCAAAATTCTTTTGGATCTGCACCAGGATCTGATATTGATTATTATAAGAATGACAATGGCATAACTATTCCTCACTTAAAATCCGGTGAAGTTATCATCAACGATGTTACTAGATTGAATCCAATCATAGTTGGTTCGGTTTTTCGACCGAAAGCCATGGATGAATTATTGCAATTTGTTAAAAATACGCAAGGTTCTATTTCGGTGGGTGGTGGAAGATTCAGTATGGGAGGCCAGACAGCTAGTGCTGGTTCTTCTCATGTTGATATGAGAGGTCTCAATCAAGTTTTGGAATACCATCCTTCTGAGAAAAGAATCAAAGTGCAAGCAGGGATTCGTTGGTGTGATATCCAGCATCATGTGGACAAGGATAATCTCTCTGTTAAAATTATGCAGACCTATGCAAATTTTACAGTGGGTGGAGCCTTATCTGTAAATTGCCATGGACGTTATATGGGTTTGGGTCCAGTTGTACTTTCTGTACGTTCCATAGAACTTATTCTAGCTGATGGTAGTCTGGTGAAAGCAGATCGAAATCAAAATTATGATTTATTCTGTGCTGCAATTGGAGGTTATAATTCCATTGGAATTATAGCGACTGTAGAATTTGAGTTAGATGATAATATCAAAGTAAAGCAAGTCAGTAAAAAAATGAAACGGGAAAATTATTTCCAATTCTTCAAATACACAGTTAGAGAAGATAAGAAAGTAATTTTTCATAATGCAGACATATATCCGCCGATGTATAAAAACATTCGAGCTGTGAATTGGGAATTTACCTTAGATAAACCTACTGTTAAATCCAGATTCATGCCCTTGCAATCTTCCTATCCTGTTCATAGATATTTCTTCTGGGATTTTACAGAGTCTCCTTGGGGAAAGTGGAGAAGAGAGTACATCATTGATCCTTTACTTTTCTTTTCTAAAAAAATTCACTGGAGAAATTATGAAGCTGGTTATGATGTTCTTGAACTGGAACCTTCTGCCAGAGAGAAATCGACATATGTTCTACAGGAATATTTTGTTCCATATGAAAATTTTGACCATTATGTAGAAAAGATGAAAGACATTCTGATTCGGCATAAAGTAAATATGGTAAATATTTCTGTTCGCCATGCGAGTGCCGATACAGAAACGTATTTATCCTGGGCTCGCAAAGAGTCTTTTGCTTTTGTTTTGTACTATAAGCAAAAAGTGAACGAAAGTGATAAGCTTATGGTTGCTGTTTGGACAAGGGAACTCATGAATGCAGCAATTGATTGTGGTGGATCTTATTATTTACCGTACCAAACGCACGGCAGTCAGGATATTTTCCAAAGAGCATATCCAAATTATATGAAGCTTTTCGATTTGAAAAAGAAGTTAGATCCGAATTTCAAATTTAGAAATGTGATTTGGGATACTTATTACAATGAAAAGCCAAAATCTCAATTGCCAGATTCAGAATTTCACAGAGTGTTCGCTGATGTGAAATGGAGTGATGCACTCTACCGATTTCTGCAAGTAATCTTTCATCTCTATCCTGAAGATCGTTTCTTCCAATTGATCTACGATCTAACAAAAGAATTCAATTCGGATGAAGAAATCTACAAACAGATTTTGGAACAGGTATCTAGTGTAAAACCATTCCATGCCGACTTGACGTATGCTCTTCCTGCCTTATTCAAACAAAAAAAGGAATTAACAGCACAAATACTTGATCTTATAGAATCAAGAGCAAAGATCGATGGTTATCTGGAGATAGGTTCAACAGGAAGATACATTAGTGAAATGAAAAAGCATCTTAAATTTTCAGGAAAAATTTTCCTAGTCAATAATTTAGAACCTAGCAATAGCCCAGCTGATATTATGGAGAGAGGCGGATTTGCTAAGATTGGAAAATTTTTCCCGCTTGCTGATTATGCCCCGCTCAGTAAAGAGATTCCTACAGAAAGTTTGGATCTAGTAACCTGTTTAATTGGGCTTCATCATATAACTCTTGATAAGTTAGATTTATTTATTGAGTCAATTACTCGAGTCTTAAAACCAGGTGGAAGATTTATCTTGAGAGATCATGATGTGAAAGATCCAGAAATGTTTCGATTTGTATCATTGATCCATACTGTGTTTAATGCAGGGCTTAAAGAAACTTGGGAATACGAAAAAGCAGAGTTCAAAAAGTTTCGATCTATTGATGAATGGGTAGAGATTTTAGCTCAGCATAATCTTAAAGCTGGAAGTAAGCGATTGCTTCAGAAAGATGATCCTTCAGATAATGTACTCTTAGTATTTACAAAGGTGGCAAAATGATTCGTTTAATTATTGCATGTATTATTTCCTTTTCTTTAAGTTTTGTTATTTGGTTTAATAAAGAAACTTCCACTGTTTATGTAGATAAAACTCCTAATGAATGGATGAAGAATAGTTTTGAAATTTTCACACCAAAAGAACATATTCGTCCAGGAGATCAGACTTTCTTGACATTTCCAGAATGGTTCTTAGTTCATAGCCCAGCCGAGGAAGCGGAGTATTTTAAAACTAGAACATCGACTACTTTTCCTTTCTGGGATCATGTTCAACAATTGTGGAAGTCCTATGCTATTGTATCCGATCAGATTTTGGACAATTATGATTTCAATACAGGCTACCATGTCATGATACTAGTTCTTGCAGTCAGTACGACGGTTGAGTATGGAGCCAAAGATGTATATGAAACAATGATTGGTCGTATAACCGATACAGATCCTTCTGTTGCAATGACAGAGGAGGATGAACTGAATGCAAAGGTAACCCAAGATTATGTTGATTTTATTCGACAGATTCCTTGGTATGAATTTGATTTTGCTTCCGCATTGAAAGAACTTTGGATGGATACTCCCTTATTTGGCGATCATATTATTAGAAAATGGGAAAGAAGATATTTCCTTACTTCTGACCTTGCAGTAAAAGCTGGATACGGTTGGTTGATTAAGAAAGCAACCAAGGCAGCTTACGAAGATCCAATCTTAGGAACAGCTATAGTTGTTGACCAAGCTTTAGTAACGAATGATAAAATTACCTTTCTTAAGGAAGTAGATTGGAATCATTATGTTTATTTAATTCCTCGTTATGCGGATTTTAATCCGACAATCAATTCTATTGTCAGCTCCCAAGAATCTAATGTGATCGAGATAGCAGGGAATACCTCTGCAACTTTACTGACAGTTTTATTGAAGGATAAGGAAGCTCTTCCCAATTTCCAAAATACAAAAACAATCTTCACTCAGGAGATCATCACTCGTCCTGGAGAAAGAAGATGTGCACTTGTAACCAAAGTTGAAAATCTCAGGGCTACTTTGCTCCAGTTACAAAATAGTAATATAGAGATTGAACATATCTATGATTTTTAAAAAATAGATTTTCAATATTTCTATAATCAACTATTAAATTTACAAGGATTCAATTTATGAAAAAATTTCTAAAATTCATTTTAGTTCTAATTATTAGCATACTTTCTATATTATTAATTATCATTTCTTGTTATTCATTAGCTGCTTCTTTGCGTGAAACTAAAATGGCTGATTCAATTGCTCCCGCAACAGGTCGTTTTATAAAAGCAGGAGACTTACAGTTATATATCCAAGAACTAGGTGATCCAAAGAATCCACCAGTCCTTATGATTCATGGAATGGGTTCTTGGAGCGAGCTATGGCGTGAGACTATGATAGCTCTTTCTGAAAATGGGTTCTACGCTATCGCAGTTGACCTTCCTCCATTTGGATTTTCCCAAAGGCCTGATCCAACTCAGTTGAAATCTGTAGACCAAGCAATGCGTTTGATTGACCTGATTGAGAATTTGGGATTGAAGAAGGTTCACTTACTTGGTCATTCATTCGGTGGAGGTGCGACATTACACACAGCTTTGTTAATTCCAGATCAAATTATTTCTTTGAATTTGGTTGACGTTGCCGTTTCTATTGAGAAGTCAGATGACTCAGTGCAAGCGGAATCATCTTTGTTGGATTCATTTTTTGAAATGCAATGGATTCGAGATCGTATTTTCGAATCTACGGTTACCAATCCTCATTTAACAAAAAAATTATTTTCTTTATTTGTCTATGATTCTAAATGCATCACTGATGAAAAAGTAAAAGTCATCCAATCACCTATGCGCATAGAAGGAACTACCCACTATCTAGGAGATTGGTTAGGAATTTTTATATCTAATGCAGATGATCAATTGTACCAAGATTTTATAGAAAATAGAAATAAGTTATTGATGCCTATTCATTTTATCTGGGGCGAAGAAGATACGGTTACACCACTTAGTCGAGCAGAATTTCTTCAAAAAGAATTCCCTGGATCAAGTTTAGATATTATGAATGGCATAGGACATATTCCACAACTGGAATCACCAGAGGTATTCAATCAAATACTTATATCCTTATTAAAGGAATCAAAATAAATCATTTTTCTAAAATCAGATTCTGAATAGATAGAGTCAGCATTCCATTTAAGAATGAGTTCCAACCAAATTCTTTGTAATTTTAATAGAGTGACTTGTGTATCTTTTAAGATTGATTTTTGTATTTCATTCTTTAAGATGAGTAGATTTTCTTTTGGTTTAAATTCAAAATGATTCGATTCAGAAATTTTATTCGATAAAGAAACAGGGCCTTTTAAGATTGCTTGTTCTATTGCCTGAAGGCAAGATTTGATCTGTAAATCTTTCTTTTGGTTGATCAATCGTTTCTTTAAAGAAAGGTTTAAGTCTTTTGTAAATTGGAAATATGATTCTTCCCAATCTCCAGAGTATGATTGAATCAACTCTGTTAGTTGCTTTCTAAATTTTATTTTGGTATTTTGAATAGAATCTTTCTCACTTAGGGCAATAAATCCAGCTTCAAAAAATGGCCAGTAATATTGGATAAGGCATTTAGATATTTCTCTGAGGGGAAATTGCAATTTATTATTAAATATTGTTTCATTTTCCATCAGTTCTGAATCAATCTCTAACTGCTTTAAATGCAGTTCACAAAATGCTCTAAAGATTGCTAATTGAAGAATAGAGAATTTTTGATTTGGAAATAATGCTATCTCGTTCACGAAATTAGTTTTCTATTTGAAATCCGTATGTATATCTAAAAATATTGATTGCATTTCCAAAGATTTACAATATTTATAATACCTAATTATGACTACTCATAGACCAACCCTCAAAGAATTAGAACTGGAGATTGAATCTCATAAGAATTTAGAACAAGCTGAATTTTTGTCCCGTTTCTTTAAAACAGGGAAGGGGGAATATGCAGAAGGTGATAGATTCCTGGGAATACGAGTTCCAGTCCAAAGAGCGATTGCAAAAAATTATAAAAATTTAACTTTAAAAGAGATCGTCCAACTACTTCAATCCCCTTGGCATGAGAAAAGGCTAATCGCTTTAGTTCTATTGGAAGATAGGTATAACAATCCAAAAAGTGATCCATTTTATAAAAATTCTGAGCAAAATATTCAGATTCAAAAGGAAGTTTACCAAGCTTATATTTCAAATTTTCCTAAAATTAATAACTGGGATTTAGTTGATATTTCTGCTCATAAAATAGTAGGAAGACATCTTTATGATCGCGATAGAGAAGTTTTGTACAAATGGGCTAAATCTAAAACTTTATGGGAGAGAAGAATCCCAATAATATCAACTTACTATTTTATACAAAGAAGAGATTTCAAGGATACTTTAGCTTTGTCTGAGCTGCTTCTGAAAGACTCAGAAGAACTAATGCATAAGGCATGTGGATGGATGGTTCGTGAAATTTATAAAAAGGATTCTAAATTAGCATTAGCTTGGATAGAGAAATATAAATTGCAAATGCACCGAACTATGCTACGTTATGCGATCGAAAAAGTTCCAGAAAAAAAACGAAAGGATATTCTAAACGCTAGATAATAGTTGAATATGAATATCTTCTGTTTATCTAAATTTTTGACTAAAACCTATGGACTCAATAATTCTAAATCAGTAGATTAGAATGTCTTGCAAATATCTTTAGCGGCTAGTGTAGCTGTAGTCCATGCATTCTGAAAGTTAAATCCGCCAGTTATACCATCTACATCAATCACTTCGCCTGTAAAATACAGATTAGGAATTTTTTTACTTTGCATTGTTTTAAAGTTAATATCCTTTCTAGAGATGCCTCCAGCCGTTACAAATTCTTCTTTAAAGACTCCTTTGGAAGTCATTTGGAATTTCGAATGGCAGATAGAATTTGCAAGGGATCGAATTTCATTTTTAGAAAGATCTATCCATTTTTTATCTTTGTCAATGTTACAATCTGTTAGAAACCATTCCCAAAGTCTACTAGGGAAGTCAGGATACTTTTTGTTTGAAATTTTGGAACTAGAATACTCTTCTTTGTATTCTAAAAAGATTTTTTCCAATTCCTGGGAATTTATATTCCCTAACCAATTGATTTCGATTTCAGTTTTATAATTCAAATCGAAAAGACTTCTTGCTTCCCAAGCTGATAGCCTTAAGGCAGCTGGACCACTGAATCCCCAGTGAGTTATGAGAAGTGGAGCATTTTGCCATTTACCTTTAGGAGAAATTCGAATACTTGCATTCGGCATGGAAAGACCAGAAAGAGATAGGATGGAAGAATCTTCAATTCCTAAAGTGAATAAGGATGGGACTGGATCAATAATATTATGACCAAGTGCTTCCATCCATTTCCATGATTTCCGATTCGAGCCACTAGCAAGAATAACTTTATCGAAGTATTGCTCAGAGTTGTCTTCAAAGACCAATTTGAACTTTTGACTTTCATCTATACCTTCAATGAAGATAGATTGTATGCCTTTCTGCAGGTGGAGATTTATTTTTCGATTCTCTATTTCTTTTATAAAACATTCAATAATTGTTTCTGATGAATCAGTAATAGGAAACATTCTGCCATCAGATTCAACTTTGAGAGCTACACCTTTGTTTCGAAACCATTCAATAGTATCAGAAGGTTGGAATGATTCAAAAGCCCACCGTAGTTCTTTTTGTCCCCTAGGGTATTTGAGACTGAGAAGTTCAGGATCTTTTAGATCATGAGTTACATTGCAACGTCCGCCACCAGAAATTCTCAATTTGGATAGTGGTTCTTTACTTTTTTCAAAAATGGAAACATCAAAAGAATTCTTAGAAAATTCTTGAATTTGGATTGCAGCAAAACAACCGCTAGCTCCTCCTCCTATGATTGCGACTTTTACCATTCACCAATATTCTTGGCTGATAACCAGGGTTCTTGTGGTGGCAGAGCTTCCCCTTTTTGAAGAAGTTCAATTGAAATTAAATCAGGTGATCTAACAAATGCCATGCGTCCGTCTCTTGGAGGTCGATTAATTGTAACTCCATGCTTTTGTAATCGCGCGCAAGCTTCATAGATATTATCTACCGCATAAGCTAGATGACCAAAATTTCGACCTATAGAATACGGTTCATCATGTTCCCAATTATAAGTTAATTCGATTTCTGGAGCATCAGCCTCACCAGTAGAAAGAAATATAAGTGTAAATTTTCCTTCGGGATGCTCCTTTCTACGAGTGATTTTAAGTCCTAGACCTTGTTCGAAAAATGTTATAGTTTTATCAAGATCGTAAACGCGAATCATTGTGTGTAAATATTTTAAAGACATACTTTCCAATTGCTCCTTAAGCTATGCATATAGCTACTCTAAAATAATAAATTTCTATTACAAAATACTTTGATTGATACCTAAAATAGATTTTGAAAATTCATTGTTATCTCGTAACATTAGTTCTAATGCAGCATCAAAATCTTGATCCCTCAGCAAAATAGATGAGTGAAGGTTATATGAATTGGATTGAAGATTAAATTGCATAGCTAGTTTCACTAACTCAGATATAAAAGCTTGTGAAGCTCCATCAATTTTTCGTGCAACATCCTTTACATTGAGATTGGGATTCCTATTATCTTTAATCTCATTTTTCAAATACTTCTCTCTTAACTCTAAATTCGGTAGATCAAAAAATACACATTGACTTATACGTCCTGGTCTATCTTTAATTGCCTTTTCTACTCTAGAGATATGATTGGTAGTTAGTATAAAAAGCATATGCTCTTTTTTAGTATAACCATCTAATTGATTCATCAAATCTCCTAAAGATGAGCTATAGGGATTGGTTTCTCTTGAAGAAAATACAAGATCTACATCTTCTAATAAAACGATTGATGGTTGCAGGGTTCTTCCTATAGAACAGATTGTATTGATTTGGGATAAACTCTGTCCACTAGCAACAATTATTGTTACATCCTTTAATCTTCCGAATAAATATTGACATGTAAATGATTTTCCAGTTCCAGGAGGACCATAAAAAAGCAAACCTCTATTCATACTAGATAATCTTTCTGTTAAAAGTTCGCGGTATTCAAAATACTCAAAAATATTAAATTCTAAAATTTTTTGGATTTTATCTGAAAGAACAATCTTATCTTTTTCTATTTTATTAATTTTTTGGAATTGGATCCCTACCTTTGTATTTTTTTCACCATAGTCAATTCCTTCCACAACATTGCTCGTGATGGATATAACTTTTCCTTTATAGATGCTTTCTTCAATAATTGCATTTTTCAATTCTTTTATAAATCCATCAAAGAAGTTTGGATCCATAGTACAAACTTCCAGATAGGTTGAGTCATTGTATTTATCAAATCGTAGTCGAATTACTTTTGTGAAGTGGTTAATGTCATCTTTATCTTTATAATTAGCTTTTAAAATCCATAAGTTATCTATACGACGATAAACTTCTTCATCAACATCAATCTTCCATGGAATATTCTCTGATTCATGAGGATTTCGATTTAACTCAGAATGGAAACGATGGTTGATTATATCATTCAAAGACTCACTATTTGAAATAGGTTTTTTAGAAAAGTTTTTCTTCTGAGTAAGATATTTAGTCAGAAAGTTATAAATATCAATAAATTGATAATCTGGAAAAGTTTCCAAATAAAATAATCGCTCTCTTCCAAATCCTAATTCTTGATTCAAAATATTATCTATAAAGGAAGAAGCCTTAAGTCTGCGAGAAACTAAAAGAAAAACACTAACAATTGCACCAGCGATAAAGAATGAAGCAAATTGTGGAAAAAAGTTATATAGAATAAAAGCTACAGGAAAATACAACATGGATCCATAGTATCTAAAGTTTATCCATTTGGGATTGTTATCTAATGCGTCTAAGTTCATTTAAAACCTTTTAGAATAATTTTCAATATCTTCACCAAATTAATTTTTACAAAGAATGTATCTAGCTTAAATTTAAATGGAAATGATTGTGAAATATTTTTTAAAAAACTCTTGCCTTCATTTTCTCATAATATAAAAAATAACCTATGAAATTTCTATATAAAATAATTATACTTTTCAGTATATTTTACTATTCTTCCGCTTATTCAGAAGACAAACCAAAGTTGGAAGATAAACCTCTTATTGGCGTAAAGACGGATCATCCTCGTGATACTATGAGAACATTCATGACAAGTATGAATGATTATAAATCTTCCAAACAAAATGGAAATATCGAACGAGCTAATGAATCTTTAGAGAAAGCAATTCGAACTTTGAATTTAGATGATATTCCTTTTTTACTCCAGACTGAAAAAGGCGAAGAAGCTGCCATATATCTCAAAGAAACTATAGATAGAATTATATCAATTGATTATGATTACATTCCAGATAATTCAGAAAAAGAAAATTCAGTTACAAGATGGCGTTTGAAAGATACAGAAATTACTATAAATAAAGCAGATAAAGGCGAGAGGTCAGGCGAATTTCTCTTTTCTAAAGATACAGTTTATCGTTCAAAAGAATTTTATGATAAGGTAAAGCATCTTCCCTATCTAGAAGACTCAGGTAAGGGTGCTCTTTACCAACAACCAGTATTAGAAAAAATTGTTCCTGCCTGGTCTAAGAAAATTTATTTCGGAATTGCTTTATGGCAATGGATAGGGATTGCAAGTGCTGTTTTCATTGGACTTATGTTCCGATTGATTTCAAGAGCGATACTAACTTTGATTCATAAGCTTGCAGCAAAATCTCAAACAGAATGGGATGATAAAATAATAGAAGCTATATCGTCTCCTATTGGTTATATTGTTTCAACAGGTTTTTGGTATTTCTCTTTAGGAATTCTTAAATTAGAAGGAACTATTCTTTCTATATTGACTTTTTCTATCCAAATTTTGTTGAGTGCTTTTATCATTTGGTTATTGTATGCTCTCGCAAATGTTTTTTCTGAGTATCTAACTGAAATAGATTCAGAGAATGGCAACAAGGGTATGGACAAACAAATTGCTAATCTTATTACCAGAACTATTAAAAGTGTAATCGTCTTATTCGGAGTTCTCATAACAATCCAAAATATGGGAATAAATGTTATGTCATTGCTCGCAGGTCTTGGAATAGGAGGTTTAGCTTTTGCCTTAGCTGCCAAAGATACAGCAGCCAACTTGTTCGGATCCATTATGATTTTGATAGATAGACCATTTAAGTTAGGTGATTGGATCAAAATTGGTTCGAATGAAGGAACAGTAGAAGAGATAGGATTAAGATCTACAAGAATAAGAACTTTCTATGATTCTGTCATTTCCATACCTAATATGGACATGGCTGTATCGCCTATTGATAATATGGGTCAAAGAAAATTTAGAAGAGTTGTTGCTAACCTTGGAATTACTTACGGGACTCCTGTCGCTAAAATCGAAGCTTTCATTGCAGGAATCAAAAAAATTATCCAGGATGAACCGAATACTCGGAAAGAAAACTATCATGTTGTTTTCAATAAATTCGGAGATTTTAATCTAGAAATCTTAGTTTATGTATTTCTAAAGGTTCCAGATTGGTCTGTAGAGTTAGTGTCTAAACAAGATTTATATCTTAAAATTATAAGGTTGGCAGAAGATTTAGAAGTTGAGTTCGCTTTTCCAACGCAAACTTTACATGTGGAATCCCTTCCTGATAATATGAAATAAATTATTTAGAAATGATAGCTTAATCCTATATAAAGGTATTTTAATTCTTCATTTCTTGGGACTCTAACATTGAATTGATTATCATAGTAACTGCTTTTGAGGAACTCATCAATAAAATAAAATTGAGCTATCTCTTCTTGGTAATTTCCATTGGTTACTATGGTTGGAAATTCACTATTTTTAGATTTAGTTTCTTTAGTAAAGCGGGTTAAATTATATCCAATGAAGAAATCAAAATTATCTAAACCATAGCTAAGTTCAGTTTCATATTCTTCTCCACCCATATTAACAATATTTGTTTTGCTGGCTAAGTTTCTGAAATAAAATGAATTGTCATTGTTTCTTATATCATTGCGATGAGATTGAAGATTGCCGCTTAATGGTTGGAATAATTTTCCAGTTACTTTGAGTTGCAAATCATCGATTAATTTGAAATATAAACTTATTCCAGCTTGATGAGAGAAAGTACGACTTTTTTCTTGAAGGGTATTATAGTATTGACCAATAGGAAATGAAATCACATCTGATTTACGATCGTAACTTTCTTGTATTTCTCGAATTCCCAATTCAGGTTGGATCATTATACTTTTATGAATTGCATGGCTTCTCAGAACTTTGTATTGAATTTCTCTCCAATTATACTTTATCTGCCCAGGAAAGTATTCAAGTGGAAGATTATTATTGAGATAGTAATCCCCTTTAAATTCTTTTCCACGTACCGATAAACCAAAAGTCCATTCTCCAGAAGGAGTTGTATAACTAATACCCAAATTTCCTAAAGGAGAAGTTTTTGAATTTGGTTGATTGTAATTTGAAAAGTTCTCAATATTATTAAAAACAATATTGTCTCTCTTTAATTCTCCGTTTTCATAATTCAAATTATTGAATCCATTATTTCCAGAAAAAGCATTTAAAAGATTATATGTATTATAAAAGTGTTTACCACTTGAAAGATGTGTATGGGAAGCTTGGCTAGTTCCTAAAATTGTGAATTTAAATCCAGGTCTAATAAAATCAGAAGCAGGTATTCTAAATGTTTTTTTCTTATATTGAGAGTTATCATCTTGAGCTAATAAAAAAGTGAAGTTAGCTAAAATTAAAAAACTAATAAGGAACTTTTGCAATTTATTCACCATATACTAATACACAATCCTCATAATATAAAGGAAAAATAGTCATTGATGATCGGTCTATTACTGCAATTTTTGTTATTCCACCATTCTCCGCGGCTTCTTCTAAACTACCACCTACCCCATAATAAAGGAAAAATAAATTTCCGAAATAGCTACTATAAGAACATGATTTTCCTACTTTCTTAATTTCATTCGATGTAATCGAATTTTTATTTCCTGCTGATATATGATGTTTAGTCGCTCCATAGAATGCAAAAACTGGTGAAGATACACATTTAGTTAAAAGTAATATTGGAATCAAAAGAATAAAATATTTTACGAATTTCATTCTTATTCTCCTTTTACTATTGTGCAATATTCACTATAGGCCCAAAAAACATTTACAAATGTGTGATCAATACTTGCGATTCTTTTAATACCATTTTCCATACTAATGCTTCCAGCAGCAGAATCTCCCCACATAAAAAGATTAAACACATGATAGTTACAACCTTCAGCTGATTTTAAAGGTTGAACAGTATTAGATTGATTGAATTCACCTGGGAATGTGGTGTTAGTAAAAGCCAAACCGAATGTAGGACCATTTGTCTTTACAAAAGGTATACAATTTACTATTAACATTAATAAAATGATAAAAAACTTTTGCAATTTATTCACCTGCAACTGTAGTACAAAATCTATGATAGACGAATGAAAGTATTGCAAATTGTTCATAGGATACAAATGCGATCTTTTTAATATTAGCTTCTTTCACGATTGTCCCAACACTTGAATCCCCAAAGGAGGCAATATAAAGAATGGAATGATTACAGTTAGTATGAACTAATTTGGATTCGGCATTTTCACCAAGACCTCCTGGCAAATGATTCATGTGAAAAACATATCCTCCTTTAAAAAACAAGGAATTAAAATTACTATATTCCGGTGTTGGGTTTGTATTGTTGGATTGATTGTATTGGTTCCATACATTTACAGCGGAACAGTTAATGATTATAAGTGCAAAAAATAAGTAAAAACTTAAAACTTTCATTAGTAGAGTATAACCTTATAAAGCTGACAAAAATTGTCAATCAACAAAGCAATGTTTTATGATAGTTTACATTTTAGTGACATAACTTAGGAGATTGCTTCAACCTTCAAAAGTAATCTTTTATAAAATTTTTTTAAACTTTTGAACATTTTTTATAAAAATTGTTTGACAATATTTTGTGCAATGCAACATTGAGATTGTGCATTGCACAAAATCGAAATATTGGAGAAACCCAAAAATGGAAAAATTAGTAATAGATATTCTCAACGCTGGAATCGGATTGTTTCAATCTGGAAAAGATGGTCTTAGCAAAGCAACTGTAGATCTTGAAAAGACTTACAATGAAATGATTGCAAAAGGTTCACAAGACAATTCTGAAGCAGCTATTGCACTTAGAGAATCAGTAGATAAAGTTATTGGTGATATTAAAGAATTCACTAGCGTTGCAGGAAAAAACTATGACGAAACAAGATCTAAAATTGTAGAAAACTACAACAAGATCACTGAAGAAATCAAAAGCAAAATGCCAGAAGGCAAAATTGAAGAAGTAAAAGCAAAAATCAATGAAGTTGCTGAATCAATTAAAAAGTCTAGCACTCCAAAAGCTAACGCTTAATTTAACAATTTCTTTAAATTAAATCGAAGCCCGCCAATTTAGGTGGGCTTTTTTTATGTCATAATTCAATAAACTTAAAAATCTTTTTACAAACTTATAGTTATTCCAAATAAAGAATTGTGGTTTATGATTATGTAAAAATAAATATTGCAACAATAACTTCAATATATGTTAAAGTTTCAGATGTTATGTATATAAAAAATTGATCACAATACGTTATTTCACTAAGCTAACTATTATTTCAGTTTCTACCAGTAAGTGTTCGTATTTAGTGCTAAAGAAATCTTAACAAAAAACAACTTGACTATCTTAAAGGAAAACTATTCTTTAAGATAGATGCTATTTAGAAAAGGTATATTTCTTTGTTTAATGTTTATGATTTCTTGTCAATTAGCCGATTTAAGAAACGGACAATTTGAGGACGGCGAAGTCCCAGAAGATTTGATACAAGAGGGTAAATTAAAATTAAATCAACCAGTTGATCCTGCATTAAATCCAGAAAAATGGAAAAACGTTGATACGATAGAATTATTTCTAATTGATTATTGGAATTCATCTTTTGTAAGGTTTTTCACTCCTATTCCAGAATCAGTTCAAGCTATGAAGGCTACCATTTCTTTGAATTCCACAAATATGAAACTAGAATTTACTGATGGTAGATACCGTGGTAAAATTCTAGGTATTGAAAATGGCGAAAGTTATACAATCGACAAAGAATTAGGTAAAGTTTTTAGCAAAGATTCAGAATTGAAATTATACCTTGAGTCTCTTCGTATATATATTCTTCTTCCAATTATTGCTCATAAATTTGAAAAAATTTATTTCATTGGAAACTTAGGAATCGGAGAGAGAAGTTATTCCGAAATTTTTGCAACAAATGGATCATGGACTCCTAGTAAGGATTTTGATCAATATAAAATCCTAATTAGAGAAGACACTGGATCAATAGAGTTTATACATTTTACTTACAGAGATGTTTTTGATTCTTATAAGGGTGTTTTACATTATGAAGACTATACTGAATTAAATGGAAGGATGATTCCATTTAAGATATCAATTAAAGATGATATTATCGATAATTCTTTCATTCATCACTTACAGATTGGTACAGTTAAATTATTGGATTCAAATAATAATATAATACCTTAATGGACCAAAGGTGTATACTTTGTTCTTCAATGGATGTAGAATTATACATCGCCAATCTTAGATCTAAAAATTATTTTAAATGCAATAATTGCTTTTTAATATTTGTGGATACTAAATTTCATTTAAATTTTTCTGAGCAAAAACTTCGTTATGATTTTCATGAAAATTCAATTGATAACCCAGGATATGTATCTTTTTTAAAAAAATGTATAAACCCAACACTTCCTTATATTTGGAAACTTGGAAAAAACTCTGATCTCCAAGGCTTAGATTTTGGATCTGGCCCCAGTCCTACACTATCTGAGATTCTTAGCCAAAATAACCTTAAAGTTGATAATTATGACCCAATATATTTTAAAGAGTTTCCAACAAAAAAATATGATTTTATTTTTTCTACTGAGGTTTGGGAACATTTTCATGAACCATTAGTTGAAATCCAAAAAATAAAAAATTTATTAAAACCTTCAGCTGTAGTTTCTGTTATGACTTCTACTTGGAATGATGGAACAGATTTTGAGACATGGTATTATCCTAAAGATGAAACTCATGTATGCTTTTTTCATGAAAAAACATTTTCTAAAATCGGAGATATTTTTAACTTTGAAATTTTAGAGAATCCTATGGATTCTATTTGGATATTTCAAAACGTAAGTTAAACTTTTACTTGAATTAAAATTTCCTTTCTGTATCATGTAATTTCCAATGAGCCTTTATTCAAAGATAAGTCAAAACGTACTCCAACCCTACCAGAATTTAGATTATTTAAGCAAGGCGAGAGCAAAATATCTTTTTATAATCCAATTTATTTTTGGTATGGTTATGATAGTTGGTAACTCGCTAATTTTTCTCGTAGTTCCTAAATTAGGATTAAATACATTAATAATAATTATACCATCATTTACAGGAGTATTAATTTCAGTTTATTTCTTAAAGACCAATCGTTATAAAACAGCAAGTACAATATTTATCTTCATTATAATGATGGGTGTTATGGGAGGAATGGTAAGTAAATTATTTATTTCTCCAATTCAATCTTTATCTACTTATGTCTTTTTTGGCTTTTCTGCTCTAGTTCTATGCACACTTTTTTCTGGTGTAACTGTATTATCAATTATCACGACTGCTTTTGTTGGATTGAACACCTTTCTTTTTGTTTATGTAACTCCTATGTTAGATAGCGCTCAAAAAGAATTATTCCGATTGAACTACTTTGATAGCCTACTTGGAATAATTATGACTTATTCAGTAGGAGTATTGACTATAAGGATTTTTAGAAAAAATTATAGAATAATTCAGACAGAAGTATCAAATTTTTCTGAACTGAATGATTTTATTAAAATGAATTTAAAAGATAACTCTAAAAATGTATTAGATGTTTCTAATATGTTGATAGACCAAATGAAGAATTTAAATGAAAAATCACAAGTTCAGTCGACTTACGTTCAGGAAGTTGTTCATTCTTTAGATTCCCTCGAAGAAAGATTAGATTCAATTTCAGAACGAGCACAGAAGCAAGAAGATAGCATGTATGCTTCTAAGGAGAAGACCAGTTCTCTATCTAGCACAATGAAAAATATGTCCTTAGAAACATCGAGTTTGCTAAAGAAAATTGAAGATATGATTGTAAGTTACAATAACGCAGAAAATAACATTCTGGTTATGAAAGATAGTATGGACTCTATTCGAGATAGCTCCACGGAAATGAGCAAAATTTTAAAGATCATAAATGATATTTCAGGAAAAGTGAATATGCTTGCACTGAATGCTGCTATTGAAGCAGCAAGAGCAGGTGAGGCTGGTAGAGGCTTTTCTGTTGTTGCAGATGAAATTGGGAAATTAGCTGAGAGAACTAGTAGTAGCGTGAAAGGCATTGATCATTTAATTAATAAGAATAATGACGATGTTCTTTCTGGAAGTAAACAAATTGACTTTGCAATTTCAGATTCATCTAAAGTAGCTGAAGGCATACAATCAATACGAGACCTATTAATTTATTTGAAAACTCAAACAGAAAAGCAATCAAATGCTAATGATGAGCTAGAAAAAGATTCTAATTCAGTGGCCTTGCTTTCATTAGAGATAACGGAAGCTACGAACAATTCTAGAAATCAAACGAAAATAATTTCAGATTCAGCGGGATCTATTAAAATGTTTAACGATGAATTGATTCAAACGATTCAAGTTGTTACAGAATCTTCGGAGAAGCTTTCTAGTTTAATTGAAGGACTGAATAAAAAAATTGAAATGCATGAAAATCAACAAGAAAGTTAAGTAAATTATTTTTGACTAGCTTCAGTTTGATCTTTAATTTTTGAAACACAACTCATAGCAAAACCTTCCATGACATAACAAATTGCATCATTCGTTTCGCATTTTAATGTTTTATCATACTCCTGTCCATTTACAACTGTAGGAATTGACACACAATAAAATTTATCTTGAGCAAGATTCGGATTTGTGGTCTGTTGAGAACTATCCTGAGAGTAGATTGAAGTATTCAAACTGAAAATTGATATAAAGAATAAACTCATTAATTTAAAATTATTGCTCATAATAAAAATTTAAAGATATAAGGTCTTTTGTCAATCTTAAGAATATTTAGTTTCCATTATTTTAAGTAAGGATTTGAGATTAGAATTCATTTGTGTTCTCATAATTGGGCCTAAAAGAATTTCACTTAAAGAAAGTAGACCTTTCAATTGTGTTTTGTCTGTAATTTCGAAATATGTCCTACCTTGTTCTTCGCGAAAAATATATGTATCTTCAAATTTTAAATCTGAGGTTTCACAAGAAGCGGTAATTTTTTGATTGGGTACTATTTCTTGAATTGTATAATTTCCTTCGATTTTCTTTATTCCCATATCCACTTTTATTTTGAAGGTAGGAAATTTACCTGAAGATTCTTCGCTTCTAATCGAACTTTGAACTGAAGAATTATAATCCACCATGTTTTCAAAATTCATAACATGTTCGAAAACTGTTTGAACAGGAAGGTCTATAATTGCATCTACTTTTGTTGTAAGCATATTATATAAATAAAATGCATTATAAAGTTTTTGTCAAGTCGACATCTCTACCATTTCAATTTGTTTGTAAAATGGATCATCCCAAATTTTCCATGATTCAGGATCTTGGTTTAGTTCTTCATCACTTAGCAGACATTCATCCAATGTTTCTATTATTTTCTTTTGATTCATTTTTGTTCCGATGATGACAAGTTCTTGCCGTCTATCTCCATATGGTTCTACCCAGGAATCTTCAATAGCTCCTAAAGTTTCTTCATCTTGCATCCAAGAATCCTTTGGAACAGCTGCCCACCAATTTCCTGCGGCATCAAAATTACATAATTGTCCTGCTTGCGAAAGCATAAATGCATGATCAAAGGAAGTGGCTATCCAAAAAAATCCTTTGGATCGAACCATCCAAGGTTTTTCTAAAAGTAGCCAATTATAAAACCTCTCTGGATGAAATGGTTTTCTTGCTGTATAAACAAAACTTGAAATTCCATATTCTTCTGTCTCAGGAATATGTTCACCTTGTAACTCTTTTAGCCAGCCAGAAGCTTGTGATGCCTTTTCGAAATCAAATTTTCCAGTGTTGAGAACTTTATCTAAATCAATAATACTATTGTTTGTGAAAATAATTTCCGCATCAGGATTCAAACTTTTAATAATACCTGTTAATTCATTTTTTTGATTTTCTGAAATAAGATCTATTTTATTAATAATAATCGTGTCTGCAAATTCTACTTGATCTACAAGTAAATCAACAATACTTCGATCATCATCTTCACCGGCTTCCATGTTCCTGTCTTTTAATTCATCTAAGGATTGGAAATCTTTTAGAAAGTTAAAAGCATCCACAACAGTAACCATGGTATCCAATTTGGCAAAATCTGAAAGACTTTCTCCCGTTTCATCCTCAAAAGTAAATGTTTCTGCAACTGGAAGAGGTTCTGAAACTCCAGTTGATTCAATTAGTAAATAGTCAAATTTACCTTGTTTGGCTAAGTTTTTAATCTCGATGAGAAGATCCTCGCGTAGAGTGCAACAGATACAACCATTCGACATTTCTACAATTTTTTCTTCAGTTCGAGATAAGCTAGCACCACCTTGTTTAATTAGAGAGGCATCTATATTCACTTCACTCATATCATTTACTATAACTGCTACTTTCTTACCTTGGCGGTTATTTAAAATATGATTCAAAAGTGTAGTTTTTCCAGCACCTAAGAAACCACTTAGTACAGTTACAGGTAATTTATTATTCGTTTTCATGTCTTCTTTCCTCATCTTAAACAATAAGATTCAAATTAAATAAAAAATATTTGATAATATCTATATATTTCTAAGGTATTTTTTCTGTCTATACTTTTTTGCAACTTAGTTGCATTTTGGACTTTACAGAAAAATAAAATAATATAATTTGCAATCAAGGTTAGATATTTTATGACAAATAAAAAAAGAAAAGTTTATTTAGGGGATTGTTCTATCTTATTAGAGGGTGAGAAGCCTCAGTATGGCCAACGAGTTGCAAATAATATTATAGCAAAACCTGCTAGGAAAGCTAAGAGCTCTCTTTGTAGTTTAAGTTTATCCAAAGGCTTAGTCATCGTCTCAACATTACCCAATATTCGATCTTTTGCATGTTCACAGCAGGTACTTGATTTAGAATTAGAAGCAAAAAAGAAATTTCCTAATTGTAGTATTTTTCATATAGCTTCTGACCCAAAATCTGGCTGGAAAGAAGTTGATAAGCTCCATCCTTTTCTGGAATCACCAGGTTTTACATTAGATGGATTAAGTAAAGGACAGTTGGACACATTTAAATCTTGTTTTGGAGTAGGAGTTGAAAATGAGAAAAGAATTGCTCATGGACTATTCGCTTTGCTTGACGGAAAATTTATAGTTAGCTATATTCCAAGACAACAATTTGGAATACCAAATGTAAAATTATTTTTAAATAAGATAAAAGCCAAAATGCACCAAAACTGAATAAGCTTCAATCAGGCTTTCTCCAAATCAAGATTTGAAAATTAATTTCCTAATTCTGAAAAATTAAATACTATAAAAATAAATCGAGGAAAACCTCAGAGTTATTTTTCTTTGCTGCGAACTTTAATGTTGATTATTTCAACTAAAAAAGAAAATGCCATCGCAAAATAAATATATCCTTTTGGAATATGCATTTCCCATCCTTCTCCAACTAATGAAAAACCTATTAAAATCAGGAAACTCAATGCAAGCACTTTGATTGTTGGATGTGTCTCAACAAATTTGGAGATAGATTCTGCAAAAATCAACATAACGCCAACTGATACGACAACAGCAATAACCATAATGCTAATATGATCTGCCATTCCAACAGCGGTGATAACTGAATCTAATGAGAACACAATGTCCAGAATTGCAATCTGAACTAATACAGATGTAAAGCTTGGTCTTTTCTTTGACTCTTTCGTCTCTGATTCATGTCCTTCCATTTTTTCATGAATTTCAAATGTAGCTTTAGCTATTAGAAATAATCCACCAATTAGAAGAATTAAATCTCTGCCCGAAATATCTTTCGATAAAACTGAAAATAAGGTTTGAGTCAAAGACATGACCCAAGAAAGGGATAGAAGTAGAAGGATTCTAGTTCCCATTGCAAGTAGCAGACCGATTCTTCGTGCTTTGACTTGTTTTTCTTTGGCTAGTTTCGAAGAAAGAATCGAAATGAAAATAATATTATCAATACCTAAAACTATTTCTAGTAGAGTAAGGGTAGCCAAGGCCATATAAGATGAAGGCAATAACCAAATTTCCAAATGCGAATCCTCCTAGTAAGATTCTAAGGCTTACTATACAATAAGTTATTTTTCAAGCTAGGCAATGATCAACTCAAATTCCAAAATCATGCAGATTAAATCCATTGTTTTTGCATACATCTGAATACCAGTAGGCTGATGATTTTGGAGTTCTAGTTAAGTTTTTGCTTTTTCGATCTACATAAACTAGGCCAAAAGATTTTTCATAACCTGCCTGCCATTCGAAATTATCCATAAATGACCATACAAAGTATCCTTGTATATTGGAGCCTTCTTGGATGGCATGATGAACTTCAGTTAAATAATTTTGCAAGAACTTGACTCGATTGTTGTCTTTTATAAAACCTGATTCATCAGCTTTCTCTAAAAAGGCAGCTCCGTTTTCTGTAATGAGAACAGGCGGATTATTGTATTTTGTGCGAATCCAATCTAAAAGATCTTTGATACCTTTGGGGTATATCTCCCAACCCATGCTAGTAAACTCAACTTCCTTATATTTTGGTTTCACTGGAAGAAAACGAAACAATGGTACAGGAGCTAAGCGAATCAGTGATCTAGTGTAATGATTTACTCCTAGGAAATCGGTAGGTTGGCTGATCAATCTAAAGTCATCTGGTAAAATATTACCTTTGTTCTGCGAAAAAATTTCATCTTCTATTTCGCTTGGATATCTACCATGAAAAATCGGATCCATCCACATCGTATTTTGAATCGCATTTGCTCTTGCCACAGTCTTTTGACCTGCATTCCATTTATAATATTGTACAGGAGAAAGAGCATTGGTGATTCCCACTTTTACTTTGGGAGCAAGCTTTCGAATACGTTGTAGAGAGAGTCCATGAGCAAGCAATAAATTATGTACAACAGGTAGTGAAGAAAAAGGTTGGATCTTACCAGGAGGGTGTATGCCAAGCATATAACCCGTAACATAGATTATCCAGGGTTCATTAATTGTAATCCAATTGCTAACTCTATCTTTTAGTCTTTTCACAACGACCTCGGAGTACTCAGCAAAATACTGAGCAGTCGCACGATTCATCCAGCCACCCTCTTTCTGGAGTTCGTAAGGCAGATCCCAATGATAGAGAGTAACAAGCGGATTTATTTTATTTTTTAACAAAGTATCGACAAGGCGATCATAGTAATCTAAACCAGCTTGGTTGATTGCTCCTTTTCCAGAGGGAACAATTCTTGGCCAGGATATGGAAAACCTATAATTTTTATAATTTAGCTTTTTCATTAACTGGAAATCTTCCGCAAATTTATGATAGTGATCGCAGGCTATATTTCCATGATCTTTATTTTTAATTTTACCTTTTCGTGAGACAAATTCGTCCCATATCGATATTCCTTTTCCATCTTGGTCATGAGCGCCTTCAATTTGATAGGCGGAGGTAGCTGTTCCCCATAAAAAATTCTTTGGAAATTTCAAATCCATAATTATTGAACCGCAGTATCCTTTTGCATATTAGAAGACTTTACCTAATTGAAAACCAAGCCATTGGTGTCCTTGCGGTAATCCTTTGGCTGATTGGAAATCAATTGTTGAGTAATTATAATTCAGAGAAAATAAGGTGCCGCCATCTGTTACCAAAACAAATCCCGCCCTAATAAATCCTACAGCTCGTTTTACTCCGGCTACATATGTCTTACCTTCTGTCTCAGCAAAGTTCTGTCTTAGAAGTTCTAAGAAGAGTACCCTTTGGTTAGGATCTAGTATATAAGTTGAGAGTAATTCATAGGAAAGGTATTTTGCAACAGGATTTAACTTAGTAGCTTCTGGTCGAAACAAAGAATAGAGAGCTATAATTTTTTGCTGATCACCTAAAGTATTCCATTCTTCTAGAAGATTTTGTATCAGATAAATTCTTAAGCCAGCTTCAATTTGCTCGGCAGAGTTAAAGATATTATTAAACAAAAGATAATTGATAGTAAAATCATTTGGATTGTTCGATCCTTGAACTAAAAATAAATTAAAAAGTGCATAACGTTCTAAAGTGTTATTTCCATTGTCTTTACTGAGATTTTCTAAGACGATATTTCCCAACAATGTATTCGGATCATTATCCAATTGGTATAATGAAGAATTCGAAGAGAATAAATTTCCACTTTGTGTTGAGCTGAATCTTCTTTTGTCTCCAATATTTCCTTCTATAGTTGCATTATAGGCTTGGAAAGTCGCTCCAGGATTCACATAGAAATACCAAAATCCATTGTTCTCATCTTTAAGTATGGGAGGTCCAGGTTGTAATGCGGAGAATCCTGGGCCAGGTTGCCTACCTACGTTTCCAAGACGGAAAATAAATCCGAGGGATGCATCTGTATTCGCTGTTCCTAGATTCACATTATAGTGTGTTCCGAAGAATGGATGATAAAAAGTTCTAACATCTGTTCGCACTCCAAAAGTTCCAGCGTTAGGAATTTGACTATCCCAGCCTTCAGGAATTGGCGAACCAATATAGTTATGAAATTTTTTCTGAGCAGTTTTTCCACCTACATTAGGTCCTATCATACCAAATTCTAATTCTGTTGTTACTGAACTATTATCAGTCCATGAGGTTAATGAATTCCCGAAATATGCTCTGCTAGAATAAGGTCTATCTCCATATGATATATCTGCTTTCTTAATATTGGTTGGTGTATAGAATTCTTGTCCCATAGAAAGTCCCATCCAGTATTTCGTTTCATCATTGGAGCTTACGAAAATATCATTATATCCAGAAAGTAGATATCTAGTTAAATTCGCTTCAGTAGCCATTGTATGAAATTCTAAGCGACCACCATTTGTATAATAATGATCCGAAAAGCTTCCATAACCATCGTTTTCAGAAATAAATCTTACCTGATTTTGGGAAAAAATAGGCGAGTTAAGCATAAGTGCTATTAAGAAAAAAAAGCAGAAGGTATTTTTCATATTGAGAAGTTTCTCCATTAAATCGGTTCTATAATTCACCTAATTATTATTTTGCGTATTGTATTAAAATAAATTAAATTGCTATATTTTGCAAAATATAGGAAAGTCAGCAATAATGAAAGAATTTAATAATTGACAATAGAATTTATGCTTATAAAAAGAGGAAGATCGAAGGTAAGAAAGAGAATGAAAGATTTTAGAGAAACATATCGTCACTCAGACCACGAAGGAAAGTATTTTCCTAATCAAAAAACATTTGAACATGGTGGAAGTACAGGAGCCAATTTCGGTGGCTTTCTAAAAAATTTATTCTTCCTCGGAGTGATCATAGCTGCTATTGTATTCTATTTCAACTCTTCTAATGAAGAAGCTACTCCAGAAGTGGAATCAGCTACAATTGAAAAAGAAGATTTTCCTGCAAATATTGAGACTTGGCTTGATTCGAAATTAAGCATGCTAGATATATTATTCAATGAACTTGAGCTTTCTCTAAATGAATCATCAAGCTATGAAGAAGATACTGATTTATCTGATTCTATTGATTCAAGTTCAATTCCTTCAGGTGAAGATGTTCAGACATATGGAAATATTATTGAATATTCTTTAGTTCCATCTGGCAAAGATATTAAAGTTTTTGGGATCATTGAAAATGTGAGCTCAAAAGTTTTAGGTCCGATGAAGGTATCAGTAACTCTTGATAGAGATCCAACAAAATTCTATACAGGTAATTCCTTGAATGCTTTTACACCACCTGGTGAGAAGGTTCCTTTTGAAATACGAGTTACAGGTTGGGATGGAATCGGGGAAATACTTTTTTATGCAGATGGTGATGAATTTTATAATAAAAAAATTCAAGATGTAAATGTATCATTTGATAAAGGTTCATGGGATAAAACAAAATATACCATGAAGTACAATACAAATTTTATCAATAAGACTAATTCAATAATAAGTTTTCCTCAGATGATTATTGTTATGCGAAATAAAGAAGGATCAATTTTAGGTATCGAGAGAAAGTATTTGGCATCTGAGATTGACAAATATAAAATCCCTGCATTAAAAAGCTTTCCAGTAGAACTCAATGTATACTTTGTAAAAGAAATTCCTAATAGTACAGATGTTTATTTTTCTTATCTGCCTCTTTAGAAGATTTTCTAGAGTTTATATAAATATAATGTAAAAAGATGATGATTATTCAAATTTTTAACTACAATGTAAAATCATCTACCAGAACGAATCATACGAAAATTGTTATCTAGCTGATTGAGATTCGTTGAGATATCTATAAATAATTTATCATTATAGAGATATAATACAGCGCAGTTTATGGAAAATAGAATAATATTTTTCTTAGATTCACCTCTAAAGACTAAGGCTGAATTATAAGTTGGCGAGCAATCTTTAGGTGGGCTATTTAAATAGATTTGCTCATTAGAAGTAACTAAGGTTTTAAATTTTTCAATATGGGAAGTATTTTTGACAGGTTGGGAAAAAGTTAAATAATCTTCAGGGTTTTGAATCATAGAAGTTTCTGGCAGCTCATAATAAATTACTGAATTGGATTGTAATATTAATTCTCGTGAGTTAGAACTTAGTTTAATATTTTGGTTATTTGATTCAGAAAGTACTTCAGACTTTTCTGAGGTACTCGAACATTGAATAAGTATAATGCTCATAGAGAAGATAAGGTAAAAATTAAGAATTCTTTTAATTAATAAGATCATATTCAAAATATCGGAGAAATCTCTAAAATATTAAATCTTTAACAAATCTGTTTCAATCAGTAGATCAGGATTCCTGAGATAAATTAAGAATGACTCGGGAAATATGAAATTTAAAATTTTGTATTGAATTTCTTAAACCTTCATAAAGAAGAACAGATTTTTTCGCAATACCCAATCTTTCATTTTCTCTTTCTTGGCTTGTTAAATTCGCTTCATAGCCTTCCGTCACAGAAAAAATTACTCTTTGTAAACTTGTGGAAAGAATCTCGTTTAGATTTTTTCGATTGGAAACTAATTCATCAATTAGATTCATTTCTTGGATTTTATTTGAAAGGTATTCTGGATTCTCAGACCCCGATTCTATGTTTTTATAAATTAAAGTACTTAATTTGAAACCTTTCTCCACCTGTGGTAAGAAATCTTTCAATTGAGTATGCAATTCTTTTAAACTATTTTCTAAGGCCTTAGGTTTGGCCCAGGTTTTATCTTCTTTGCAAATAGAATCAATCTTTTCTTTAAGATTTAGAGCGGAAGAATTTTCTTCCTGTTTTCTAAACTGCCTTCCAAATTCATTTTGGAAGTTGGAATTCTTAAGACCTTCGATTTTAAGTCCTGATTTTGTAAGATTAATTGTATCTTTAGCATTTTCTTGAAACCAATTTCTAAAGATTACTAATTTTTCATTTGTATGAATCTTTTTATCATCTAAGCTAATTTCCCATAATTTAGGTAAGGCGGTAAGTTGAAAATGGTTGTGTTTTTCTCTTCGAAATTTTCTTGTCTCAAGGTGATTCAATCTCTCTTCTAAGATTGCTCCTTTTGCATGTGCTAAGTTATGCGAGAAAGCCAAATCCTGCCCAGTAATATAAATATTTTCTGCCTCCATAAGCCTTGCTAAAGCAATAGCATTGGTTGAGACTGAACCACCATATGGAATTTCGCCTATCTCATTTTCTGAAATTTCATCAAGAATCTTTATAAACGGAAAAGGTGAAGACGAAAAGAAACCTTGTCTAGGACCTATATTCAATCGAAGACTTAAATATGTGGATGTTGGATCAATAACTAATTTTCCTCTTCCATTATAGCCTTCCAAATAAAAGCTGTTTAATGCTTGAGGATCAACAGAGTAAATTAGATCAGGTTCTATTCCTGCTGCTTCCAATATTGCTAGTGCCGTGTCTACTGCTATAAGAAGAAAGCTATTTCTATATTTTAAGATATCTGGTAGACTTTCAGTTAATGATGGACCTGCACAGACAACAAGAATATTGCACTTTTTGGCAATCCCAAATAGTCGAGAAACTGGGTGTAACTTAGTAAGGCTGGGTAGATTAAGAATCATATTCTTAGTCCAGATTTTTTCGAATCGGACTAAAGTTGCCAGATTAACGTCTTTCTTATGAAAGAATTTCTCACAGAGAAATTTGATAGCTTGGTAATTTTTTTCTTTCCATTGAAAGCTTGCTCTATGAGGAACTAAGGTAACTGGAGTTGTACTTTTGCCTTTAAAAGTTTCATATAAATCATCCTCAGAAATGGGTTGAATTAGAATCTGTAATTGTTGACTTTTTAAGTAGGGACTGTAATCAAAAAGGCTTAATGCAATTTTAACTATTCTCGAATCTGACTCTAGCCAACATTGTGTTAAATTTTCTCTGTTTAATGATTCTTGAACAATGTATCCTAAACCAGCACCTATGTATAAATAAATCCTTTCTCTACCATCATTAGGAAGTTCAGTAGCAAATCGATTTGCTTCTTTAATCGGATCATGTTTGCTGTGTAAATATTGATTATCAATTTTTAGAATGGGAATTTTAGTTTTGGATTCTTCCAAAAGCAATTCATCCATTTCGGATTCTTTTATGTTTATTAATTGCTTTTGGATTTTCTCACTAAGGTATTGAAAATTATTCTGATAAATAGGATTCATTTTTCTAAAGTTAATCGCATAACAGTCTTATCATTAATAGGCTCACCAGGTTTAGGACTCTGATCCATTACAAAACCGTTTCCAGATACTGTGAATCGAATTTTAGAATCTTTCAATGCCGCTATTGCCTCTATTAAGCTAAGTCCAATTAAGTTTGGAGCGAGATTTGGATTGAGAAGGAACTTTTTCGGTTGGATATGTTGCAATTTGTAACTAAGCAAGGGCTCATTTCGATCGAGTAGCGGTAAGATTCCTTCAACAACTTCTCGAAATACAGGGGCAGCCAAGCCTCCTCCTGAATAGACATTGCCTGCTGGTTCGTCAAAGAGAATTAATCCAACAATCTTAGGATTTTCTGCGGGGAAAAATCCAAGAAAGGATGCAGACCAAAGCCCGTCCTGGTAACCTTTTCCTGGAGTTGCCTTTTGGCCTGTTCCAGTTTTACCTGCAATACTAATATCTGCTAGGTAAGCATTTTTGCCAGTGCCTGATTTTACTACCTTAGTCATAGCTCGAAGTATGGAATCTCGTGAGGCTTTTTTTATTCCCACATCATCCGACTTTATTCCGAATTGGTGAACTAATTCTCCATAAGAATTCGTGATTTTTGTAACTGGACGTGGATTGATAAATCTTCCTCCATTCACAACACTAGCAGCAGAGGAAACGAGTTGAATGGGTGTTACAGATAATCCTTGTCCAATGGATAGAAAGTACGGTGTGGATTGCTTCCATTTACTTAATGGCGGTAGGTAGCCTTTGTTTTCATTGCTAAGGAAGCCTGTACGTTTTCCAAAGTGAAATCTTTCTAAATAAGAATGGAATATTTTATCTGAAACTTTTTGCGAGGCTTTAATGATTCCAACATTACAAGAATACTGGAGAATTTCTTCTAAATTAACTGATCCATGTTTGTCTGTGCAACGAATCAAAGAATTTCCGAACTCTATGTAGCCTGGGCAATAAAATCTTTCCTTTGCACCTAGTACACCTTCGTTGGCAAGCATCAAGGCAATAAAAATTTTCATAGTGCTTCCAGGTTCATAAACATGTCGAATTGCCCAATTGGTATGATTGACTGATGGATAATTATTGTAATGATTAGGATCAAAATTTGGATAACTCGCCATTGCTAAGATATCTCCATTGTCTATATCCATGAAGATTCCAATCGCTCGCGTTGATTCTGTTTTTCTATAAGCTTTTCCTAGGGCTTTCTCAAGATTGTATTGGATTAAGCTATCGATTGAAAGATGAATATCATTGCCTCTTTCAGAAGAACTATTAGGAGTTGACATCAATTCTAGATTGAATTCATTTTCAAGTCCAGCAAGAGCCTTATCATCATCCAAACCAGTAAATCCAATAAGATTGGAAGCAAGATTTACTTGGGGATAGATTCTTTTAAATTCTTTTTCAATACGAACGCCAGGTAATGCGAGATTAGCAATTTTTTTACCAATATCTTTATCTATCTCTCGTTTTAGTAAAAAGTAATTAGATTTTTCTTTGATAGTAGTTTGAAGTTTTTCTTGAGGAATATTTAAAGGTTCGGAAAGATATTGGGCAGTGAAAAAGGGATCATAAACATTTGCAGGATTGATTCCTACTGTTGCAGATTCAGTAGAGACAGCTAATTCAATTCCTCTCTTATCGAGTATCATACCACGTTTAATATTTTTGTTAATTTGGTAGTTTTTGATTTTGTCGTTGAAAAATACTAAATAAATTACTCTAATAAGAAGCAAATTAAATAGAAGAAAGATAAAACCTATAAAATAAGTTAGACGAGATTTCTGAAGATTCATCATTTAAATGTATAGAAAACCGTTCCACGCATTTTTTCTAAGGGAACCAGACCAAAAGATCTTGAATCAGTACTGTATTCTCTATTATCACCTAACAGTAAATAGTATCTGTCTGGGATTCTTCCTGACTTTTGCATTTCTAAGAACGGACTGTTCGGAAATTGGTAGAGCATACTGTTCGAAGGTTCTGAAGTTAGGGAACCGTCGGGTATATAATCTTCATTGAGTATATTGGATTCTATCATCACCTTACCGAAATTAATTTCGTAGTATTCCGAAGGTTCACCAACTAGTCTTTTGATGCTGGTTTCTCCATTTTGGTCTTCAAATATCACAATATCAAGTCGATTGAGAGTAGGACTTCCGTAAATAAAATCAAATGGGAAAAAATCTCCAAAAACAGGAAAGCCTAGCTTACTTACAAAAACTATGTCGCCATTTCGAAGTGTGGGCGCCATGGAATTACCACTTACAACATAGATTTGAAAGAAAAAAGTCCTGATTAATATTGCAATGATCGCTAAAATTAGAAAATAACGAAATCTTCGCAGTAATTTAGAATAAGGTTTTTGGTTCAATTTCTCTTTGTTCTCTCGCTTCCCCATAAAAAATCGTGGAATTTCTTCTACAATATAAAAACATTAGAATCTGCATGTCTTTAGCAACATCAAAATTTAACGCAGAATTCCATTGTATCAAAGAAGGATGTGGCCACAGCTATCCTTTAAATGAAATCATTTATACTTGTAAAGAAGATGGAGAGCTTTTAGAAGTTTCCCATGATATGGAACAACTTTCCCAAATTTCGGGCAAAGAATGGAGGGAAAAATTTGATTCCCGACTAGGCTCGATACGGGCTCCTTTCAATTCTGGTGTTTGGTCCAAAAAAGAGTGGGTTCTTCCTAACATTGATGATGCAAATATTGTAACATCTGGAGAAGGAAATTCTCATTTGTATGATACGGGAAGACTTGCGAAAGAATTGGGTCTCTCAGGATTATTTGTAAAGCAATGTGGAATTTCTCATACTGGAAGTTTCAAAGATCTTGGCATGACAGTTTTGGTTTCTCAGGTAAACCAAATGCGTTCAGAAGGACAAGATATCCAAGCTGTTGCCTGCGCTTCTACTGGAGATACATCAGCTGCTTTAGCCTCCTATGCTGCAAAAGCTGGTATACCATCGATTATTTTTCTACCAGCCAACAAGGTTTCAGCAGCACAATTGATCCAACCAGTCTCAAATGGTGCTCTTGTTTTAGCACTTGATACTGATTTTGATGGCTGCATGAACATTGTAAGGCAAGTAACTCAAAGAAAAAATATCTATCTTGCGAATTCCATGAATTCATTAAGAATAGAAGGTCAGAAAACCATTTCAATTGAAATTGCCCAACAATTAGGCTGGGAGGTTCCAGATTGGGTTGTAATTCCTGGTGGTAATTTGGGAAATGTTTCCGCTCTTGGAAAAGGCTTCGAAATGATGCTAGATCTTGGTTTGATAGATAAATTGCCAAGAATCTGTTTAGCGCAGGCAGCAAATGCAAGTCCACTTTATGAGTCTTTCAAAAATGGGTATAAGGATTTTTCCCCAGTAACAGCTAAGAAAACCTTAGCAACGGCAATTCAAATTGGCGACCCAGTTTCTGTTAAAAAAGCAGTTCGTATTCTAAAGAAATTCAATGGTGTCGTAGAAGTTGCAACAGAAGAGGAACTATCGGATGCTGCACACAGAGCGGATCGATATGGTTTGTACAATTGCCCTCATACAGGTGTTGCTTTGGCCGCTACATTCAAATTAGTCCAATCAGGAAAAATTGCAAAGAATGATAAAGTAGTTGTCATTTCTACTGCACATGGATTAAAATTTACAGAATTTAAAGTTCAGTACCATAATGCTGCGATTCCTAAGACGGATTCTCGTCTAATCAACCATATTGTTGAATGTGAAGCCAATATTGAAAAGGTAATGAAAGCTTTAGAATCAAGGATCTAATCTTGTCGATAGTTGATGTAGAGATACCTAAATTAGAAAAAGATCAAATTGATCAGGCGATTTCGGAAGGTAAAAAGCTTTCCCTAATAACCTATGTCTTAGGCAATCTCGGTGAAGCTAAACTTAAATACGTACTCGAAAAGACCCTTACTAAGTATGGACGACAAGATCTTATGGAATTGTTCTATACTGCAGCCAAAGAACTTATTGCCAATTCAACAAAAGCTGCTATCAAACGAATGATTTTTGAAGAAATGGGACTCAATATTACTGAGGAACTCGACTATCGAAAGGGAATGGAAAGGTTTAAAAATTATTTGAACGAAAGGAAGTTCCCTGCTTATAGAAGTAAAATGAAGGAAAATAATTATTTCATTAAAATTTCATTCATTCACTCAGAAGACAGTGTTGCTCTATTAGTTATTAATAATTTTTCATTAATTCCGGTAGAAGAAGATCGCGTTAAAGAAAAATTTGAACATGCTAAGAAATTTGATAACTTATTTGAATTTTTTATGGCTCATGGTGATAACACCGAAGGAGCTGGTATGGGAATTACAATGGTTGAGATACTTTTGTCCCAGAGTGGATTTGATAGAAAGAATTTTATAGTTATTTCTTCCGATCTTGCAAATATAACTATAGCGAAAGTAGAGATTCCTCTGAGACCTAATTCTGTTCTACCCGTTGTTTACAATGGTCAACAAGTTATTTCTGACTCTCTTACATTGAAGCAAATAAAGGAAGTATTATCTTAATGCCTGATCCAGAGAATAAACCTAAAGATCAACTAAAAGTACAAGCTGAACAAATCAATATAGCATTAGAATCTGTAAATAATGAAGACCAAGCAAAAGAACTAATCAATGGAAGAATCCAAGATGCTTTTTTATTAAAGATCAAAGTAGATGTTGAGAATCGAGCTGGTATGTTAATGGTTCTGATTTCCATGTATAAGAAAAGAATCTTGGAAGTTTATTGTTTAATTGGTAATTCTCCATTGCTACGTAAAATTCATACCTTTGAGGATTTTCAGCAACTTTCCAGAGACTTTGTAGAAGTTATTAATGCTGGTGGTGTTGATACAAGCGTTTCTGATATGGTTGGCCGTTCTGTGTATAAGTCATTAGTAACTTCTTTTATTGAACAATCAATTCCAGCTTGGGAAAAGCGTGATGCGACTAATACTATAAATCTTTTACAACAGAGTATAATCAAACATGTGAAAGTTAACCGTGTTAAGCTTACAGCTGAAGTAGAAAGGATATCATCTGTTAAATTTAGATATAAGAATCCTATGCAAGGAATTGTATCACCAGTTATCCCACCATTGAATGAAGATGAAGAAGCTGCTCTTAAAGAAGAACAGAGAGAATTACTTCCCTTTGAAAAATTAATAGATGCGACTGTAAAAGGTTATTCGCGTGAACTTAACTGTGAATCCATTCTCTCTCCGGTTTCAGGAGTTGAATTCGATGACTTAGTCGAAGGGCAAGAAATTTTATTTAAATTGCCTTTTTCTACGCCTGATGATAAAACAACAGCTAAAGCATTAGATGTTGTTGATAAGGATGGAAATTTATTACCTATAATTGGAAAGTTCATAACCATAGTTAATGGAAAAAGTGAATACCACATCCTTGCGGAAGGTCCTGCGAATACCGTCCTCCATTCTATCGAAGAAAGACCAGTTAGAATTGCAACTCCCAAGAAACTTATCAAAAAGAAGCTTGATAAAAGTCAAACTCCAGCTAATAATATGGGTCTTCTTGTAATCGCGGGTGCAGCCATTCTGATAATGTTAGTTTTAATTTTATTTTTAATTTAGTAATAAAAATTTCAAAATTAAAAATAGTTTATTAATTGAAAGTAAGAGTATGAGTTTATGAAAATATATAAAAATATTACTCATCTTTCCATTATAGCTATTTTATTTAGTCAATTTTTTACTTGTAAATTGTCTTCTGATTCAAAGTTGAATGCAAAGGCAGTTAACGGAATTTTAGATCTTAGAAACTGGAATTTAAATAAATATCCTACTGTAAATTTGGATGGTGAATGGCATTTCAATCCTGGATTCGTAGACTTCCATTCAGAAAATATTCCTAAAAGCATAATCAAAGTTCCTAGCACATGGAATAATCATGATCATTTTGGTAAAATTCAATTAGGAGAAGGTATAGGAACTTACTCCTTAAAGCTTCTTTTACCTAAAGATTCTAAAAATTTGATTTTTCAATTCAATGATACTTCAACAGCATTCAATTTTTATATTAATGGTGTTCTAGTAAAACAAAATGGAATAATAGGTAAGTCTCGTGCTGAGATGGTTCCATCTTATAAACATCCTAGTTTACCGCTCGATCATTCATTCGGTGATGAGATTGAGATAAATATCCAGATGTCAAATTATTACCATCCAACTGGCGGATTACGAAAATCTATCAATCTATCTGATATCCAGTACTTTAATGAAACCAATAAGAAAGAAGTTGCTGTAGGTTGGTTAGTATTCGGAGCAACATTTATGATGGGATTATATCATTTTATTATTTTTTTAATGCGTAAATCTGATAAATCTGCATTAATGTTTTCAATTTTTTGCCTGGATGTAAGCTTTAGAACATTTTTTACGGGATCAGTTTTCTTATATGAAATCCTACCAGACAAGTACTGGGTATTAATTCATAAGTTAGATTTATTATCATTTGTTATTTCTTTGCCTTTCTTTGTACTTTTCCTACAATCTATATTTCCTGATGAAGTTCATAGAGTTTTTATTAAAACTGTCTCAATATTAGGAATTGTATTCTCATTGATTGTACTTTTGACATATTCTAATTTTTATATGTCTGTTATTAAATACTATCAGCTAATGATGGTTATCGGAATTATTTATTGTGTCTATATATTAATTATAGCCTTAGTCCAGGAAAGGGAAGGTAGTATAATATTTTTTATTGGATCGGTAATCCTCTTTATAGTCGCTATCAATGATATTTTAAACCAAATGTTAGTTATTCGAACTGGATATTATGCAAATTGGGGATTGCTAATTTTTCTCTTCTCTCAAACAATCATGCTATCTAGAAGATTTTCAATTGCATTTTATCGACAAGAAGAATTGCAAAAATCACTAGAAATAAAAGTTCAAGAAAGAACGCTTGAACTAGAAAATGCTAAATTATTAGCAGAAAAAGCGAATAACCTTAAAGATAAATTTATCTCTTTAGTTTCCCATGATTTAAAATCGCCAATTGCATCTGTTATAGGAATTCTTAGTATATTAAAGAAAGATATGAAAGATATGACAGATGATCAGAAATTCGATTTTTTAGAAAGGGCAGAAATGAGTTCTAGAAATTCAATGAACTTAATTGGAACTTTATTAGATATCAATCGCTTGCAATCAGGGAAATTTGAATTAGAAATTGTGAGTTACCCAGCTTACAAAGAAGCTGAGAAAGTAATTGATAAACTTTGGTCTCAGATTCACCAGAAGAAATTAATTATTGAGAATAAAATAGATAAAAATTTGCTTATAGAGGCAGATTTAAATTTATTAAATGAAGTGTTTATAAATCTATTAGCAAATTCAATAAAATTTTCTAGAATAGGAGGTATAATTATTATTGATTCTTTAAACTTAATGGATGGTATCGAATTTTCTATAGAGGACTTTGGAATAGGTATTGATTCAGAAATTTTACCTTACATTTTTGAAAAGGAAATTAAAACAAGCACTACTGGAACCTTAGGAGAACCTGGAACAGGATTAGGTTTGCCTTTAGTTTATGATATCATCACGGCATTTCAGGGCATGATTTCGATCAACTCCACAAAAGACAAGGGAACTAAAATTACTTTTACTTTCCCCTCAAAATAACTATAGCACGTGTTTGATGTAAGGCTTATAATCCATATCCTTAATCATGATATGATTGGTTAGCCAGGTTCCTAAAAATTTTAAAATATGATCTAAATTCTCATCTAATGTAGCTTCATCATTTTCGGTATGATTGTTGATTTTCTCTTTAAATTCTAAAATTTTATCTGTAAATTTATCATGTTGGAGCTTATGATTTTCTAGATCAGGATAATTATTTTCTTCCATGATTCTTTCTTCAATTAAGAAATGGCTGATTGTATATTGTTCTAATTCACTTACAGCTTTACGAATAGAACTGAGATTCTTGATTAAAGAACCTTTGTGTGCATGGTAGAGTGAATCTAATTCCTCCATCAGCGTAAATAGTCTTTGGTGTTGTGTATCAACTTCTATTATATTAGTTTTGTAACTATCCTTCCATTCTATAGACATATAAATCTCCTTTAATCAATGGTGCCTTTCCAAATTCCTTCTAAATGTTCCATCTGTATTTTGGTATGTCCATTCTTAAGACCAACCGTTGATTTTAACTCATTTTTCATCTTATCGTATAGATTTACCATTACAAAACTTCCATCATTGAATTTAGCAAGTGCAAGCACATACGGTGGTTTTTTATCTCCACCTGGATTGAATTGAATGATGGTATGGGAAAATAAAGTTGCTTCTAAATTTTTTGAACTAGAATCATTATAAAAATTGTGAATTGGATTCAGAGATAATTTTCTATGAACTGTAAGTTTTTGCACAGAGTTTTCTTTAGTAATATCTGTTCCGAAAATTACTACACTGTTAATAGAGTCTATACCACCATTTCCACCCATCAGACTTACTTGAGGATAATCATTCAAATAGTTAGGAATCCTAAATTTGGACAGATTGTACTGACTCAAAACATCAACTAGTCCAGTTGCACCTGACATGGACATCGCAGCCTGGTAATTTAAAATTCCACCACTTCGATTGATTGGTATTTCTTTTTCTCCTATAGGTATCATTCCATTTTTCAATTTTTGCACGACATTATTCGGATTTTCACCAAAGTATTGAGAAGCCTGCGAAATTATCATTCCTGTAAAACAATCATAGATCCACGCGTAATCAACATCGGATCTTTTTAAATTTGCGGATGAAAATGCTCTTTCTGCTGCAAGCCCTGATGGGCTTTCTAATTTACCTTTGAGTGTAAAATATTCCGAATGTATAGAATGCCCAGTTCCAAGTATGGCAAGTTTAGTTAGATCCTTTCTAATACCCGATTCTTTTATAAAAGAATCATAAGCTTTTGCACCCACAATAAGGGTAGCAAATCCATGATCTGTAACGATGGCAACCATAGGAGTTGAATAGGGATTGGCAAGTGGTTTGGCAATTTGTTTTTCTGTTATTTCTTTCCCAAATGAAAAAGCTCTAGGATTGCCAATAGCATAGGATCTAAATTTCTTTGTAATTTCGACATAGTCCTCAGTCGTAATGTCACTCGAATCCATTTGTATATTTGCTAAGAGAGCATACATTCCAATTAAGGTAGCACCATATGGGATTTCATAAGCTGGATGAGACACTGTTTTAGTTAGTCGTTTCAAATCGCTGATTTGTTTAAAAGCAGATTTCGGGACATCAGCTCCTGCTACTAAAATAACAGCATAAGGATTGCTAACTGCAATTCTATGTGCCTCACCAATTGCTCCTGCAACTGAGGCGCCTCCAAGATCCACTATATGAGACTGGATTCCAGTAAATCCTAAGTCATTTGCATCCTTGACAGTTTGTCCATAGCCTTCTCTTGCCAAAGAATTGGCATCGATACTCACATAGTCTGTTAAATGGTTCCCTACTAATGATCTTGTTGTTCCTAAGAATTCACAGAGTCCATCAATAGATTTTGAAAGTAGGGAAAAGTATTTCTCTTGATTGCTTAAGGATTGATATTCAGGTATATCACTTTCAATTGTGTCTGAGATCCCTAGTATAAATGGATTCATGAATTAACTTCCAACTATGGCAGTCATACGGAAATCTTCTATTATCATATCGATTTTTTTAATAATCAATTCCAGTGCAGCTTTGTGAGTTAATTTATTTAACTCAACCGTCTTAGGGTACATTTTATCATCGAGACGCATAGGAAGATCAGGACTGATTCTTTTCTTTTGTATACATTCAAAGCAATGATCTGCAATCTTGCGAAGAGCCAAACATGTTGTCTTGAGAACGTCCTGAGTGTCCTTTTCCATTTGCATTTGATTTCCATTTGCATCGAGCAATGCTTTCATGTGTTCTGTGATTCGTGGAGAAGACATGTTTCCTCTAGATACAGCAATCCTTTCAATGGTATGAATTAAATCTGTAAATATACTATACTCTGGAGTTCCTCGGAAGATATGAATCAATGCTTGCAGCTCGATTTCCCCAAATTCTTTTAGGGCTCCATAAAAATAACGAATCTCAGGTTTAGCTATAGGATGGAAGTCAATCTTTTGGTACTTTTCAAGTCTAGAGATTGCTTCATCCATTATTTTATTGATCGTATTGCCTTTGCTCGCTTCTTTCTTTGCAATTAACTCTTTGTGCTTTGCTTTTAATTGTTCAAGAAAACTGACTTCATCATTGAGGAAACGAATTACATTTCCTTTCATTTGTAATGTCTGAAGATATCTCTTCTCAAATCCTGCCAAATCAAAAGCCTTGGGATTTTCTTTGGAATATAAATTGTATTCACTTCTAAGCTTGTCTAGGATTTCGTTGACTTCTTGTAGATTCAAACTCATAATTAGCCTTTAGGTAGTTTTATATTTCCATTCCTCAAGTTCACGGATAAGTCTTTCAACATCTTGCGAGCAATAAATCGCTGCATTCTTGGCATCTGTAAACATCAATTGGTTTGGATATTGTAATTGCTTAATATGAGTATCGGATTTCATATTTAAAACATTCAGTAAACTCAAGATAAGTGCTTTTAATTTCTCTAAACAAAGAGTGAAGCCTTCCTGCATCTCCCAGCGAATTACTAAATCTAGTTTCTCTTTCTCTGATTTAGCATCTCTTAATTCATCCTTATGGGATCTTTCAAATTTTGCAGTATAATAATTAATAGCTCTTGGATAGGAAATCAGTTCTTTTAAGTAATTTGAGAGCTTATCTAAATTTTGAAATGCTTCTACATCAAAATCCCTTGTTAAATTTCCGATTATGTTTTGATTTTCAGATGGATCGCCAGTTATTTCAAAAATTCTAGATGATTTTATATTAATCAAAACAGAATTGATTCTATTTTTTACTGTTTCCAATTCTTTCATCATTTGTTCAATGCGAGTGATTTCATTCAATGATTTTGTTTTTGCATCTTTTTCTATATCTACTTTAACTTGAGGTTTTTCTGTAGAATCTTTCGATATAGAATCTACCTTATCCTCTGGATTAGTATTCGTATCTAAAGTTTCATTGAAAGATAGCTCATCTAAAAACGATGGCTTATTAGATGTTTCAACAGTTTCGGAAGGAAAGGAAGATTCAGAAGTTGATTTAGAAGGACTATCTTTACTTTTTTGAAAAGATGGCTCGATCCCAAGATCCATATCCAATCCAGAAAAATTCCATTCTTCATTTTTATTGCGCAAAGTTCTCAATTCTTTTTTCTTTTCAGAAAGAATTAATTTTTC
>JAACWH010000100.1 GCA_009991425.1 Leptospira sp.
TGGAATTTTATTTCTATGTGAAAAGAAAAATTTTATTTTATGTGGGCACCTAATGAGACATAATTCGGCGAGAGAGTGCAGGGAAATTGGATAAGCTAAACTAATATCTTTACGAAGTTAGCTGGTAATCTATTTCATTTCAATCATATATAGAATTTAAATAAAATGGATCGGAGTTGATACAACTGATTCGAGAGATAATACTACAAATTAGTAATTTTCCATACAACACAAAATAACAAAAGTTATACTCATTTATTCATATATTTTATTTATTAACTACATATAGATCCCCAGGGCAATGATTTATTGAGAAATCTTCTTGACCGATTCCACTTTAATCCAATTCAGTATCACTAAAATGAATATTAATATATCTAAAAACATACCACTTAGCAATAAATACACTCGAACTTACCACCAGAAGGATTCACTTATCTCGAATGTTCGTCGGGCTTTACAAAGAAGGATTCCAGGAGAACAGTTTGAACAGCTAATTGCTACTTATTTAAGCAAAGAAGAACAAGACTTTCTGATGAATTATTATATAAAAAGAAGTGATAAGGATGGATTCTATTACAACTTGAAAAGTATCCCATCCAAGATAAGCCCAGAAACAGCAGATCAATTATTTGAAGAAGTATCTATTTCAGATGAAGATAGAACCTATCTAATGAATTTTTATAAATTGAATGAGATTGAAAACAAATATGTTCTTCAGGAGCCTGTCACAGAAAAAGATGAAATCAAAATGTTGCAAATGTTTAAGAGGAGATCATTGCACATTGGTAATTCTGAGAAGACCATGATCTCTAAGATAATGGAGAAGATTGATGGGTTGCCCAAGAAGGATATTTTTTTCGCAAATCTTTATACGGCGCCTGAGCATGAATTTTTTTCTCCTCCAAACCTAAAGCATATATCTGGAATGCAGATCGTTGAAGCAGCAAGACAATTTGGAATAGCCTGCCATCATATTTTTGGAAAGGTCCCTTTCGAAGGGGTGACTTTTTTATTGCAGAACATCAACTCGGAATTCTACCAATATGCGAAAATGAACATGCCTATTAAAATGCGAAATGTCCTTAAATTTGTAAAATTTGCAAAAGATGGAAGCTGGAATCAAACCAAACTAGAAATAACAATCTACCAAGAAAATTTAGAGATTAGCAAAGTAGAGATGGAGGCAACCATACTACCTTTAAAGGTATATAAAAGACTCAAAGAAGGACAAGAAGAAGTCTATGAAATTGACCCAAGGTATCGTTTAATAGAACGTTTCAAACATAATATTTCCCTGCGCACAGGAAATCAAAAATTCATATGTACAATTGAGAACTTCTCTTTACACGGTTTCATGGTCGCTTCTGTAGGAAGTCCACCGATGGAATTCGAAATGAATGATGCAATAGAGTTTTTCATGCATTTTGATATAGCAGGATTCATACATGGTAAATGTAAATTGCTCTGGACTAGAGAAAATGACCAAAATGATGATATGTTCTTTTCGGGCTATGAGATCACAGAAATTTCTCAATTAGATTCTGAAAATTTAAAAGAAAGTATAGCAAGATACGGAAGGTTAATTGAAGATAGAGAAATTGTATAGACTATGAAGACTTTGAAACATATAGAATATATTTTAGTTCACCTAGATGGAGTTTTGTTAGAAAATATTCTGGGTCCCATTCTTTATTCCATGATGAAATCTTTTGGTATTCCGTATACAGTTGAAGTAGAGAGTAATATTTTAGCTAAGCCTTTGGAAGAAATAGGTTCCTACCTTCGCTCCATTCATGGTTTAACTTTATCTGACCAAGATCTTTTTGAACAATACCTAATCTTCAGATCATCATATGAGCATACTCACTCCATCCAAAGACAGGAGGGATTTATAGAATTACTATCACTTATAGAATCGAATCATTTAAATTTACTTGCCTATGGGGGAGCACCCTTTGAATATTTCGCGAAGCATATGAAAGGCTTCGAATCTAATTTCACTCAGCCTATGTACATTCAGACTCGTGATTTTCGACCTGGCTTACTAGAAATAATTGATCAACTAAACATTAAGTCATCACAAATACTATTTATAGATGAAGAGGCGAATGTTGCGAAAGTTGCAGTGAGTAACCAAATTCCATTTATTGGGTTTAAGAAAAATTTTGAATATAGCTTTCAGACATCTGAATTAGAGAGACTTAACCTTCCCTATACAGTAAACCAATTAACGGATATTAATATAGATCTCTTATATTCTATAGATCAAGCAATTGATAATTCTTATAATAATATTTCAAATCAAAATACAATGGCACAAGGTAAGAATATATGAGTGAGTTCCATGGAAAGACGGTACTTATTACAGGTGGTACGGATGGGATGGGTCTAGTCACTGCAGAAATGTATGCAGCCCAAAATGCACGAGTCTATATCACAGGACGAAATCCAGATAAAGGCAAGGATGCAGAGGAAAAGATTTCAAAAGTTGGGCAGGAAGTTACATTTATTGAATGTGATGTGGCAAAGAGTGATCAAGTTGAATCCTTAATAGAGAGAATTATTAAGGAGACAGGTAGACTAGATATTGCATTTAACAATGCAGGAATCACATCGAAAACACATGCAGCACTCTCTGATTTTGAATGCGAGCAGTGGGACTCCATACTACAAGTAAATTTAAACGGGATGTTCTATTCTATGAAATACGAAATCAAAGCTATGTTGCAATCTGGCAACTCCTGTGCAATTATAAATAATAGTTCTGTGGCAGGAGTGGTAGCAATGCCCAACCAAGCAGCCTATGCGGCAAGTAAGGCAGGTCTTATCGCTCTTACAAAATCTGCTGCGATTGACTATGCCCAGAATGGAATTCGAATCAATGCGATTGCACCTGGCCCTGTAATGGGTGGAATGAATAGCCCAGAAAAATTGCAGGCTAACCCAGAACGGACACAGAAAAAATTCGATCTCACAGCGATGAAACGATTCGCAGAACCACAGGAAATCGCAAATACTGTAATATGGTTAAGTTCAGAATCTGCTTCCTACATAACTGGTACTGTGATTATGGTAGATGGTGGTTTTTCTGCGGGGAAATGGTAATAAATTAGCCCAACTGATTCATCTAAAATCAAATCTTGAAACTATTTATTTCCTAACCATATTTCCAACATTTTAAGCCTTTGTGAATTAATTTTCTTGCCTATTGAATTTTATAAATTAAAATACTATTTATTCAGCTTTAGGCTGAATCTTTTTATATATAAATATGATCGAAATTGAAGGATTTAAATATTTAACTGAAATTTATGCTGGAAAAAATAGCTTAGTTTTCCGTGCTATAAAAAATAATAAATCCTATATCATCAAATTACTTAATAAAGAATATCCAGAAGCCTCATTAATCAATCGATTTAGAACCGAATTCAACAACTATAACCGACTTAAAGCAGAAGGAATTGCCGAGGCAATTGACTTTATTCGTTATAATAATTCATTTGCAATAATTTTCGATGATATAGATGGAGAGACTATTCAAAATCTATTCACGAAAGATCATAATTTCCCTCTCCAAGAGACAATAGATATTATGATTAAATCCACGCAAGCATTGGCTCAGATTCATGAAAAGAATGCCGTACACAATGATATAAAATCTCAGAACATCATTTACAACCATAAGACAGGTAAGTTGAATATTATCGATCTAGGTTCTGTAAGTTTCTTGAACAAACAATATCTTTTAAATCCAAGTTTAACATCGGTTGAAGGAACCTTAGCGCATATCTCCCCTGAACAAACGGGACGCATCAATCGAACTGTTGACTACAGAACTGATTTCTATTCATTAGGTGTTACATTTTATCATCTTTTAACGAACTCCCTTCCTTTTGATTACAAAGATCCCATATCTATGGTTCATGCGCATATTGCAAAAAAACCTGAGCCTCCTTATGAGAGAAATAAGACTCCCAAACCTCTTTCGAAAATAATCATGAAATTATTAGAGAAAAATCCTGAAGACCGATATCAATCTATCGAAGGTTTAATCTGGGATTTAGAAAAATGTAAATCTGCACTTGATAACCACGGTTTATCTTATCTTAAAAATCAAGAATTTCAAATTGCTTCCCATGATTTTTCTAAGAAATTTATTATTTCTAAAAGAATATTTGGTAGAGATACTGAGATTCAAAAAATTAATTCAATCTGCGAACAATCCAATAATGGTGAGTTCAATTTACTCTTTGTTTCAGGTAAATCAGGTATAGGTAAATCAGTTTTAATTCATGAATTGAATCGAACTAGCTCTGAATCCAGAGGATTTTTCACTTCAGGTAAATATGACGCTTATAAGAAATCGATTCCTTATAGAGCGATTTCACGTGCATTTCAGAAAATAATTCAACAAATCCTTTCTGAAAACCAAATATCAATTGAAGATTGGAAGAATAGAATATTAACAGCTCTTGGCGAGAATGGATTCATTGTAACACAGGTTATTCCTGAGCTTGAAGCTTTAATTGGAGTGCAACCTGAAGTATTGCAACTTGATCCTGCTGAAACCGAGAATAGATTTCGTATTTCATTCTTAAATTTCGTTAAGGTACTCTGTAAAAAAGATCACCCAGTCACAATTTTCTTAGATGATATGCAATGGGCAGACAATTCAAGTATCCAGTTACTTTCTCATATAATTTCCGATCCCGAGATGAAATATTTATTCATTATAATGGCTTATCGTGATAATGAAATCAATCCTACAATGTTCTTCTATAACTTTATCGAAGATCTAAAGAAGGATAATTTTAAAATTAATGAAATAAATCTAAGTCCTATTGAAATAGAAAGCGTTCAAAATCTGATTGCAGATACCTTGTCAACAACAGCTATTTTGGTTGAGGATCTTTCTGAAGTTGTTTTCTCTAAAACAAAAGGGAATCCATTTTTCGTGAATGAATTTCTCAAAAGCCTTTATGTCAAGCAACTAATCTATTTCCAGGATCAAAAATGGAATTGGGATATTGATACAATTAAAACTCTTCAGATAACGGGGAATGTTATAGATCTTATCATCAATAAGATCAACACCTTAACAAAATCTCAATTGTATATTATAAAGTTAGCCGCCTGTGTAGGAAACTGGTTTCGATTGGATGTATTTCTTGATATAGTAGAGAGAGACCTTGATCAAGTAATGGAAGATTTAATATTCCTTTCAAACGAAGAATACATCATATTAGGTGAGAATAATGTAAATTTCATTCATGATAAAATTCATGAAGCAGTTTATACATTTTTATCCCCAAAAGAAAAAGCCAACAACCATAAACACATTGGAATGAAATATCTTTCCATGTTAGATAAATTTAAATTAGATGAGCACATCTTTACAATTGTAAATCAATTGAATTTGGGAATTATTGAAAATACAGATGAGATTCTTACCAAAAGGCTAATAGATCTAAATGTAATGGCTGGTGAAAAGGCATTGAATTCCAATGCTTATGAGCAGGCACATACTTTCTTCCAAAAAGCAAGTGATCTACTTTCCAGAAATATCTGGAATCAAAATTATACTTTGGCTCTCAAAATTTTTATTGGGCTTGCCAATTCTCAATATCTTACTAAAGACTTTGATCGGGCAGAACAAACATTTAATTCTATTATCGAACATGCTGAATCTGTAATTGACCGTATCCAGATTTACGAAATGAAATCTTCCATGTATGCAAGCCAAAATCGCATGAGTGAAATTATTGTCATACTCAAACAAGCTCTAAAAGAATTAAATATTTCTTTACCAAATAAGCCAACAGAGATTTCTCCTCTACCTGAATTAATTAAATATAAATTCTTACTCAAAGGAAGATCAATATCTGATTTAGCTAACTTACCTCCCATGGAAGACCCCAAAGACCTTGCTATAATGAGGATATTGAATGCTTTAATCGCACCTGCCTTTATTGGACAACCTGCACTATTTCCTGTCATAGTTTTAAAAATGGTCAACCTAACATTAAAGAAGGGATTGTCTCCTATTAGCTCCCTAGCCTTTGCTGCTTTTGGTATGATACAAGGATTTAGGCTTGGTGACTTCAACTCAGGTTATCAATTTGGTGAGCTAGCTGTAACTTTACTTAAACGAAACGATTCCAAGAATTTAAAATGTCGTGTGTTATTTTTCTTTGCCTGTATGATTTCTCATTGGAAAAACCACGCAAAGGATGCAGTTAATATTTTTGTTAATTCTATTCAAGTTGGATTTGAGACAGGTGAATTGCAATATGCTTCTTATTCATTGAATAATTTGCATTTCCAAGGAACTTTAAGAAGGCAAAAGCTTCTTGAATTGCAAGAGAGTTTCAATAACTATTATACATCGTTAGTTTCTCTCAATCAAATGAACGCAATTCAAATTTATAATTTAGATCGGCAATTTGTTGAAAATCTAATTGGAAACTGTAATAATATTTTGTTATTAGAAGGTGATTACTACCAAGAAAGTACTATTCTTCCAGATTGGATCAAAAGTAAAAATGAAAATGGTCTATTCCAGTATTATCTATCTAAGATGCGACTCGAATATCTTTTTGGGGACATGAAGAAAGCTATGGAATTCTCAGACCTTAGCCTTCCTTATGAATCTGCTGTATTTAGTATGATGTTTATACCTGAATCAGTATTCTTTCGAGCCTTAATAGCATTTCATTTATTTTTTTATTCAAGTAATCCATCCAAGAACTTAGAATATACGAAAATTATTAAAACTTCGATCAAACGAATGAAAGTTTGGGCAAAATCAAGTCCGTTTAATTATCTCCATAAATATGAAATTCTATTAGGCATTCTAGAAGCATGCAAGCGAGAAGAGAAAGCCGACAAAAAGGCTTTTAGTCATTTTCAAATTGCAATTAATTCCGCCAAACAAAATGAATATCTACTTGAAGAAGCTATCGCAAATGAACTCTGGGCAATCATTCTAGATTCCCAAGGTCAGAATAAATATGCTGATGTTCATCTATTAGAATCTCATTATATATATTCTATTTGGGGTTCGACTCCCAAAGTCAATCGCTTAGAAGAAGCAAATCCTTACTTTAAATCTTATTCCAAGCGCTACATTAAGTTACAACAATTTGATTTGAATGCACAATCTACAATTAAGGCAAATAATACGACAGATAATTCTTTTCTTGATTTGGAAACAATTATTAAGGCATCACGAACACTTTCTGGAAGCATGCATTTAGGAACCTTCCTTGAGAAAATGATGTTAATCCTTCTTGAAAATGCTGGTGCTCAACGAGGCATTTTCTTTTTGAAAGAAAAAGAAAATTGGTTAATTCAAGCGGAAGGAGGATCGCATTCTTCTAAAATTTCTGTACTTCAATCCAAACCATACCTAGAAATAAATTCAAAAGTATCTGAACCATCCTATAATTCTTTTGCTTCCAGCGTTGTCAATTATGTGATCCATACTGAAAAGCTTATTATCCTTCATGATGCAACTAGTGATTCCACTTTTATCAATGATACTTATATTTTAAAATTCAGACCTAAATCCATCCTTTGTTATCCTATATTCAATCATGGTAAATTAAACGGCATAGTTTATTTAGAAAACAACCTAACGACTGATGTATTTAATTCTGAACGTATAGAACTTCTTAAAATATTGGCAGCTCAGATTTCTGTCTCTCTTGAAAATTCCCTACTCTATTCTAATTTGGAGAAAAAAGTTCAAGAAAGAACTTTGAATTTAAACCAGGCACTCAAAGATGTTCAATCTCTCAAAGAGAAACAAGATGGTGATTATTATTTAACATCTTTATTGATAGAGCCTTTGAGTCGCAATCAGGCAAGTTCAGAGAATATTCAAATTGAATTCGTAACAGAGCAAAATAAAAAATTCCAATTCAAAGATAATATTTCAGAAATAGGAGGAGATCTTTCTGTTGCAGACCGAATCATTCTGCAAGATAGAAAATATACTGTCATCATGAATGGTGATGCCATGGGAAAATCCATGCAAGGTGCAGGTGGTGCTTTAGTCTTAGGATCTGTATTCGAATCTATGGTAAAACGAAATGAATTAGATCAGACTGCACAAAACCTTTTCCCAGAAAATTGGTTAAAGAATGCTTTTATAGAGCTGCATACAGTATTTACAACTTTCAATGGCTCCATGTTAGTTTCAATCTTTATGGGATTAATAGATGAAGAAACAGGACATTTGTATTTTATTTCTGCAGAGCATCCAACACCAATCCTTTACAGAGACAATAAGGCAAGTTTCATTCCAGCTCAATTTAATTATACTAAATTAGGAATGATGAAAACCAATCGTAAAATATTTGTGAATACTTTCGAATTGAAAGATTGCGATGTTCTCATCATCGGATCAGATGGAAAAGATGATATATTTCTATCTTCAGATTCTAACGAAATCTCAATCAATGAAGATGAGAATCTTTTCTTGGAAAATGTAGAAGCCTCCCAAGGAAATCTAATTAATATTATCAGAACCATCAAATCACAAGGTGAATTGATGGATGATATTTCTCTCGTTAGATTGGAATTTACAGAATCGTCTAATGATTTATCAGATGAAAAAATTAGCCTTTTGGATTCAATTCTACAAGAAAATCCAGAAAAATTTCAATATGAGTATTTTAATCGCATGATTAAAAAATATACCACATTTTCAAATAACTCTAGCATAGAAAGTATCCAATATCTGTATTTAGTTTCTTTGGTTTATCGCCGCTTGCAAAATTTTACAGCAGCCATTCAATTTTCTGAAAGAATTCGCTTACGAGATCCCTACAATAAACGAAATTTAAACCTTTTAAGAAATCTATATAGATTAAATGGAGATTTTGTCCAAGAAAGTAAAACAGTTATCCAATTAGCTAATTTAAAAAATTAAAATCTAAATTTTCCTCAAAAACTTGTAACACTTTTAAATATTCTGGTCATACTCTTTGTAAAAAGGAGCATTTTCTATGGATTTAAAAAATCTTATAAAAATTTCATTTCTAAGCTTAATCATAGGCTTATCAATCCCATCACAAATATCTGCCAAGGAGAAAAGTATGAGCAAACAAGTTGTAGCTATAGTCGATATAAAAGCAAAATGGTATTATTTTGATTTTCTTCTAAAGAATGGATTTAGAAATTCTATCCCTGAATACGAAGCAGCACCAGGTCTTTTATTTAAATACTATGATTTCATTCATAAAGATTCACAGAAAGAATTTGGTGGAATCTATCTTTGGAAAGATATAGAATCTGCAGAGAAATGGTATGACGATGCATGGTTCGATAGAATAAAAGAAAAAAGAGGATCAGATCCCAAGTTAACTATCTACCAAGTAGAAGAAATTAAAACATTCGTACTAGATAACTTTGATTATAGAATTATAGAGGGAGATTCAATTGCCGCCTACTTCCCGCAAATATCTGAAAGCAAAATAGAGATATTTCTAACAAAAGCTCCTGGCATTCTTAGATCTTATATTCTAAAAAAAGATCAAAAAAATTATGCTGTAGTTTTATTTGAAAATAAGGACTCAGCAGAAGAATTCATTCTCAATCATAATCTCATTGGGGCAGAACTATATTCTACTCCAGTTCTTTTAAAAAATTAAATCTAAATATTTTTCTGTAATGTTATAAGTGTTACAGAAAAATAGAAAAAGGAAATTCTATGAAAGTAAATAAAAAACAAACGATACTTATAACTGGAACATCAACTGGAATTGGAAACACTACTGCTATTTATTTGGCAGAATTGGGATATAAAGTCTATGCAAGTATGAGAAAAATAAACTCAGATCTATTTAAAAAATATGAAAATATTATTCCAGTTGAGTTAATTATAACAGATTTAGATTCAATAAAGAAATGCCTAACAACTATCGAGAAAAACAATGATAAAATTGATATTTTAATTAATAACTCAGGTTATGGAGAGTTAAGTCCGTTTGAAAATACTAACCATAAAGAAATACAAAGTATGTTTGACGTCAATTTATTTGGAATGTTAAACTTAACAAAGGCGCTTTTGCCTGGTTTTAGAAAACAAGGACATGGTAAAATAATTAATATCTCCTCCGTTGGTGGAAGAATGTCCTATCCTTTCTATAGTATATACCACAGTACTAAGTGGGCGGTTGAAGGATTTTCAGAGAGTCTTTATTATGAATTAGCTCCATTTAATATCCAAGTTAAATTAATAGAACCAGGTGCCACTAAATCAAACTTCTTTCAATTGCCCGATCAGAGCACAAGAAAAGAAGGAATCAAGGACTATGAAAATCTTATTAATAAATTTAAATCTAAATCAATAAAAACTTTTGAAAATGCGATAGATCCTAGAGAAGTTTCCAAAGAAATTTATAATGCTATTATTGATACAAAAGGAAAATTGAGATTCCCTGTTGGAAATAATAAATCAAAATTTATTCTATTCTTATTGAAAATTCTACCTAATCATTTTTTTATTAAATTTATGAAAAAGAGCCTTGAGAAATGATTCCATTAAAAGAAACTAATATTTCAGATGATTTAGAAGATATCACTCTTATCCAAGAATCATTGCAAGGAAGTAAAACATCATTAGAAAAATTATTATCTAGACATAGAGACTTCATCTACAATTTATCTTTACGAATGTTTTTGGATCCTGATGATGCAAGTGATGCAACTCAAGATATACTTATCAAAATCATTACTTCTTTGCAAAACTTCCAAGGCAAAAGTAAATTCCGCACATGGCTATATCGAATTGTAGTTAACCATTTTCTCAATTCGGAAAAAAGGAAAATGGAACATTGGATTGATAGTTCTAAAGAAATTTATGAAATAAAATCTCCACCCGCAAATGAGGAACTATTTCAAGAAGATACAATCGAGGAAGTACGTATACTTTGTTCAACTGCAATGTTAATGTGTTTGAATAGAGAGCAAAGATTACTTTATATTTTGAGTGAGGTTTTTGAAATTAATCATAGTTTAGGAGCTGAACTTTTCCAAATAAGCAAAGGGAATTATAGAATTAAATTACACAGAGCGAAAAGTGATCTCTTGGAATTTGTTTCAGGAAGGTGTGGATTAATTGATGAAAAAAATCCTTGTCGATGCAAGAAAAAAACAACAGCTTTAATCAGAGAAGGAAAGGTTAATCCTAACAATTTAAAATTCAACTCAGACTATACCCAAAACATCCAAGAAATTCTTACTAAAGAAAGAATTGATACCAGCTATAAAATTCGGATAGAATTAAAAGATCTATTTCAAGATTCTCCTTACTTCATAAAACAAAAAATTGACAATATGCTTGAGAATTTAGTTAAAGTTGACCATTTCTAATTTAATTTAGATCAAAAAGAAACTAAAAATTAGTAAGTTTTTGCGAGGAAAAAAGGAATTAAGCTAAATTTTTGTTAAAAATGGTACTTTTTCCTCAAGTTTGCAATAATTTAAAACATTTTTGAAAAAAATTAAGCATTCATATTATTTGTTTTCCAGAAAGAAACCATTTCCAATTGACTTTGTATTTAATTACTATTTATTGTACAAAGACATACCGTTTATGAAAAATATATTTGAGTATTAATATGAAACAAATTTTTTCCTATCTAGCGATCCTGATTTTTTATTTTTTAATAGTTATAGAATTATCCGCATTGAATTCAATTATTCTTAAGTCAGGGAAGACAATTAAAGGAACAGTCGTCAACCAAAATGAGAAAGGACTTACTGTCAAATTACAAGATGGATCAACGCAAACTATTGAAAAATACAAAATATTAAAAGTAGTTTACAAAGATGTTTCTGCCGAAGAAGAAAATAAAATTCGCTATGCTGAAGAAAAGAAAATAGCTGATAATAAACGAAAAGAAGATGAAATTAAGCGGAAGAAAGAAGAACAAGAAGCTAAGAAACAAGCAGAGATAGACGAAAAAAATCGTATAGCCACCGAAAAAGAAAACGAAAGCAAAAAGAGTAGAGAAGAAGAACTAAGGGAAAAGGCTCGTCGTGAAGGTACACGAAGCGTAACGGACGTTCTCTGGAGATCTGCAGTTTTACCAGGTTGGGGATTTTTTCATGCCGATCGAAAAGTTACAGGTGCAGTCTATTCTGGATTATTCACATCATCCTTATTGTATGCCTTAGCAATCCGGGGCAAGGTAAATACTGCCAAAGCAGAATATGAAGAAGCTTCACTTTTTTACCAAGTTGGCAGACCTGATCCGATTAATTTTCTAACTGCTGATGGTTTTAATTTTGGAACTTACTACTTAGTCGATTCTTACTCAACAGATTATGTTAAAGGCAAAAAAAATGAATTTAAGTCTATGTCCAATAAATACAACGGTGCCTTAGGACTTGCTCTTATAGTTTATATAACTCAACTAACACATACATATTTTATGGGTCAAGATTGGGTAGAAGAAGAATTCTTGACTAATGGTAGGTCAGGTTTGAATATTGAATCCAAGTGGGAATCTGCTGGACTGAATACATTTGAATTCAGATCCGATATGGGTTATACTTGGAAATTCTAGATATTTAAGTTTGGATTATATTGTAATAAGAAAGATCTTATTACTAAATATGCATTTGATTCTTTTATAATTCCTTTCCTTCTCTTAACACTATAATTGTTTCTTTACTTAAATTTCCCCTTTTAAACTTTACTCACCTATATCGTATAACTCTTTGCATCCAATTATAGATTGAGAATCTTCCAACTGACTGCAACTTGCTTTTTCTATACCTTGAATGCATGACTTAACTTCATTTAGCCGATCCATTGTTACATCAGCTATATTGGAATCATTTATTTCAATTGGTAAAACCTTTGCTTCCATTTGATCTTCTATACATTGTTTTATATCAGGAACAAAAGGCAAAGCCTCCTTTCTTTCAATAGAGGACAATTTATTCAATTCTTCTTCCATGCAAGCCACAATTTTCTCACATAGTATTTTAGGGTAAAGATTACCGACACGAACGATTTCATCGGGTTTGGGTTTTGGATTTTGCTTACAAGTTATAAGAACTAATAGCGATAGATTAAAAATTATCTGAGAAATTTTCCAAAAATTGTTTTGCATTCTTCCACTCCAACATAATAGGCAACTACGAAGTACCCAAGCATGCCGGAACTAAGTACGATAGCAAGCAAAATTCGTGAGCTATTCGCATGACTCAATCCTTGCTTTTTCAATTCTAATAACAATTCATCATAAAAGAAATGATCCAACAAATAGATCCATAGGAAAAGAAATGTAAGTGGAATCAAGATTTTTGCTATCTTGGGAATTACTTCTGATAAAGGGATGTGAACATTGTGTTTTTTTATTGTGATGAAAAGTATAATACTTGTAGCAAAAGATGAGCAAGCAGAAGCAAATGCAATGCTTCCATGCTTCAAGCTCTCTATAAGACTGATCGCAATCAAAAGGCTAAAAATAAAAGTGAATGCCTGTACCCGAAGTGGTGTCTTTGTATCTTGGAATGCATAGTAACAGGAAATCATTATTTTATTCAAACTGTAAAATGGTATAGCCAAGGCATAAAAACCTAAAGGAAGAATAGTTGTCTCTGTGGCAATAGTATCCCACCTTCCTCCAAAATAAATAGAATCGAGTACTAATCTTCCAACAAGCACCAAACCAACACTTGCTGGTAGTGTAAGAAAAAGTGAGAACACAAAGCTATTGCCTATTTCTTTTGGTATTAAATCATGCTCACCCTTTTTCACTTTAGAAAGCACTGTTGGAAGAATGGTAGTCGCGAGTGCAACTCCAATGATTCCTGTGGGAAGTTGTACTAGTCTCTGTGCATAGTCTAAACTCACAACTGCACCTAGTCCCGGATTTGCATTTTGGATATAATTTGCTATAAAAATATCTACCAATAATCCTAGTTGGTAGAAGCCTCCCCCAAGTACAGCAGGCAGCATAAGCTTAAATATTTTGCGAATAGCTGGATGCTTCCAATTGAGGTTCAAAGCAGGTCCATATCCTTTATGAATTACAAAATATGATTGTAATAATAGTTGTAGGAATCCTCCAGCTACCACTCCAAAGGAAAGTACAACCACCTTATCCATGATAGTTTTTGTAAAAGGGAAAAGTGCTAGAAATACAAATATGTAACTTAAGTTTAGGATAATAGGTGATAGAGATGGGATGAAATAGTTTTCATGGGAGTTCGATATTGCCATAAAAATAGATGAGAGACTGGCAGTCATAATTAGAAAAAAAAGTATAAATGAAAGCTCTATAATAAGATTAGAATATTCTTCTGTTCCTCCGACTAAGGCTGGAATAAAATAAGGAGCTGCCCATAAGAAACCCGCGATAAAAAGACTTAGTAAAAAAAATAAAAAAGAAATCACTGAACCAGTCATTACTTTCGCTTCTTCCTTACTTCGGCTTTCGTATTCAGAGAAAATAGGCATGAAGGATTGGGAAAGTGTTCCCTCTGCCAAAAGATTTCGAAACATATTGGGCAGTCTGTAGGCTACGGAAAATGCGGAGGCAACCATACCTGTTCCAAAACTGGTAGCCATGAAATGATCTCTCAAAAGCCCAAGCACTCTTGAAAGCAAAGTATAAAAGGAAAGAGCTATACTCTTCTTTGCGCTGGTGTTACTCACAGAAGTTTTTCAAGAAAAGATGTTGAACCATTTTCATTATAGTTAAATTCAACTGAACAAGCAGGACATTTATATTTTCCAAAATCCCTAACTCTTAGTCTAGTTCCACAGGCTTCGCAAAAGATTAATTCTGACTTAAGCAGTAAGTCGGATTTTAAATTGTCTGCAGTCTCACTTAAAGATAGATTTATTTTAGATTCAGAGTGTGAATAATTTTGAAGATTTGATGATTCATTTTTTAAATTTAAATTTGATGGAATAGCAGAAAGAATTCGGTTTATACCCTCATTCATTTCATGTTTTAATTCATTGCTTAATTCCAATTTCATTTCATGGATTTTTTCTTCCAAGGGATCAGAATTTTTCTTAGATTGATCTGTTGTTGATTTATCTTCTACAGGTTCAAGAATTGAAACTTTTTCAGAAGAAATCTTACTGGCTTGCTGCCAGGATGATTGGGGACTAGGAGTATCTATATTCCACTTTTGACTTTTTACTAAAGATGAAGTTCTTTCATTTTCTAAATTCAATCTAGAATTAGAAGAAGATCCAAGAGCATTAGATTTCGTATTGCCTTTATAATAAAATTGTATTTGATTTGCTTGTTTTACTTTTCTTTCTAATGGATGGGATTTAATTTGCGAAGCAGAATTTTGATTTTGATAGATTGGAATTCTCGCAAGATAAGCTTTTGCTTCTTCTAAATTATTATAGATTTTTAATCTATGTTCCAAACCAAACAATCGTAAAAGCTTTGTAACTTCTTGGTTGATTTGAGTAAGTATATAAACTACTTTAGAATTTGATTTCATTTTTACAGAAAGTTTTAATAAGAATGAAATTCCACCTGATGAAAGAGAATCCAAATGAGAACAATCCAATAAGAATTTCTGGTATCCTGCTGAAATTCTCGTTTCAAGATATTCTTCCAAATCTCTAGCATTGGATGTATCTAAAATTCCTTTTAAATATATGATCAAGCTACTTTCTGATTCTAATGCTCTAACTTCCATTTTTACCTAAGTAGATTGCATCTACGACCTTTCTTTTAGTAAGTTCTGGTTCTTCTTGAACAGAAAATTCGCTTGGATTTCGCATAGGATTTGTTAGTGATTTTGGTGTTTCTACTTTTACTGAGGGAGTAGGATTAACAGGAATGGGCGTAGAAACTGGCTCTAGGCTTGATTCTTTGTTAGGCTGATGTTTTTCCTCATCCATTACTACAGCTTCTGATTTAGGCAATTCTTCTTGGACAACAATCTTCTGAACTAAAGGAGGATTCGTTGCTGTCTCTGGAATATGTTTCTTTTTGATATCAGAGTTACGAGCATTGAATATAGATACAATGATGAATATGATAATTAAAGCGAGACTGATAACAAAGGCTAAGATAGCATATGTTCTTAGCATCCATAAATATATATCTTTTTGTTTGTCTAAGAACAAAGAAATATTCCCTCTGCTATAAACCAAATGTATACCACCAACAACATCTAACTTAGTTTCATGGTAGACAGCAACTGATGCCATTGCCTTTTGTTCTTTCGCTTCAGGGAAAAATTTATAAACTAATATTTCCAATTGGTTCATTATCCAATTGGATTTTTGACTAGGTTGAAGGTTCTCTGGAAGTATAACTGGCTCTGGATATTGCCATTTTCTCATGCGACGTGTACTTTCGTATAAATTTGATTTGTATTTCTCATCTGCTTTTCTTTCTTTTAAGGAAGTTTCTATTTCCTCAGCTTCTGAATTAGCAAGGACTACTCCATTGGGATTTAAAAGAATTATTTCTAATACGCGAAAACCATCAGGATCTTTTTCGGTTATGGATTTTAATCGAGAGAATGTTTTCTG
>JAACWH010000037.1:0-240 GCA_009991425.1 Leptospira sp.
TAAGGTATTTACTTCCAGACAGTATATATTTTCATTCTTATCAACTCTGAAATCTATACGGCAAACATCTTTACAATTTAGTATTTCGTAAATTCTAAGACAAATTGCTTCAATCTTGGATTTAAAACTTGATGATATTTGAGCCGGACAAAAATATGCATCTTTGGGATTAGGCAAATTGTCTTCGAAGATCCATTTAGCCTCATATGATGCAATGTGGGGAATATCATTCGGAAAAAC
>JAACWH010000037.1:355-63546 GCA_009991425.1 Leptospira sp.
ATTACCGCTTTAAGTAAATTGTTAATTAATTTTAAAATCAATAAGTACCGACTTATTTTTGGAATTCTTTTGATTTTAATTTGTTTAATCCATGAAGTATATTATTATACTTTACTCAGAAGTTTATCTTGGTGAGCAGATACTTAACTTGTTAACTGAATGTAAATTTAATAAATTCTTAATCAAATTCAGATCAATTGATTTTTTCGATTTTCTTGAACTTTAAGTGTTTGGTTGTATTTGTTAATCCATTCACATAAAGTAATTTACCATCTAAAACTGAATTTATATTTAGAATAATCTTTAAAGCTTCATTTGCCATGTAGCTACCTATGATTCCGCAAATAGTGCTATTGATTCCATTTTTGGAACATGATTGATTTTGTAAGAGATCAGAAATTTCAAATAGATCTAATAAACTGTATTTATTTTTATAATGAAATACTGTTATGTAACCATTCCATTCTGACAGAGCTCCATGAATCAAAGGTTTATCAAGTTGTTCGCATGTCTTATTTATAAGGAAACGTGTTTCTAAGTTATCTGAGCAATCGCAAATAATATTGAAATCAGAACTTAATTTAGAATTGGAAGCATTCATTCTTTCAGCAAATGAAATAATTTCGATGGATGGATTTTGAATTTTTATTTTATTAGATAAAACCTCGGACTTTTTACAACCAATATCATTAGGACTAAAAAAAATTTGTCGATGAAGGTTAGATTCTTCTATTGTATCAAAATCGCATATCCCAATTTTACCTACTCCCATAGCACCTAAGAAACCAGTCACTATGGAACCTAAACCTCCTGCACCAATGACTAAAACAGAAGCACTAGAAATTTTCTCCTGCCCAATTAAACCAATTTCAGATAGTATGAGTTGTTGCTTATATCGTTCCATTACCTTTTAATTTGAGACAGGATTGTTGAGTCTGTGATTATTTCATCGTTAGCCAGTAAAAAAGCTTTGGATATAATAATCGAAAGTCCGTTATCTCCTTCAAATGGAAGAAATATATTCTCAGAATGAGTCTTCAAATTTTTATCAGGTACAATACACAGATATTGATCGTTAGGTTCCATTAAAATATTTGTGCTTCCAATATGAATTTTATATGTTCTTAATTTACCAGTTACTACAACAAATTTTTCATCGATTTTTATAACTGAAGCAATCTTGAGTCTAGGAATTAACTTTTCTAAAATTTCCTTTCTATTTTTAGCTATTTCTGACAAATCACCAAAGGAATATGTTTGCCAATAATCTCTATAAGTAATTAATCCTCCCGAATCTGACCATGTGGGGTCATTGCCTACACTGGCAACTCCTACAAATAAATCAACATCTCGCATGACTTCTGAAAAAGCAATTATTGGTACATTAATAAGATCTAATAATTCATTAGTTTCTGAATTGATAAATCTAATTTGATCAGTAGTAACATAATTCCAAATACCACTACTAGTATACTGATCCTCAGCATTTAATGCATTTATCCAATATTCTACTTTTAAATTATATTCTGATAAATAAAGTTCTGCAGTATCATGCTCACCACCATCCCAAGCTCCTAAAAGTTTTGCTTTCCAATTTCTACCCTTAGCGAGAGTAACATATTGGTGTTGCTTTAGTATATGAGAAGCCATTCTATTGCTATAAGTTTTTGTATTAATTTCAGCCTCTGTTAACAAATATATTTCTCTATAAGCTTGTTTAAATGGTTGTTGAATCTGTGCATCCAAAAGAAACTGTCGCCATTCTCTCACTATATTTGTGCTGCTAGTCGCTGGATGCCAAAAGTTGATATTGCTGAAATTTTCAATATTAACTTCATTATAATTTAGGTCTATCCATTTCTTATTGTAATAGATCGCTAAAATTGATTCATTAACATTTGATAAATTAAAAATAATTTTGTTGATTACAAAACTTAAAAGACCATGATTTAAGTACTTTTCTTTGAAATATTCAATAGAAATTTTTCGTTCAGAACGAAGGATTCTATCTAAACGTTCCTTCTGTATGGAAGTTGCTTGATCTATTTGCTTTTGCTGTTCTTTTATCTTTTTAAGCTTATCAGAATATTTTGTTTTCAAAATTTGAGGAACGGTTTTTTGTTCTAGGCCATCCTTTTTTATCCATTTCATAGATGACTTACCTATGCCTGTCAGCTCTATAACGCATTTATAATCTTCTAAGGGATAAATTAATTTAAATTCTTTAAGATTAAAGTCATCTACTGCTAGATCTTCTATTTCGACAGATGATATATCCATCTTCTTTGCAGCTTCATCTATATATTTTTCAATTAAAGTAAGTGTTGAGTTTTGTTTAACTTTTAGTTTTAATTTCGATAATTGTGCAATTCCATCCAAACCTTTCACAGAGGATAAATAAAATAAACAAGAATTACCTAGTGAAGTTGCCACGGATCCTTTTTGTGGAATTTTTCTGAAACATCTTTCTGCTAATTTGCCGATTAATTGAATTGTGTCTTTATCGTCAATGCAGGTCGTCATCCAAATATATCCCTTAATAGCATCAGAATTTATTGAGCTTAAAAATTCTATTATTTGATAAGAATATTCTTGCGATTCGTATCTTTCTATGGCAGTAGTAATGCTTTCTTTTAGATTGATAATATAATTAAACCATGAATGTGTAATATCTTTAAAGTTTTCTTTTCCTAGTGCATCTATAATTATTCTAGCTTCATTTAAATATTTTATAGAAGGTTTACCTCCGCTTGCTTTCTGAGCAATTGCAGTTAATTTATACCATAAGTTTCTCTTAGTTTCATTTTGTTGTTCTATAAGATTATTTGCAAAATCTTTAAAACCATCCTCGCCAACAAAATAAGTGGGCAAGGTCTTCTCGCCAGGATTAGTAGAATGGAAGAGAAAAGATTTAATCTTTTCATCTAATTTTATTTCGCTTTTATAGTTGTATGAGTTTATATTTTTCTTTGTTTCAATAATTTCTTTTAAAACAGTTATCATAGAATCAGGTAATTCTTTATTTAAATAATTGAACTCAACTTGGTTAAAGAAATAAGAATATTGCCAATCACCTGCTACATAATAATTGTTAAAGGATTTGAGCTCTCTTATCGCTTTATAAAAAAAAGATAAATCACTCTCTGAAAGTTCTAATTTACTTTTGAATAACACCTTGAGATATTGGCTTGCCATTAATATTTTTTGTTTCTTTTTATCGTTTGAATCATGAAAGGAATTCTTAGTTTTCCTTAATATTTGGCAAAGAAATTTCATGAATTCTATTTTTTTATAAACTTCCCAATTTTTAACATTATTAACGTAAGTTGGTATTTGAGAAAATGAAATTGAATAATAATAGTTTGCAATTAGAGATTGTTCATTTATTGATTGTTGTAAAATATTTTTGTACTCACTTTCATATTTTTGTTCTTTCCAGAAAATATTATTAATTGCGTCTATTAATCCCATAACTTTAATTTTACCCACCAACTAATGGTGTAAGCTTTATGAATGATATCTTGGAATTAATATCAAGTCTAATCTTCTGATTGAGGTTTTCGATTTGGATGTCGTCGACTAATACGAAATAGCTATTTTTTTGGAAGGCAGCAAGAGCTAAGTAGACTTGTTTTTCTGCATCAATCATCTTATATTTTTTGAGTTTATATCCGTTAAGGGTACTTTCGGATTCAGTAGGTTCTACCAGCCCTTGAAAATATTCTGGAAGTTTTTTGTTATAATTTTCTACTTCGTTGCATACTCTCATTTCAATTAATTTCTCGATGGTTATTTCTTCATCTTCTATTTCTATATTAAATTGATTAGAGACTGTTCCATTAATAAGTTCATCAGAAATTAAAATTTGCATATTATCTTTATTCCCTCGATTGTGCGATTTCGTAAATCCTAAATTGTCTTAAATTAGAAGAATTACTCGTGGGAATGGTAGGATTGTGAAGCGTAGGATTCAATACTACGGTATCGATAGGCAATCTCAAGAAGACTGTTATCTAACAGATGGAACGTATACTTTGATTATTTTTAGAAATAAATTTAGAGATTTACTAAGAGTAGCGAAGTGTCTAACACCGCAGCGACTTTGTAGTAACAATGTAGTCTCACTTCCATACGTAGAAGGACAACCGCCCACACTGCCATCGACCTCAAAGAAGGCTATCATGGAGCCAAATTCTCGATGAATTTGGCACACAGTGTGATAAATCTAAATAAAAATTAACAAATGTTTGCTATATTTTCCACTTAATGGATACTGGCAACTAACAATAAAATATTTTGTACCAGAGCTATTTTCTTTTAGTAGAGGAAATCCCCAGCGCTAGGGATCGAGCGGGGTCAATAAATTGGTAAATGATCATCCCATGTTAAATGATTGTCTCCGCAGCGACCTTGGCGTACCCAACTGGCCACTAGGCGCGAGGAAGACAATCATTTAACAATTTATTGACCAGAGGGAGAGCCCGCCCGAGCGCCCAATAACAAAAAATTAGCTCCATTTTTTCCTTGAAGGAAAAGTTTGCAGGTAGATAAAGGAAAGATAAATCGTTAAATTCGATTCTCTAGGAGACAAAATGGCATTTGATATTGAAATGATCCAAGCTCGTTACAAGAAAATGGGCGAAGCTATTGGTGCAGCGCGTAAAGCAGTTGGCAAACCACTTACTTTAACTGAAAAAATCCTTTATTCCCATCTTTGGGATGGTAATGCAAAATCGGCATTCACTCGTGGCAAAGATTATGTTGATTTTGCACCCGACAGAGTTGCTATGCAAGATGCAACGGCTCAGATGGCATTATTACAATTCATGCAAGCGGGTCGTCCTAAAGTAGCGGTTCCTTCTACTGTTCACTGCGACCATTTAATTACTGCTCAAGTAGGGTCAAAAGATGACCTCAGCAAAGCAAACGATGTTAACAAAGAAGTTTATGATTTCCTCGCTTCGGTATCCAATAAATATGGAATTGGTTTTTGGAAGCCAGGTGCCGGTATCATCCACCAAGTTGTTCTAGAGAATTATGCCTTCCCAGGTGGAATGATGATTGGAACTGATTCTCATACTGTGAACGCAGGTGGGCTAGGTATGGTTGCCATCGGTGTTGGTGGAGCGGATGCCTGTGATGTAATGGCAGGTCTTCCTTGGGAATTGAAATTTCCTAAACTAATTGGTATTAAACTAACTGGCAAATTGAATGGCTGGACTTCTGCTAAAGACATCATCTTAAAAGTAGCTGGCATTCTTACTGTAAAAGGTGGAACAGGTTGCATCGTAGAATACTTCGGCCCTGGTGCTGAGTCCCTTTCTTGCACTGGGAAAGGTACAATCTGTAACATGGGTGCTGAGATTGGGGCAACTACTTCTACCTTTGGCTATGATGAGTCCATGGAAAGATATCTCAAGGCTACAGAACGTGCCGATGTTGCCGAAGCAGCTAACAAGAACAAGGAGCATCTAACTGCTGACCCAGAAGTGTATGCAGATCCTGCAAAATACTTTGACCAAGTAATTGAAATCAATCTAGACGAATTGGAACCATATCTCAACGGTCCGTTTACACCTGATTTGGCGACTCCGATTTCTAAGATGAAAGAAGCTGCTGAGAAAAATGGTTGGCCAACTAAGGTAGAAGCTGGACTCATTGGATCTTGTACAAATTCTTCTTACGAAGACATCTCTCGTGCAGCATCTCTTGCTGAGCAGGCATCTGCTAAGAATTTGAAACCGAAAGCAGAATTCTCCATCACTCCTGGATCAGAGTTGGTTCGTTTTACGATTGAGAGAGATGGGTTTATCAAGACTTTTGATAAGATTGGCGCTAAGGTATTTGCAAATGCTTGTGGTCCTTGCATTGGAATGTGGGCGAGGGTAGGTGCTGAGAAGAAAGAGAAGAACACTATAGTTCATTCATTCAATCGTAACTTTCAATCGAGAAATGATGGGAACCCGAACACCTATGCATTCGTGGGAAGCCCTGAATTAGTAACCGCTATTGCCATAGCTGGCGATTTAACTTTCAATCCATTGAAGGATACACTCAAGAATGAAAAGGGCGAAGATGTTATGTTAGATCCTCCTACTGGTATTGAACTTCCAACTAAGGGTTTTGCTGTAGAAGATGCTGGCTACCAAGCTCCTGCTGCTGATGGCTCTAAGGTTGAAATTTCTGTGAATCCAAAGTCGGATCGTCTGCAATTACTAGATCCTTTTACTGCCTGGGATGGTAAGGATCTAACGGGACTTAAGCTTCTTATCAAAGCTAAAGGAAAATGTACTACAGATCATATTTCTATGGCTGGCCCTTGGTTGAAATACCGGGGACATTTGGATAATATTTCCAACAACCTTTTGATCGGAGCAACCAACTTCTTCAATGGCAAGACCAATGAGGTGAAGAACCAATTGACAGGAGCTTATGGTGCGGTTCCTGCAACCCAAAGAGACTACAAGGCAAAAGGAATCGGATCTATCGTAGTTGGGGATGAGAACTACGGGGAAGGTTCTTCCAGAGAGCATGCGGCTATGGAGCCTAGATTCTTGGGAGTTCGAGCAGTTCTTGTGAAGTCTTTTGCAAGGATTCATGAAACAAACCTGAAGAAACAAGGTATGTTGGGGCTTACTTTTGCGAACCCTGCTGATTACGACAAAATCCAAGAAGATGATACAATTGATATTACTGGACTTACAAGTTTTGCAGAAGGAAAGCCACTGACTCTAATTCTGAATCATAAAGATGGTTCAAAGGATGAGATTTCTGTGAACCATACTTACAATGCACAACAGATTGAATGGTTCAAGGCTGGATCTGCTTTGAATATCGTGAAGAAACAGCACGGCGCTTAATAAGCTGCTATTCAACTAGAAGAACTGAAGTATGGGATGAAAATATTTTATCCCATACTTCCTTTTCTTAAGATCAAAATTTGAATCACAATTAACTTGAACTAAATCAATACCAACACCGAAAGCTAAAACTAAAATCGAAAACAAACAAAATCTAAACCAAAAACTAAATTAAAAATCAGAACTAAAATTAAATCAATCCACAGTAAACCAAGATCCAAACCAACAATGAAAGTATTTCCTTGATCAATCCTTAAAAATCATGAACCACTATTCCAAGACGAGATGGCTCCATTATGTATCCTAAAGCAAACAATGGTTTTGTGATGGATGAAAAATATTGGGATGCTCTCTACGGGGAGACCTATGATATCGACGGAGTTTTTAATGCCAAGCAACATGCTAGTTATGTGAAAGCACTTTTTGCCTTGATGGAGACTAAAGTTCAAAGTTTGGGTGATTTTGGTTTTGGAAAGGCAGCACTACTTCGTGAGTTTGTGAAGGCATTTAAACCCGCTCGTGTTCTTGCCGTTGAGCCTTCCCCAGAACGTGTAGAGGAACTTAGATCTAAGGCTTGGATTGAAAAAGTCCACATCCAAATTCATAACTCTAACCTCCAAGATTTTAACCCACCTTACTTAAAGTATGCGCCTATGGATTTGATTATCTGTAACTCAGTCTTCCAATACATGGAAGACAAGGATGTAAAGAAGGTAGCTGAAAAATTATCTAAGTCTACTCGATTTTTGTATTTTACGGTTCCTACAAAGAAAGACTACTTGCGAATGAAAAAGCAGATCGCATTTTCCGATCCTTACGCTTATGCTCGCAGCACACAATTCTACAGAAAGATTCTTTCTAAACACTTCAACTTTGTCTCTTTTAATCTTTTGGAAAGCAAATACCAATTGCCATCCGTTTTTGAAGAAGAACTATTCCGATTCTGAATATAAAGAATCGGAGAATAGATTATCATCGTATTGTTTCTTTATTGGATTTTATCTTACAGGAATGATTAAATTTACTTAGAGTGAATCCAAAAGGTTTGTTGCTAGTTTGAGAAGATTTTTGGCTGAGTCTTGGTCTTCTTTGTTCATAGAAGATTTATATTTTAAGGCATCAGTAATATCTTGGATAGCAGCTGAGTAGGAAGTTTCTTTATATTCTTTCTTGTGGCTAACTTTCAAGTTCATATCTGAGCCTTTGTAGCCTGTATCTCCACCAGCTTCTTTTACTAGGTAAGTCGCTCTTTCCAATAGTGCTTTTACCATAACATCTTCCCCATCGGTCGTTCTCCAATACTCCAAGGCACCATCCAGATATCTAATTTTATTTCTATAAATATCAGTGGATTCTGATTTCTTGTAACAAGAATTAAATGAATCGCAATTTTTAGGAATTGTGATTTTTCTTTCTGCGGCCGTGCAATAGATCCAAGGAACTAGAAAAAGGATGAAAATGAATTTTTTGGACATAGGGATTATCAGAACAATTTCAATATATTTATCAAGTAATTTTCGTTGTATTTATGAAAGAATTTACGAAATGCATTTTACAATAGAGGAATATTCAGAAGGATTACTATTGTTGCAATCTTAATTAAGAATGAGGAATAAATACGCGTGAATAGCAATTTTTGGAAGGGCAAGACAGTTTTGATCACAGGAGCTTCGAGTGGAATAGGCGAAGCAATCTTCCATAGACTGGACGGGATTGCCTCGACAATCTATTTACTTTCTCGCAATCCTAAGATAACCCAAACTAAAAAAACAAAAGATTCAAAGCAGGATATAACAAGCGCAATAAAAAATAAAAACGAGCAGGAACATGGTTCTGAAAATGGACAAGTAAAATCAGAATTGATTTCCATTGCCTGTGATCTTTCCAAGTCAGATCAAGTGGAAAAAGCTCTAAAATCTATTCTGAAATCCAATCCATCTGGTATTGATGTAATTTTCAATAACGCAGGAATCACTGCTCATGGAAGATTCGAATCAACAAAAATGGATGTATTTAGACAGACTTTTGAAACCAATTTCTTCGGTCCCATTCGTCTCATTCAGGGATTGGTTCCTGAGCTTGTTAAAGTTAAGGGAGTAGTGATTAGTACTTCTACTGTCTCAGCCTTGTACGGCGTTCCAGGTAGAGCGGCTTATTCCTCATCAAAGTCAGCTGTACATGCAGCAATGGAATCTTTTCGCATTGAAATGAGTGAACAGGATGTTCGTTCCATTCTAGTCTGTGTGCCTTATACTAAGACTAAACTTCGTCAGTCGGGTCTGGATGCAGATGGTTCTATTTTGCAAGAAGAACAGGCCTCTGGCAAAATCAAGACTGCATATGAGGTTGCTTTAAGTATACTGGAAGCAGTTGAAAATCCTAAATCGAAATTGGTGACAATAGATAAGTCAGGTTTTGCGATGAAGCTGCTTCGACTCATCTCACCTAACACCTTAGAAAAAATAATGTTTAAGAAATTATACAAGGACTTTCATTAACTCTACCTGAATACTCGACAGATCTTATTTGGTTTTACTATTGCTAATAAAATTGGGTGTGAACTGGGGAGTGTTTGCATCACCTAAGAATTTAGGACCATAATCACCCTCTCTTCCAGAATACTTTCTATCCGTTCGAGGTTTTTCATAGGTATAGTGTTGTTCAATGTTTATCTTGAAAGGAGCATTCCTTGGGCTTTCACCAAATTGCTTTAACTGGAAATACTTTAATTCCTTATTGGGATGAGATCCAATTCTTCCATTGAATTCTAAAAAGTCTGCAATATTGGGATCAACAATATGCTGGCCATCTGGATCTTCCACCGACTTTTTGTTAATCCAGCCAGGTTCTTCCCAGGGAACTAATTTTGAGATAGATCGGAAAACTTGTTTCGATAAATCAATTGTTCGAGAACTATTATCTATTCCATTTCCAATTCGAATAGATTTCAAATCTTCTTTTTGAAGATTTGCTGGAAGAATAATCTTACTATCATTTCCAGCCTCTGGGAAAATATCTCTAGGATCAGCAAGATAATTGAATAATTTATTTCCAGCTTCTAGTTTCACTTCATAATTACCGTAGGCTGAGATTGGATTGCCTCCATCTGAGCCATTGCCAGAAGCAATATATAATAATGGATGGTGGTTAAGCGAGTTTATATTTTTCCAATCTGTATCAAGAGTTATGTGATCATGCCCAGTAGTTAAAATTCTAAGTGGATTACCTTTTGCATCGCAGAGAACAGCATAGGATTCCAAATCACCTTGGTGGAAATTGCCCATAGGACTCGGCCCATGGTTATTATCAAACCAAAGCCAGTAGGAAATAACATATTTCCCGTCTCCGATCTCATACCAGTAATTCGAATTATCTCTAAACCCTGGCAGTGCTTCTTCTTGGGTTCCAGATAGACTTGTATTTGCATATCTTACATGAAAATAAATATGAGTTGGATCTTTCTCTCTATTGTAATTGGGGATTTCTTCAGGATTTGGGAGAGAAAAGTAAGGTATATCGTTTGATTCGTATTTTGTTAGGGGTAAGCCTGATTTTGTTAGTTTTGATTGTGTTTTAAATAAAGTTTTATAGGAGCGAAATTTCTCGAGATTGCTTGGTATTTCAATCTTATCAGATTTAAGAAAGATAAGTGGGGAAAAACGATTCGCGAGTTCAAGTTGTTTCTTATCCGGAACTGGATTTTCTTGTGATCTAAACATAAAATCGTTTCGAAAAGTTATGATTTCTCCATCAGTATAGCTGAACCAATAGGGATTATGTCCAGGAGAATACATTCCTCTAGTCTCGTCGATATTTAGGAGTTCAATATAAGCATGTGTCCAATTTTCAGGAACATCTAAGTCAAGTTTGTATTCATTGCTTGGGAATTCTTGAATCTTCTCAACATAACTATTCATGCATTCTGGATAATCTTTTAATGCGACATGATCAATTTGATTTTCTAATAATTCAGGACAAGAATAAGCTCTGGCTTGTAATTTAAAAGGTGGTCTTATGAAGGTCGGATATTTTTGAATTGTCCCTCGGAATTCTAAACGAAAATCGGTCTTCGGTAAAACAATTGGATCATTGAGACTCTCATTTAGAGAGGTGGAGCAATTCAGAAAAATAAGACAAATGAGGGTAGATAAGTAAACTAATCTCCTAAAGGTTTGATTGATGTAACTTATTTTCATTGCCTCATAACCAAATTCTGGAAAAGATTTGGATCGGCAAGTTTTTTACTTTAAACTAAACCATCTTTAAAATATTATATTAAAGATGGTTAGTCGGAAATGGATTATTCTTTGAATCTATTACAAGAATTGGGTTGGTTTTCTTCATCCATGAGTTGTTCACAGGATAGTTTCATTGTATCTTTCACACAATTCTTCATCGCTTCTAAATCCTCTTTACTTATCTTTTGGTAAGGCTCAGCAGGATTCCCAGCAGCAACGTGATTATTTGCACAAACGTCCATAGAAGGAATCATAGATTCAACCATTTTCTTTTGATCAGCTGGAAGACCTGCTGCTGATTTACGCATGCATTCTGCAGTTTTTGCACATATTTTTTTGGAAAGTTCCTTCATCTCTTTCGCTTCTTTAGAATTGGGATTCGCTAGTAAAGGTGAGAGTGCGATTAGAAAAATTAAAATAAATCTCATGTAATTGGCTCCAATTTATATTGTTATTCAAAAATAAGATCCCTAGGTGAAAAGAAAAATCATTTTTTCCCTCAGACATTCGGTAAAATGAACTAATTCAGACAAAATGGGATCTGTATTTGATGTATTTTCAGACAAGAATATAAAAAACACAAGACGAATCCCTGCTAAATTTGGATGCAGTTAATATTTATAAATGAAGAAAACAGCTCTAGTTCTATCTGGTGGCGGAGCACGAGGTGCCTACCAAGCCGGTGTTTTAAAATACTTGGAAGAGATACAATTTCGTCCCGATTTCATTGCAGGAACTTCGGTTGGAGCCATCAACACCGTTGCGATAGCGTCGGGTATGGATTCTGCCCATCTCATTCATCTTTGGGAAAGTATAGAAAAGGATAAAGTTTTCCATTATTCTATTTGGCGAACCATTTGGCGCTTCCTCACCAGAAAATTCACTCCCATAGTTGATATCACTCCCTTGCAAAACCTTCTAGAAGAAAATATAGATCTCCAAGCCTGTAAGGAATCAAAGAAGAAAATTTTCATCTCTGCTGTTGATATTCTAAGTGCAAAATTAAAATACTTCTCCAATGAGGAAATCACTCTTGCTCATATCCTAGCTTCAAGTGCGATTCCTCTAGTTTTTCCTTGGCAGTATCTCAATGGTATTCCTCATTGGGATGGTGGCTTGATGGCAAATACACCCATTCAGCCAGTTATTGAAGCGGGAGCTCGCGATATCATCGTAGTCTTGTTATCTCCTGTTGGTGCTGATATGGATTTGGAGACTCCTAGATCTAACCGAGATGCTATTGAGAGGGTTTTTGAACTCGCTCTTGTTGGTTCCTACCAAATGATCCATAAGTTTCTGCAAATGGAGAGAGACAAGATCCAAAAAATGTCTCCTTTTGAGGGATTTCTCTACAGCTTCATTCATGAAACGAGAAACGTCCGAATTCGAACAATTGCACCTACTCGAAATTTAGGCCTTGGTTCGATTATGAATTTTTCGAAGAAACAATCCAATCGATTGATCTTGCAGGGCTATGAGGATGCTAGGGACCAATTAAAATAAATCCTACTTGGAAAAGGACTTTCCAACTTTCCAAGTTCTAAAAATATATCCTTTAAATAAGAAAGGATGTAGTAGAATGAATCAAAAGTTTCTAATGATTGCAGTTTTATCAATTGTAGTAGGATTTGCTAATTGCGGTGGTGGATCAGTTTATACAGGCGAACAGTGTGAGACAACATTGAATGGTGTTTTTGACAAAATCGCTGACCAAGCAAGTGATGAAGACAAAGCAAAATTTGCTCCCATGAAAGCAACTCTGATGGGCAAATTGAAAAAAGATTGTATGGAAGGTAAATTTGATCTAGAGTGTTTAGAGAAGTCTTCCAATATCGCTGCTCTTCAAACCTGTCTAAAATAATCTTAAATTAATCAGATAATTTGAACTCAAATTAGGCCTGTAGTCCTTTAATATGAAATTAAAGAATTACAGGTCGATTTGGAATTTCGTTTTTATCTCCAGCAGTCTTTGGAAAATGCTTCTTCAGTATTTTAGTTATCTCTAATATTCCTAACTTCACACCTTCTTCGAACTTTCCCTCTCGGAAATTTCCTTCCATAGCTCTACAAATCGCTTCCCATTCTTCAGGCTTTGTTAGGCTATTGATTCCACGGTCTACGAGTATTTCGATATCATGATCAGCAAGAAGAAGATAAAGAAGAACACCCGAATTCTTCTCCGTGTCCCAAATACGGAGTTGGCTGAACACATCTATTGATCTCTGTCTGGCAGAAAAGCCTTTTAATGCTAATAGGGGAGAGATCCCAGACTCTAGTGCGAATACCAATTCTGCATCATGTTCTTTCTCTGATTCAGTGATTGCTTGGGTAATATGCTCTAAGCTCTCTTTAGAGAAACTTCTATGAATAGAACGAAACCGGTAGAAAAAATGTTTAAAAAAACGTCTCCAACTCATATCGAGAATTCTCGGTAATAGGATTTAGATAGCAAGAAAAAAATGAACTAATATAGAATTTCATTGAGAGAAATCTGTAGAATGATCTCGTCCTTCTTCTATAGGGAAAAAGCCCTTAGCCTCGGAATAGCAACCATGCAAGCGTAGAGGTCTGTCTTCCCAATCAAAAGTAATGTTCTGAGCATACTGGAATCCATTTTTAAGACAGCGAAGGCAGATAAACTTTCGAATTGCCCAATCACATTCTTCAGGTCGAAAGGCAGGCAGAACACGAAGAAGATTTTGCTTTTTTTCTCTGGTTTCTTCACTCACAATAGAAAAGGTGAGCAAGATTTGCCCTAGAATCAATAGGGAGAAGAATCGTTTTTTCGTAATAATCATCTTTAGTTTGGAAATAAATGATTGATAAGAGCTTTTCATTTGTCATATACTTTTGAAGGTACAAATATGATTCGATTATACCATTTCATTTATTCTCTCATTCTATTCTTTTCGGCTTCTTTTCTATTTTCCTCACAATTGGAAGCTCAATATGTTTGTACAGGTGCTGTTTGTAGTTATATTACTAGTGATATCCAAAGTGAATTGGATAGAACAGCTAACCAGATAGAATACAGTTATTTGCCAGAAATTCTGAAAAATAATACAGAAGCTACTTTCATGAATCAAATCGTTAGCAACAGTGTTGGAGTGGGAAATGTGAAAAGGTTCCAAATAGGTTTCGGATTAGGCATTGCTGGAGTTAAGAAAGATGATGTTGTGATCCAAACCTCAGAGGTAACTCTACCCAAGTTGCCCAATGGCGGACTGTCAATCAATCCTACGGTAAACCTTGATTTCAATGTAGGATGGTTGCTAGGCATGAAATCGAATTCAATATTTAGTAGGTTTACCGTTTATCTTCATGGAATGGATATAAATGTTTCAGAAGGAGATGCAAAAGGTCTCTCAGCTGCAAAAGAAAATCTACGCCTCCAAGGAAATATGAAATCTATGGGAGGTATGATTCGATACCAGGTACTAGATCCAGTTACATTTGGATATTCTCTCTTTACTTGGACAGGTCTAAATTTTGGAGCTGGCTACCATTACTCCAAGCAAAATTATGCTATCCAATCCCAAAATGAAAAAGCGGAAGAATTTAAATTAAGCTCCTTTGATGCGAGTTGGGGGGGAGATACCACATTTAATTATTCAACAGAAACTAAAACTTATAATGCAGATATTCGAACAGGAATCAATGTATTTTGGATACTCACTCTCTATGGTGGAGGTGGTTATACTTGGAATAATGGAATTAGTTCTATTCGTTTACAAAGAAACGGTCCCTTTGTAATTAAAACGGGTGGATTACAAGATAGTAATATTCCTAGAGAATACCAACAATATTTTAACCAGGATGGATCCATACAACAAGCAGGAACACTTTCTCTCACTTCTTCAGCTACTGGAAATTCTAAAAGAAGCATCAGTTATGGAATTGCAGGTCTAGAATTAGACTTTTTTCTCTTAAAATTGACTATGGAAGCAATCTATGGAGAAAAAGAAATTTACGGGGGAAGTCTCGCAGTAAAATATTCTTTTTGATCCTAGGATTGACAATCCAACTCCTGATTCCGATACTATATTTATGAACAAGTTGGATCTATCCAAATTAAATTACGGCAAATTTCTTCGTGAATACATTCTAAAAACAGAAGTCATTTTATATGTTATTTTAGTTCCATTAAGCATTCTTCTCTCTTTTTATTTTTCAAATGCCTCTGCTGATCAAATTAAAGTAGGGATTTTAATCACGATCATCTATGGCTTGCTTAGTATAATTTGGGTAGCCATTTATCTTTCCTATCATCTTAAACCCATTAAGATATACCTGGAGTCTTTAACCAAACGAGAAGATGTCTCTGACTTGGTTTATAACAAAGCTCTTGAGAAATTCAATCACTTAGGAATTCGACATAGTTTAAATGGATTTTACAGATGGGCATTACCCGCTATTTTTTCATATTTTTCAACAATTTTTATTACAAACGGCACTGCTTCACAAGGCTTAATAAATTCGGGGATATATTTTATTACAGGTTTATTAAGTATTCTGATTATATTTTATTCATCTAACAGCGTTTTTTCTAAATACCGTAGCTTAGGATTATTTCCAAAAAACCATATAGAAAAAATTTCAATGCTATCCAAATTACAAGTTATTATTGTTGGTTTCGCAGGAATCGGAATTCTCACTATTGGCATAGTCATATCCTTGATGTCTTATACTTTTGCAGTGGATTCTACATTTAAAATTTATTCTGAGCAAATGCGGAATATAAATATATCTAATCTGCAACCTATTGAAGAATTTATTGAACTAAGACAATCTACTTATTCTGAGATTGCAAACAACCAAGCATTAATGAATGCCTTAGAGAAAAGAAAAAAGGATGATGTTGATTCGATTATCAACCGAATTGCCCGCAATGAATCATCTTTCTTCCTTGAAAATTTAGTAGTTATAACTTCCTCAAATGAGAGAGTTTTCGCTAGTTACAGAGAAGACAAAGAAAGTAAAATAATTGGAAGTAGCCTAAGTTCTTATTCAGAAATCAGTGAATTAATTAAAGAAAAAAAATTCGAAACATCAGCTTCAAAAGTATTCATCTCAATTTTCGGGAATCCGGTTCAAGCCATTGTTAGACCGATACTAAATGACACTTCAGTTCCAATTGCATATATAGTTGGAACTTACCGTATAGCAGAGTATTTTGATTCTTATTCTCGTAGAGCTGTCTTTGGGAAGAGCGGATTTCTTGCTTTAATTGACCAAGACCAAAATGTAATAAGTAAAGTTAATCATGCAAGTTTCAAAAATAGTAAGTGGTTGGAAATAGCCAATGAAAATGCAGATTCAATGGGAAAATTTAAGATAAATAATGAATTCTTCATTAAACAAGAATTAAAGCCTATGAACCAATTTGTTTCGGTTGTCTCTATCTTAGATTATGATTCCATTGAAACACCTTCTTTGGATTCTACTCTACGCATAATATACGTTATCGTAACTTTAATCATACTTTTTATTTTTGCATTTGCCTATAATGTTGGACAAAAGATTTCTCCGCTTAAATCAGCCTCAAAAAGATTGAAAGAAATGGCTGAGGGTGATTTAAAAACACATCTCCTTGTATTAAGTGATGATGAAATTGGCAATTTAAGCAGTAATTTAAATTCTTTAATCCAAAAGTTTAAAGATATATTGCAATCTAACCAAGAAGTTTCAGATGATTTGGCTTCTTCTTCAGAAGAAATGACAGCGGCTTTAACTTCTTTGTCTGGGAATGCTCAGACCCAAGCAGCTAGTGCTGAAGAAATTTCTGCATCTATTGAAGAGGTTAGTGCAGGTGTAGACCATGTCAATAGCCAAGCTGAGAACCAAAGTGGAAAGGTAATCATTCTTAGAGATAAAATGGAAGAAATGAATTCTATCATTTCAGATATGGGATTAAAAGTACAAGATGCTTCTTCCAAAGTGGGAACCATTGTTGATGAAGGTCAGAAGGGTGAAGTTTCTTTAGTTAAAATGAAAGATTCAATCAATAAAATCAGTGAGTCTTCTCAAGAAATTACAAGTGTAGTTGAAATCATAACTTCTATATCAGAACAAATCAATCTTCTTGCATTGAATGCTGCCATTGAAGCGGCACGTGCAGGGAATTATGGAAAGGGTTTTGCTGTAGTTGCTGATGAGATTGGAAAGCTTGCTGACAAAACAGCAGAGAGTATCAAGGAAATAGATGATTTAATTAAGATTAATGAAAAAGAAATAGACCAAGGAACAATCATAATCTCCAATACTGCCCAATTGATTCAATCGATCATTAAAGGTGTGAATACTTTCTCAGATTTAACAAATACAATCAACAAACAGATGGGATCACAATCGACGATCAATCAATTGGTTAACCAGGAAGTGGATGGACTCAACCAGATTACTGCAGCCATTAAATTAGCTATGGAAGAGCAGAAGAATGCGATAGGTGAAGTATCCCAAGCTATTTATAATATCAATGATCTGACACAGTCTACTGCTTCGGGTCTGGAAGAAATGACTGCTAATTCGAATGGAGTTTCTCAAACAGCTGAAAGCTTAAAAAACAAAATTCGGTATTTTCAAGTATAATAGAGATCCAAGAGCCAAAAAACTTGAGCTAGCTTTATAGAAATACTGAGCATTGATTTCGTATGATTTGCGATTAATTTGATTTTAATTTAGGGTTGTTCTTATGACGGTCTTTATCACGAGAAGAATTTTTTTCGAGGGTTGAGTCAAAAACTTCCGTTAGAGAAACGCCTGTTTGGTTGGCTAAGCAAATTAAAACAAAGAGTACATCACCAAATTCTTTTTTGAAATCATCTGGGTTTTCAGTATCTTTATAGGATTGATCTCCAAATTTTCGAGAAAAATGTCTTGATAGCTCTCCCACTTCTTCCATAAGAATGGAGAGGTTTGTTAATTCTGAAAAATAGCGAACACCTATTTCTTTGATATATTGATCAACTTTGTCTTGTGCTTCTTGGATAGTCATAGGGGGAAATTTTAAGTTACAATTTGTTCTCTTTGATTCGTTTGAATAAAATATCACCTAATTCATTTGAAAATTTTTCCTTGCCTTGTTGGTTCAAGTGAATTAGATCAAAGCAATACTTTCCATTATCAGGTCCATCTAATAGGCGTTCGAGATTGATAACGTCAGCTTCTTGGTTAAAAACGTTTTGCATCACAGAGTTTAGCTCTCTTTCCCAGAGAGGTCTTCTGCTTTCTCGGCCGAATTCAGAAATGATTTGAGAGTAGGGTGCGAACACATGCAATACTTTGATTTTATCTTTAGGAATAAGCTCATACATTTTAGTTAAGCGACGAAAATATCTTCTTGTACTTTCAGTTTCACCATTTTCTAAAGTAGTTACAACAGATAAGGCACAGGTATCAAAAAGCATTTTCTTATGGCGCTTGTCGGAGCCTGAAGGGATAGGCTCATTATTGGCTGGGTTAACTTTTTTCATGCATTCATCTAAGTTAGATATTTTGTATGCATCAATTGATTCTGTATGATCATTATCATAATCCCAAGGATCAGTATTTGGGTCACGAATATCTCTACCTATATATTTAATTCTCTCTTGCGGCTCAGAAAGAAAATCTTTTATATCACGACGGTAGGCAATCGATTTGAATGCTAGATACATATTATCCTGCCAGCCAACCTTGTATTCGAAATCCTGAATTGTGTTTATGGAATCAAAATTATTTGTTTCAGAAAGCATTGCTAAAGTAGGCAGAATAAGCTCATCTCTATCAACCCAAGGCATACCCGGTTCCATAACATGAATGATGGTTTTTACATTTGGATAAACTTTAAGATTTTCTTTTAAGACTTCATATTGGACAACTAGTTCTGAACCAGGAATCGCAAGAGATTGAACTTTATAACCTAGGCTACTTAATTTTTCATTTAGAATCCGTACAGAAAGTCCTTCGAAAGCGACTGAGGTTCCCAGAATTAGAATATCAGGATCTAATTGATCTCGGCTCTGTTTTGCATGAGATGTAATTCTGTAAACATTTGCTGCATAGGAATTCTTCTTAAGCAGAGGCTGATAAACCCCCAATTGAAGACAAAGCTCGAAACTACTTAGCATTAGAAATACTATTAATAAACGTTTATCTAAAATGAATTTGATATATTCTTTCATTGGTATTTTTTAAAAAGCAAAGTATAAGAAATTTTGACTTTCTGTTACTCCAAATATTAGAATAAGAAATATATTAACTAAGATAAAAAGAGGGTAGATCCACTTTTTAGTATGTCCGACCACCCAGTCAGTTTTTCTTTTCGAGAAATAAGAACTCGCTATAAAACAAATAATAAGAACAATCGCATAATTATAATTAGAGAAAGATGTAATCGTGGTCTTCGATGGTCCTAAGAATAACATAGAAAGTATCATTTCTTTTGCCTTTGTGAGAGTTTCAGCTCTAAACATGGCAAATCCAAAGCATAGAAAAAACATTGTAATAATACGAGAAAAAATTTCATACGATTTCCCAAACTTCTGATTCAGTTTAGGTGAAATCTGTAATTTAGAATACTCCCTGTGGATAGTAAGCATTACCCCTTGCCAAACACCCCAGGCAACATAGTGATAGGCGGCTCCATGCCACAATCCAGCAAAAAGCCAAGTGATATATAAGTTTCGGTAAGTTACCCATTCGCTGATTCTTGAACCACCTAATGGGATATAAATATAATCGCGAATCCAAGTTGAAAATGATATATGCCATTTACTCCAATGCTCGCTGATACTTTTCACTGTCATAGGAAAGTTAAAGTTAGGATCGAATTGAAATCCAAAGAGTCTAGCAACTCCAATTGCAATGTCTGTATAACCAGCAAAATCAAAATAAATTTGCCATCCAAATGCAAGCACTCCCACCCAAATTTCTAATGGGTTCATAGTCGCATAGTTAGCGAAAGTTTTATCAACAACGAGACCTAAGTTATCTGCAAAAACAATTTTACGAGTGAATCCAATCAAAATCAAACAGATCGCAACTTGGATATTTTCTTTAAGAACAGGAAGTTTCTTGTCTAGGTCTCTGAAAAATGTCTCCGCTCTTACTATCGGACCTGCAACTAACTGAGGAAAGAAGGCAACGTATACTGCAAAATCTAAAATTGATTTTCGTGCTTCAATTTTGCGATTGAAGACATCTATAGAATAACTCATAGATTGGAAGGTATAAAAAGAAATTCCAACAGGTAAAATGATATCAATATTGGGTAGTGTTGACTCAGGATTTATGAAAAGGTCATTAACAAGGCCAATTAAAAAATTAGTATATTTGAAGTAAGCGAGAATTCCTAGATTTGTTAAAAGGGAAATTGTTAAAAGGATGCGTCTTTTTTTCTGGGAAATAGATTCTATACTCATCCATCTAGCTGCAAAATAATCGATTAAGGTGCTTACTAATAGAATAAGAATGTAAAGATTGATCTTGTATTCACAGAATGATTTGTCGATTATGGACTCTATCCAAGAAGACGTTCGATAGGAATCACAAGAAATAGTTGCAGGATGCCAGCCCATGTAAAAGATATAACTCGCAACTAAAAGCATAAGTTTTTGAGTTCTGCTCTTGAGAATATTTCCCAAGATTAAAGTTGTAACAAAGAAAATTAAGAATTCTGTAGAGTTAAATAGCATAATTATTTATAAATTTTCTCTCTAGCAATTCTTTCGACTCTATCCTTGAACCCTTCTAAATAACCATATTGGATTCCTTTAGATCGTGGTAGAGTTGAGTAAGTAAAATTAAAACTAAATAAAAATAAAGCGACTATTGAATAAATTACAGTGGTGCTTGCTCGAAATGTTTGCCTAAGCATAGGAAATTCGAAAGATCTCAAAATATAAAAGCTCATCAACCAAAGTCCTATTGTAACTCCCACCCAAAATTCAAAGAAATATCCTTCCCACCAACTATAGAAAAGTATGGAAGGAATTAACCAAGCAGATAGAATGATGATCTCTTTTGGGAATTTGCGTACCATGGTTCTCAAATTCAAAATTCCCATGGCTAGGATTAAAAGCCAGAAAAAAAGATTCCCATTGTAAGCAGCATTTTTGGAAGACCATGGGCTTAAAAAGTCTATTCGAAATTTTGTATTTACTCCTTGGAAATTTAAAAAGGAGTCACCTATGCCACGATAGAAATAGAGAAAGTAATTTTTTTCGCCACCACTCATTCCCCATCTCTCTTGGGCTGCATATAAAAATAACCAATAAGAAAAATGTTTTTCACCATAGGACTGGAGATCCCGCCCCAAGATCCCAAAACCAACAAAGAGATAACTTACTACTATCATTACACCAACTAACAAACAATAGAAAAATGCAGTATAAAGTCTTTTAGCAAAAGGGAATGGTCTATTCTTCCACTTATCGCAATTTAAAATCGAGATGATCGCCATTGGAAAAAGAATAGCATTCGATTGGTGAAAATACAATGTCATCAATTGTAAAAAACCTAAACCTAATAGCCTTCGCTTGCTCGCAAAAGTATTCGCCTGATAAACAAAACCAAAAAACAAAAGGCAGACCAAACAAGAATGGATCATAGGGGTATCATTGTGGTTGCTGTAGAACCAAAAACCTTGGGAAAAAAATACGCAGGCTCCCAGGGCGACTGCTTGTAAAAATGAACCGTACAATCTGTAAACGATATAGATAAAAATATAAAGAAATACGCAGGAGAATAAAAGAATACGGATTCTAAGAGCAAACATTAGATCAAAATTTTGGAATAAGGATTGCCAGATTTTCCAAAAGAACAAACCAGAAGATTCAAATCCTAAATGATGCGGATTAAAAAATACAGAATGCAATCGATTTCTCTGAATATTCAATGCATAAACTGATGAATCCCAATCAAAGAAGCGAGATAGATATCTAAGATTGAATAAGAATAAAAATAATACTACAATAAATAGACAAATTACAATTAAGGAATTATAAGAAAATAAAACCTTATTTTTGTTGGAATTGTTTTTTGAGTAGTTCAGCATTCTTCTTGGCAGAGAAAAAACCAGATTTATATTCTTTCTCTTTGTAGTTGATTGTGATTCTGTTAGTGGCGAGAGTATCTAAAAGTATCCCTCTACTCCAAATCCAATTTTTTTGAACTTTAGATTTCGGTAATTTTATAATTTTCCAATGAAACCATTGTCTTTTAGCAATGTATAAACTATCATCAGTTAGCATCCACCTTAATCCCCAATTGGATTGTAGGAACTTGGAGAGATCATAAAGAATAGCAAGACTCAAATAAAAATAAATGCAAAGGGCAGGAATTCGGTAAAAATCTTTATTATCTAAAAAGGGAAGCTTGAGTACTTTGGGAATTTCAAGAACTTGAATAAACCAAGCTAAAAATTCTGAAATATAAAAAACATATTGTATACAATAGATCAGAAGTCCAAACACAAGTAGCGAAATGAGGAGACCGGGGATAAGATTGAATTCTAATTCTTTGGCAAATTGTGTCCCCGTATTGATTTGGTAGAATTTCTTTCTATTGGAATCTAAGAACATTTTGTACTTATTTATTACTTGCTGCATCGGTCAATCTCTCTAGCTATCTTTTCAGCAGTACCCTTCCAAGTCCATTCCTTTGAATTCCATGTTCTGGAAAGATTTTTCTTATTTTGGAATGCAAGTAATGCATTTAACCAGGCTTCTGGATCTAAGGCAGGAACTAATAAATCTTGCTTAGGATTCAATATCTCAGAAAAAACTGGAATATTTGAAGCAATGCAGATTTTCTTTTCTCTCATGGCTTCTAGAAGAGGCAATCCGAATCCTTCATGGGTTGATGGAAATATAAATCCAGAGCATGACTTATAAAGCCCTGCTAAAATTGTTTCAGATGGATTCTCTAAAAAGTATACAGATTTAGATTCCCAAGCACCTAATTTTAATTTTGTGTAAAGTTCTTGGGCTTCTTCTCCCCAACCAGCTCGTCCGGCAATTACAAATGAATAGGGATATTTTGGATTATTTTCTTTTAATTTAAGATAGGCTGTTAATACTGTTTTGAGATTTTTTCTTGGCTCTAAGGTCCCTAGAGTAAATAGAAATTTGCCCCAAGTCTTACTTTGTTCTGGAAGTTCAAGTTTAGTAGAGATTGAATCTACACCTGGGTAAACAACAACAAGTTTATCTTTTGATTCTTGATTAAAAGTGATGATTTCATTTTTTGTGTTTTCAGAAAGACAAAGTATACTATCAGCACTTGCTAATGTTGATCGAACAAATAATTTATGTTGGTAGAAATTCCACTTCGCCATTGTTAAGGGAGCAGAGATTACATTTAGGTCATGGAAGTTAACAATTTGCGGACAGAATTTTCCAAATCTTGGAAGGAGTTGCAGGCTTCCCCAAATTAAATCAACCTTGTATTTTTTTGCAAGAGAGGGGAAGCGAGTGTGAAGCCAGAGCGGACCTGGTATATTTGATTTTAATTCACCTGCACGGATTCCAGGATAATCAAGAATGTATGAAAACATGGGATGCAAATTCTTATGACTCAATAAATGTATTTCATATCTATCATCCCAAGAACTAAGATGTTCCAAGGCTTTGATTAAATACCTGCTATTGCCGGTCATTCCGTACGCTAAAGGTCTAGCATCTAAGGCAATCTTGATTTTTCTTTTAATTGATGCTTTCTTATTCATTGATCAATTTTCTTCTTGGTAGAATACCAAAAGTATGAAATAAGAAATCCCTGCATAAAGCAAAACGGATACCATGAGTAAGAAAGATTCAATTTCGCTTCCAACAAAATTTCGATTTGGCAATATTATTAAGATAGAGCCCAAGAAAAAAAGGAGCTTATTCCATTTGGACATACCACCTTGCAAATATTCTACGCAAAGATATAGAATAGGGAAAAGGAAAAAGCAGAAGGTATGTATCCAAGAAATTCCACTAAATATTACACTTAAGATAAATAAGGCAGAGATAACTCTTGCATCACTTGCATATTTTGCAAGTATCCTTGCTTTATAAAGTAAGTGCAATAGTAAAAATCCAAAAAGGACAAATATTCCATTAAATATTTTACTTACTGTTTCTTGCTCTAATTTAATCCAAGGCATTTTATAATTTGCTTGGTTGATAGGGTCGGCGAATTCCACAAAATACTTTCCTAGAGTAGCAATCATACTTTGGTTATTCTTCCATGCACGAAATACAGGAGTCTTCATTACCGATTGGAGAACCATTTCATTCCAGTTCATCCAATTTTTCAGATTATAGTCCCAGTAGAAAATTCCAGGAAGTAGGAACCAAAAACCTAAGAACAAGAAAGTATAAATAATCGCAGACCATCTCTTCTTCCAAAAGAAATACACTAAGAAAACTGCGGGTGTAAGTTTAATAATAATTGCGAGCGATAGGCATATCCCACTTACAAAATTCTTTTTCGTTGTAACGCTTATCATAATTAGAAGCAAAAGCAGAAAACCAACTTGGTTGTTATTTACGTGATTTTCCAAAAAACGGAAGTTTAACAATAAGGCAAGTAGGCTTGAAAGAAGCAAGGTATTCTGTGCGATTTTTGGTTGAAAGTATTTGAATATAATATAACAAGATATAACTAGAGAAAAGAAATTAATAAGTGAAAAGAGTAGGGAGGAGGTTGGATACTCAAGAATGGAAATTGGGATTAATAAAAAAGCAAAAGTAGGTGGATAGATATAACTTCCAGTTTGGTTCATCAATTTTTCTAATAGGGGAGCCATTTCCGATTTGAAAATATCCTCAAAAGAATGGATCTGAGACTTAGCCTTTACGATATCTTCAAAGGCATAGATATCTTCCCCTGTCATAAACAATTGAGATGCAGAATAGTAGTCTTGGAAATCACTAGAGTTAGAAGAGCGGCTGACTCCATTCCAAGCTAAGAAGAGGAACAAAAATCCGATGCAGATTTTAGATAGGGACATAGGAACCACTCGACAATATACCCCCACTCTTTCAAGCTTTCCTTGTGATCGATTTACAAGATTTTGATTTTCAATTAGATGAATCAAGAATTGCACGTTACCCAATTGAAAGAAGAGACGAATCCAAGCTCATGGTTGTTGAAAGAAAAACGGGTAGAATAAGTATTGAAAAACATTTTAAGAATATTATTTCTTACTTAAAACCCAGTGATCAAATTTTTTATAATGAAACGCGGGTCTCGAAAAGAAGAGTTTATTTGAATTTTGCCATTCATAGGAAAAAAGATGAATTGCACTTTCGAAAGCATGAAGCTCTTTTTATAGAAAAGTTAGATCAGGATTCCTGGGTATGCTTACTTAAAAATGCCAAGAAATTGAAAGTTGGAGACTACCTTACTTCGCCTTCTCAGAAAGTTGTTTTTCAAATCCTTGAGAAGCGAGAAAGAGATTGCATCCTATCACCTAACCTACCATTAAATGAAGATTTTTTTGAAGCAGAAGGAAACCTTCCCATTCCTCCCTATATGAAAAGAGAAGCTAGCCAATTGGATGATTCTAGATACCAATCCATTTTTGCTAAGACTTCTGGCTCTATTGCAGCTCCTACAGCTTCGCTACATATCTCCGAAGAATTAAAACAAAAAATAGAGACTAAGGGAATTCAATTTTCTCCTGTCGTATTAGATATTGGTTATGGAACCTTTCAACCAATATCCCAAGAAGACATAGTCAAGAAAAAATTACATAAAGAAAATGTTTTCATACCCCAGTCTACACTGGATCAGTGGAAATTAGCGAGTTCATCAGGTTCCAGACGGATTTGTTTAGGAACCACAACTCTAAGAGCCTTAGAAAGTATGAAAAGATTTGCTGATTTAAATTCAGAAAACGGCTGGACAGGAAGTACGGATATTTTCATAACACCCAATGACACAATAGACACAATTGACGGACTTATAACAAATTTCCATTTACCTAAGAGCAGTTTGCTACTTCTCGTATCTGCATTTGCAAATCGTGAATTAGTTTTAGAAGCATACCAAAAAGCGATAGAAAATGAGTTTCGCTTTTATTCTTACGGTGATGCAATGATTATTGTTTGATTCCTCGTCCAATGCTAATATATTAGTTCTACGAGTGATAATTGAAGCCGATAATTATCTTGCACAGATGAAATTTCCAAGTATTTTAAACCCTCAATCTTCAATCCTAGTTTCTCTCTTCTCAGGGGTAGGATTACTTGCGCTTGTATCAATAGCGCCTGTTCAAGATGATTCTGATTATAAGGATACTCTTCAAGAGGAAACGAATCCTGGATTTTATGATGAGATAAAGCGGCGAGATAATAGAGAGAAGAATTCAATTGATAAAGAAAATAGTTCATCACAAGTTTTTCGTCTTCGGATAACAAGTAAAGACATAGAGGATTATTCTAAATCACTCTCTCAGTCCAATCGTGATTGGAGTTATTCTGGTAGAAAACCAAATCAAATTCTCGATATATCAAATTTTAAATCCAATCGACATTTTGTGGGAAGTAACGATCCAAGAACGAAAATACTTCAATACGATTACGGTGATATTAAACTGAATTTAAGTATGGATTCTTCTACTGATAATTTTTCAGTAAATAGACCTCTCTACAACACTGATCCTAGGTTCAGTGATATAAGATCTAACAATACAAATCAAGTTCGTAATATGGAACTTGGTTATGCGATTACGAAATCTATGTCAGCAATAGTAACTACTTCCTCACGTGATGTCTTTGATGATAGACAGAGAGATGCAGAAGTTAAAAATTACGCACTTGCTGGAATCAATCTTTCGGCAGGGGATTCTGTATCGACTAGATTTGTTGCAGGAGATGCAAATTTTCAATTAAACCGCAATCAAAACCAACTAAACTCCATTAGATCTTCCTACGGAAACAATTTTAGAGACGTTGGGGTATCTGAAAAAGATCGAAGCAACCAAAGAACATTTGAATGGCAGACCAATTTTAAACCTACCAAATCAGTAATGATTCAGACAGCTGTTTTTAATAATGCAAATAATGTAAATTCATCATCTGGGTCATCATCGAACCAAGGACTAGATAGTGGTCGCATGTCAGTATTTTTTGGCAAAAAAAATGTAATACTCAATATGAAATATGATTATAAATTGAATTCAACTGATCTAAGGTCTGTTATGAGCCAATGGGAACCAAAGCAAGATGCAGCCTCACTGGGTTTTATTGTTTTTCTAGATCCCGCTCAAAAATACTCTATATATTTAGGCGGCAATCAATACAATATTGCTAACCAAAATGGGCTTATAAAGAATAATACATCAGACGGGAGAACGCCAGCTTCGTTTACTGCTTCTATAAGAGGTAAGACAAATGATGGTTCAAAATCAAATTTCTTTTTGAATTTTCAAAACCAACCTCCCGGCATGATGGGCGTTGGTTATTTAAATACTGCGGCAGCGACTTTGAACCCTGGAACCAATTCAAAATCATTTTATGAATATGCCACAACTCTAGGTATGGAAGTTAACTTCTAGATATGAAACGTTTGATCTCTATTCTTTTTCTGTTAGGTTTTTGTGTTTTTACTTCTTCTTGCTTTTTCGATGATGAAGAAAGACGAATTTCCAAACCACCAGCACCAACCCCGATTCAAATCCTAGCCAATTCATTGAGCGAAGGTGGATTTAAACTAAAAGATAAGAAAATCATAGTTCTAACCTTTTACGATAAGGACAAAAATTTAATCAAACCTAGACTAGGTGAGCTAATTTCAGAAAAACTTACAACAGAATTAGTTAAAAAAGGAAGTTTTCAAGTATTAGATAGAGGCATCTACGGAAAAGTACTTAACTCAAAGGGTTTAAGTCTGAATGGTGATATGGATATTGCAACCATGGGCAAGGTTGCATCAGCCCTTGAATTGGATGGGATTATAACAGGTATTATGTATAAATATGGTGATGGAATATTTGTGAATGCACGCCTATTAGAAATCAAAACAGGATTAATACTTAAGGCTGAAGAAGTCTTTGTTGCAGTAGACTAATGGAAATTTGGAAAGAAGTTAAAAACCTTCCCTATAAGAAATGCTTCGGTTGCGGTGGAGCGAATGAAATTGGATTGAAAATGGAATTTGAATCCAATCAAAAAGAAATTCGTTCTTTCACTCATATCCCTGAGCATTTGGCTGGATGGTCTAATCTTGCTCATGGAGGAGTGCTTGCTACTATTCTAGATGAGACTATGGCCTGGGCTGCAATCTATTTGGAGAGGTCCTATATCTTAACTAAAAAGATTTCAGTTGAGTTCATCAAACCTGTATTTGTTGGTGATAACTTAGAAGCAAGAGGTCATATTCTTGAGAAGATCTCTGCCAAGGAAGTTCTTGTTTATGCCGAGATCAAAAATGCCAATGGTGTTGTAGTAGCAAAAGGAGAAGGTAATATAGCTCTTTTTACTCCTGAATCCATTCGAAAGTTTGGATTCTTGGAAGAAGACTATTTAGTTGATTTTGAGAAAGTTGTTCTAAATCAGTGAATGTCAGTTAGTTCGATAATTCTTTTGGCAGCTTCTTCCTTCTTCATATCACCAAGATACAATCGGTAGTGTGCAACTTCTTTGTAATGTGGAAGTCTAAACCTTAGAATATCTTTGTAATCTTTTTTTGAATGTAAGCTTGGGCGAGTCTTATCGGAGCTCACTTTTTCAACAAGAAGGTCTATATCATTGTCTAAGAAAATAATATTTGCCATCTCTTGCAAAATTTTAATCTTACGTTCACTTAATATCTCTTCGCCATTTTCATCCACATCAAAAAGTATTCCACCTCCACAATCCAAAATGATTCCTTGAGCAGAAGATAGCTTTTGTAAAATAGAATATTCTAAGTCTCGAAACGGTTGCCATTTCCCATCATGCCTTTCAACAAAGTCTGCAATAGAAAGTCCACCCGTCTCATAGACTGCCAAAGAATCTGTTGAAAGGACAGGTAATTCTGTGATTTTAGATATTCTCTTAGAGATTTTAGATTTCCCAACTCCTCGCGGTCCAATGAGAGCAATATTCTTCATTGGTTGATAAGTTCAGCTATATGAGCTTCTAATTCTGGTAATTTCATGAAATACAATTCTATATCCTTATCAGTCACTCCTGTCTTATCAAGGGCAAATTTGGAAAGTGGAACACTGATTCCACCTATATCAATTCCAATTCCTGAAACAGTAGTGAGAGTATAGGCAATGTGAACTAAGGAGACTAAGATTGGATCTACCTTTGCTTGATCAGGATTATTGTAATGAGCAACAACATCAACAAGTTCTTGTGGGAAATTCCAATTTTTCAAAACAATTTCACTAATTTCCATATGAGTATATCCAAGGTACTTTCTCTCAATCTCATAGAATGGATCTTCAGCTTCTTGAACTTCATTTTTTATCTTAAATAAAAGACTTTGAAAGAACTGTGATAATACTAGCTTTCCAATATTGCATAATAAGCCAGATGTAAAGACAAGATCTTTTGGCTTTTGAATCTTTTTGTGTGCGGCAATTCTGGAAGCCAATTCAGCTACTACTAAGCTTTGCAACCAAATTTGATCAGCTTCAATTTGGTAACCAGGCAAATCTTTCTTAAGAACTCCCTTAGCGGCCGTTAGTAAAATAATTTCTTTAACAGTTTTGGTTCCCAATGTCATCAAAGCCTCAGATACAGTACGCACAGGTTTAGATGCTCTGTAATAAGCAGAGTTCGAGAGTTTTATCACTGAGGTAGTTATTGCTGGATCCTTGGAAATTTCTGTAGCAAGTTCTTGGATATTAACATCTGGATTCTGAACCATCTGTAAAACTTTAGTTACTACAGCTGAAATAACAGGTAACTTATTTACATCTTTAAGAATTTCGTCTATCTTCTCTTTCATAAGTTATTTTACCTTGTAAAGGTATTTCTCCGATCCTGATTTCTTCAACAGAACTCTGCCATCATCCAAATACAAACTTATTGTTCGTCCATCATGACCAGCAATGTCTTCCACTAAAATAGGAATATTATTAGCTTTTAAAAATTCTTTCACGATAAGAATATTCTGTTCTCCAATATTTTGTAAAAAGCTAGAGTTAATGCCCTTGAACATGGATGCTCCACCAAAAATTCGTGCACTGTAGCTTCCCATAGGGCAACCTTGTTCTTCCATAGCTTTGACTAAAAGTGGCAAGGCAGTCTCTCCGTATTTTAATGGATTTTTCCCTAAATCCTTACCTGTGGGGTCTTTAGCTAACATTATATGTGAGAGGGCACCAATTTGTTTATCAGGATTGTAAAATACAATACCAATACAGGAGCCTAAAGTAGTGCGAAGAACTTCTGGACTCTTGCCAACTTTAAGGTCCGCAATTCCAACATTGATTATTTTATCGAATTTTCCATTCATATTGTGATGGTTTGAATTTGAATCATCCTAAAAGTAGTATAAAAATACGGAAATCTCACTATCGAGAATGATCTTAATGCTTATGAGTTCAACTAAAAAAAATAAAAATGTAATTTTGTCGAATGAACCGATCCGCGAAATACAATTGGGTGATTGTGAAGTAACTATTTTAGGAACTGCGCATATTAGCGAAGAAAGTGTGAGAGAAGTCGAGCGCTTATGTAAGGAAATAGTACCTGACACAGTTTGTGTAGAACTTTGTAATTCTAGAATTCGATCTATACGTGATCCAGAATATTTCAAGAAGTTAGATGTATTTAAGGTTTTTAAAGAAAGAAAGATGTTCTTACTTTTATCTTCTTTAATACTTTCCTCCTTTCAAAAGAAAATGGGACAGGGAAAGATTCGTCCTGGTGATGAGTTAAAAGCTGCAATTGAAGCAGGGGAAGCTATTGGTGCGAAGGTTATTCCTATTGATAGAGAAATCCAAACAACTTTAAAACGAGCTTGGGGCAATGTAAGCGCTTTTTCCAAAATGTATTTACTCTCGGCTTTGGTTACATCACTCTTTGTAAAGGAAGATGTTTCCCAAGAAAAAATCGAAGAAATGAAAAGTGAAGATGTCTTATCTGATTTATTTTCGCAAATTCCATCCCGTTACAATCCAGTTAAAGAAGTAATTATAGACGAGAGAGACATCTACCTTGCTCAGAAAATTCGGCAAGCTTCCCATTCCTCCAAGAAGCTTTTAGCTGTTGTAGGAGCTGGGCATTTAAATGGGATAATGAATCACATAGAAGAGGATGAAAGCATTGAAAGCTTAGATGTGATTCCTAAAAGAAGTCTTTGGGATAGGTCGAAAGTATTTTTGATTCCAATGATTTTTGTTAGCTTATTTTCTTTTGCTTTCTGGAAAGGTGGAACAAAGGTGGGAACGGATTTGATCTGGTCCTGGATCATTGTAAAATCAACCCTTGCAGGCATAGGTGCTTTGATTGCTTGGGCTCATCCTATTTCTTTCCTACTTGCTGTTATCACTGCCCCTCTTGGTAATTTCAATCCAATATTAAAGCCAGGTTGGGTAGCAGCCTTATCTGAATCCTGGTTTCGTAAGCCAACTGCTGAAGATTTTGAGCATATAGCAACTGACTCAGAGACTTTCGCAGGTTATTGGAAGAACAGAGTGATCCGAATTTTCTTGGTATTTATGCTACCGCAATTAGGTTCAAGTATAGGAACCTTTCTTGTAACCTACCAAGGCTTTCAATCTTTATTCACTTTCTAAATCATAAAGTAGTCTAAATTTTAGGATCTTTAAGGAAATTACAATGGAATCATATCTATCTTATCTACTACCTTCTTTTCTTGTCACACTTAGTACAATGACCTTGTTTTGGTTCTGGGGAAAAACCAGAAATAACTACGCTGTGATTGATGTAGGTTGGGGACTCGTTATCCTCTTTATCCTTTGGACTTACTATTTAGTTAAGAACCAATTTACGATTGAATGGGGTTCTTTGATTTTAGTTTTATTAATTTCAATATGGGGACTGAGACTTTCTATTTTTCTTTTTCTAACTCGAATACTCCCTGGTCATTCGGAAGACAAAAGATACAATTCCTTTCGGAAGGATTATGGTGAGAAGGTTCATCAGAAATTCTTTACAAATGTATTTCTTTTCCAGGGCTTATTGGCATTGCTACTCACCGCTCCATTTCTTGTTGTTTTTTTGACGGATAACAAAGATAATACGGCAATTAGTATAATTGGAATTATTCTCTTTTTTATTGGTGAATTAGGAGAGACCGTTGCAGACCAACAACTTTCTAGTTTCATCAAAGATCCTAAAAATAAAGGGGAGGTCTGCAAGATTGGACTTTGGAAGTTTTCTAGGCATCCAAACTATTTTTTTGAATGGATAATTTGGCTAGGCTTATCGATTTATGCAATCAACTTCCACTGGTTGGGAATTCTTCCCGCAGTCTTCATGTATATTCTACTCGTTCATGTAACTGGTGTCCCTTTTGCAGAGAAATTTTCTCTTCTATCAAAAGGTGATAAGTTCCGAGAATACCAAAAAACTACGTCTGCTTTTTTTCTTTGGTTTCCTCGAAGAAAATAGTAAGTAGAACCGAATTCCCCATAGTATTGTATTCAACCTTGTCGAAAATACTTTCGGCAAGCATAATACCTCTTCCATGTTCTCTTACAAGTTCCTTGTCCTCAGATTTTTTCTGAAGTTCAATATAGCTAAATCCATTTCCTTCATCAGTAACGCGGTAACTGACCTGGTTATGATTTAATGTATATTCTACGATTATTTTTCTCTTACCATAGATAGGATCTTTCTGTCTCTTTTGGATTAGTTCCAAATAGTCACCTTGCATCAAGTAAGTCGATTTTTCTTCAAAAGTAATCGCGAGATTTCCATGTTCAATAGAGTTTATGAGTATTTCTCTTAATCCTGTTCGGATTGCCTCCACTTTATAGTCAGGAAATTTCTTAGAAAGTTGCTTCACTAATCTCTGGCTTAATTCATCAGCCAAAATTATATAATTATCTATAAGATATGTCTGAGTTTCTGCAAGTATTTGAGTAGCAATACTATCTTCATAGGTTCGACTTCCTTTTCCAATAAATTCTAAATGACCATGTGTGTCGACAGCCTCGATGTGAAAAAGCAATTCTAAGGGCTCATACATTCTAGAAGTTTTTATTCTAGCTTTAAATCTTGTTTGCTTTCCTGCCTCATCTAATGAATTTAAATTTTCGTTTATAAGTTGCGTTAGTATAGCTTTATCATTTTGTGTAGTATAAATTAACTCAATAAAATTTTTACCAAGGATCAACTCAGGCTTGGTTCCAAAAAACTTTTTGCCTGCATGATTCATAGAAATGACTGCATAATTGTTATCTAAGATAAAGAGTAGATCTTTCGTTCCATCAACTATGAAGCGGTATTTTTGATTTGCGTATTCAACTTCATTGATTTTGTCTTCCAACTCTACATTTAAAGTTTGGTTACGATTGAATAAATTAATGAATCGATTGGATAGAGTGTATGCTATAACTACAACGAAAATTAAGAACCCATATTGAGTAACAAAAATACCCTGGTGCTTAAAAGTTATATCGTAAGAATCATAAATCAAGATACTAATAAAAATTATATTTCCTAAGAGCACATTCCCCGAGACAGTTTTTATGACAGTTTGCCAGATTGTATTAAATTTCAATAAAGGTTCATTTAAATTTGTAGACATCTGCCTAAGATCTTGTATGAAATATTTTGAAATTGCAATAATCAAAATATAGAATGCAAATACAATCAGAAGATAAATATAAGAATAAACTGTATCATAGATCCAAGAAGAAGAAAATAATAAGCATCCAATCGCCAAACATATATTTAGTGAAATCAATATTTTATCAAATAGCTTTAATCTTTCATTGAAAAGTGCTCGGAAAAACAAAATCCCAAAGATAGGCATGAGATAAAACAATATAGACATTAACCTATGTATTTTACTAAAATCTACACAGTATAGAGTGACCAAATTAGTTCGAGTAAAAATGAATAATGAGAGGGAAACACTAAAGAGTCCGAAATATAAATTATGGTAACCATACCTCAGTTTATAGAAGAGAAAAAGATGAAATAATCCAATTAGTAAATAAATCGTAATGATAACTATAGTCGAAGCCTCTGACTGCTTTTTGGCAATGGAATGATAATCTCCAAAATAGTAGGATTCTGCATTATTGAAACCAACCAAGTAATTACTCTTGGGGCCTTGGATTTTAAAAACCAAAAGATTGCTACCAATTACCACTGTTGATTTAGGAATTGGAACAATTTCATTGAAACGTGTATGATCATAGTCAGCCTGGGATTGGTCATAGACCATAATCCCATTCATATAAACCATCCATTGTGAGCCAACAGTGCTTAAAAGTAGAGCGAATGATTCTGAATCATTATAAAGTTCTTTCTCTAATTGAAATTGGAAAAGAAAAGAGTATGTTTCTTCCTGGGAATCGTCTAAAGAAAAGATCGTTCGCGATTCCGGTTTAAATTGTGGAATAAGTTTAACAGCAAGGGATGAATTTACTTGGGATTCTCTTTCAATTGAAATCCAATTAGGAGATTTGTTTAATTCCACATCAGAATTGCTTAGAATTTGAGGATCAAATCCTTCCATCGCCTTAACAGGCAGATCTCGAAGGTCAATGAGTTCTTGAGCTTGTAATCCATAGGAGAACAGCAAGAGAATCATGATGGAAAAAAGCCTCATAATACTATTAGTTAGGTTGCGAGCGATAAATTTCCATAAAAAAAAACAGGAGAACCGTTTTTTGAACGTAATTCAGAGCCTAGAAAAAGATATTTTCCCCGATTGGTTGATTCGATTAAGAATCCGACAACTAGTTAAATTAAGATTGAAGCAAGAGACTAAGGCAAATCCAACTGAGCAATTAGCTCATAAGTTAGCCTACATCCAATCTTTAAAAAATTCTCCAATTGCAGTTCATACAGAAGCAGCTAATGAGCAACATTATGAAGTCCCTAGCGATTTTTATAAATATGTTATGGGCTATAGAATGAAATACAGTTCAGGATATTGGCCTAAATCGGATACAAGCTTTGCGGAATCGGAAGATGCAATGTTAAATCTTAGTTTCGATAGAGCTGAAATTGAAGATGGCATGTCTGTCTTGGACCTGGGTTGTGGTTGGGGATCGGTTTCTTTAACTCTTGCAGAGAAATATCCAAAATGTAAAGTAACTGGTGTTTCGAATTCATCAACTCAGAAACAATTTATTGATAGTGAAGCAAAGAGAAGAGGTCTGAAAAATCTTGAAATCATCACGAAAGATATGAATCATTTCAAGATTAGCAAGAAATTTGACCGAATCATTTCTGTAGAAATGCTCGAACATATGAAAAATTATGAACTGCTCTTTGAAAAGTTATCTACTTTTCTGAAGCCAAAAGGGAAATTTTTCATCCATATATTCACCCACAAGACTTTTGCTTATCCTTTCGAAGTAATCGATGAAACGGATTGGATGGCTAAGTATTTTTTTACCGGAGGCCAGATGCCTTCCGATGATCTATTTTTATATTTCCAAAAGAATTTTAAAATAGAAAATCATTGGCGATTGAGTGGAACTCACTATCAAAAGACAAGTGAGGCATGGCTAGCAAATATGTATAAGAATGAAGAAGCAATTAAGAAAATTTTTGCAGAAACATATGGAACCGAGCAGGCAACAAAATGGTGGGTCTACTGGAAAGTTTTCTTCATGTCTTGCGCGGAGCTCTTTGGGTATGATAAGGGAAATGAATGGTTGGTGAGTCACTACTTGTTTAGTGTTAAATGATAAACCTAAGACAATTTAATCTATTTTTTAATTTAGAATAGAAATTCATTTCAAAAAATTCTAGGAAATACAATCCAGCTATTGAAAAACTTTTAATAATTAAGAAGATTTTTTCAATAGTTTGGATTGTCTTGAATTTGATGATTTTCTAAACTTGAAAAAACGGAAAAATTTAATGAAACCTTCGATTTACGGACACCAAATACACCACGATACCTGCTATGGATGTGGTAAGAACAACCCGCATGGATTGCATGCTGATTATTTTTTCGATGATGAATCGGGAGAAGTTCGGTTTGAATACAATTTTGCAAGGCATTTCAATGGAGCTCCCAATTACGGTCATGGTGGTGTAATTTCGACTCTTATGGATGAATCCATGGGAGCATTGTGTTTCCACCTGGGTTTTATAGTTATGACGGACACTATGTCCTACAAATTTCTGAAAGCAACACCTGTTGAGACCAATTTACTCGCAAGAGCCTGGCCAATAGACAAAGAAAAAAGAAAAATCCACCTGGAATGCAGTCTTACATCCCTTGATGGCTCCGTAACCTATGTGATGGGAAGCGGTGCTTTTCACATTTTACCGCCAAGATTCTTTATTTCTAAATTAGATGGTGGACAGCATTTCCAATCTTATGATCAATTAGAAGTTAATAAACAAGCTCGGTCGCATCTTTTTCAAAAAATTCAAAACAGATCAGTCTTAGGAGATTCTCGAAAATGAAACCCATTTCCATTTTATCAATTCTAACTTTAATTTTTACAATCCAGTGCTCTAGTGCTGACAATAAAGAACCAGATAAAGATGCCCCTGACTTTGAAATGCGCGCTCCCAATATTCGTATTGAAAGATTTAGCAATACTAAATTGATCCGTGCTGAAGGACCAGTCATTACAAACTGTGGCGGCAAAGAATGCTCTGGATCAGAGGTAGAAAGTCTAGGTATGGGTAAGATCAAATCTTTTCCTAAGCACGGCGAGTGGAAGGAATATCTCCAGTTCCAAGATGGTGGCGATCTGAAGAATCCCAAATACAAAAATGTTCTAGATCTAATGGGTCGTTATGAAAATGGCAAACGAGTCGGAATTTGGAAAAGACCCGATCCTGAAACAGGCAAAACTATAACTGAAATCCCTTATGTTAATGGGAAGAGAGAAGGGATTGTAAAATCTTTTAGTGGAAGCACTGGTGAAATCCTAAGTGAAACATTTTGGAAAAATGATAAACAAGAAGGTCCCTTTTATCTCAAGTCAAGTAAAGATGGATATCTATTGGAAGAAGGAAGTTACATTGATGGAAAGAAAAATGGTGAGTGGAAATACTACCATTATGGAAAAGGAACTATCAAACAAATATTACATTATAAAAACGATTTATTAGAAGGCGAAGAAATAAATTATTTCGATGATGGGAAATCCATTTCGTCTCAAGGAATGAATCGTGAAGATTCTAGAGTTGGTAATTGGAAGACTTATTATAAGGATGGCGCTCTTCAATCAGAAGGTAATTATGCTCCTCGTAAAGATGGAGTAGGTGATAGTAAATATGAACGTGTCGGAATCTGGAAAGAATACTACCCTAATGGAAAATTATTTGGAGAGGGCATGCGTAAGCATGTTCGTAAGGGGAATTGGTCTTTTTACTTTAATGACGGTCAACTTCGTTATAGGGGAGTTATGGCAAATGAAGTCATGCTTCAATCAGCTGAAATTTTTGAAAGATCAGGTAAAAAAATTGGAGAGGGGAAATTTTTCTTTTCCTTGGTAATGATAAATGATGAAACGGGAGATATCAAAGATAGTTACAAGCCAGATATCCCCTTCACATATTTCCACGATAATGGAAAGAAGAGATTGGATATAATTTCTTCAGAAAATGCAGTCGAATATGATGCAAGTGGTAAAGAAATTGGTCGAGGTGGTTCCGATGCCCAAGGTAGAAAGAGTGGATGCTGGAAGGAAAGCGGATCTGTGATGTTCTATATGTTAGGTAAGGCAAGACCAACTATGACTGCCAATGCTTGCAAATAAAATATCTCGATAACTTAAGTCAATTTTTATTATGGAAAATAAGCAAAATAATATACCTCAAGAGAAAATCCAGCATTTGCAGGAGACTCTTAAAAATACTAAATTAGAATTAGCAAAAGTTATAACAGGAATGGATAGTAGCATTGATGCCATTCTTCTAGCCTTACTTTCAAAAGGTCATGTGCTCTTGGAAGGAATGCCTGGCCTTGCCAAAACTCTTCTTGCCAAAACTTTTGCTGAAGTATTGGATTCTGATTTCCACAGAATCCAATTTACTCCTGACCTTTTGCCCGCAGACTTAACTGGCACTACAATTTTTAACCCCAAGACAGCAAGCTTCGATGTTCGAAAAGGACCTGTGTTTACTGGAATATTACTTGCAGATGAAATCAATCGAGCACCTGCAAAAGTACAATCCGCACTTTTACAATGCATGGAAGAAAGAATGGTTACTATTGGGGATGAAACTTTTCAGCTAGATCCCAACTTCTTTGTATTAGCAACTCAAAATCCCATAGACCAAGAAGGAACCTACCAGTTACCTGAAGCCCAAATGGATCGTTTTATGCTTAAACTAAAAGTTGGGTACCCATTAGAAGAACAAGAACTTGGAATTTTGGAACAACATGGTAAATCCAATTCCAACAAGCTAAAGCCTATTATAAAAACCAAGGAAAGGAATCAGTTTTCTGAATTAGCTGAATCAGTATTCATAGATAATAAATTGAAAGAATATATCGTACGTATTGTCCGAGAAACTCGCCCAGAAACAAGTTCTGTTCCTGACACAAAAACATTCATCCGGCATGGAGCAAGTCCTCGCGCTTCCCTTGCTCTCTTGAAAATTGCAAAAGCTAAAGCACTAACAGAAGGTAGGGATTTTGTTGTCCCAGAAGACATTCAAATATTTGCGAAAGAAATCCTAAGACATAGAATTTTACTTAGTTATGAAGCTCTTGCTGAAGATGTTTCCGTAGACAACCTGATTGAAGTTATACTGGAGACTTTGGGAGTTCCTTAATTGCAACTTTTAAATGCAAACTTATTCCGACTTGCTCATGAACTAGAAATTAGAACAAGGAAGCGGATGGATGGTAGAAGTTTAGGGGAAAGCTTTCTCCATGGTAAGGGAAGGGGCATGGAATTCCGTGATGTAAGACCATACCTAAGTGGAGATGATATCCGATTGATAGATTGGAATGTATCTTCTCGGACTGGTGAAATCCATGTTAAAGAATTTTTCTTAGAGCGAGACATACCAGTTTTAATTTTTTTAGATATTTCTTATTCTATGCTAAGCAATGAAAAGAAAAAAGATGCTGGCTTTCAGTTAGCAATCTTTCTTTCCTATATTCATTTTTTATCGCATAACAAGGCTCAAATAATTTGCTATGCAGATAAACTTCATACAGGCTTTTCTCCCATTTCATCAATTTCGAAACTTTGGAAATCCGCTAAAAAGTTACAAGACGTTATTGAATCCGCCAAAATCTCTAAACCTGGAACGAATCATAATCTTCCTTACCAATTTTTACAAGAAAAAACTCAATTGAGATCTCTTGTTTATTGGATCAGTGATTTTACTGTTCTTCATAAAAACGAATGGAAATCCATTCATAAGAAACATGATATCCATGCCTGTGTCTTGGATTCTGGTTTAGAAGCTTTCCATAATTCTAAATTAAAATCCTTTTTCTTTTCTGAGCCTTCTGAATCATCTCAACTGGCAACAATTTATCAACCAACACATGTGCAAGATAGAGAGAATTTAAAATATAATTTTCAAAAAAACCTAACTTACTTTCAGGTCAATGAGGACTTAGCCAAACAAATACTTGTTTCCTTCGGAGATGCAATTTGAATTTTTATCTAAGAAAATTTCTATTGGTATTTTTAAAACCTACATTTTTGGTTCTGCTATTAAAATTCTCTTTAGTATTTATTTTATTTTTTATTCCCACTCATGATATCAATGCACAACCAACTGAGCAAGTAAGCAAAGAAGAGTGTAAAGTTTATGAAATATTTCAATACAAGATTACCTGGCAAGATGATTACACTGTGGATCTGCCTACTGAAGGAGATATACTCTCTGAAGAATTAGAACTTGTTATAGGTGAAGTTCTCAAAATTGACAAGAGTGAAAAGCAAGCTACCATTGATTTTCGAATTTTTAAAGCAGGTGAATTTCAAATTCCTGTTCAATGGAAACAAGAAGAATCAACTGAGGTGATTCAAAGTAAAATAAAGGTAAATGTACTTTCAACTATTTCTGAATCTGATTCAGAAGGATCCTCAGATTACCAAGAGCCTATATCATTTGGAAATTTTTTGTGGTATCGATTGATTATCATAATTACTTTTGCCCTAATTTTAATTTATGGACTTTATATAATTTATCAAAAATACCAATCCCGTCCTTTAGATGCTATACTTGAAGAAGTTACAATCGTTCCCCTTGATGATATTCTAGAGGCAAAATTTCATAAACTGATTGATCAAAATAACCTAACGAAGAAAGAATTTGCATACTTTATGACAGAGTTAATTCAATCAAAAATCCCTAAAGCGGATAAGCAAATTATTCATACATCTAAGACTGAGAATTTAAAATCGCATGAAAGCAAGCTCCAAGATTCCAATTCGAAAATCATAACCGATTCAGATCTCCTAGAAAAAATTTACAAATCCTATCCCATTTCCACGGATGACCTTCGTAAAATGAAAGTCTTTTTCCTTTTTGCTAAATATTCCAATACAAATGAGACAATTTCGAAAGATGAGGCGAAATCTATGTATGATGAATGGCAAAGAATCATGCATACAATCCAACATGGTAAAATGGATGCTTGAATTTCAAAGACCTTGGTTGTTGTTTGCTTTCTTGCCATTGATAGGAATTTTGATTTTTCATTTTAGAAACCTAATTCTAAAAAATAAAAGCTTTCCTAAACTTAGAATAAATGATGATCACTTAACAAAGAAAAATAATCAATTCATTTCACTAGGGATTTTCTCAGAATTATTTCCTTATATAAGATTTATAAGTTTAGGATTTCTCATTTTAGCCGCAGCAGGTCCAGGTACTAAAAGAAATTTCTTGCCTGATGAAAAATTAGGAATTAATATTATGTTTGCTCTAGATATTTCAGGTTCTATGGTTAACTCTAGAGATTTTTTACCAAGAAATCGTCTTGAAGTATCCATCAATTTATTAAAGGAATTCATTCTTAAAAGAGTGTCGGATCGTTTGGGATTAGTAGTTTTTGCGGGAGCAGCTTATCTCCAGTCTCCTTTGACCAATGACAGAGTTGCCTTAAGTGAAATATTAGAATCAATTGATACGGAAACTATTGAGGAACAGGGAACAGCGGTAGGAGATGCAATTCTTCTTTCAACCTTTCGCTTAAAGTCAGCCCCTACTAAAACCAAAATTATTATCCTCCTTACAGATGGAGTGTCCAATACCGGTCGCATCGATCCAGAAACTTCAGCTGAAACAGCTAAGGCTTTTGGTATTAAAATATATACGATTGGAATTGGAAGAGAAAATGAGGAGTACGAAGTGAACTTTTCTTCTCTGCAAAATATTTCTGATTCTACCAAAGGTAAATTTTATAGAGCCGAAAATGCTAGTGAATTAGGCGAGGTCTTGAATGAAATAGATTTATTAGAAAAAGATACTTTAGCCGCCAAACCTAAGCAGATAGTTGAGACAGACTTTTTATGGTATTTAAATATTGCTTTAGGATTGATGCTCATCGATTTATTAGGGAGAAGTTTAATCTTTAAATTCTATGCTTAGCGAATCTATTCCATATATTTTGTTTTTAGTTTTTTTTATTTATTTTGGATATAGAGTATTCTATATTATTCAATTAAAAAAATTTAAGAAAAGTAATTCCGTGGATGCTTTAAAAATTTCAGCTGCTAATCCAAATTTCCTAATCTTACGTATTATCATTTACTTTATTACCATCATACTTTCCTTCTTTGCATATTTTTACCCTCTAACAGAAGATATAGAACTTCCAAATGAAGGTAGCGGGGTTGACATCTTATTTATAGTCGACACTTCATTATCGATGAATGCAATAGATGTTCCTGGAGGAAGATTAAATCGTTTTAAACAAATTATCTTGCCTATGCTTTCGGAATTAGAAGGGAATCGTCTTGGTATTTTAGTATATGCAGGCTCTCCCTTTCTCTATTGTCCATTGACTTCTGATTTAGAAGCATTCTCTGATTTTGTCAAAGGATTGGATACTGATATGGTGGGAGACAAGGGAACTGATATAGGCAAAGTATTGAATAAGGCTGAATCGATTTTACATTCCACTAAAATCCTAAGACATAGAATTGTAGTATTAGTTTCAGACGGTGAAGACCATGAAAATGAATCCATTCCGGATCTTGAAGAAAAATTAATCATCTGGGGTATAGGTAGTAAGGAAGGTTCTCCAATTTATTATAAAGAAGGGGACTCATCTACATCTGGTTATGTGACAATCAATGGAACCTTATCTCCCAGTAGTTCAGGTGAAGAAATAGTTATATCTAATGCCAATCCAGAATTTCTGAAAGGGATTGCCTCACAAAACAATGGAATCTACCATGATCTTACTCAAAATGCAAGTACCGCATTTAATTTAGTCGATTTAGCAAAATCTATGGACAAAAATAAAATTTTAGACCGCTCAACTTTTTTAAGATTTCAAAAGTCTTACTATTTTTTATTACCGATGATCCTTCTTCTTTTCCTTGATGTTTTTCTAATTGAGTTTCTTCTATATAAAAAAGGGAGGTCTAACTAATACAAGAAAATGCAAATTTATAATACTAAAATTCTTTGGACTGTAATTATCTTTATCAGTATTCCTAATATTTATGGAAAAATATTTGCAGAATCTTTTTTTAATCCAGGCGGTGAAATCGTTAAAGAAGGAATCGATTCATTTAAGAACCAAGAATACAAACAGTCATTAGATACATTTCAAAGAGCGGAGGAAGAATTGGGAAATGACCCGAGACTGGAGTTCAACAAGGGAACATCCATTGCTAAATCGGGAGATCCTTTGCGAGCAATTCCCCATTTCGAGAAAGCTTTAGATTCTCAGGATTCTTCCTTACGTTCAAAATCCTATTTTAATATGGGCAAGGCTTATGAATCCGCGCAAGACAAAAAGAAAGCAATAGAATCTTACAGAAAGGCTATCCAAGAAGATCCCAATTACGCGGCTGCCAAGAAAAACTTAGAGTTATTGTACAATCCCTCGCAGAACAAAAACCAGCCTCAAGCTTCTAAGGACAGCAATTCAAATTCAGAAAAATCAGATAATTCACAAAATCCTTTCTCACCTAATAATAAATCGAATACTCAATCCCAAAAGAATGACGATCCGAAGAATCAGTCAAAGGAAAACGAGGAATCGGGGGAAGCACAAAACTCTCCAAATGCTTTATCCAAAGAAGAAGCAGAAAGACTTATGGAATCATTAAATGCTGACAGAATCCAAAGAAAAAATTCCAAAACCATAACGCCATTTAGACGAGATAAATTTTGGTAAGATGCTACGCGATTTTTTTTTTATAATATTTATTCTTACACTTTTTCCTTCAGCTATAATTGCTGACCCCATAGAGTTTAGAATTTCCTCTGTTGAGGTAGGAATCAATGAGCCACTCATCATAGAAGCTATATCTAATTCAGGGGCAGTTCCTAAACCTGTTCGAAAAAAATTCGAACTAGGGAAGGTAATAGCTATTTATACAGGAATCCAAACTGAAACTAAGATTATTAATTTTAAGACAAGCTCTTCTACCATTTTAAGATTTACTATTCAACATTCACAACCAGGTGTTTATTCGGTTCCACCCATCCAAGTGGAAGAAAATGGACAGGTTTATCAAATTCCAAACCAGAAGTTTACTGTAACTAAGAAACAATACCAACCGCCTTCCAATCTTTTGAATCGATTTTTCTCAGGGAATGAGTCTGACTTGACAAGTGGATTAGATACGGAATCTTCCCTTGTAAAATTCCATACAAGTAAATCTCAAATCTATCTTGGTGAACCTATAATTGGATATTTTGTTTTTTATAATAAAAAGATTCGTAAGCCTTTTTTTGAGAGAAACCCAAATGAATCGATTTCCTTTCCCTTCTTTACATCCACTCTTCTTTCTGGTGTAAAAATAAATTACCCTGAACAAGTAGAGTTAGACATCAATGGAAAAACAGACAAATATTTTACGAATCCTTACAACCGAGAAATATTCGCTTTAACTCCCATTAAAGTAGGGAATTTCAAAATAGGGAAAACGAAATTCGATTTCACAAATTCACAAAGAATACATTTTTACACGCACACGATTGATTCAACTCCCAAAGATATCGAAGTCAAACCTCTGCCCAAAGGTGCACCAAAATCTTTTACAGGTGAGGTAGGTGAATATGATATGCAAGTCAATTTATCCAAAGAAGAAATTGTTCAGGGAAATCCTTGGAGCTTTAGTATTGAAGTTAAAGGAGTTGGACTTTGCAATAACTTTAAAGATCCTATTCTCAAAGCATTGCCTAAGAACTTTCCAGGCAAAATCGAACTGCTCGGAAGTAAAAGAAACCAAAAATTTACAGAAATTGGAAACCAAGAATATGGATTTCAGTGTTCAATTTATTTTGACTATTCCTTATTTTTAGAATCTGATACTTCTGCATTTCCCATTGAAATTTCTTTCTTCAATGCTCGTAAGTCTAGCTATGAAACAATAAGAAAGGAAATCCCTGATCTTCACATAAATAAATTCTCCACTAATGGCTCACTTCAATCCGAACAAGATGTCTATGATTTTTCTGATCAGAAAGCCAATTCAAAATTAAGAATTTACCTTATTCTGTTTTTCACAGCATTCTCGTTAGGATTGGTTTACTATTTTGTAAAAAAATTCAAATTCTCTCATTCTCAAAACCAAAATCAGTATTTACTAAGAATACAAAATATCGCTGGTCAGAAAACTGGAATATTATTAGAGAAAATTCTACTCGAGCGCGGATTCTCAGTTGATGAGGCAAAGTTTTGGGTGGAACTTAGAAAAAAATATGTTGGCGAAAAATTCACAAATATTTTTTCCATACTAGAAACTAGAGAAAAAGAATTACTATCTAAATACATAGAAGGAGATTTAAAATGAGCACTGCAGAAAAAGGAAAAATATCAGTAGATACGGAAAATATATTTCCTATCATCAAGAAGTGGTTGTATTCTGAAAAAGATATTTTCATCAGAGAGCTTGTATCCAATGCCTGTGATGCAATTGCAAAACTAAAGAAAATTTCATTATCAGAAGAATTCGAAGGCGGAACAGATTACAAAGTGGATTTGAGTTTCGACCAAAAGGAAAGAACTCTTATTATTGCAGACAATGGTTTGGGTATGACTGAGGATGAAATCAAAAAATACATCAATCAAATTGCTTTCTCAGGAGCAACTGAGTTCGCAAAAAAGTATTCATCCGAAGAAAATAAAGCAGAGATCATCGGACATTTTGGTTTAGGTTTTTATTCATCCTTTATGGTTTCTAAAAAAGTAGAAATCATTACAAAGTCTTATAAAAAAGATTCGAAAGCTGTTCATTGGATTTCTGAATCAGGAACTGATTTTTCGATTGCAACTTCTGATAAGGCTGATCGAGGAACAACGATTATCTTACATTTAGATGAGGATTCTGGAGAATATTTAGACAAATGGAAGCTTAAAGAACTGATCAAAAAATACTGTGACTTTCTTCCTGTTCCCATCCATGTAGAAACCGAGGCTGCAAATAAAATGCGACCTCTTTGGTCAGAATCACCTTCTTCGGTAAAAGATGAGGACTATAAAGAGTTTTACAATTATTTATTTCCATTTACATCTGAGCCATTATTCCACATTCATTTGAATGTCGACTATCCATTCCGCTTACAAGGGATTTTGTATTTCCCGAAGATTACTCATGAATTAGAGGCATCCAAGAATGGTGTCAAATTGTACTGCAATCATGTATTTGTTTCTGATGAAGCAAATGAATTGATTCCACAGTTTCTAACAATACTGAAAGGAACTATTGATATTCCAGACCTTCCACTGAACGTTTCTAGATCTTATCTTCAAAATGATCCATTGGTTAAGAAAATTTCTTCCCATATTATTAAGAAAATTGGGGATAAATTGATAGAAGACTTTAAGAAAGATCGCGAGAAGTTTGAAAAAAATTGGCACGATATTTCTATTTTTGTTAAATATGGTTCGATGATGGAAGAGAAGTTCTATGATTCTATCAAAGATGCACTTCTATTCAAATCCTCAGATGATAAGTATACAACACTGAGTGAGTATTGGGAAAGAAACCAAGAAAAAAATAACAAGAAAATCTTCTATGCCAATGAAACTGAGAAGAATTCAGTATACATGGATTTATTAAAATCCCAAGGCTTGGAAGCTGTGATGGTGGATTCTAGAATTGATTCTCATTTCATCCAGTTTGTGGAAGGTAAGAATCCTGACTGGAAATTCCAAAGAGTAGATTCTGAGTTAGCTGATCAAATCGTTGATAAGGATGAAAGTCCTGGAGTGGTTGATCAGAATAATAAGACAGAATCCGATCGAATCAAAGATTTTTTCGAGAAAGCAATTGGAAGAGAAGGGCTTGAGATAAAAGTAAGTTCTTTGAAAAGCCAAGAAGTACCAGCTGTAATTCTTTTACCGGAATATATTAGAAGAATGTCAGAGATGAATACTTCTATGAATACAGAGATGGCAGGTGGTTTGTTAAAAAATCATACGCTTACAATAAATTCTAGCTCTTCCTTAGTGAAAAATGCATTGAAGTCTTTCGAAGGAGTGAATCCAAGTAAAGGTGAATCAATTGCAAAGCATATCTACGATCTAGCATTGCTTTCATCAAAGGTGATGTCGGACCAAGAAATGGGAGATTTCACAAGAAGAACTGTAAAATTACTTGAGGAATTAACAAACCTTAGCAAGTAAACTAAAAGTATGTTTCGAGATAGACTCGGTGTTCTGTACTGCTTGCATTTGCATAACCATAGCCAGGTGAGCGAACAGAATTAGAGTCTATCTTAATTCTAAGATCTCCTGCTTTTGGGACATTAGAATTGTTCCCCTCTGAAAGTGATGATGCATCTGGATGAAAGATGAAAGCATCAATTGCATTCCAAATCCAGACTGCTGCAACAGCATAAGAAATGATTCTTAAATTCGTATAATGTTTCTCAACCGCTTCTTTTTGTTTGGCGAGAGGTGATTCATTCGTATTGTAAAAATTCAATAATACATCGTTGGGACTTCCAGAGAAATTAACTAGTTGGTCAGTATTATTCACAGGATTAGGAATATTTAAAGCTGATAGTAGAATTGCCGATTCGCTATATGGATTGTTGTATTCGTTATAATCATTCAAGGCATTTCTATAGATTCGATTCGTCTGATATCCAGCATAGGCTCCACCTAGAATCAGAGTAGGATATAAAATACCTGCCCATTCTCGTCCTTGGTAGAATTGACCCCAACCAGGTACTAATGCAGATCTCCAAAAAGCTCCCAATGCAGTTTTATCTTCATCTGCTTTGTTTGGATCCGGTTTGAAAACTACTGTTTCTTTTTTCTCAGGAGTTTCTTTTGGCAGTGTCTCTGCTTTAATGCGTTCTAGTTCTTGCTTTTTAGCATCTAAAGCGAGTTTCTTCTTCTCTTCATCTTGGCGAATCTTATTCTCTTCTGCTTCCGAAATCTTATCTTTATAAATAACTTTAGTTATATCACCCTTTGAGACAATTTTGACTCCATCAGAAGTGTTAATTGTAATAGTGCTTTTATCTTGAGTTCGAATCTTTCCTTGGACTTTTGTTCCATCTTTAAATAAAATTGTTTCACTATAAAGTTGAGTGCTCAAAATGATTAGTATAGTAGGAAGATATTTGAATAATTGCATATGCATAAAGTATGGATCCTTCTTATTTTATTGTCAAGGAGTAAATAGATGCCCTTAACCATTGGTATTCAGAACATTTTAGTTCACTTTATAGTATTTATTGTCGGATTTATACTGTTGAAACCTGTAATCTTAGAGGTTTTAAAAAAAATTTCTATTTTGAAGTCACCTCAGAAAGCAGGAAATTCAAACCAGGATACATATTTACAAAGCTATAGCGAATCTTGCAAAGAATGCAAGATTCAACATTAGGTCTATAGAGAATTTTAAGAGAGGAAAAGAGGCTGCTTAAGCCTCAACCTCAGCAAGAAGGAAACGGTGAACCTGCTCTGCACATTTTCTACCTTCAGAAATTGCCCAAACGATCAAAGATTGTCCTCTTCTCACATCTCCACAGGCAAAAACTTTATTTAAACTAGTCGCAAATGAACCTTCTTTGGTTCCAAAACTTGCAGCAACATTTCCACGATTGTCGATTAACATGCCCATTTCTTGGAATTGAGAGATGATTCCGTCTTTGATAGGATGAACAAATCCCATTGCCAGTAAGACAAGATCTGCAGGCCATTCAAATTCCGTTCCAGCAACAGGAACCATTTTACCATCTTTAAATTCTACTTCAGAACCTTTTAAGGATTTCACTTCGCCTTTATCATTACCGATGAATGCGACTGTATTAACAGCCCATTTTCGATCTACACCTTCTTCGTGAGAACTAGATGTCCGATAGATTTTTGGGTACAATGGCCAAGGAGTAGAAGCATCTCTTTCTTTAGGTGGTTCTGGAAAAATCTCCAATTGCTTGATTGATTTAGCACCTTGTCGATTGGAAGTTCCAACACAGTCAGATCCAGTATCACCTCCACCGATCACAATGATATTCTTACCAGTAGCCATAATCTTATCTGATATTTCTTTACCATCTACAAGTCGATTGTTGCGTGTTAGAAAATCCATTGCATAATGAACTCCCTTCAAATCTCTACCCTCAACCGGTAGATCTCTAGGATGTTCAGATCCCATTGCTAGAACAATAGCGTCGTAGTCTTTCATTAGATCGTTAGCAGTTATATCTTTTCCAACATGGATATTTGTCTTAAATACAACACCTTCTGCTTCCATTTGCTTTTGGCGTCTGTCAATATGATGCTTTTCCATTTTAAAATCGGGAATCCCGTAACGGAGTAGGCCTCCGATTTTTTCATTCTTTTCGAAAACTGTGACAGAATGTCCAGCTCTAGCAAGTTGTTGTGCATTAGCAAGGCCTGCTGGTCCTGATCCGATAATGGCAACTTTCTTACCTGTTTTGGTTTCCGCAGGCAAAGGTTTTACCCAACCTTCATCCCAAGCACGATCGATAATGGTTCTTTCAATCGCCTTTATAGAAACAGGCGGTCCGATTATTCCAAGTGTACAAGCTGACTCACAGGGAGCAGGGCAGAGTCTTCCAGTAAACTCTGGGAAATTATTTGTTGAATGAAGATTCTCAATAGCTTCTTTGAACTTGCCTTTATAAACATAATCATTGAACTCTGGGATTAAATTATCAACAGGACATCCTGTATCCCCATGACAAAAAGGAATTCCGCAATCCATGCATCTTGCACCTTGTTCTTTAGCTATTGGCTCAGAGAAAGAACTTTCAAACTCTTTATAGTTCTGAACGCGCGTCTCAGGAGCAATCCTCTCAAGATATTTTTTATCAAATTCAATAAAACCTGTAGGCTTACCCATGTGATGCGACTCCTTCTTTTTTGCCAGACTTAGGATCTTCCATTTTTAGATTAGCTAATGCTTTCTTGTAATCTCTTGGAATTACTTTTACAAAATTCTTTACTTCTTGTGACCAATTGTCTAAAATACTTTTTGCACGGTTCGAAGCTGTATAGTCAAAATGAGACTGAATCATAGATTTCAGATAGTTTATATCTTCTTCATCTGCCATCGGGTCAAGATCAACCATTTCACCATTAACAAGTTTCTCGAAACGTTTCTCTGGATTCCAAACATAAGCAATTCCACCTGACATTCCAGCTGCAAAATTTCTACCTGTTCGACCAAGTATAATCATTCTTCCACCCGTCATGTATTCACAACCATGGTCACCAACACCTTCCACTACAACCTCTGCTCCAGAGTTTCTTACTCCGAACCTTTCGCCTGCGATACCATGGATAAATGCCTGTCCACTTGTCGCTCCGTAAAAGCAAGTATTGCCAATTATAATGTTTTCCGAAGGATTGAATTTTATCGCCTTATCAGGATTAACGATAATCTTTCCGCCACATAGACCTTTGCCCACATAGTCATTCGCCTGACCGTTCATATTGAATCTCATCCCTTTCGAGAGGAAGGCACCAAAGGACTGTCCGGCAGTTCCAGTAAAATCAATTTCTATAGTATCTTCAGGAAGACCCTCATTGCCGTATTTTTTTGCAACTTCACCAGAAAGCATAGCACCAATAGTACGGTTAAGGTTGATTACTTCCATAGAAAATTTTACTTTTTGTTTGTAATCAATGGCAGCCCTTGACTTTCGAATCATTTCATTGTCAACTTGTTCTTCTAGACCGTGGTTTTGTTCTTTTGTTCTGTAAAAATCCGTTGGGAAATTCGGAACAGGTTTATGAAGAACCTTAGAAAAATCAAGTCCGCGTGCTTTCCAATGTTGGTGAGGTCGGTTGAATTTGATTTTCTCTACATGACCTATCATTTCTTTAAATGTTTTGAAACCTAAAGCTGCCATGTATTCTCTTACTTCTTCAGCGATGAAGAACATAAAGTTCACAACATGATCAGCATTTCCCATAAACTTAGTTCTAAGGAATTCGTCTTGGGTCGCAACACCAACTGGGCAGGTATTCAAATGACATTTACGCATCATGATACATCCCATGGTAACCAAAGCTGAGGTAGCAAAACCGAATTCTTCAGCACCAAGCAGAGCTCCAATGATAACATCTTTGCCTGTCATGATCTTACCATCTACAGCAAGATACACTCTGTCCCTAAGTCCATTAGCAACTAAGGTTTGGTGGGTTTCAGAAAGTCCTATCTCCCAGGGAGTTCCTGCATAATGGATTGAGGATATAGGTGAAGCACCTGTTCCACCGTCATGACCTGCAATGAGAATATGATCGGCGTGGGCTTTTGCAACACCCGCGGCAACTGTTCCAACACCAACTTCAGAAACCAACTTAACACTAACACGTGCTCTTGGATTGATATTCTTTAGATCAAAGATTAATTGCTTAAGATCTTCTATGGAATAGATATCATGGTGCGGAGGAGGGGAGATCAATGTTACACCAGGTGTTGAATATCTCAATTGACCTATGTATTTGTCTACCTTATGACCAGGAAGTTGTCCACCCTCGCCAGGTTTTGCACCCTGTGCCATCTTGATTTGGATATCATCAGCATTGACAAGGTAATTAGCTGTTACTCCAAATCTAGCAGAAGCAACCTGCTTGATGGAAGATCTCATAGAGTCTCCATTAGGCATAGTCTTGAATCGGATTGGATCTTCTCCACCTTCACCCGTATTGGACTTTGCTCCAATTCGGTTCATAGCAATAGCAAGTGTTGTATGGGCTTCCCAAGAGATAGAACCAAAGCTCATTGCCCCTGTTTGGAATCTTTTGACTATTTCTTTAGCAGATTCCACATCTTCTAGTGGGATAGGCTTAGATGTGGAAGCATCTAATTGGAACAAGCTCCTAAGAGTGATCAATCTATCGTTTTGCTCATCAATTAACTTAGAGTATTCTTTATACACTTTGTAATCATTGTCTTTGGCTGCAATTTGCAATTTATGAACAGTGGTTGGATTGTATAAATGGGCATCTCCATTTTTACGATAGTAATGGAATCCACCAGACTCAAGTGTATTTGGGAAAAATGTCCTATCGTATGCATTAGTATGACGACGAACAGTTTCTTCTTCAAGCATCTCAAGAGACAAGCCCTCAATTCTAGTTGCAGTTCCTGTAAAATAATTATTTACTAATTCAGAATCCAAACCTACAGCTTCGAAAATTTGCGCTCCACAATAGGATTGTAAAGTAGAGATTCCCATCTTACTGAATACTTTGAATAGTCCTTTACCAATAGCTTTGATAAAGTTTTTCTTAGCTTGTTTGTATTCTACTTCAGGGAGAACTCCTTCTTTAGAAAGATCTGCAAGTGTTTCAAAAGCTAAATAAGGATTGATGGCGTTTGCGCCATAACCACATAACAAGGCAAAATGAGCAATCTCTCGAGGTTCACCCGATTCTAAAACTATACCTGTCTTAGTTCTAAGACCTGCTCGAATTAAGTAATGGTGAAGACCCGATACAGCGAGTAAACTTGGGATGGCTGCCTTTTCTTTGGATACAGAGCGATCTGTTAAAATCAATAGATTGTAACCTTGTCGCACAGCATCAGCAGCTTCACTGCAAGTCTTCTCAAGGCTATTACGCATATCATGTTTTTTGCTTGGATCGAAAAGAATTTCTAAGGTGTAGGATTTTAGTTTTCCTTCTTTGATATGCTTGATCTTTTCAAAATCGTCATTTCCAAGAATAGGGTGTTCTAACTCCAATCTCTGGCAGTGCTCTGGTGTCTCTGCAAGTAGGTTTCTTTCAGGTCCTATATAGGTTGTTAGTTCCATAACCAATTCTTCTCGAATTGGATCAATCGGTGGATTGGTCACTTGCGCAAAAGATTGCTTAAAGTATTTGAACAATGGTTGAGGCTTATCTGAAAGTACAGGTAATGCAGCATCTTCGCCCATAGATCCTGTCGCTTCTTCTCCATTGATTGCCATTGGTTTCATCAAGGTAAAGACTTCCTCGTTCGTATAACCAAAAGCTCTCTGTCTTTCGAGGATCGTTTTGTGATCTGGTTCGGAGGCAGTGTTAGTTCCTGCAATATGACTCAATCGAATCAGATTATCATCTACCCATTTTTTATAAGGCTTTTGAGTAGAGATTTGTTTCTTGATTTCTTCATCATCAAGAATCTGACCTTTCTCCATATCAATGAGTAGCATACGACCCGGTTTGAGCCTTTCCGAAAGAACAATATCCTCTGGCTTTGTATTCAGAACACCAGCTTCAGAACTCATTATAATTTCATCATCTTTTGTGACAATATAACGTGCTGGTCTCAGACCATTTCTATCGAGAGTTGCTCCAATGATTCTTCCATCCGTAAACGCAATTGCAGCTGGACCATCCCAAGGCTCCATTAGACAGGCATGGTATTCATAGAATGCTCTACGATCTTCATCCATATCTTTGTTCTTCGACCAAGCTTCTGGAATCATCATCATAACTGCATGTGGGAGACTTCTTCCTGCCATAAAAAGTAATTCAAGTACATTATCAAAAGTAGCTGTATCTGATTGTCCTTCCATTACAATAGGAAGCATTCTTTTTAATTCCTCTCCATATAAGGGAGATTCCATTACCATTTGTCTGGCTTGCATCCAATTGATGTTACCACGTAGAGTGTTGATCTCTCCATTGTGTGCAATCAAACGGTAAGGGTGGGCAAGGTCCCAAGTTGGGAAAGTGTTAGTAGAAAAACGAGTGTGAGTTAAGCACATTGCAGATTCAACATCTGGCGAGTTTAGATCTTCGTAAAAAGGCTTCACTTGAGTCCCAAGTAACATCCCTTTGTATACAATTGTACGAGATGAAAAACTTGGCACATAGTATTGGCTTCTATCTAGCTTGTATTCAGCTCGAACTCTGCGGTCTATAATTCTACGAATCAGAAATAATTTTCTTTCAAAATCATCAGAGGTCTTTATTTTCTTGCTTTTGCCGATAAATACATTCTTAAAGACAGGCATAGTCTTAGATGCAACAACGCCCGCATAATCAGGATTAACTGGCATAGTTCGAAATCCAAGGAATTGCTCGCCTTCATCGATAACAACCTTTTCGATGATGTTTTCTATAGCTTCGCGAACTTCCTTATCTTGGGGAAGATATAAGACTCCCACTCCATAATCACCCTCAGGAGGAAGTGAGAAGGGAAGATTCTTGCGAAAAAATTTATCAGGAACTTGGATTAGAATACCAGCTCCATCACCTGTTTTAGGGTCTGCGCCTTCGGCACCTCTGTGTTCGAGGTTGCACATTAATTTAATGCCCTTATCTACGATTTCTCGGGAACGTTTTCCTTTGATATTCGCAATAAAACCTACGCCGCAGGAATCTTTATCCAAAGCAGGGTCGTACAAACCTTGGGCTTGTGGTCCAAGAGCAGGCAGTGGCGGTAGAGAATGTATTCTATCCATAGTTAAGAGCCTTATTTTATGATTTATTATTACCTTGTTACCAAGGATTGCTAATTCGGAAATCAATATTCGTTCGAAGATAGTTTCTGAGGTGGGAGAGCTTAAAAACTCCTTAGAAAGTGAGCAAATTGCTGATTAAATACATAATTCGCTTATTTCGTACCCATGGCAAATCTCAAAAAGTCCCACGAATTAGCTACTTTGCTTATTATTTATGCAAATCTTGTACCAGGAAAAAACTTCTTTGGAAATTGTCTACTTTCTTTTCACATCGAAATCAATCATTTCTAAGACGCGACCAACCAACAAACTCACTAGAAACTAGGCATTTCCCATTAGAATCCTTCCTGCACCCTATTTTTAAGTAGGGGTCAAAAGGATAGATTCCAATTCCACCTGATTTCACGGAACCTCGCGATCGACTTTGTGTAGCAGCTCCAAACATGAACATTTTGTCCGTATCATCTGTACTCAAATAGATCATAACATGGGAAATAGGGGGATCATTTTCCACATTGTAAGTATTCTTCCAAAAAAGTAAATCTCCTGCTTGGAGTTTAGATATTAGCGCTTGCTTTGTAGTCGATTCTTCCTGAGCCCATTCTATGGGAGAAAATCGGTTTTTTTTCTTAGAATAGAGGTACTGATCCAAAGATGTTCTGGGGATTTCTATTCCATATACTTCTTGATAGGTGAATCGAGCCGTATTGGAACAATCCATGACCCAGTTTGATTCATTTTGAGCAGATATATTATATCTAATCGGTTTCCAAGATTCTGAATAAGATAATTCCAACTTATTCATCTTTTCTGCAAATTCATCTAGTGCTATCAAATTTTTGTGAGCTACTGCAGAATTGGATGTATCTATTAAAATTGGAGTTTGGGTAGTCTCTGAAACATTTGATGGGGAATCAGTGCTATCAGAACTCTTTAGGGATTTTGTAAATCTAAATGCAATAGTTAAGAAAAGAAAAGTTAAGCCAATTTTCCAGACAAAACGCATACTTAATATTCTTATGTATAGTAAGGGAGTAGCAAGGAATAAATTTTCCTGGGATAGGAATTAAGAAATTAAAAAAAAGCGAACATTACTCGTAAAAGCAATGCTCGCCATATTCTTTAAGAAAAGATCTTACATTCCAGGTAATTTAGTTGGAACGCTTTTTGGGATTTCTTTAGGAATTTCTTTTTTGATATCTGGAACTGAAACTTTAGTGTTAGCAGCAGAAGCAGCACAAGCTGTTCCTTTTTTAGTTGCAGCATCAACTTTAGCTTTTTGATCAGCATCAGAAGCAGCTTTAATGTCTTCCATGTCAGCAGTCATAGTCTTGAAAGTAGCTGAATCAGAAGCGAAATCTTTTGCCAAAGCAACAGAATCAGCAGGGGATGCAGTTTTCATTTTCTCAGTTAGAGCACAGAATTTTGTTATGAAATCCTCATAAGCTTTTACCTTAGAATTAGAACCACTTCCCGCACTCGCTGATACTTCTTCAGTATTTTCTTCAACAGCTTCTTCTTCTTTATTGCAATTAAATGAAAGACCAAGAGCCAAAATCATCATTGCTGTAGTTAATCGAAACATTATTTTCTCCTAAAATTTTGATCCTACTAGTATGAAATTTCTCAATTTTCTTGTCAAAGCCTTTTGTTGCTATTTTTGATTACAATCTCATAAAGATAGGAATACTTGAATTGGTTCTATTTGAGAAAAAAACAGCTTCCCATAATAGATATTATGTCGCTTTAGGTTTATTCCCGAATTCTGTCTCATTTGAGGGATAGCCCTGATTTGATGAAGAAATTGAATACCTTTCTTGTGACATATTAATATAAACTATGGGAAGCGTTCGTTATGCCGATCGCTTCTTCGCATTATCGGCGACTGCATTCTTTTGGGAATTAATGAACCACTGAAGAATCTCATTTCCAAGATTGTTTATGTTTTTGTAGTCCTTATCAAAGGCTTTTACAAATGCAATCTTCGCTTCTTCTACCAGTTTAGGATTCACTCTCATCTGAGAAGTTCTTTCTGCCGCCAACTCTATTACCTCCTGTTTCATGATAAAAAGACCATAGATATAAGAGGAAAATTTGTCGACAACATTTCATACCAATTTGGTAAAAAAATATGGTCTCCGATGCTAATCCCATGCAACCACTCATAATGCTCTCAAATCGGCTGTTATGCCGATCGCTTCTTGCCATCGGCGACTAATTTTTCATAGCTATTAAGCTTTTCTAAGACTGCTTGCGCTACGAAATCTTGAATTACTGGTTTTACACCAGTAGCTTTTTTGAAAACAGGCTCAATTCTTTGAATAAGATCCTTGGGAATTTTTACATTCAATAATTCGCTAGTAGTCGCCAACTCTGTTACCTCCTTAATCATGATAATTATGAGATTATATCGGGTGAAATTTTTGTCAATTGAAATTAAATAAAAAAGATGAATTTTTATCTTTTTTATTTTTTCTTAAGTTCTGGGAAGTAGAATTCGCAAACGCTAGAGAATCAATCCGTCATTTTGGCATAAAAGTTTGAATTCTCTTTTGCTCCTGTATCTCCAGATTGAATAAAATATCATTTTAAAATTAAAGGATCTGTAATTAAATTTTAAATCCAAGATTTAAAAAACCACTTAGCATTTTTCCATTCAGCCTTAACTTTAACTGAACTATGCAAAGCACTATCAACTTTTTTTTGTAAGCTAACATTATTTTCAAAGTAAATCTTTCGTTTTGAGGAACCATCTTTGATTGTAAAATAATGCTGGGTCTCATCGGAAAACTCTTCGAGTCCGCCTAATTCTCCTTCAAAAATGATTTCTTCTTTAACTATTGATTCCTTTTTCAACTTTTTTAAAGTTTTTAATGCAATGCCCAATTCTTTTCTATCAGTGTTTCTTATAGAAGATACAGATTGACTAGATGGAATGTAAACTTGAACTTCTTCTGATTCAATATTTGGACCAGGTGCCATATTTTGAATAGATTCAATAATCTTTATTGCAGAGTCAGTTGAAAGTTTTGTTTTTTCAATAAATTTCTCAACAGCATTTTCTTTATCTTCTTCACGTAAAATCTGGAGAGCATCATTAATAACTTGCGAAACACGATTTTCAATTTTAATCAAGTCGTTTGGATCTAATTTATCATCCAAGTTTTCAGGTTCTAAATCCAAGAAGATAATTGAACTACTCACTCCAAATCCTGAAGTGTAGAGCCCTATATTGAATATTATCTCGAATTTTAGAGATAACTCTTCAACAAGTTTATCAATTTTTTCCATTAATTTTGCAAGATACGAAACTCTGAATTGGCCATGTCTAATCGTATTAGGCATAGTGAATGAAATTCGATGAGCCATTTTTTGCAGTTTTACAAATCCATCTAATTCATCAGCTTCTCGTTCCATGGCCTCTGCCATTTTTACCATAGGCGTTAACCATTTTGATTTAAATTCGTTATCCCTTTCAAATTTTTCACTGTAAAATTCTGATAATGCATTTTTTATATTAATTGAATTAGATCTTAATTCTTGGGCTCTTGATAAAGACATATTTACATCTTCGCCTTTATCATGGATATATATAATAACAATTTCTCCATTTACCCAATATCCCTGGTCTTTTGCCATTTTGTAAACAAATTCATTCTCTACTTTTATATTTTTTATAGGCGGAATAACGATAGGATTTTTTAAAGTAATACTATCTGATATAGTCTGGTTAAAATCAGTTTCACATAAATCAGGGTATATGCAATCACATTCTAAGTTTCTCCCTTTAATCGAAAGAAAAAAACCTATTTCGCAAGCGCCTAATTTGAACCAACTCTCAGAAATAGATTCTATTTGGTTAAATAAATTTTGATTCCATCCAGATTTAGTGTAAAAACTTTTTAGATCCGATTTCTCTATTCTTTTAACTATATAATTTATCGTCATCTGTAACCTTTTCTTCAATAATTTCGACTTATAATTAATTTTCTGAATAAAATAATATTTAAACCTTAGGTTAGTTAGATATCTTTAATAACAATCGTAAGTTTCATTTTCATTTTTTCGATGAAATGCCTCAACTTTTATAAAAGAAGAGTTAGTTGTATCATTTAATGACGGCAAAGATAATTTATCACAAATCCATGAAAACTGATTGCCTGATATTTGAATCGAACCGCAGCCTCCAACGTTTTTACCGTCTTTCCATACTAAAGGAACCAGTTCATTAAATCTTATAAGTTGAGGTACTCCATTTGAAAAATGAGTCAATCCAATGTGGAATTGAGATTCACCAATTAATTGATATGTCCATTCAAATTCTGGCTTATTAGGATTACTATAGGTATTAGCAGGAAGTAAGTCTAAGATTTCTCTAACTTGCAAGCTAAATTTTATGTTATTCGAAGTATTTTCATACGATCCAGAAAGGATATCGAGATAACCTGAATCTTGTGGTCTGTTTAAAAATCCAGCTCTTTCATCATTTTCTAAATCTTTAAACTCCCAATTATCTGAAATCTGACTTCCAAAGCAAGCTATGTTTGAGGTTGAGTAAAATAAGGAGTAAAATAATTCATCACCTAATGACTCTGAAGTGTTATTGTTAAAACAATTGCAAAGAATGAAAATTGAAATGAATGGGAAAAAACCAATTATAAAATGTCTTATAACCATGGACAAATCGGGAACCCTGAATTTGCATTATCTGAGCATGAAATACCTCTTAAAATACTATTTGCTTTAACTTTTCCAGTTAAGATTAAAAGAGTTGCATTATAGTTCAAATCATTTAGACAAGCGTTAGTTGTTGACGCCATTAAGGCTAAATCAGAATTTAAATTATCAAGCTGAGAAATTTCTAGAGATGTAAGTTGTCTTTCAAAAGACCCGGATAAATATTTAGAATTATAAAGTCCAATTTTTTCGCAGGATTCATGATTTGTGAATTGGAAGTCTTCCTTTCTGTTTGATCCATTTATATTCCAAATATCTTTAAAAAGCATTGATGAAGGAGGTTGGATTAAGTTATATTTAGTCAATAATTGACCTGCTGCAACAGAACAATTAGGGAAGTTAATATTAATAAAAGTAAGATCATCTATTCGATTTTGAAGAGAAGTAGATGTTTTAATGTTATTAAAATAGTCCAAATTACATTGTTCTGGCTTGGAAAAAAAACACGTACTTACTTTGTGAGAGGAAATTTGAGTAGTCACTAAGCAAGCTTCCATCTTAATATTATCCAAATTTATCTCTTGATTCAAAGAACTTCTTAAAATCGAAAGAATTGCATTATTAGAACCATGATTAAGGTTTTGACAATGGAATTGAAATAATATAATAATAAAGAATTTACAATGAAAATTTATTAAGCTGTTTACCAACATTTTCCAGTAAATAAGCAAATTAATATTAATATATCAATATTACTTGGATGGACTTCTACAGGTTTTGCCTCTATTATTTCTTTAATCTCAGTATCATCTGAATCGCTGGATACAGCTCCATCAAATCTTGGTGGTCCTCCGTCTAAAGATCTATGCCAGTTTAATTCTACAACTTTTCGAGCTACGTGATTTGACCATATTAGATATCCCAAATAGTTTAAATGTCCAATTTCATCAGCATATAATTCTGGCTTACCTACAAAGCACCATCCATACTCAAAGCAATCTTTTTCTCTTAAGAATAAATGGTACATAGGCAAAAAATGAACCCTGCCTTGCCCCATAACATTATTAACTTCATTCACTGCCTCTTCTAATGGACCTTGATTTAGAAACATGCCCATACTAGAAATCATACTTGGATTATTTTTTACTACATACAACCAAGTCCAATACCAATCATCCTGTTTAGTTGGAGATAAACCCTGATTTTTAATTTGCGATTTAAGCTGATTAAGATCTTGAAAGTGAGTTTCAGCTATTAGTTTATTTATTGCGTTGTTATAAGACTGCTTCATTTGAATAATTGAATTAACTAATGGTCCATGCATATCCGTTAAGTCTACAGGAAAGAGCAAAGCAGCAGCTCCAGAAAGCCAAGCGCCAGGTTGGAGAAAAGATAAGGATCCTAAAATAGCAGCATCTGTTTGCATAGCTGTTTTTTGATTATCATGAAGGTGTTCCATATTAGCTTTAAAGCTAGGATCTGGATGAGTTGCAAATTGTACCCAAAAATTCTTTATATGCCCTAAACTTGGACTATACGAGAGATTTGGAAAATTCCCCATCACTAAAACATTCTTATCTCTTCGTGGATGCCTTAAAGCATATATTATAGCTCTTGTATTAAACGTTATTCTTTCTTGTACATCCATAAATTTCCAAGGCATAAAACCCAATAAAATTGCATGTTGCCAGTAGTCATTGCCTCCGATTTCAAAAGCAACATTTGGGGATGTTTTAAATCGTACTCTCCTAATCTTGGATGCTGCACAAGTCTTAATCATATCAAATAAACCAAAAGTAGTATCGCCGCTATGTGCAAGATTTTGTACATTCCATTCAACCGCAGGATACATAAGTGTTAAATATTGATCCCAACTAAAGTATCCATAAGCAAATTCATTTATCAAATCACCTAAGCTATCTCCATAAAATGTTAGAAAAGTCTTGTTGGGTTCAAAGGATTGTGGATGGTTTGGATCAAATTGGGTTCTACAATTATTTTGCTCTTCATCTTCTTTGTTATTACCTATAAAAAAATCTCGCTTTTCATTTTGTATAGATGGACTTGCGAAAGTTGTAAAGACATTTTTATCTGCCCAAATTTGGTTTGAGTAAAAGAACAATATTAATAAAAAATATACTTGCTGATTCATGAATTGACCTCTTTCCCTATTGTATAAATGTTGATGGAGTTGTTAATTGAATATTTCCTGAGCCATTTATGGATAAAAGTTTAACGTAAAATAGATATCTAGATGCATTGGATGGACTACTTAAAACTAGGGTAATTGATTCTATTTGAGAACTGAGCCCTGAATCTCCAGAACCATCTAATTCACCGCCTGCTATACAAGTTAATCTTGTCAATGAGACATCTTGACCATTGTTTTCTTGAAATTTAAAAATAAATCTCTTTGTCAAAGCATCTGTAATATTGATCATATCTAATCTTGCTCTATTATCGAATATATAACTCTGCCCTTCTTCCAGATTGATATTATGGATTCCTGGTTCCAAAATTGGAATTTGGTCAGGAGGTGGACATGCATCTGGTTGTGGTAAATAAAAGCGAGCGAAAATAAGAAACTCAATCTGAGTAGGATCTGTTATCTTTTCTTCAAGTGACTTCCCGCCTTGTGGTTCACAATTAGATTGAAGAAAAATAATAAAGAGTGTAAACAATTTAAGGAAAATAATATGCTTAATTTTTACAGTTTTCATAAGTGATTGACACCTCTTCGGATGAGTTCTTCATTCACCTTTTGGCGAATGGCAACAGCTTTTTCTCTTGCCATTACTAAAAATGGCATGGGTATTCCATTATCAGGATCACCATAGTCAATTACAAAACGAATCATAACGAGACTTAGTGTAAAATTTTCTCTTACTTTAATAAGCTGTTCCACCGTCATTTTAGGAAGGTCAGAGGCTACTCTTCCGTAGAATTCGTCTGCTGCTTGACTTTCTTTTTGTAATATTTCAGCTTCAGTACCATACGTAGGTGTCGGATAGCTTCCACCTTTAATTTCAGCATCAACCTTATCTAATAATTCTTGATGGCTTAAAGGACGATTAAAAAGCAGATCTCTAGATGTTCTTGTTGCTTCATATGTGAATTTCGTATCTAAAAGACCAGTTGCATTCATATCTTCCAACATTTCCCTGATTACTTCACGCTCATTTTCAGAAATTGCAGGAAGTGTAGCAAGAGCGGAACCTTCTTGTGGAGTTGGAATACCAAAATCCTCAGGAGTGTATGGGACAACTGCCTTTGCACCTCCCAAAGAAAGAAAGCTAAAGAAATTCATAGCTGAATTGTTTCCTTTAGCAGAATCTATGCAACTAACAATACATATTGTTAGAATAATACTAATAGTGATTTGTAATTTTCGTTTTTTCATTTCAATTAACTCCCTTAATATTCAATTTGTATTTGAAATCTAACTTGTTGGCTCCCATGAAAATTTAAATTATATCCTAAATCATCAATAGGCTTTAGTTGCCTTTCTTGTATATGTAAATCATTCCAATTCTCATCTTTCCCAAATCTTAAATAAGCTTTGACAGTAGAATAAAGGAAAAGGCTTGTTGTGAGACCTAAAGCTAATTGATATTGTTGATTTCTTTTTTGAAATCTATCAACTAAGCCCTGATTAAATCCTTCATACGAATCTTTAACTGCCTGATTTGCTTTGTAAGTATCATAAAAAAGGAATGCAGTAAGTGTTAATAATGATATTTTGGCAAATCTTATATACATATCCTCTTTATAGTCTTCAGTATTATTATAAAACTGATAAGTTGTTGATGAATCAAAGTTTAATATAGAATCCCATGCAGCTTGTTTTGGAGTTGATGTTTGGATTCTATGAAAATATTCTTCAGTTAAAATAGCTTCTATTTCTGATTCCTTGATAAGTTTACCTTTATTTCTTTCACGCAGAAATACATCACCGTTATATAATGTGTATTCACCGAAAACGTAAGATTTATCCTTTGTCAGAATATATCCTTTTTTATAATTTGCCGATCTTTCTTGTGAATACAAAGAAGCTGTAGTAAGTATAGAAAAGATAAATACAGTTAACTTCTTTCTTATCTCCATTCAATTGCCTCTATGTCTACTTTTATTGAAGAAACACCTGCTTTATTCTTTTCTTTAAATTCAACATATGAATTCTGATCATTATTTATTACATTCGAATCTAAAGTTTAACGCAACACTTCCTTTATTTTTTCAACAGGAGTTTTCCAGCCAAGCGATTTTCTAGGTCGTTCATTTAAAAGCTTTTG
>JAACWH010000008.1 GCA_009991425.1 Leptospira sp.
AAAGAAAGAAAGCAACATGTAGTGGATACTTTTCTAGACCTCTGTGCTGAATTTGGTAATGATATACGTTGGTATACAGTTATTGCAAATGATAGAACCAAACCACTGCAAGCAATAGTAAGCCATCCTGATGTTATGATAGGATTCAGTGATGCCGGTGCCCATTTACGTGGTATGGCGCATTATAATTTTCCCTTAAGGATGTTAAAACTAGTGAGGGATGCTGAGCTCGCCAAGAAACCATTCATGACTATAGAGAAAGCAGTTTGGCGTCTAACAGGTGAAATAGCAGATTGGTTGGGGATCGATGCTGGAAAAATTGAAATCGGCAAAAGAGCTGATATCGTAATCCTTAGACCAGAAGCCTTGGATGAGAAATTGGAAGAAGATGTTGAGGCAGAAATACCAGAATTCAAAAACTTTGTACGTTTGGTACGAAGAAATGACAAAGCGATCCAAGCAGTCTTAGTTAATGGGAAAATTGCAGTAGAGGACGGTATTCCTAAAGAAGAACTAGGGAAGGAAAATGGTTTTGGAACCTTTCTAGAATGTTTTGCTAGTAACAAATTGGAACCAGTTTTCGAGCCTATCACTATAATTGACAATAATTTGGAAGAGCAAGAGCAACCACAATTTGCTATCAAACCTACTGTATAAAATTGATTTCAGGTTAGAATTTGATTTTTACCTTTACAATGTTTTTCCAGAAAAGAAAATGTGAGCATGGATCAGTACATTCAAAAAATTTTAATCCCTATTGATGGATCAGATAGCTCCAAAAGAGCCCTAGAGTTTGGAATTGCAATTGCTAAGGCAGCGAAAGCAAAGATAACCGTATTAGAAGTTATTGAAGATTTCGGTCCGCTTCCTGGTTACTACGGTGCCGCTCCAGCAGGTAAAGACCGTGTGAAATGGATCTCGGAACAAAGATTCGAGAAAGTTCATACAGTTCTTGATGACAATACTATCCAATGGAATAGAGTTATTAAGGAAGGTTATGCGGCTGATGAAATTCTCAAAGTATCCGAAGATGGGAAATTCGATTTAATTGTTATAGGTTCAAGGGGAATGGGAGTCGTAGGAAGATTTCTAGTAGGTTCTGTTTCTGACCGAGTTGTCCACCACGCACACTGCTCTGTAACTGTAGTTAGATAATATGGTTTTTACTTGGGTAAACACTGGAGTCGTAGAACCTTATCTGCCTCAGGTCTCTACCCAATTAAGAGTACCTAAACCTTATGGTAACCAACGTTCTTCCGAGGTAGAAGACGAGCAACATTCTAAGGCCAACCAACCCAATCCGGGCATAATGCCTTTACCGCAAGATGTTTACAAATCAAATGAAAAAACAACTGAACCCGGTGAGAAAGTTTCATTTATCTATGAAATCATGTCATCACCTGTTTTTACACTTTCAATCGAAGAAACATTAGCCTCTGTCCAATCTATATTTGCTAAGAAAAAGTTCCGTCACATCCCTATAATCAATATGGAAGAAAGTCTTGTTGGTATAATCAGCGATAGAGATATTCTACGTGCGCTTGCAGAAAATATTCCATCTAATACAAATATCAAAGAACTTATGAAGATGAGAGTCTTAACTACGATTTCAGATGCAACGATTCGGGAATCTGCGAAAGTTATGATCAATGAAAGAATTGGATGCTTACCCGTTCTTTCCTCGACTCAGACTATAATCGGAATTATAACAAGATCTGATATACTGCGATTGATTATAAATAAACCTAGAATTAATATTTTCGCATAAGCTGAATGAATTTAATAGATCTACTTATAATTTTTGGATTTTTTGGAATTACATTTTTCATAGGCTATCAATCCAATCGTAAATCTAAATCCGATTCAGATTATTTTCTCGGTGGAAGAAATCTACCTTGGTGGGCATTATCTCTTTCTCTTGTTGCTACAGAAACTTCAACCTTAACCTTTCTTGGAATTCCCGCCTTATCTTACTCAGGTGATTTTTCTTTTCTTTCTTTAGGAATAGGTTTAGTTATTGGAAGGATAATTTCAGCCATTTTTATTCTGCCTCAATATATGAACGGTAATTACCTAAGCATCTACCAATGGGTTGGTGTAAAATTTGGGACATCCTCCCAGATAACGCTATCATCTCTCTTCTCTATCATTAGAATACTTTCTGATGGTGTACGTTTATATGCAGCCTCTTTACCTCTGTCATTTATGATAGCTAATTTATTTCCATCTGATTGGAGCTTCCAAGAGATTTCTATAGTTAGTTTAAGTCTAATATCTTTTGCAACTATTCTCTATTCTGCCTATGGAGGATTTCGGGCCGTTGTTTGGACTGATTTATTACAGTTCATTGTGTACTGTCTGGGAGGTATTATTGTTATAATCTTACTTAGCCAAGAATTTGGGTCTATCTCTGAAATTTTATCTATGAATCCAGATAAATGGAAGATCTTTCATTTTAGTTTTACCACTTCCAAAGGAGACTTAGATCCTTATTACTTTCTCTTTTCTATTCCTGGGGGGATACTTCTAGCTCTTGGTTCACATGGTACTGACCAAATGTTAGTTCAAAGATTACTTGCTTGTAAGAATTTAAAAGAGAGCAGAATTACTTTAATCTTTTCTGGATTTGTTGTAATGATTCAATTCATTATATTTTTAATTATAGGTGTTTATTTAGTTCATGCTCTCCCATCAACTGAAACAGCGAACAGAGTGTTCTCGGAATATATTGTAAATATTCTTAGCAGCCCTTGGAAAGGAATTATTCTTGCGGGGGTATTTGCTAGCACTATGTCGACTCTCTCTAGCACACTCAATTCATTAACACTCACTACACAGATTGATATGAAATTAAAATTCAAGTCAATCTATAGTCCAGTCTGGATTACAATTATTTGGGGAGTCTTATTACTTGCATCTTCCTTGGTTCCATTCATTCTAGATGAAAAAACACAAAATTCTATCGTAGAATTAGGATTAAGTTTTGCCTCATATGTCTTTGGCCCAATGGTAGCCCTATTCTTTCTAGAAATTCTACCACTTCCTGAAAGGAAAAGGTTTCATCCTCCATTTTTCCCAATAGTTTTATCTTTAAGTATACTACTAACCTTTTCAGGTAAAATTATTTTCTCTATGCCCTTTACCTGGCTAGTCGCATTTGGAATTTTAAATTTTTACAGTTTATATTTGCTAGGATTAGTTATAAACTCTTTATTTTTAACTTCGAAGAAAGGTTAAAAGAATTTTTAAAAATTCTTCGTTGTGTGTGAATTGAATATAATGCCCACCACCAGGTATTTTTTCTATCGTTGAATTAGGAAAGAATTTATATATTAAATTGATATCTTCAGATTCTATATACTCAGAGTCTCCACCCAAGATAAATAAAGAAGGAACATTAGATTTATGATCTTGCAAGGATTTAAATTCCATTTCAAACATTTTGCGAGAGTGAGATATAGCAGAAATATTTAATTTCCAGAAGTATCCATCGTCAGGATTTCTTTCTAAATTCATTTGTAGAAATTGACGAATAAAAGTATTTGGAACAATTTTTTTCATTTTTTCATCAATTTCAGCTCTTGATTTTGCTTTGGAAAAATCCAAACTCATTGCTTCCACTTCATTTTCATAGACAAAAGGATAGTCTTTAGGAGCGATATCTTGTATAATAATCTTATCTATTGGGATAGATGGATTTGATAAGGCATAAAGCATAACAACCAAACCGCCCATAGAATGTCCGAGCAAGATAGGATTTTTAATGTCGTGATTTGACAAAAACTCTGCCAAGTCCCCAACCATATCTGTGAGTTTATGTGTATCTGAATGGGGAGAGTCACCATGATTTCTCAAATCCAAAGTATAAACATTTGCTACTTGATTCAATTGCTTAGCAACAGAAACCCAATTCTTAGATGAAGCAAAAAGACCATGGAGGATGACTATATTTGGAATAGCTTTATCTTCAGAGTTTGGATCAGACTCGTAGGGATAGAATTTAAAGTTTAACTTCATATTACAGGAAAGCACTCATCTTGAATTATTGAATAGTATTTATCAAATTTTTTAACTTCCCTTTCATATAGATAATATCTATTAAACTTCAATTGATTGAAAATTTGATAGTTATAATCTTTATTCGGTAGAAAGCAACGAATCTGTTCTTTTTCTTTTGTAAACTTTTTTAATTTAGAATTAATTGATTCCGAAAGTTTCTTCTTGCTTTTGGAATTAGGAAAAAATCGTAGATAGCGAAATTCTCTATTATTTAGTGAAAGTAAGAAGCAAATTGGTTCTCTGTTGCAGTCTTTTTCTGCAATTTGCTCCATGGCCAATCTTCCTGCAATTTCCGCATACTTTGAATTAGAGTTCAATGATGCATACTTCCAGAAGAAATTTTCATCCAGTCGAACCTGATTAGTATTCGTATCTTTCGTAAGATAAATCTTATATGATTTCAAAAAATCATTACTATCAATTTGCTTATTGAAATTATTAGAATCTAGATTATCTATTGAGGTGGAAGTCTCAAAAACTTGCATTGCATCAACAGCATTTGCGAGAGCTTCACCTGAAAAGACACGAAAGAATACATACTGTTCGCCAGTAAAATCTCCGTTTTCTGCTGATTGGAAGAGAAAATTAGTAATTTGCTGCCAAGCAGATATATCATTTTTTAAATTAATAAGTGAAAACTTTTTTAAAACGTCAGAAGAAATCGTTTTAAAAAGATTCTTTTTTGTAGTCTTTAGAACTTCACCCGATAGAATAAATCCTGAGAGTTTGGAACTTGTATGAACTGAATACCAATTTATTTTGTTAGTTGGTTCTACTTCAGAATTCAATTCTAATATGCTCCCATAGGGAAGCTCGGTTAAAACCTCAGAATTTTTATCAGAATATAGATACAATTTTGCATCAAATCCATTAACGAAATAAAGAACATTCTTTCTTTGATGGATATTGTCTTTATGTAAAGATTCTGAATATGCCTTATTCCCAATACAAATAAAAAGGCATACAATCGCTAAGTGAAATCTACCCACAGACTAAGTGAGTTCCTTCACCATAACCTGAATTCTTTCGAGTCCCTTGCGAATATCTGCTTCGCCTAATGCATAAGATAATCGAAGAGCGTTGTCATCTCCGAACGCAACACCTGGGACAGCAGCAACATTGTATTTTTCTAATAAGATATCACAGAATACTTTGCTTCTACTTTTCTCGTTTGCTTCTGAAAAGATTTTATCAAACTTAGGGAGATTGTACAATTTGTCAATATAAGGGAATGCATAGAAAGCACCTTGAGGCAATCGACAATTCACACCTGGAATCTGATTCAGGAGATCTACAATGAGTTTTCTTCTTTTATCAAAAGCTTGACGCATAACCTCAACCTCTGACTGATCACCCTTCAATGCTTCCTCAGCTGCAGCTTGAGAAATAGAACTTGCATTAGATGTAGATTGACCTTGCATAGTGTCCATATTCTTTATTATTTCTGGATGTCCGGCTCCATAACCAATTCGCCATCCTGTCATAGAATAAGCCTTGGAAACTCCATTTACAATAAATGTCTTTTCTTTCATCTCAGGACTAACCATTGCAGGGTTGATAAATTCTAATCCATCATAGATTATCTTTTCGTAAATATCATCACTCAGAGTGATGATTCTTTCTTTTACCAAAATTTCGCAGAGGTCGAAGACATCTTTCTTGGAATAAGCTGCCCCTGTTGGATTGGATGGTGAGTTAAACAAAAAGACTTTAGTTTTAGGAGATATTGCCTTTTTCAATTGAGTTGGGGTTATTTGAAAATTATTTTCTAGTGTAGTTGGAACAATAACAGGCGTTCCTTCTGCAAGTCTAACTATGTCCGCATAACTTACCCAATAAGGTGCAGGAATGATTACCTCATCTCCTGGATTTAAGGTAGCCATAAAGAAATTGTAAATAACTTGTTTACCACCGGTTCCTACAATAATTTGATTCTTTTCGTAATCTAGGTTATTCTCTTTCTTAAACTTATCAACAATTGCTTGTTTCAAAGTTGGAATACCAGACACAGGAGTATATTTCGTTTTCCCCTGATCCATAGCACGTTTCGCTGCAACTTTAATATGCTCTGGAGTATCAAAATCAGGCTCACCAGCTCCAAATCCCACAACATCTATGCCACTCGCTTTTAAAGCATTTGCTTTAGCAGTAATTGCGAGTGTCGGTGAAGGTTCAACTACATCCAGTCTCTTGGCAACAAATTTCATTCATAATCTCCCTAGAATGCTATCTTATACAGTTACTGTTTGATCTTCTTGATCTTGGATAAACTGATCAAGAATATAAATTTGGTATTCGTAGCCCTGCTCGGTTAAGAACAACTGACGGTTTTGACCAAATCTTTCCTCATTTGTATCACGTGATATCAGTGAATAGAAAACAGCAGTATTGTCTTTGGATTTTGGTCTAAGGATACGACCCAATCTTTGAGCCTCTTCCTGTCTTGATCCAAATGTTCCAGAAACCTGAATGGCAATATTCGCATCAGGTAAGTCAATCGAAAAGTTCGCTACCTTACTAACAACCAATTGGCGAATTTCTCCGGTACGAAATGCTTGGTACAATTCCTGCCTTTCACCTAAGGGAGTTTTCCCAGTAATCAAAGGAATATCAAAAGCCTTAGAAATTTCTTCTAATTGGTTGATATATTGACCAATTACGAGTAGATGGGAATTTGCGTGTTTTTTGATAATGGCACGAATTCCTCTCATCTTCTCTGGATTTTCAGATGCTAGTCTAAACTTCTCTCTATCATCAGCAACAGAATATTTCAATCTTAGATCTTCTTCCATAGGAATACGGATCTCAACACATTTTGCTTCAGCAATCCAAGACTTTGCTTCCAGTTCCTTCCAAGGCACATCATACTTCTTAGGTCCGATGAGCGAGAATACATCTTCTTCTAATCCATCTTCACGAACTAAGGTAGCTGTTAGACCAAGTCTTCTCTTGGATTGAAGTTCAGATGTCATTCTGAACACAGGTGCTGGCAAAAGGTGAACCTCATCATATACAATTAGTCCCCAATTCTTAGCACTGAATAGGTGAAAGTGAGTAAAATCACCACCCTTCTTCTTACGGTGAGTTAAAATATTATATGTTGCAATAGTAATAGGCTTAATGTCTTTTACTTCACCAGAATACTCGCCAATATCAGATTCAGGAATATCTGTCTTATCTAAAATTTCATTCTTCCATTGGCGAATGGATAGAGTGTTGGTAACAAGAATTAGAGTCTCAGCTCCTACAATCTGCATTACGCCCATACCCACTATCGTCTTACCCGCACCGCAGGGAAGAACAACAACCCCTGAACCACCATCATTTCTACCACCAGAATGAAACGCTTCCACAGAAGCTCTTTGGTAATCTCTCATACCAAACTTGATTCCACTGATTGATGTCGGTCTTAAATTAAAAGCGTATTTGTTTCCTTCATCATAACCAGCTAAGTCTTCTACAGGAAATCCAATTTTAATTAATGCCTGTTTGATGTGACCACGGTATTCTTTTTTAACTAGAATTTTTTCTGGATTAACGGATTCGATAAAAGGTTGAACCGCTCTATGTGCTCCAATTTCTTGCAAGAAACCTTTTTCATTGGAGACAATTACCAAGTCCCCAGTTTCTTCTTTTACTAATTTAACTTTACCATAACGAGATATTTGCTCACGAATTTCATTTATAACATTTTTGGGAACATCATAGCGGGCATACTTCTGCATTCCTTCAACAATTTCATCTGAAGTCATTTTAGAAGATGCTGCATTCCATAAGGAAAGTGGTGAAATACGATACGTATGAAGGTATTCTGGACTTTTTTCCAATTCGGCAAACCGAGAAATAATTTCTCTACATACCTCAAATTCGGAATTATCCACTTCGAGAAGCATAGTTTTATCGCTTTGAACGATCAATGGTTTACTCATAAAACCTCCTAATTCCCATCCACAGTGAAAAAGTAGAGTCTCAAGTCAAGCCAAAACTGTATCTAAGGAAAAAAAGGAAGATTCTAAACTTTTTTCCCTGATTTGAAGATCATTAGCTAAGGATCTATCTTCTTTTACGATCAAATCTTTATCCTTTCCGTCTAATAGTGCTATAGATTGATAAACGCAAAGTTCAAAAATAGCAAGAAGGGACTTTGTGTCACAAATCGTACGCTTATTTCGAACAACTCCGATTCCACCCATAGGAACAATATTTTGATTGCCACCGTTAGTCGGAAGAGTCTGAACAGAAGCAGGATGAGAATCTCTTCGTATTTCAGCAGTTAGATGAGTAGAAAGCAATCCTAATCCAGCTAAACCAGCATATCTTCCTGGAGAAACGGATAGCATCAAAGGCAATCTTTGCTCATTTTCGTTTGGATCTAATAAAAATTGAATCATTCGATCTAAATAATTTGCAAAGTTAACCATACTCATATTGAGTCTATCAATAGCAGAGCTTATATGAGAACCATAGAACATTGCAGCCTCAATGAATCTTTTCTCAGAGGGTGAATAGACCGGATTATCTGAGATTGTATTTATCTCTTTTGTTATACTAACTTCTAAGTCGTCAATCTCATCAAAGATTGCCCCGAATATTTGAGGTAAGGCTCTTATAATATAACTATCTTGCACTCTTTGATTCACTTTTTTAGTCCGGTGTAGAAGGTATTTATATAATTGGTCAGATACTTTTTTCATTCCTTGGGATGAATTCAAGATTGCAAGATCTGGATGAAATGCATCTGGAAATACAGGAAGCTTAGTAAACAATTTCTCAATAAGATTCAATGCACTCTCAACCAACACTTTATACTGGTGTAGATGGATGCACATAGTCCCCACCATAAAAGAGGTTCCATTAGTTAAAGCGATTCCTTCTTTCACATCCAGAACTCGCGGAAGTCCTTTAATAGAATTATAATCACCTTTGCCTTGGCTCAGAGATTCTCCCATCATACATCTTCCAATCGAAGACAGGGGAATCAAATCCCCACTCGCACCAAGTGATCCTCGCAAGGGAAAGATTGGAATTACATCCTTATTTAGCATTTCCTGCAAAATTATAAGTAAGCCTTCACTAACTCCAGAATAACCTCTAGTTAGCACGTGAATTCTAGCGAGCAAGACTGCCCGAGCTTCGATATGATCAAGCTTTGGAGAAGATTCATTCTGCACGGAAAGATGGTGAATTAAAGACTTTTGCAGATCCAACTTTGACTCAGTACTTGCAAATGCATGAGGTCCAAAAGATGTATCCACACCATAGAGCAATTTAGGTTCTTGGCTAGATTTTAAATAATCTTGTAATGCTTTGTAGGATTCTTGAACTAAGGATAAATTCCAATGATTCTTAGAATAATCTTCTTTTTGATAAGCTATTTTAAGAAATTGTGGAAAGGTAATATTCATAGAGTAAGACTAGCTATGAAGCTAGTCTTGTATCTAATGTCTTCCTTAGAGATAAAAGACAAATGTAAGTAGCATAAAAATTGGGAATAGAATTCCAATGGAATAGACCATATAACCCCCAAAAGACGGCATTTTTACATTATTTTCTTCTGCAACCGACTTTACCATAAAATTAGGTGCATTACCTATATAAGAATTGGCTCCCATAAAAACCGCACCAACCGAAATTGCTTTCAAGAGCGCTTCTGCCTCAGGGCTAGCTAAAATCTGAGCGATAGTATCAAATCCTAACAAACCTTTTGCTAAACTTAAGAAAGTTAAGTAAGTAGGGGCATTATCAAGAACAGAGGAAAAAAGTCCAGTTGCCCAGAAAAACTGCCATTGCTGAGTTATTCCTAAATTTTTACCATTTGCTTCTAACAGAACTAAGGCAGGAATCATACAAATAAAGATTCCGATAAATAAATAAGCCACTTCTGCAATAGGGTGCAGAGTGAACTTGTTTGCTTCTCTATCTCTTTTCTTTGAAGTATAAATGGATGCAATCACTAGACCAGCCATTACTAACTCACGAACAAATCCCAATAAAGGATTTTCTCCAATGGCGGGGATATAGTTTTTGTTAAGGAAGGCAACAGAAAAAATCACACCTAACAACCAAATGAAATTCACTTGTCCGCTTAATGATAACGGAACGAACTGGCTCTTATCTTTCTTAATATCTTTTGTTGTCTCTTTCTTGTATTTGATTGAATCCCAGATAAAATATATTATCAATAGCAATACAGATGCTAGTAACATATCAGGAAATAATTTAAAAGTCCATGTAAATGGAACTCCTTGTAAATAACCCAAGAAGAGAGGTGGATCACCTAAAGGTGTCAAAGAACCTCCGATATTGGATACTAAGAATATGAAAAAGATCACAGTGTGCACTACATGCTTACGCTCAGAATTCGTATTCAATAGAGGGCGTATCAAAAGCATAGAAGCACCAGTTGTTCCTATAAAGGATGCTAAAGATGTTCCAACGATTAGGAAAAGTGTGTTATTCAAAGGAGTAGCTTCAATATCTCCTCTAAGGACTATCCCTCCTGAAATATAATACAAGGAACCAAGCAGTACTATAAAAGGAATGTATTCGAAGACAATCGTATGCACGATATTATGGAAATATCCATAATACGTCAACGGGATAAATGCACATGCACCTAACGAAGCCGCAACCAATAATTTATTATTATTATTCTCCCACCAGTGCATAGTTGTATGAGAGGCAATTGGTAATATTGCAATAGATAAAAGTATAAGGACAAATGGAATCACAGTCCAATAAGGCAATTCCTGACCGACATGATGATCTTCAGAATCAGCGAGCACTTGGCTAGGTTGTGCCATTTGGATCTCTGGTGATTCCGAACTCTCTTGAGCGAATAAGCTAGAACTCGTTCCAGCAAAGGTTAATAGCACAGTAAGTAACAGTGTTGATGGTAAATAACGCATTTCTTCCCCTTGATTTATAGTCATTTTGGAAACCTATTCAAAAGTTTGCAATTAGTTCCTAAAAAAACTTTCGCCAATATTCAAGGACAATAATCTTTTTATAGAAATCCCTTTATCCGCAAAATTTTGAATTGTAGAATTCAAAGGATCATCTAATGCCTCATCAGATAAAACAAAAGTTTTGTAATGCATGGGCATCATTTAATTAGCATTTAAATCGATGAATGCCTGCACAGATTGGCTTGGATCTACGTGAACAGGCTCCATGAACCAACGTGGGTTGTAAGCGCCTATGGGCAAAATGGCAAGATCAAATCCTTCGAATTTTTCACCAATTTCTTTAAATCCATCGAAATAACCTGTGTCACCAGCAAAATAGATCTTGGTTTTATTTCCTATAAATGCGAAACTACCCCAAAGCGTCTCATCTCTATCAAAAATTCCTCTAGCAGAGAAATGCTGGGTAGGTGTAAATATGATTCTTTTGCCTTGGATCAATACTTCATCCCACCAGTCCATTTCAACTACTTTGGTCAATCCAGATTTAATTAGAAATTTTTTATTTCCTAAACCAACGAAAAAAGTGGGCGAATATCTTTTCTCTAATTCAAAAAGTGTATCTAAATCCATATGATCGTAATGATTATGGCTAATAACTACTATATCTATCTTTGGTAAATTATCTAAATCTATTCCAGGTTTTGTATACCTTTTGGGGCCTATCCAACTAACGGGGGAACATCTATCAGACCAAATAGGATCAGTTAAAACATTCAATCCTTCCCATTGAATTAAACTGGTCGCATGACCTACCCAGGTGACTGACCAGCTGCCAGTAAAATTCTGCAATTCAATTCCATCATTTGTATTTGCCTCATAATTGAAATGTTCAGGATCATTATCCTCTTCATTCATCCAACGAGTTGAATACCATTTCAGTAGACCTCCAAAGCCATGACTTACAAATGAATCACTAGGATTCTTAAAGCCTGATTTAGTGTGGTGTGTCTTGTCTGGATTGAAATAAGGATTAGTTGAACTGCAAGAGTATAAAATTAATAAGAGGAAACATGAAAATAGTTTATTATTGATATTCGAAAACAAAAGTAAACTCCTAAGAATACTATAATTTATTGTTTTAAAAAATTATAAAGTATTTTTACTTTCCTTTTTCCGAACGATTCCAATGATCTCTTCTGGTTGTTCGAAACGGAGTCTCTAAACTTTCTAACATTGATTCCATACTTTTAGACCTTTCTTCAGGTAATTCCTTAAAAATTTCTTGGATTTTACAATCTTCTCCAAACTCACAGCAAAATTCTGAAGTACACTCTTCTCTAGCTATATTTAATTCAGGGAAACTTAAAAGCAACTCATCCTTATCTAAATGAAGGATTCCCCATTCTTTGATCCCTGGAGAATCAATATAAACAGTTCCGTCAGGTATAAAAATTGCTGTAGAATTCGTAGTAGTATGCTTTCCCTTCGATGTTGAACCACTGATTTCTTGAGTAGATTGGATTTTAGATTCAGTTAAAAGATTAACAATAGAAGATTTTCCTACACCAGAATTACCAGAAAGGAAACTCACCTTCCCTTTTAAAAAATCTTTTAATTCTAAAATAGAATTCTCTACGTGAATAGAAACAGTAAATATTTTATATCCAAGAAATTGGTAGTAACTCGTAGCTGAAATAATTTCATCTTCATTAACCAAATCAGTTTTATTAAAAACGAGAATTGGCTCCATGCCAGAGATTGATACTGCGGCAAGAAATCTATCTATAAATCCTGATTTCGTTTCTGGCTCTTTTAAAGATACAATAAGAACAGCATAGTCAGCGTTAGCACTGAGTGCGTGTGCATCCTTGGAACTTGATTTTCTATGCAATATTGACTTTCGTTCTACTAGTGAATCAATGATCCAGGAAGACTCATTTTTGTTTACATAAACTAAATCACCTACAACAAAGGGATGACGATCTTTTTTAGTTTCTAGCCGAAGTTTTCCTCTTAAGGTAGCAAGATTGATGCCATGCTCTTGGGAATATATTTCATAATAGGCACCGAAAATCTTGGAAATTCGAAATAGTTGCTTAGAATTGCTCATAGGAAAAATGTCGATATCCTAGCAAATGTAAATAGGCGGGAATCGTAAACTTTTTATTTCAAACAAGCAAAATAGATTGATCAATTTAGAAACTATTTTCTAAATTGAATCCAATTTCCAATGATTTCAAAATTAAAGAAAATAACATTTTCATACGAGACAGAGTTCTTAGCATTTATGCTAAGTCTAGCAACTGCTCTAAATCTCTTGGTCTATTTTGTTACCAATTCCCGGCATGGACTATTGATAGGCTCCATATTAACAATACTCTTTGCATATGGTGTCATTAAATTTCGAAATAATAAAAAAGCTGTCCAAGTTGATAAACTCTTGCAAAGAAGTTATCGCAAAGCAGATATTATGGAATATCTCACATCTTTGGATGAATTCAAGAGTGCATTAATTTCCATCAATGAACCTGTTGCAGTTTGCGAAAAAATCACTAATTACATTAAACATTCTCTGAATGCAAGTCAAGCTAGAATCTATCTATGGGAAGAACAGTCTGGAGCCTTTCACCCCAAGCCTTTTCCAGAAGACAGTGAGGATCATTTTTTCTTTTACGTATACGATCCTTTTGTTCTTTGGCTTTCTGATAATCCTAGATTACTTATCCCTAGTGATTTAGAAACTGTCTTAGATCACCTACCATTAACATTGGATAAAGCTAAAGAATTTTTCGAGAAGACAAATGCCTACATTATAGTTCCTTTGGTTCTTAATAGCGGTCTTCTCGGCATACTTACTATTGCAAAGAAAGCTTCTGAAGACGGTATTTATAGTTTAGATGATATAGAAAAATTAAGTGAGATTGTTGAGGTATCTACATTAAGTTTATCCAATGCAAGCTTCTACAATCAATTGATATCGATGACCGAGAATCTTGAAGCTAAGGTTAAGGAAAGAACTAGAGAATTGGAAGAGACCCAGTCCCAATTAGTAATGTCAGAGAAGATGGCATCCTTGGGAGTAATGGTTGCAGGAATTGCACATGAGATCAATACACCAGCAGGTGTAATCAATGCAGCATCTGATAATCTGGAAGATAATATGCTCTATACCTATCTTCATGTAAATGATCTTCAACCCCATCTAAATAACATAATAGTTCGGAGAAGTTTCCGCAAGCTGCTCGTTAAACTTCTGAGGGAGACACAAAGAAAAAGAATTGATCCCTCTCAAAAATTTAAAATCAAAAAAGAGATTAAAGAGTCCATGCTCAAATTAGGAGTTAATGAGACTGATGCAAATGATGGATCTCAGTTTATAGTTGATAATAATATTTTAGACTTAATAGAAGATGTAGCTAAATTATATAAAAATAAAGCTCATAGCGTTATGGAAATTTTAAAAAATGGAGTAGGAGCAGCGAGAAATATTAAGAATATAAAATATTCTATTCAAAATGTAGTTAGAATCGTAAAAGCACTTAAGTATTATTCCCACCTGGATCAATCATCTTACGGAGAGGCAGACATTACTGAAGGAATAGAAAATACTTTAGTAATACTTCATAACCAAATCAAACAAGGCATTGATATCCAAAGAGACTACAGCTCTATACCAAAAGTATACTGTAATATAGATGAATTAAATCAAGTTTGGACAAATTTGATCAATAATGCAATCCATGCTTTGAAAAAAACCAAAGATCCATTAATAAGGATAACAACAACAGTTAAGGAACTAGCAGGCAATCCTTATGTGGTAGTCTCATTTAGTGATAATGGAACTGGAATCACAAAAGAAATTAAAGATAGAATATGGGATCCATTTTTTACAACAAAGGACCAGGGGGAAGGATCAGGACTTGGACTTGGTATTGTAAAAGGAATTATTGAAAAGCACAAAGGAACTATCAAAGTAGACTCCGAAGTTGGGAGAACGGAATTTAATATCTTTCTCCCAGTAGAAAAACCTAAGTTCGATTGAGTTTTTAGATTGAGTTTTCATCCTTAAGATTAGATTTATTTTCTAACTTTTCATTCTCTTTCTTTTCTTCTTCAGCTAATATTTTCTCTCTTTCTTCTTTGATTCGAACCATCTCTTGGTAATTTTCACTTAACTTTGATTTAATATCTTTTGCAATTCGATCAGATTCTGTTTTGTTTATCTTCAATTGGTCAGATAAGATTAAAATACAATTTCCGTTTGAACATTCTATGGGTAAAACATAGAGCATATTCTCACTTTCTCCAATGATTGGAATTTCTGATTCCTTGGATTCACCTTGCTCGTTTATTATATAGAGCGAAGCCTTCTTTGGCTTAACATCAGAAGCTACCATTAATTTATAAGTAAACTGTTTAAACATAGATTCTCCAAACTCTGAACCCATAGATTGATTGTTTATCTTATTAGGTAAAGTATGTGTAACGAAAATTATTTGATTGGAAGAATCCTTATATGGAAGTAAAAATCCAGAAGGTTCGCCCTTCTCTGGGACTATGTATTTCCAATTACTTCGAATTGTTCCAGAATATAAAAATGATATAATTAGATTTGATTCTGTAGTGTTTTGTTGAACATCGAAGGACTTCAAGGAAGTCATGCTTTGCTTCTTTTTCATTTCAGTAATCTTCTGATCCATAGAAGTCATTCCATTTCCCTGAGAAATTTCTTGACCGAACATCTTCCTTGGCAGGATTAAATGCATCTGTCCATTTACTTCATTTTTACGTATTTGGACAGTATGAAGAATCTCAAAGCAGGAAAAAGAAAAGGTGCAAAATACTAGTATAGAAAATTTTAACAATAAACTTTTTGCTGAAAATTTGATCCATTTATTAAGGTAAGTGATTTTATTTAAAATATTCATATCGACCTCATTGAGTAATTGTACGAATGTTCTATAACTCAATAGTATTTGCTTAGATTAAGCAATCAAATTTTTTCTGAATGTGTGAATGAGAATAGCACTTTCAAAATAAACGATGGTATAAAATTAAAATATATGGCGCTCCTGCAAAAATTACAGATATGCGAATCTTAGAAATAAAAAGTTAAAGAATTGTTCTTCTAAATTAGAAACTACCTTTC
>JAACWH010000038.1 GCA_009991425.1 Leptospira sp.
CAAGTATTCTATATTTTAAAAACTTGCATTTTTTAATTCATCAATAAGAATCGAAATATGATAAAGAAAGTTGTGTTAGCTTTTATAATTTTTGCATTAGCTGAGACTAGTCTGTATGCAGTTGAAACACAAGACCTGGCTGCATTCAATTCCTGTATGCAAGCTTGTTATAAGAAATCAGATTCACTCTACACTGCTCTTTCTATAACAAGCTTTGCTGGATACATTGCCGCAGCTGTAGGCGGTAAGGGTGCATCGGGTGGCAATCGATATTTTGACTCCACTGGTCGAGAGAGAAATCTAACCGAACCTAGGTATAGCCACTGTTACTCTTCCTGCAAATATGAAAATCCAAATTTTGATAACACCAAGGATGGAGATATACATCCTAAGTATGATAATTCCCTCTATAACTATTTAAATCGTCATAAACAGGTAAAATGATTTATATATCACCATTGTCTCTAAGCTTATTGAATAGTTCCTGCACGGCATTCTGAAATATTTCATGATCTGTTACATCATTAGGCTTTGTTGTATATTTGATATTTTGCTTCCAGAAGGTTTCCTTAGATAGGGAATCGTTGCAAATAGCCTCGTAATTTATCTGAATAGTTTCTTTATTTCCTGATCCCGTTTTTTCATAACTCAGATTTTCAATCGAAATAATGCGATCGATTTTTGTTTTGCTAGTAGATAATTCATCTAATTCAAATATCTGAAAGCCTTTGGAAATCAATGCGGATTCCATATTAGAAAGTAATAAAGAATCATATTTGTTCTCTTTCAGAGATTTCTTGAATTGAACAGAATAATTGGGAGAATCCTTTACATAAAAGCTTTCCAACAATTTAGGATCCTTCACCAAATCATACTGAAATTCAAGAAAAAAAGCTTCGAAGGCTCGACGCATGATACTGAAAGTTCTCTCATTTGTAGAGTGATCAATATAGTCTGAAAACAAAGGAATAAAAGGTGATAATAAAAACATGGATAAGCCTTCATAAGCACTATGTTCCATTTCATAAGTATAAGCTTTGATTTTTTCATTTTTATTTAAATCGATTATTTCAAATGTAATTTCTCCATAGGAATTTCTTTCAAAAGGGATAAAACCAAAAGTATACAAAAATAATCCTTGAACATCTTCAAATTCTACTCTATCGGGAAGTGGTTTAATTAGGATTAATACATTTGAATCAGGATTGCTAATAAAAAGTTCACTCATTTTAAATTTTGAAAGAATTTCCTCAGAATAATAATTTTCTAAATAATTGTTTAATCTTTCCTCAGTAATACCTGCGTTGTCTTTTCTTGTAGATGAACTTGATCTTTTAATGCTTAAGGCGATTGATTTTGGTATATTTGACCTGTCTAGCTTTAACTTAATGGGAAGTTGTGTTCTACCTAAGTTATTATCTTTTTCTTCAAGGATTTTGTTAGTTGGAATTTCCTTTGTATAATGAATGTAACAACCTGTAAATATAAAAGTATAAATAAATACAAATAGAAATTTTAGATTATTCAATAATTTAAATTCCCAAATTATCATATATCTCCCTGCGTTTGCAATTGATACATAATTTCACGAGCTGACAGACCAATATGCCAATCAATAGAATTGGATTCTGAATTCGCATATTTAGAAAGTTTAGACCAAATGATTTTCCCAGTTTCAACATCCACACAACGAATGGAAAAATAAATTTCTGTTTTATTCGAACTCTGACCTTCTTTTAAAATGAAATCTTCTACTAAGATAACTCTATCGGCATTACTCAACTTACCAAAAGCGATTCGATTGGATGCTGTCAGTCCCGTTTGAGAGAATTTAATTTCCTCCAACAATACATCTAATTTTTTCCGTTCTACTAAGTTAAGTCCTGCTTTTACAAATTGTGATTCTAATGCAGAATGAAGTTGATCTGCTGAAGATTTTAGAGAGCTCGATTTATTCTTGATCGGAATTAGCGCATATATTTTGTTAGATTCTGATGTAAAACTCTTTAATAATGTTTTATCTTTATCTAATTCAAGCATTAAATCATTTTCGAACTGTTGGAAAGCTACTCGCATAATTGCAAAGTTTCTCTCATTTGTAGAGTGATCAAATCGATCACTGAATAAGGGAAGCAGAGAACCAAGAATTATAGCAGATGTCCCTAAAAATTGCCTATGTTGAATCGGATATTTAAAAGTTCGAATGCTTTTATTTTTGGAAGAATCATAAAGTTCAAATTGTATTCTTCCATATGTACGAGTTATGGCAGGAAAAATTCCCAAAGTTCCAATAGCCGCAATTAAACTAATCACCGGAGATTTTACTTCTTCCAGAGACGAAACAATCCGAATTTTCATATTCGCTGAAGAATTATGAGTAAAATACTTACTGTTTCTAAATTTAGCTACAATTTCTTCGGAAAAATAACTTTCTATTGTATTATCTGTGACTTCAATGTTTTGCCCTTTGCGTTTGAGATACTCTTTTACAAATGCTTTCTCACTCGAATCAAATTCGACTCTCACAGGCAAAGTCCCCTGAAAGAAAGGATCCTTCCCAAATATAAATTCTTTTGCTCCATAGGCATCACCTTGAATATTAGCATGATGCAGATAGCAAGCCGATGTATTGATAACTATAAACAAAACTAGAACAAAAAATTTTATATGATACATGATACTGCCTCTTATTTTTATAAGTCATTTTGAACTGCGCCAATCTTAATTCAAAATGAGCCTTGCATATTCTATTTATAAGATTCAGGTTAGTTGTTTTATGTCATCCTAAAAATAATCTTAAAGGATAGAATCATGTTCTTTTCGATGAGGCATTTGCAATCAGGAAAAATTGAATAATAAATTGATTTAATAAATAGCATTCTAATTAATGCAAAAATATTTATTGAAATTTCTCTAAAATATTTATTTCCTTTTTTCTAAATTCTATTGATTTTCATTGCTAAACTATTCAAAAATTAAAAACGAATCCCATTTATGTTAGATTGAATTTCATTAAGAATTGACTTGAAAATTTATGTTCATTGTATACCCATTGATTTATGCAAAAAAGTAGATCTTTATATTTTATTCATTCAGGACTAATCGTCCTTTTCGTTCTTATTTCAAATTGTATACCCTTCCAAAAGAGCGAACTTGATCCCAATTCCACGCTTTCCCTTTTTAATTTACTACGCCTTTTAAATAGAACGACTGAACAGGAAGTTAAGCTTCCTACTATTGTTGCACTTTACCAGATAAACAGAAGTGGTGGAAATTTTGCCTTAGGCGTCACAGCAATCAATCCTGCGACAGGAGAGACAAGATTCCAGAATCGAAACATCCTTATTCATTCCGATACTGAAACGAGTGAGCTTGATTTCCAATTTAATTTTACCAAAGATTTTAAGGCTGAGAATTTCTTTCTTATCTATAAAGATTTTATTAATCTTAAATATGTAGTAAAGAAATTTTCTTTGGCAAGCCAATCTGAAGTAGCTACCGTTAACATTCCATTACTTGCCACAGTTTTTGAAGATAATGATATTTCTGGAATAGCATATAACAAAGACACAAATAAATTATATATAGGCATATCAGGTGGTTCCTATACAACATCTCCAACTTACAATGCGGAAGGAATCTTATATATTCTCGATGCAGATACTCTATCCATAGAAAATCAAAAAATAGTTCCTTTAACAAATGCAACAGTAGGAACGAGCAATGCCAAGGGTGCATTTTATTTAGAAAAAGATTTGAAACATCTAATTTGGCAAAGAGTGGAAGATAGCAGTGGATACAACCCGTACGCAACTATCATTTCCACAGAAGCTCCCTATGAATTTATTAACACTATCCCAAATCTTTCGAATACAGTCTTGTATTCACCCTTAGGTGGAAGCATGGTTCCCAGTGGTATGGAATTATTACGTGATGATAAAAATAAAAAATATTTTATTTCCAATTTAGATGAATCAAGTTCCTTCTTTAGATTGTACAGTTACTCCATCGAGAATTTCGATCCAACTGCATCGACTTTGCTAAATTTTTCAGGACCGAATGCCTCAACAATTTACAATAATTTGTCCAAAACATTTTTAGATAGTGACAATGGATATCTCTACCATGTGTTTCAGAATGGAGGCCCTTTTATTATTCATAAATACAATTCGCAGACTGCCGCACAACAGGGATCAGCTATTACTATTAATCCTGGAGGAGGAGGGCTCGCTGACACCTTTGCTTTAGCTCCTGGGCTTGATAGAATCTTCTTTCAGTTAGATGATCCAACCGAAACGCTTCCTGAACCTTTCCTTACAAGCTGTAAGCTTTCCTACGTTGATACAAACACAGGCATTTCAACAGAAATTACACCTTTTATCAATGAAACTGCTGCAGAAAGTTTGCCCTGCACTATCAAAAGACTGGTGTATATAGAATAATAGGCTAAGGATCACTATGATAGCGGACTGTCAGAAATAATACTTCTTTTGTATGCTTGGGCGATCCCAGAAGCATTTGAATTTGCTTGTTAATTTATATGAAAAATTTATAATTTCAAATGCTGCTGGGTCGGGCTCTCAGCTCCGGTCAATAAATTGCTGCTTGGTTTGTGTTTCATAGCCTTCTATCTACTTCCAATTTATTGACCCCGCCTCCATCCCTTTCGCTTTGTGATTTCAATTGTCTAGCAAAATCAAAGATTTTTGAACTATGTTTGAACCATTGAATTAATTTCATAAATCTTTGTTTTTCTTCTATTTTCCTCGATTATCTCAAGCTTCTTTAAATTGAATTTAATCCATTTAGCTCATAAAATCATATATTCTTATAATATAACAGACATTATATCCAATTAACTCGTTTATGCGAGGCTCAGCTCAATAAAAAAGTTGATGAAATTTCTTTAAAGATTACTTTGTAATTGAAATTAATTTAAAATTAAGAATTGTTTCGAATAATATTTTTTTACTTAATTTTATCTTTTTAGTTTTATTCATTAATTTTGATATTTTGGCGAAGAATAAAAATAAAAAAGAAATTAACATAAAAGATTACCCCATTTATTTAGAATTCGAAGAAAAATCGAAATGCTTATCAGAATGTCCTACAATTTCAACCAAGCGTACATTTATTGAAAGTTTAACACAGCCATATAAAAGAAGCGAGTGCATAAGGAAATGTGAAGAGGCAATTTTTATAATACACAAAAATCCATAAAATTTTTAATTAATAATTTTGATACTAGCTACCCTAATGCTAAGTCTCTCATTTATATCTAAGTTAATACTTTAGCGCAACGAGCCAGTGTAAGGTTGCACTTCGCTTGGAGTCGTGAGTCAATGATTCTCAATTTTTATTCCAATACATAAAAAATATAACTAATTCCGGACATCAAGATTAGTTTTTGAATCGCAAGACTTACGTTGTAATTCGGCTTGAAGACAAGCCACTAAAATAGTATCCTTTTTTCTACTTTCAGTAAAACCAGTTTGCTCATTTACTCTTAACAAAAAAGTAAATTCACAAAATTCTTGTGAAGATTCATAATTTTGTGGGTAGCATCGATCTCGACTAGAATAACAATTTATTAATAACATTAAAAAAATACTTGAGATAATAAATATTCTCATAGCTTCCATTTTCCTGGTTTAAATAGATTTTTTGTTTTACCCTTTATCAAAATTTCCCACAATCCCGCTTTACTTAATACTATTTTCCTATTCCAATCAATCAGAATTAACCTAACTTAATTAAGAATGAATTTTTTTACAATTATATAATTGATTAATTTAACTAAAAATAGTTAATACACATTTTCAACTTCATGACAAACATGATAAGACATTCCTTTTCTTTTATATATCCTCCAATCAGCATACTTTTCCTTACTCAAATTTCTCTTTGCTTTTTATCACCCAGTCAAATACCTTGAATTAGTCTTTCCTAGGAAAATGAATTATGGCTGTTCCCTACAACATCGAGAAAAAGAAAAAGAAAATCCAACCTAAGAAACTTGCCCTAGTATTGGGAATAGGTCTTATTTTTGGGGCTTTGAGTTCGTTATTGATCCGCGGATTTTTTCTAACACCTGTTGCAATCACAACAGCAACCATGGAACCTACATTAAAAATGGGCGACTCAGCCTATCTATATAAATGGCGCAAAGCCAAGGACATCCCCATAGGCGAAATCGTTCTTGCCCAAAGAGAATCAGGATACCTACTTGCACGCATCTTGGGTAGACCTGGAGATAGAATTCGCCTCGAGAACAAAACTCTAATTCGAAATGGCGAAGTAATCCCACCTGAACTCTACCCCATCCAGTACAAAGACATGCGTCCCCCCCTGCCCGCAGATTTTACGCCCAGAGATAGTATGGCAGAGATCCGTGTTCCGGAAGGGCATCTTTTTCTTTTAGCTGACAATCGCGACGAGGCTATGGATTCCCGCTTCATTGGAACCATTCCCATGGAACAGATTGTTGGCCACTTTTCTCCTTGAATCTAAGTTTACAGATAAAGTTTCTCTCTTAGCATGGAAAAAAAACCTCGGAGTAGGATATGATTAGAATTGCCATCAATGGATTTGGTAGAATAGGAAGACTAGTTCTTCGTTCTGGAATGAAAGACAAAAATTTGGAGTTCGTAGCAATCAACGACCTCGTTACTCCAGACAACTTGGCCTATCTTTTAAAATACGACTCAACCCACGGTAGATATGATGGAACTGTTGAGCACACTGACGACTCTCTTATCGTGGACGGTAAGAAAATAAAATGCATCTCGGAAAGAGATCCAGCGAGTCTTCCCTGGAAAGATCTAAAGGTAGATTTCGTTGTGGAATCTACTGGACTTTTTACAGACATGACTGGCGCAAGCAAACACTTGCAAGCTGGTGCTAAGAAAGTTCTTATTTCCGCTCCCGCAAAAGATAAAGAGATCCCTACTTTTGTGATGGGCGTCAACAATGAAAAATACAATCCTGCAACCGACCATATTGTATCCAATGCATCTTGTACAACCAACTGCCTGGCACCAATTGTTAAAGTCGTCTTAGACAATTTTGGTTTTGCTGAAGGACTCATGACTACTGTTCATGCTATGACTGCGACACAGCCTACTGTGGATGGTCCTTCTAAGAAAGACTTCCGAGGTGGAAGAGGTGCAGCTCAAAACATCATCCCAGCTGCAACAGGTGCAGCAAAAGCTGTTACACTTTGTATTCCTGAACTAGCTGGTAAACTTACCGGAATGGCTTTCCGAGTTCCGACTCCGGATGTATCAGTAGTTGACTTAACTGTTAAGACAGAAAAAGCAACTAGCCTTGCTGAGATTCGCAAGAAAATGAAGGAAGCAAGCGAAGGTTCCATGAAAGGGATTTTAGGTTACACGGAAGAAATGGTGGTATCCAATGACTTTATTGGAGATACGCTTTCTTCTATCTTTGATGCAGATGCTTGCATCGAATTGAACGATAGATTTTTTAAATTAGTTTCTTGGTATGATAATGAGATGGGTTATTCGAACAGAGTTCTAGACTTGATTCGATACATGTCTTCTAAAGGGTAAAGAATGAATCTTCCTAATTTAGAAGACGAAGACCTCAGTGGTAAAAGAGTATTTCTTCGAGTTGATTTCAATGTTCCTATAGAAAATGGTGCAGCAACTGACACGACTCGAATAGAAAAGACCTTACCTACCATAGAACTTTTGGCGAAAAAGGGTGCGAAGATTATTATAGCTTCGCATCTAGGACGGCCTAAAGGTAAACCAGATCCAGAATTTTCCATGAAGCCTGTATTTGATGCGCTTCAGAAACTCACTTCTATTCCTGTGAAATTTTCCGACAAGGTAATTGGATCGGAAGTCGAGGCAGCATCTAAGGCTCTTATTAAAGGGGAAATCCTACTTTTGGAGAATCTTCGTTATCATGCTGAGGAAGAAACCAACGACAAAAAGTTTTCTGAATCTCTAGCAAAGCTTGCTGATGTATATGTCAATGACGCCTTTGGAGCAGCTCACAGAGCACATGCATCCACAGAAGGTATTGCTCATATTATTCCCTGCTTTGCTGGATTACTGATGCGTAAAGAAGTCGAGACACTAACATCTCTTATGTCAAGACCTAAGAAGCCATTTGTTGCTATCATTGGTGGATCCAAAGTCTCTAGCAAAATTGGAATCATCAAGAACCTCATCGAAAAGGTGGATCATATTTTGATTGGCGGTGGAATGTCCTATACTTTTTTGAAATCAAGAGCTATTCCAATAGGAAAGTCTCTCTTCGAAAAAGACTACGAAGTCCAAGCCTACCAATTGATCGATCGTGCAGGTGTGCAAGGCATCGACATGCAACTTCCGGTAGACCATATCATTGCTGATTCATTTTCTGAGAAAGCTAAGACTAAGTCTGTTGACAAAATGGGAATCTTAGATGCTTGGATGGCAATGGACATTGGTTCCAAGACAATTTCTAACTATGAAAAGATCATCAAAGAAGCCAATACAATTCTTTGGAACGGACCTATGGGTGTATTTGAGATGGATCCTTTTGCCAATGGAACGATACAAATTGCTAAGGCAGTTGCCAAATCAAAAGCTGTAACAGTTGTTGGTGGTGGGGATTCTATTGCCGCAGTCAATAAGGCAAAAGTCGCAGACAAGATCACTCATATCTCAACAGGTGGAGGAGCTTCTCTAGAATTCCTAGAAGGCAAGACTCTACCAGGCGTTAAAGTATTATTAAGCGAGGGAAATAAATGAGACCAGTTATAATTGCAGGCAATTGGAAGATGAATCTAAGTCACGCGGAAGCAACTAAGCTTTCCCGTGGTTTGAAAGAAGGACAGCCAAAGGATGGCAAGAGAGCTGTTTGGGTTTTCCCATCGCATCTGCATGTTCCCTCTGCATCTCAAATATTGGAAGGCTCGGGAATCAAGGTCGGTCTGCAAAATTTTTATCCATCTGAACTCACTGCTATGACTGGAGAAACTTCTCCTGTTCAAGCTGAAGAATTGGGGATCAACCTTGCACTTGTTGGACATTCTGAACGTAGACAATTTTTAGGTGAGACCAATTCATCCTGTCGAGAAAAAATAAATTTCCTACTGAATCGAAAATGGACTGTTGTTTATTGTGTTGGAGAATCTCTTGCTGAAAGAGAATCAGGTAGAACTTTTGAAGTCTTAGTCTCTCAAATCCATGAAGGTTTGAAAGATATTCCTAGTTCTCTATTTGGTAACTTGGTTCTTGCTTATGAACCAGTCTGGGCAATTGGTACGGGTAAGACTGCAACTCCTCAGATTGCGGAAGAGGCACATGCCTTCCTTCGTAAAGAAATTGCCAGTCTCTTTGTAGGCGGGGAAACAATAGCAGAAGCTATGCCCATTCTATATGGCGGTTCAGTAAAGCCTGATAATATCAAGTCTCTACTCGCTGAAAAGAATATAGATGGTGGACTTGTAGGTGGAGCTTCCCAAAAGTTGGATTCCTTTCTAGGTCTATTGTGATTGTCACGTGACTTGCATAAAATAATTTGGAAATAATATGGGATTTTTAATTACTTCAGTTCTAGTCATTTTTTGTGTTACCTGTCTTTTCTTGATTTTCCTTGTCATGGTTCAAACCAGCAAAGGGTCTTCTAGCGGAATGTTGACTGGTGGTGGTTCCTCCTCTGTTTTTGGAGCTTCCACTGCTGATGTAATGACGAAAATCACTCGTTGGACTGGGGTAATTTTTATTCTTTTGGCACTATTACTTTCCTTTCTTTTTGCGAAGAGCGATGATAAATTGATTCCAGAGGCTTTAAATGATCCTGGAACTTTCCAAGCAGCACCGGAATTAAATGCAGATACCAAAGAAGAAGCAACAACACCGAACTCTGAAACAAAACCAGAATAAATATAGAAATTTATTCCTTTTTTTCCTTCCTATAAAATTCTATAAAATTCTAAATCCTTTATCAATAATAAGTAAGTTAATAATAATTAGCTTACTTTTACCTTCTCTTCTTTTTGCTCAATCCACTCAAGATCGAGAAGAACAAAGATTGGATGAAAACATTCGTTCTCACTATGAAGGTCTTAACCGAGCAAGAGAATTACTAGCACTTCCTAAGATTCATACACTTCCTTCCAATACCATCATACGTTTTTTAGGAGATTATCCGAATAGAACTGGCATCAAAATTATCAAATACAATGTCATCGAAGATCCATTAGACCGATTGAATATAAAAAGTTCAGAAGAAAAAACTATCCTACTTGAATTCAACGGATCGGTTCTCTCACGTATAGAATATGTTGTTAAAATTGAAGAAACTGGTACGTCCCCTAGAACTTATACAAAAATAATCGATGAGACTCCGATGGATCAAGCAATCAATGATTTAGAAATTCATACACTTGATGGAGTTCTAACAGACGTTTATCCACTTTCTGCCATACCTAATTCTGGAATTAATAAAAGTCGTAATAGCTTTAAGAAAAATTTCTATCTTAAACTTTTGCAAGATTCTCTTATCCAATTAAATCTAATCTTACATCTCCAAAAGCAGACAGAAAATAAAATGCAAAATAAGAGAATTAATTCCTTAAAAAATTCTCTGAACTATTAAAATGGAAGAAAATTCAGAATACCTGACATCTGAAATTGAGAATCTAGAATCAATTTTAGATGGAATAACAGAACCTATACTACAAATATCTCCCGAGTTTAATATATTAAAAGCAAACCAAACTGCTATAGACTTTATAAACATTAGTAAAGAAGAACTAGATAGCAAAAAATGCTATGAAGCAATTTACAACAGAGACGAAGTCTGTCCATACTGTCCAATTCAAAAGAATAATAATGCAATTGATCTCAATCAAATTTTTCCCAAAAAACAAAATGGAAAAAGAAACTCAATCAGCCGCGAAATACTTTTTAAGAAAAAAGATAGAACACAGAATCTTTACTTAGATTTCTTTCCCATGCAAGCAAATAATGACTCTATCAACTCCTTTGTAGAAAAAATTTCTGATATCACAACAATTAAGGAAAAAGATGAAGAATCATTAAGGATGAGAAATCTTGCATCTATAGGAATTTTAGTTTCAGGTGTAGCTCATGAACTCAACAATCCATTAACAGGAATTAGCCTCACTTTACAAAATCTCCAAAAAAGCATTAAAACAAATAATGTCGAATTCATCGAAAAGAGATTAGATATGATACGTACAGACGTCACCAAAGCTGCATTAATAGTTAGTGAAATTATTAGCTTCGCAAAATCAGATAAACTAAAGGTCAGCCAAGGAGACATTTGCGAAACAATAAGAAAGGCTCATGAAAATGTAGTTCGATTGTATCCTGTTCTTAGTAAAAATATTAAATGGAAATTAGATTTCGAAACTAATTATTTAATGCCTTTTAATCCAATAAAAATTGAAAGAGTATTCTTAAATTTGTTTCGAAATTCTTTGCAAGCCTTCGACTACCGATCAGGAAAAATTACCATAGAAGTTCGAAAAACAAAAAATATGATTCATATAATTGTTGAAGACAATGCGGGTGGAATGAGTGAATCTGTTATAAACAAAATATTCGATCCATTTTTTTCGAATAACAAACAAAGTAATGGGACAGGATTAGGTTTATCAATTGTTTATAGCGTAATTAAGGAACACAATGGAAATATTACAGTTAAAAGTTATGAAGATATAACTAGGTTTACTATTTCCCTTCCCTATGGAAACAAAGAAAATGAATAATATTCTAATTGTAGAAGACAATCATTCAATTCGAGAAGGTATCAAAGATTTACTTTCGGTAAATTATGATGTATACGATGCAGAAGATTATGAAAGTGCAGTTGAATTACTGCAAAAACACAAGATTGATTTAGTGATTACCGATATCCGAATGCCAGGTAAATCTGGTTTGGATTTAGTTAAATTCATTCAAGATAACTATCCTAAGATTATTTATGCATTGATTACTGCTTACAACATTAATGATTATATAAATTTCGCCAAAGAGCATAATGTCTGGAATATAATTCCTAAATATTCATTTTTAGACATCAGAGTCATTGAAGTAATGATTCATAAATTATTAACTAAAAATATTTTAGGTGTTGAAAAATATTTTCCAGATTCATTTCAAATAATTGATAGTGAATTGAATTCTGGATTTCAAACTCCTCCAGAATCAGGTATAGTCTATAAGACTATCAAAAGTGACAAAGAAAGAAATATTCTCACTGGCAAAATAGCGAAGTATATGATACAACAAGGTGCTCCGAATTCAATTCAACAGGTTTTAGAAGAATTGACAGCTAATGCAATGATTCGTGCACCTAAAGATAATGATGGCAGATACAAATACCAATTTGAGATTCCATCGAATGACCTCATTGTTCCTTTGGAAAATATAGACCTACAACAAGAAGATTACTTTACAATAGGTTATGGTCACGATAAAAATACCATTATCTTGGTGATTCAGGATAGATTTGGTTCCTTAAAAAAAGAAGAAATCATTATGCGACTCGATAGGCATATAACGAATGATAATAGTACTGGTTTTCCTCCAGGATTAGCTGATTCTCATGGAAGAGGTCTTTATATCTGTAGAGAAATAAGTGACCAATTAATCTTCAATATTCAAAAAAATAAAATGACTGAAATTATATCTCTTATTGACAAAGCAGGCCGTTCCGGATTCAAATCTCTGTCTATTTATGAAGCGTAAGCTGACGAATATCCTTTGAAGTCTCTATATAAAAATTATTTATTGATTTAGAAGGAATAAATCTAAGAGGCTTAAAATTACTTGGCAAGAAAATTTCTCTTAGCAATACCCCTTCTTTATTTATAATTTTTAATTCATTTCCTGATTGATAAAAGAACATGCCGTCTTTTACCATGACTGGTTGATAGACTTTTCTTGTATCAGTCTTAAATTTTGCTACTTCATCTCCTCTAGCATCAAGTAAAAATACTAAATCATTTTCATAGTATAAGATAGAACCATCATCATCTACTGCCAGATAAATTTTATTAGGGACAATAGAACTTAATAATTTACTATAGATTTTTTCATTTTTCAAATCATACGCAGTTATTGAATCTAAATCTCCATCTTGAGCATGTATTGCAAATACTTTACCACTAGGAGACAATGCTACTGACTTAGCAAAATAACTTTGAGTATGTTCTATATCTTTTCCATTATGCTTTAACAAAATATTTCCTTTTCCATCTAGTAAGAAATACTCCCCACCCGAAAAAAGTATAATGGTATTATCAGAATAGTATGAGTATGAAATATCTGTTGTAAATCGTCCAGTAACCTGTTCAATGCCTGTTTGGTTTCCGTTTTTATCCACAATGAAAACAATATTACCATCGCCTGCTACAAAAGGAATTAAATTCGGATTATATCCTGGTCTTGGATAACTTGAATATGTCTTTCTCCAAAATAATTCATTATTACTATCAAAGAAAGATACCTCGTCCCCTAATTTTTTATATTGGAAGAAGCCTTCTCCAAAAAGTGAATAATCAATGAGATAGGCTTCATCTATTTTGAATAATCTTTTAGATGGGAAAGAATAGAATGAGCCAGCAATTTTATAACCGGCCAAATTAGTGAATGGATCTTCTGAGTTAAGAGCAGATTTAGTTCCGTATCCACCTTCCTTATCCCAAATCCAAGTATCAATGAGGTTAACTTGAAAATCATAATTGGATTTAGGAAAAATGAGAAATATTATTAGAAATGCTATAGAAGAAAATAAATATATTTTCATTGAGTTATTTCCTTATACAATTGAAACATCGCATTATGAGCGCTAGCCTCACGAATAATTTCACGATTACCTGGGAATCTATATTCAATCACGCGGGCTGCTTGACCCTTTTTCTTAGTGGCAATATAGACTAATCCGACTGGTTTATCTTCCGTTCCACCCTCTGGTCCAGCTATTCCAGTAATACTTAAAGAATAATCCACATCAAAATGTTTTTCAAGTCCTTGTGTCATTTGAATTGCAACCTCAGGACTAACAGCACCTTTCTTCTGCAAGGTTTCTGAATTCACAAAAAGAATATTTTCTTTTGCAATATTATCATAAGTCACAAGAGAGGAAATAAAATATTTAGACGAACCAGGTAAATCAGTAAATAATTTGCCTACCCAACCACCTGTACAGGATTCTGCTACAGCTATCTTTTGGTTTTGATCTATTAGAATTTTAGGCGTCAATAGGAAGATATCATCAGAACAAGAATCTGGAAACATTTTATCCAAGTCAATAAGTAGTGTTGCTAAATCAGATTCTTTAGGACTTAAGAAGGTTACTTTAACATAACCTCGTTTAGCAGTAACTCCCCATTCAACTCTACCAGTTTGTAGGATGGGATGGTTTTTAACAAATTTTTCTTGGTAGAGAGATTCTCCCTGATTCCAGATTAATTTTTCCGCTCGATACATTTTCTGAGGTGTAATAGATTCTCTAATCTTAGGCAGAAGCCTTCTTGTGAACATCTCACGCATTTCTGGTGGAACACCAGGCATACAACATAAATGCACATTAGGCGCTAGATCAGAGATAAAACCAGGAGCGATTCCTACTTTATTATCCAAGGGTATTGAATCTGCTGGTATTCTAGTTTGCCTAAGGACAGCTGGGACTATATCACCTAGATCTCTTCCTCTAGCTTTGTAAATTGCCTCTAACCTTAATCTCGCTTTAACAACTTGCTCGGCAGGTTTATTTAAGATTTTAAGAATAACATCAACCGTATAATCATCCTCAGTTGGACCAAGTCCACCTGTTAAGATAATCCAAGATACTTCATCCTTTCTTTGCAAAGATCTATCACGAAGAGAAGAAACTTCTTCATAAATAATTTCAGGATCATCTGGCAGTGCAAGAAAATTCCTTACCTTGATTCCAAGACCTGATAATTCATTTGCCATCCACATAGAATTGGTATCTTGTGATTTGCCACCTGTAATTTCAGATCCTGTTGCTATGATAGTGATAGAATAGTTCATTATTGTTGTTTTTCCATTCTTTCAGGTGCATCAATTCCAAGAATAGCCAATCCTTGTTGAAGTGTTAATTGAGTCGCCTTACAAATATAAGCAAGACTCAAGCGAGTTGCTTCATCACAATCTTTTAATCTATTTATTTTATTTCCATAAAATCTTGTAAAATGTTTCGCCAAGCTCTGTAGGTAAGTTGCGATTCTATGAGGTTCCCTGTTTACGGCAGCATCGTAGACTTCTTCTGAAAATCTAGCTATCCAAAATAGCAAATTTAAACGATCATCTGTCCATTCAAAACTACCAGCAAACTCGCTTGAATACTCCTCGCCAACTTCTCTAAAGATTGAACAAATTCTCGCATGCGCATACTGAAGATAAAAAACAGGATTCTTATCCGATTCATCTTTTGCGAGATCTAAATCAAAATCCAAAGGAGCTTCCGCTGTTCTTGTTGTGAAAAAATACCGACCAACATCCTTAGCATTCTTACCAAGGTAGTGAATGAGATCCGTCATCCTTTGAAAATTACCGAGACGCTTACTCATCTTTACTTTCTTACCATCTTCAATGAGATTCACTTGTTGGCAGATTATTACTTTGAATGTTTCCTTATCAGAACCAAGTGATTGCATTGCTCCTGAGAGTCTCGCTATGTAACCGTGGTGATCAGGTCCCCAAATATCTATAATTTCATCATATCCGCGATCGAGTTTGTTTTTATGGTACGCGATGTCAGCAAGCAAATAGGTAGGCCTTCCATCATCACGGATCACTACTCTATCTTTATCATCTCCGTATTTAGTTGATTGGAATACTTTCTTTCCATCTTCTTCGAAGATGTCACCAGTCTTTTCAAGATCTTCGATAGATTTCAAGACAGCGCCTGATTCATGTAAGGTTCTTTCAGAGAAGAATCTATCAAACTTAACACCGAAATCAAAAAGATCTTTCTTCTGGCCATTTAAATTACTTTCTATAGCCTGAAGTGAATACAATTCAATAAGTGCCTCCCATGATTTTTCTTTCAAAAGGTTAAGTATCTTTGTCCATATATCTGCCTGCAAAGAAATTGCTTCCACAATCTCTTTAATGTATTCTCCTCTATAACTTTCTTTGGGAAGAATATTTGCTTCAATTAGTTCATTTACAGATCGTCCATCATCTTCTTCTTGAAATACTATGTTCTCACCTAATTTTTCTTTGGTGCGCAAGATACAAGCAACCCCTAGCAAGTTCACCTGATTTCCATAATCATTTACATAGAATTCTCTTTCGACTTTATGCCCTAAAGTCAAAAGTAATTTAGCCAAAGAATCCCCATAAGCACAGGCACGAGCAGAAACAATATTCAAAGGGCCAGTGGGATTTGCGCTTACGAATTCTAAATTGATTTTCTTGGACTCTACCAATTTAACAAAAGGATCATCCTTAAGAATAAAATTATTTATTAATAATAAAAGATGAGAAATGTGGACTCGAAAATTTATAAAACCAGGAGCCGTGCAAGTTATCTCGCTAAATACTAATGAACTTTGATTTCTTTTTTCTATAAATTCAGTTAATGATTTTGCTATTTCTATCGGTGGTTTACCAAATAGATTTTTATTCTCCATAGCAAAGGGGGAAGAATAATTTCCGAATTTTTCCTCTCGAGAATATTCTATACGAACTTTACAATCTTCTATTTTTATTTCGGTTGAATTGAGAAATTCTGATATTGATTCTTTTAATTCTGAAAGAACTTTTTCTTTGATTAAATCTTGAACTTGCATGCTTGCTGATAGTTTTCTAAATCTATCGAGAATTGCAATTGAATTTCCTACACCAGTTGTCCTCTAATTCCTTAAAGATTAAGGATTTTTCCGAGTATAAATATTCTCTAAAGGATTCCTTTTTTTGTTCTTTTTCTCTGGAAAATTTATAGCTTATAGACTTCTCTTTGTTCATAGCCAAAGAAATGGAAAATATAGTTAGCGATAAAAGCATCAAAAGAACTAAAGTTTTAATGAATGGGTTCATTTTCTAATAGCCTATAAAATTCCTTAGATGTTTTCAAGCTTCTTCCTAAATAAGATTCCAAAAAGTGATTTAAAATTCTATCCAAATCCTTAATCCAATCCATAGGAATTTCTCTTGAAAAAAGTTCTGAAAATTTGACCCTGCTGCAATCTTTGAATAATTTCAAAGTATTGATTTTATTTTTTATAATACTTCGACATTCACCACAGAACATTTCTAAACTAGTATCATTCACATCGGCTTCCTTTTTAATCCAAAGATCTTCCCCACAATCCACACAAAGAAAATCTTCTGGGAAGAGTCCCAAATAACCTAACAGCCTAACTTTGACAAATGGAAGAATTCCATAATAGAATCCATTCACATTGACTTCCTCCATAGCTTTGATTATTAAGACGGCTTCCTTAGTATGATTTTCTCCCTCTGGTAAAAGTAAAGAGCAGATTTCTGAAATATAGGAAAGGAAATACAATCCGATCACTGAAGATTTGATTTCATCAAAACGGTTGATGAGATGTGTTTCCTTGACATCCTTCCAATCCTTACCTTCTCTATCATAATAATTTATTTCTACAAAAGAACCTAGCTCGGCTGCGGGTTTCGATCTTGATTTTGACTTACGAAGACCTCTTATAAAATAATTTTGCCTAGGTCCTTCTTGAGAAAGAACTGTTATCAATCGATCCGCCTCATTCATATCTTTTGCAGATATTATGATACCAGAATCTTTTTTTAATCCCAATTAGATTCGCCCAAAAGTAAATTTAATATTTCATCTTCTTTTTTCTTCATAATTTCTTCATCTTGAATACTTAATTCATGATCAAAACCGAAAAGATGTAAAATCCCATGAACGAGTAATCTATAAAATTCATCACGAACAGAATGTCCGATTTTCTCCGCTTGATGAAGAGTGGTGTTCCATGAAATAACTATCTCTCCAATAATCTGATGAGGAATAGGTAAATTGAGATCTATGATTGGAAATGACAAAACATCTGTAGGCTTATTTTTTCCTCGCCGAGTGCGATTGATTGTTTGGATTTCTATATCTGAACAAATTAATATAGAAATTTCCCAAGTGAGTAAGCAATCAGGTTTTAAATAATGAACAGCAGTTGATACATCTCTTTCAATAGATTCTAATATTGAAGCATCTATTAAGATTTCAGTAACTTCAACTTTTATAGAGTTCATTGAAAAATTTTAAGATTTCGTTTTCTGTTTTTTAGAACTATTTTCCAAAGCCTTAGTATCTTCAGGCTTAGGATACTTAGGTCTTTGGTGTAAACTAGATAGTAAAACTTCCATAAAAGATACCTTAATTACTTCTAGATCACCAATTGTAAGTCCCGATTCATCGAGTTGATTTTCTGCTAATTTAATACCGATTATCTTTTGGATTAAATTATCCAGAGATTCTCGAGTGACTTCGTCTAAGGATCTTGATGCTGCCTCCAAAGAATCAGCAATCATTACAATACCTGTCTCCTTAGACTGAGGCTTTGGTCCTGGGTATTGGAAGTCTGATTTAGAAATCTTTCTTCTTTGTTTTACCGATAGACTAGCAAGCGCTTTATGATAGAAGAAAGCCATAGTACTTGTTCCATGGTGTTCAGGAATAAAGCTAATTACTTCCCTAGGCAATCTTGCTTTTTTAGCCATTTCTATTCCATCTAACACGTGATCAATGACAACTTTAGCTGCCATGGATGGATTGTCTTTATCGATGTTCTCAGGCTTTGGTATCAAATGTTGGTTCTCTACGAAAAAGCCTGCATTAGGAATTTTTCCAATATCATGGTAGTATACACCAACGCGCGTTAGCAACCAATCTAAACCTAAATTCTGTGCGGCTCTTTCTGATAAGGCAGCAACTAAAAAAGTATGAGTATAGGTAGAAGGCGCCTTAGTCAAGAGTGCTTGCAAAAGTGGATGCCCCGTATCGGCAAGCTCAACTAACTTAAATCTAGTAGGAATGTTAAAAATGTATTCGTAAATGGGCAATATAAACTGCATTGCAATAGCAGATAGAAATCCATTCACTGCGCAAAGCATATATAGTCTAAAGATATTTGAATTAAAGAAGTCAGTAAAGAAATTACCGGTAGGGTTTGATACCCAGTAGTCCCTAGAATCAAATAAATATCCACTAGTGGAAACAACTAATTGAATTACTGCGAGAAGGAAAGCCGCTTTAACAAAATCTATTCTTTTGCGAATCCGCATCCCATAAAGAGAGCCAGCTACTGAGGTAGAAATACATAGTATCAATGATGTCGAATTATTATGAGAGGCAAAGAATACAAAGAAAGAAAGATAAAACCCTAGGGCTAAGGCCATTTTTTCATCATAAATAAAACTGATTAATAGACAGACCATTCCAATAGGAATAAACAGCGAGAAATAATAGGTGGTCATAAAATCGGATTCTACATTAAAATATATCTGTGAAACTATGAAAGTAAATATTAGTATCAACCAGATCATAGAAAAAACTACAACATTACTGGAGACATCATTCAATCTTTTATGATTGTATTTTATCAAAAAACTAGCAATAATTAATACAAAAACTATTTGAACTAAGAGCATGGAAATAATCGATGATAGATTAGCCCGAGTTGCATATTTATTAAGAATCTCAAGTCTTGTACTAATTTCAGGAGTGATTATCTCTCCTCCCCGAACGATGACTTGATTAGATCCAATTTTACTTTTTACAACATCAACAAGTTTACCAGCCTTAGCTCTAGCCTTTTCTGTTTCCTCCGAATTGTATTCACAAGCAGGGTAAGAAAAAATATAAGATTGTCCCACCTTAACTATGACAGAGAGAAGCTCAGAATTAAAACCTTTAATATTTTGTTCAGCCAGGCCCCTTAATCTTTCTACTACCTCTCGATTGTTATACATTTCTGATCGATTGAATATATATTCTGATGTTAAAAGTGAATCACTATCCTTCTTGCCTTCATTTCGAACACGACCACCAACCTTCTCCAGATTTTTAGAATCAATCTTAGAATCTTTGAGAATACAAGTTTTTCCAAATACTATATTGGTATATTGCTCTATCGCACTTTTTAACTTTTCTTTCTTTGGGTAATCAACTAGAAGCTTAAGATCCTCGTTACTTCTCCTTTTCCATCTAGAGACATCAGATTTTAGTTTATTTAAATTATTTCGGTTCTCAGATGAGGCAAAACTTTTAAGGTTATCAACATCTTCTTGAATATAAAGATCTATCACATTTGTCAAAATTGAATAGTCCTTATCAAAATGATAAGGGACAGATTGTTCGGCTTTGACTTTTGCTGCTAAAGTCTTCTCTTGGTCATCATAAAATATTTCTTTACTGCTTACGATAGTCTCAGGTGAAGATTTCCCTATTGAATATAATCCGTCTGGACTTGTATCTACCTTAGGTTGCCCCAAATAAGGCCTTGCAAGTATATATGTTACTGCTGCAAGTGTGATAAAAATTAAGGCAAACTGAAGATTCCTTACAAAATATAATGACCTTACCTTCGTTAAACTGTCAGTGATACGAGCCATGAAGTCTTCTAAATATTTTGATATCATAAGCCCTTTCCTGCAAACCTTCTAACTATTCTTTCTACGATCGGGTGACGTGTAATGTCCTCTTCAGTAAACTCTATAATATCGATTCCTTTGACTCCTAGCAAAATTTCGGCAACCTTCTCCAATCCCGACCTACCATAGTCTAAATCAATTTGAGAGATATCTCCTGAGATACTCATTCTTGAATTTTTACCAAATCTTGTTAGGAACATTTTCAGTTGTGGAAGTGTACAGTTCTGAGCTTCGTCAAGTATGATAAAAGAATTCGCAAGAGTTCGCCCTCTCATAAATGCTATAGGAGCGATTTCAATTTTGCCAACTGATATTAGTTCGGTGGTCTTCTCGAAACCAATGCATTCATGCAAGGCATCATAAATTGGTCTAAGATAAGGATTAACTTTCTCAACTAAATCTCCAGGAAGAAATCCTAGACTTTCACCTGCTTCCACTGCTGGACGAGTCAAAACTAATCGATCAATCTCTCCCGCTTGCATCATTCGACAAGCAGAAGCTATCGAAAGAAAAGTCTTACCAGTTCCAGCTGGACCTAATCCAAAGCTTACAAAGGCATTGCGTAAGCTGTTCGCAAATTTTTCCTGATTCTCAGATCTAGGAAAAATTGGTTTACCTTTATAATTAACAAATATTTTATTCTTGGGTGACCACTGAGAGTTCTCTTCTTCCGAAAAAGAAAGACCGTTCACTCTGGGATCTTGGAATTTATGAAATTGTTTTTGAAAGAAACCATCCATATCATATGAATCTAAATTATCTCTATCGGGTCTGGAAATAATTTCAGATTGAATATTCTGGAAGAATTGTACAGCGTGAGATGTATTTTCATCCTCACCTTGTATTATCAAGGTGATTCCGCGAGGTATAATTGTAACACCTAATTGTTCTTGAACAGATTCTAGCTTGGAGTCGCCTATTCCACAGATTTTCTCGTATAATTCTTGGTCTTTAAAAACAAAATTCTTACTAGATGATATCAATAGAAAAGTTATCTCCTAAATAAGAAGAATGCTTCCAAGATTAGAAAAAGCAAGTAAAAAAATTGAGAATCTAAATCGTTATAGCTCTCAATTTAAGCTCTTCCAGCTGAGATGCAATTACAGGAGTAGGACAACCACTCATCATACAAATTCCTTTCTGAGTTTTTGGAAATGCAATTACATCTCGAATGGACTGTGCATGAGATAGAATCATCATAATACGATCTATCCCAAATGCAATTCCACCATGAGGAGGTGCACCAAAAGCAAGAGCATCTAATAGAAATCCAAATTTCTCTTTGGCATCGTCTTCGGCAATTCCTAGTATTTTAAAAACTTTAGATTGGGAATTTTCATCGTGAATACGAATGGACCCGCCACCAATTTCATTTCCATTCAGAACAAGATCATATGCTTTGGCTCTAATTATACTTTCTGGAGTAGATCCATCTAACAAAGTATCGACTAAATGCATGTCTTCGCTCTTTGGAGAAGTAAAAGGATGGTGGAGAGCAATCCACTGATTGGTATCATCATCTCTTTCGAACATAGGAAAGTCTACTACCCAAGCAAAATTCAATTCATCAGGGTTGGGAGTGTCATATTTTTCCGAAAGACGCAAACGAAGTGCGCCTAAACTTGCATGAACTATCTTAGTAGAGTCAGCACCAAAGAAAAGCATATCTCCTTCCTTGCTTCCGACTTTTTCAGCAATTGATTTCAATTCTTCGTCTTTAAAACGTTTGGTGATAGCAGATTCCAATCCATTAGCTCCATGCTTCATATAAGCAAGACCTTTAGATCGAAAATCTCTTCCCAACCAGCCAGTTAGATCTTCAATTTCTTTTCTGGAAATATTTGCACCACCTGGTACAACAATAGCTTTTACAATACCTCCCGCCTTTAAGGCAGAGGTAAAAACTTGGAAATCACAATTTTTTACTTCTTCAGAAACATCAATCAGTTTCATACCGAAACGTAAGTCCGGTTTATCACTTCCGTATTCATCCATGGCTTGTTTATAGGTAATTCTTGGAAAAGTTGCAGGAATTTTTTTATTGAATACTTTATCAAAGACTTGAACAAACATAGATTCAATAGAGCCTTGGATTTCTTCCTCATCTACGAAAGAATATTCCATATCCAACTGCGTGAATTCAGGCTGTCTATCTGCTCGAAGATCCTCATCTCGGAAACATTTTACAATCTGGAAATATTTTTCCATTCCACCAACCATAAGAATCTGTTTAAAAATCTGAGGCGACTGTGGTAACGCATAGAATTCACCTGCATTCATTCTGGAAGGAACTAAGAAGTCTCTAGCTCCTTCAGGTGTAGATTTATTCAAAATGGGAGTCTCTATTTCCAGAAATTCTTCTTGGTTTAGATACTCACGGATTGCAAAAATAAATTTATGACGAAGAATCATTCTGTCTTTCAGTTCATCCGTTCTCATATCCAGGTAACGGTATTTGAGACGAACTTCTTCACCAGAGGCATCAAATTCATCTAAGGAAAAAGGTGGCGTCTTAGATTGGTTGAGAATTTCCATAGAAGAGAGAATGATTTCAACCTCACCAGTCTTCATCTTAGGATTAATAGCTTCTGGTGACCTTGCAACTAGTTCACCTTCGATAGCGATTACATATTCGGATCGAATTTTTTCTGCGAGATGAAAATCTTCACCTAAGGATTCTTTTCTAGCTACTATCTGAACTATGCCTGATCTATCTCTCAGGTCAATAAAGATCACTCCACCCTGGTCGCGAAAGCGAAATGCCCAACCGCAGAGGAATACTTTCTTGCCTATTTTATCTTTACTTAATGACTCTGCTGCTACTCTATTCTTAAAATTTGTCTTAACCCAGTCTTTCAATGGTCTATCCTTTTTGGAAAATTTTATACTGCTGCGCTTATATTATCAAAACGGCTGTATCTTGGTGTAAAAAATAATTCAAATGTCTTCAAGGCTCCCGCCCTGTTCTTAGCTATGATGATCTCAGCCTTACCTTTCTTCTCTTCTGGAGTCTCAGCTCCCTTAATCATCTCTTCTCTATGAATAAAACATACTATATCCGCATCCTGCTCAATAGCACCTGATTCCCGTAAGTCGGAAAGAACAGGCCTTTGGTCTTTGGTTCTCTTCTCAACGTCCCTTGACATCTGTGATAGAGCTAGAACTGGACACTGGGAATCTCTAGTCATTAATTTCAAATTTCTAGAAACAGAGGATACTTCTACCTGTCTTCCCTGTCCTTGGACTTTGGGATCACTTACAAGCTGGATATAGTCAACAATTACCAGTCCGATATTTTCTGAAGTCTTTAGTTGTCTTGTTCGAGCTGCAATTTCTTGGATGGTAAAATTTCCAGAATCGTCAATGTAGATAGGCGCCGAGGTGATATTTGCGATAGCAGAAAGTAAAAGTGACTTCTGATTATTGGGGATACTTCCACTCTGTAGTTCTCGAGAGTCTATCCTAGCTTCGGCACATATCATTTTGATGAGCATCTCACGACGGCTCATCTCTGCTGTGAATATAGCAACTGTTTTGTTCTCTCGAAGGGCAACGTTTGCTGCAATATTCAAGGCATAAGTTGTCTTTCCATTTCCAGGTCTTGCAGCAAGAACGATCAACTCATGCGGTTTTAAACCACCAGTAACCTCATCTAATTCTTTATAATGAGTCCTGAGTCCCTGGATCCCTCCAGGATTTTCGAAAAGTATTTTTACATAATCGATTAGATCGTTCTGATCATCTTTAACAAGCTTTAAACCCTTGGATCTTTCTACTCGGGAAATATCCATTAAGTTCTGCTCTATAGCAGAAAATATAGTATCATTTTCACCAGAAGCATCCTGAAGAGTTTCCGAGGCTTCTATTAATGCTTTAAAATACTTTCTTCTATCCGAAAGCCTTTTCAGACGCTGCGTATAGTATTCCATTCCATGAGTAGGAATGGTATCCCTATAAACAGACATGATGTATTCAACATCCTTGTTCTCGTCTTTGATTCTACCAGTTTCTTTGAGATTATTGATGACAGAGATGGGGTCGATATCAACGCCCATTGCGACCAAGTCTTCTATACTAGAGAAGATCCTTTGGTGGATCTCAATATAGAAGTCAGCGCCTTTAATACCAAATTCAGACTTGTTCCCTGTCCCACGCATGAGCAGGGAACCTAGGAGGGACTTTTCCGTCTCTACTTCGTGAAGAGAAGAGTTAGGATTCATACCCTCTAGCCTTTTTTAAGTTTCAACCTTGACCGATAACGGTAAGATTTATGGTCGCTTGTACGCTTTCAGCTAACTTTAATTTAATTTTAAATTCACCAGTTGATTTAATTGGTTGGTCGAGATCAATTTTTCTTTTATCAACTAAGAATCCTTTTGCAGAAAGTGCTGCTGAAATATCACCAGAAGTTACTGATCCGAAAATTTTATCATTTTCTCCAGTCTTAACTGTGATCTCAATAGATTGTCCATCAATCTGAGAGGAAAGATTTTTCATCTCTTTTGATTTCTTATCTTTCTTTAGATCAGCCAGTCTCTTTTGGTGAAGAGCCATTTTTGTAGAACCTTCACTTGCTCTAATAGCTAACTTTTTTGGGAAAAGGAAATTTCTTGCATAACCGTCAGCAACTTCCTTAACTTCACCAGCATCCCCTAAATTGATAACGTCTTTTTGTAGAATTATTTTCATTTTAGGCTCCTCTTATAACACTTTGAACGGTAGTAAACCAATACTTCTTGACTTACGAATTTCTCGTGCAAGAACTCGTTGGTGTTTAGCACAGGTTCCTGTAATTCTTCTTGGTATGATCTTTCCGCGGTTAGTTATAAATCTTTCTAGAATTTCGGTTCTTTTGTAATCTAGACCTGCTTCCATGTCTTTATCTACACAAAATTTACAGACTTTTTTCTTATACTTAGGATTTTTACGACCTAGTTTGTCACCATCTTTACCACGGTAACCTTTATCATCGTCGTCCATGTTGGAATTTCTATCTCTTGGAGATCTTTCTTGTTTAATTTCTTCACTCATTGTATTTTCCTATCTAAATGTTAAAACGGCATATCATCATCGGTTCCACCAGCTTCCTCTATTGGCTCAAAACTAGATGAACCAGATTCGGGATAGCTAGACTCAGATGAAGAGTATGAATTGGATGAGCCAGCACCAGTGTTGCCACCTAATAGCTGCAAATTCTCAGTGAAAATTCTAATCCTACTCATTTTCTTTCCATCATTGGAATCCCAGGTCTCGAATTTCAATCGTCCTTCAACTAATACTTGCTTGCCTTTAGTCGCATATTGACGAATGATATCAGCTAATTTACCCCAAGCTTCACACTCAAAGTAATTGGTTTCCTCTTTCTTGTTCCCTTGAGCCATATAAGAGCGGTTATTCGCAAGGCTAAAGTTCACTAAAGAGTTGCCATTGATATTTTTATATTCTGGATCTCTGGTTAATCTCCCGATGAGTATAACCCTGTTTAGATCATTAGCCATTTTGTCTAATAACCATTGCTTTGAGGATGTTTAGGTTTAACTTAGCATCACTTTCGATTTTTGCAATTGATGTGGGCTCAGCATTGCATTTGAAGTGGTGGTAAAAACCATTTTCTTCGCCATCAACATGGTGCCATAATCTTTTGTTGCCCCAATCTTCTTCTGATTGAATAGCAACTCCATTTTTAGATAGGATATCCTTGAAGGAATTCCTGGTTTCTTCTACAGCGTTTGTGCGATAAACTGCTGTAATTTCGTAATTTCTCATTTTTTCTCCTATGGGTATATCCCTCTAATGGGGATAGAAGACAGTTTTATCCAGTTTTTTGAAAAATCCCCACCAATCAAATCCTTTTTTTTGATCAGACTTGCCAGATTTAATTGCCAAATTTTAATGAAAAACAAGTGGATAAAAGTTTTAGCAATCATCTCACAACCATAGTCATAGGTGCAATCTTAGGCATTTTAACTCTTATAATGAGTTCTATGACACCTGTCACTGCTGTAAATCAGATACATAGTGGCTACTCATCTACTTTAATCGCCCTAGAACTTGCTCAGGAACCGGAAGACGTCTATGGAATCATTGGCGGTCCCGAAGATGAAGAATATATGGATTATGTGGACCATTTTAAATCCTTAATTCTTTACGATCTTGTGTTTATAATTCTTTATGTTATCTTTTATTTGCAAATTATCACCTTTATTTATAGAGATCAATCTACTGCCTGGGGATTTTACCTTAGTTCTATCTTAGTTGCCCTATCAGGAGTTAGCGATCTTGGGGAAAATTTTCAATTGCAAGCTATCTTAGAAGCTAGCTCTCCTGAAAAAATGTCAGAACCGCTTTACTTACTGGGCATCTTCACTCATATCAAATGGGGTTTGATCTTTCTTATTAACGCTTGGATTGGAATTAAACTTTGGCTCTACGAAAGAGGAACTATCCATAAGGCAGTTGCGATAGCAATGTTTACATCATTTATGTTTTATGCTGCGTGTTTTTTAAAACCAAATTTATTAGAGCTAGGAATATTATTTCTAGCGATTAGTTTCATTTTGTTCTGGATTTATTCTCTTCTCATCATCGTCTTATCAAGAAAGACATAGCCACGTCCACCGCGGATCACTAGATTCGTTCCTAACTTTTTGCAAAGGACTGCATATTCTTTTAGAAAATCATCTGCTGGTCTTGGATCAAGTGGATGGTAGTCATAATCTTTCTCTTGGAATTTACCAAAGGCAGGAATGATCTCCATAACTGCTAATTTATTTTCTTTGAAATGAAGCATAACGACAATGTTATGATTCAAATAATTATTCTTACTTCCGAATATAAAATTCCCCAATGAATACAAGATCGGTTTACCTTTATAAATCTCAATACCTTGCGGAACATGGGGATGGTGGCCAATGATAAGATCAAATCCTGCATCAATCATTTTGTGTGCAGATCTCTTTTGACCTATTGTTGGTTCTGGATTGTATTCCCAACCCCAATGCAGAGATAGAAGCGAAATTTGCTGTCCATTTTTTGATTTTGATTTTTTAACAAGAGAGCCTAACTTTGATTCGTAGAAGTAAGCTACACCCGCCTTATTCCCTCGTGCAAAATGTTCTCTAGGCCCAACTTCACTTATGCTATATATTAATAAATTTGTATTTTTAGCATTGAACATCCTTGGTTCATAGGCTAAATTCTCATTTAAACCTGCACCGAATGCTTGGATGGACTTAGATTCTAGGAGTCGAATTGTATTTTGCAAACCTTCCTTTTCGAAATCCATTGCATGATTATTACCAAGGAATACTCCATCTAACTTTAAAAGTTCTAAGAGTTTGAGATCTGCTTCTTCTGCAAAAAATACGAAAGACTTTTCTTTGGTTCCTTCAATTTCATTGGAAAGAATGGGTGTCTCAAGGTTTAAAAATTTTAAATCAGCTGATTCAAAAATCAGAAACCATTCTTCAAAGGGTGAAGAGTAACCTTTCGCTTGGATCTTTTCGCGAACCATCCAATTGAACATTGTGTCCCCTGCGATAAGAACCTTAGTTGTTGCAGGAAATTTTAAGCGCTTTCCTGTGCTTGTACGAATAATAAGATTCTTTAGGTCTGGTTGAATCGACTCTTTCTCAGAGAACTCTCTTAGCTCTTCTTTGGCAAAAATCGATAAATTATTTATAAACAGAAGAAAGGTAAGTAATATAAAGAAAGAAATAAAGGAAATTTTATGGAAAAATTCTTTCATTTACAAAATAAATACGCTCGCAGATGGATTTTTCTTTTGGATAGATCTAAGTTTAGTCTGTATAATCACTTGCACTTTTTCATTCTCAACTTCTTTATCTGATTCAAGTATTTTCGTGAGTAAGGCTTCTGTAGGAATGGAACGTTTCCCTACAGGTTTAGCAACTGCCTTTACTTCTTTCTTAGATGAAGTCCACTCTAAAGCGGACAATCCTTCCGAATCAAAAAAATATTCAAATAGGTCATCCTGCTTTTTCACTTGAACTCTTCTAGTCTCAGAACTAACATAAGAAGGATTGTTTTGGAATTCCTTACTAAATTCACCAGTTATATAGTAATAAATCACTGGAAAAGGAATGGTTATAGGTTTCTTTCGGCCTGGATCATACACAACCAAATCCCCCATTCTTTGAGAATGAACTTGTTTGTCTTGAGAAGTTTTAACAATGATTTGCTCAGAATTAGCAACAACCTCGGAGAAGATAAAGCCAAAGAAATTATCCATAAGTTGAATCTTGACCTGTCCTGTTTCTTTTAGAAACCAGATTCTTCCATCTGCATTGAAATTATCTTTTTTGGGAGAAACCGTATCAATTCTAATAGAAAAATTTGCAATAAAGGATTCATGCTGATCCTGAAAACCTTGGATTTCATCTAGAAAGTTTTTATTTCTTTTATCAGAATATTTTAGAAATCGAACCTGATCCTTTTCATTAAAATCAATAGAATTCTCATCAGGAGTTTGTAATGATTCACAACCCGCAAGTAGAAATAAAAACAATGTATAGCATATAAAACTTCTCATCAATTGCCTGTGCCTTTTTTCGTATTTTGAATTTTTAATTCGATTTTCTCAATTTCAGATTTATTCTTAGAGAGTTTCTTTGCTTTCTTCCAATAGTCTTTCGCATTGACTATATCATCCTTAGTGTAATAGACATCACCTATATGATCATAAACCGTTGGATCATTGATACCTTGGTCTGCAAGCATTTGTTTAGCAAGAGATAGGTGAAACAAAGCCTCATCCAAACGACCCATCTTAAAATAAATCCATCCTAAGCTATCTTGGTAGGCACCATTATCTGGTTCTAAGTCTACGGCTTTTTGAATCATAGCCAACGCTTCTTCTTTATGTTCATTTCGTTCGGCATAAAGAAATCCAAGATAATTCAATGTGATGGGATTCTCTGAATTCAGTTCTATAGCGAGTTTTAAATCTTTTTCCTGACCTGGAAAATTATTCAATTTCTCATAAATCAAAGCTCTTTGGAAAATATAACCAATGTTTTCGGAATCCTGTTCAATAGCCTGATTGATCGATTCTAAACTTGGTTTATATTTTTCTTCCAAATAAAATGCATAGGAATTCAAATAATAGGCTGAATGGTTCTTAGGATTTTCTTTCAAGAGTTTATCAGCTATAGCCTTAGCCTCATCCAGTCTCTTGATTTTTTCACTGAGAAGTAAATGACCGAGGTGAAGATTGAATTTTGATTTTTCTTCAGGATCTGTGCTTAAAGCAATTGCCTTCTTAGAATATAAAATGGCACGATTGGGAGACTTCAATTCTTCCATACAATTGGCAAGAAACCAATAGGAATAAGGTAGATCAGAAGCTAAGGATGCTTCCCGTTCCTGCAAATAAATTCGATCAGTCATAAGGTTGGCTGAAATATTAAACTGCTTCATAGTATAAGAAAGCTCAGAGACGGTTTTTAACTCTGCCGCATAATCTTCTTTAGAGTATTTTGCTTCAAGCACATCCAACCAAGCAAGCCTTGCTGCAATTCGATTGGTATGATTCGGAAGAAACTCTCTTAGGAATCCATCAGCGAATTTCCAATGACGAAGTAAAACCTCATGTAAAGCAAAGGTTAAATGGTCTTTGGAAAGTTTGCTTTCTTTATTGAGCTGCGCTAGATACGGATAAGCTGTTGACTTGGACTCAACATAATTCATTTCAGCGAGAAGCAATTCCACTTCGAGATTAGAAGGATTTTTCTCATGAATGTCTTGCAAAATTCTCTTAGATGCACCAAAGTCACCTAACAAATTAAAGATCTGTGCAACTTGAAACCTGGCATCCGTATCACGAGGGTTCAATAAAAGATAAGCTTGGTAATTTAAGAGTGATTTCTTCAATTCTTTATTCTGAAAGTAAAGATCGCCTAAATTTTTCAGACAATGGACTTTGTATTTGCCATTGCCTTCCCGTTTTTGGATGGAATCTAAGAGTGAGGTAAAGTATAGAATTGCTTTGTTCGTATGGTTGAGCTCACGGTTTAAAGAACCCAGCAAAAATAGAAAATCAGAATCTTCAGGGAAATAACTTATTTTACTTTCTAATTGTTGGGAGGCGGCTTCCAGCTTACCTTGGCGAGTGAGAAGTCTTGCATGGAAAAAAATTGCATCCCGATAATAGGGATTTTTCTTGAGTGCTTCGCCTGCCTGAAGTTCTGCTGATTTAAAATCTGCAACTTCGATGTAGCTAGAAGCTAAGTTCAAATGTGTGATGGCATTGATTTGTTTATTGTCTGTGCATTCTATGTATTTTTCAAAATATCGGATTGCATCTTTGTGGTATTTTTGGCTAACTTCTTTGCTATTGTAAAAATTAGCTTGGTTTGCCTTGGATTGAGAACTCATTCCCATCGAAAGCAAGAATTCATTGCTTTTTGCGGAGCAGTTTAACGTATTTCCTTCCTTATCTGCCTCTGAATCAGAGAAAATATGGTCGAAGGGAAGAAAAAGATACGATACTAAGATTAGGTATAGGGGAAATTTTTTGAAGAAGCTCATTCGGGATAATTTGATTTACATTCTCTTTGTTGCAATCCTATGGGCAATCACTTTCCCCTTAGTTTTTTGGAAGAAAGATTGGATTTTTTCAAAAATTACATACTTTTGGAGTCCTCCCGCTTATAATAGCAGCAGAACGGAAGATTTAATCGGCAAAGGGGACTCCTTTCTTGTTCCCCGAGATAAATCTATGACTACCCAATTCAAAGAATTTCTCTCCGCTGACACCTCTCCCGATATGCCCGCACTAGATATTGAACTTATGAAGAAGGCCTGCGATTACTATGAGACCAGAGAACATAAGGATCCTTTTCTCGACCATCCATCATGGAACGATAAGAAGACCATGCTCTCAGGAAAATCTCCCATAACGAATAATGAAATTCTACTCACCTTTGATCCTAAAATCTATTGGAGTGAAAATATTTCTTACGTATTGCAAGCATTAGACTACTACAAACGAGCGCTCAATTATTCAGGAGCCGACATCCGAGTTCCCGAACGAATTGAACTAGCTTCTATTGCCTCCTGTCGTCATTCCGAGATTCTTCTAGCCTACACAACTCATGTTTACCAAACAGAAGATTTTGTTAAAGAAAAATACCTCAAAGAGGAACTTGGTAAAGAAAATCCACTTAGAACTCCCTCGTGGATACGACGAGCCTGGAATTGGATTCGAGGCAAAAAATCTGTAGCAAGAAATCTTCCACTGGCTTCCAACCTCAGCCCTAAACAAATCCAACTTCGAGTCTGGGATAAAATCCGTAGAGCGGAAGTTAGAGAAATCACAAAATCAGATTTTACAAAAAGTATTTCCAAGACATTAAGAAATATTGGAAAACCTTTAGATGTATCCTCTCCCATAGAAGCCTTGGAAATGTATGAGAGACTTTTATTTTTTGTAAGCAATAATGATTCGCCCATCGAATTTAGAAGATACCGAAAGTATAGAGGCGAGATCTATCTAAAATTTGCAAAGAAAGATTTATCTTTGTATGATAAATCGATCTTAGAATTTCGTGATGCAACATCCCTGGCAAATGTTTCTGAAATTCCTCCTGAAATTCTACCCGCCTTGCTTGTTGAGAATTTTTCCTTAGAGTTGGGAGTTGCAAAAGTTTACTTCCATCAAAAAAAATACCAAGATTGCCTTCAGGTTTTAAATGAGCTTCAGTCTAAACTACGAAACGTAGATGAAAGATCTGTTCCTGGTGCGAATCTAGATAAAAATTCATTATTGAAAGAATATAGATTCATTCGCAAGACAACTCTGCGCCAACTAGGAAGATACGAAGAAGCTGACGAAATTCCTGATGAATAAAATCTATTACTTTGATTATAATGCAACTCATCCTCCCTTAACTAAATTCATAGAAGAATCTTGGAAAGAATACAAAGATGAATTCTTCAATCCATCAGGGGCAACTCGTTTTTCACTTAACAACCAAGGCAAAATAGAAGAAGCAAGAAAGTTCTTTGCAGTTGAGACGAATTTTCCAAGCGATGGAATTGTCTTTTCTTCCACAGGAACAGAAGCTAATTATCTATTGGTGGCAAGCATCCGCAAAAAATTCCCAGATACTAAGCAGTTTATAACATCATCTTTTGAACATGCTAGCTTTTATTCTGCTTTGGAATTCTATAATTTTGAACCTAAAATTCTTAGCACGGATTCCTCTGGTCTAATTTCGCTTAGCCATCTAGAAGAAGAATTAAATCAGAATCCCCTCCCTGTTGGAATCATCTATGCAGGAAATGAAACGGGTGTAATCCAACCCATGGAAGAAATATCCAAGCTAGTAAGATCATTTTCTATGCCCTTGGTTTCTGATTGTATGCAAGCCTTTGGCAAAATTTTTATCGATTATACTTTGCTCGATGGCATGAGTTGCTCTGGACATAAGATTGGAGCAGGACCTGGAACGGGACTAACTTGCATTAGTAAAGTTTTACTAAATCCCAATTGGCATTTCACAGGTGGTGGCAACCAAGAAAATGGACACCGAGCAGGATCTGAGAACCTACCCTCTATTCTAAGCTTCCAAAAGCTATCTGCCCACCAAATCGGTAGATTGGGTTCTACAATTTTAGATAAAATTCAGAAGCGAAATCATATCGAAAGCAAATTAAAAGAGCTGGGTTGTGAAATTGTTGCAGAAGATTCTCTGCGTCTACCCAATACGATTTTTACCATCCTTCCCATTGAAGATTTGGATTTTCTCATGATGGGTTTGGAAGAGAAATCGATTTTAATTTCAACTGGCTCTTCTTGTAAATCAAGATCCAGAGAACCCGCTACCTCCCTTCTTTCTATGGGCTATAGCAAAGACCAAGCCTTAAAAGCAATTCGTATCTCCTTTGGAGGTTTGACGACTGACGAAGAAATCGATCATTTGCTATCAAGCCTAGAGACTCTTCTGGTTAATTTATAGGATTATGAAAACTGGGCTTGTCATCTTTCGAAATGATTTAAGAATCCATGATAATGAAACCCTTGTTCGAGCCATTGAATTTTCCGATGTCTTAATTCCTATCTTCGTACTACCTAAATTAGATATCCATACTCACATTCCCCATCCTCGAAGATCGAATTTTCGAATCAAATTTTTATTAGAATCCATTTCTGATCTAGATCAATCCCTTAGGAGAATGGGATCTCAACTCATTATTAGAACTGGTGATTTAGAACAAATTGTACCCGAACTATGCTTAGAGCATAGCATTGATATGGTCTTTTTTTCCCAACTTGCCTGCTGGGAAGAAACAACAGAAGAACAAAGTATCCAATCCATACTAGATAAAATTGGAATCAGCTACCGTAGCTACCACACTTCCACTTTGGTTCATCCAGCCGATTTGCCATTCCCATTGGAAGAATTGCCTCCCGTTTTTACCCATTTTCGAAAAGCCGTCGAAAGCAATGAACCACTTGCAGTTGCTCTTCCCAAAAAAGGTCGATGCCCAAGCCTACCTGCTGGCATCGAATCAGAATCTATTCCTTTAGAATTCATTACTCTTGCCAATTCAGTCGAAGAACATTACCATTCTGCTGTTGCTTGGAAGGGTGGAGAACAAGAAGGCATCAAACAACTAACGGAATATCTATGGATTACAGATCGTATCCAAACTTATAAAGAAACAAGAAATCAGCTAATTGGCAAAGATTTTTCATCCAAATTTTCCGCCTATCTATCCTTAGGTTGTATTTCTGCGAGACTAATCTACCAACAAGTCAAAGCCTACGAAAAAGAGAGAGTTGCCAATGAATCAAGCTACTGGCTTATTTTTGAATTACTTTGGAGGGATTACTTTTTTTTCATAGCGAAGAAACATGGCAGAAATTTATTTCAATTCTCAGGAATCCAACAAAAATCTAGCTTGCTCCAAGACAAACAAGCTAAAGATTTACAAAGCTTCGATAAGTGGAGACTGGGCGAGACAGAAGATGATTTCGTAAATGCGAATATGAAAGAACTTCTGCTTACTGGTTATATGTCCAACCGTGGAAGACAGAATGTTGCGAGCTATTTAGTTCATAATTTAGGTTTGGATTGGCGAATGGGTGCAGAGTGGTTTGAGACTATGTTGATCGATTTTGACCCAGCAAGTAATTATGGAAATTGGAATTATGTAGCAGGAATTGGAAACGACCCAAGGTCAAGAATCTTCAACACAGTAAAGCAAGCAAATGATTACGATCCTTTAGGCGAATACAGAAGACTATGGTTGGGATAGATTTTCCCCAAGATTTTTCCTAAATCTGAATTGCAAAATAATGATTAGCAAGCAGTCTAAACTTTAAATGCACAATTCAACAAATTCCATTTTATCCATCTCACTGAATAGCAAGTCGAGCTTTTGTTTGCTCCTTAGTTTATCCTTTCTTTTTCTCTCGCTTAGCAATTGCGATCCTAAAGAAGTGAATCTGCAAGAATATCTTTCTTCTGCCAATCATCCAGACAAAATCAGTTTTAACCACAAACGATTTTCTGACTCTCTACAGCAAATTAGTAAAGAAACTCAACTAACAGAAATTGAAATGAATTATGATGCCATCTCTGAACTTCCACAAGAGTGGGGAGAACTGAACAAACTCAAGAAATTATCTCTGTATGGCAATGCTCTAACTGACCTTCCTGCATCTTTTCATAATTTAATAAATTTAGAAATTTTGCTCTTGGGCATGAATCCATTAGAACAAATCCCTACTTCCCTAAGAGGATTGCCTAATTTGAGAATTTTATCTTTGGATGAAACTAAATTGAAATTGACTGAGGAAGATGTAAATATTTTAGCTAGTCTTCCTAATCTAGAGATTTTGGATCTATCTGAAAATCCTGAACTTCTACAAGTTCCCGATAACGTATCGAAGTTGAATTCAATTAAAAGTATTTTTCTTAAGAAGAACAAACTCAGCGAAGAAGAACGGAGAAAAATTTTCACAGCTCTTCCGAATGTTTCTCTATCAAAGTAGAAAATTTTATACCGATTAAGTTACATCTAATACAAGCATGGTGAGATCGTCTTTGATGTCACCTGAGCAAAAGTTCAAAATTTCAAGAATAGAATTCTGAATAAATCTTGCAGAATCCTTAGCTTTACTTTGTTTCTTCAGAATCTCGAAGAAAGGATAAAGGCCAAGCAATTGATTATTCTTGTTAAAAACTTCATAACAACCATCCGAATAAAATACCAATCTAGATCCTTTACTTAGAATCATTTCTTTCTCAAAATATTCAATATTTTCTAAAGTGAGAAGAGGTGTATTCATTCCTGGTAATTCTTCAAAGTTATCTTGGTTAAGTAGCACTAGGGGAGGATGGCCTGCATAGGAATATATAATTTTCCTTTCTTCGAAATAATATCTTACACAAGCAGCAGAAATATGATGATTGAGAACAATTTTTTTCAAGTCTCGATTCATCGAAGAGAGAATTTGAGCAGGCGCCTCATTCAATCGAGAAGAATTACGAAAGGATAGAATCACCATACCAGATACCATAGCAGATGAAATTCCATGTCCTGATACGTCACCAAACATTAGATCTATATAATCGTTGTGTAAATGATAATTGATAATATCCCCACCCACTTTTTCGAAGGGACGAAAGTAACTCGTCAATTTATAAAGTGGTGAGCTAGGAAAATCCAAAGAAACTAAGTTTTTTTGAGTTTCTTTGGCAATTTCTAAATCATCATTAATTCTATCATAAAACTCATGAAGGGATTTATCTTTTTCAATAAGTTCTTTCTGAAAAGTAACATTTTGTAAAGCGAAAGATAATAAATCTGAAAAAAGATTTAAAAGAGATATATCTTCCTTTGTCCATTGGTAAGGAAGTCGAACCGAATCGAAGCCAACGAATCCAATAAGTTCGTCTCCATTCTTAAGTCCAACTAATAGAAAGGATTCTATAGATTGAGATTTCATCATAACCCATTCATCCTTTGTTAGCTGAGAATTCTCATCAGAAAGAGAAGCCTTGAAAATATTTTCATTTTTAAGACCCTTCCAACTGCTAGGCATTGACTTTTCAAAATGCATACCTTGTAACTCATGCATATGAGAAGAAATACCAGTCCGGCACCATTCGTGTGAATTGCTGATTACGTCACTATTTTTACTTAATAGGAAAACATAGGCTCTATCAATTTGTTTAATTTCACCAAAACTTTTCAAACTATTGTTTATGATAGTATTTACTGTATCAGGGTTAACTGTCAAAAATGATTTTGAAATTTTACCTAACAACTTTTCAAGAGAAAGCATTTTTTCTAAAGTAATTTGTGATAGCTTTATGTCGGTGATATTTTTCAGAGATCCCCAGATCCGCATCAATTGATCGCCTTCTATTTCTCCATAAAAATTAATCAAAAGATACTTGGTGGGTAATCCTTTAGCCTTTAATTTCGTTTCAAAATTTTGTAACTTATAATTATTCTGAACAAAGCTCAGAATTTGAGGTCTACTCTCATCCATGGATCTACCCGAGACTTCTCCAAAAGTAAGTCCAAGCATTCTATCTTTGCTAGTATAACCGTAAATTTCGGCTAAGGAAGAATTAGAATCGTATATCTTTGAGTATGTGTAAATATACTCTGCTTGTTGCTCTTTTGGCAAAGAAATAGACATAGGTTTTTCTAAGAAAAAACACCAAAAACCATCCTCCGACATTTGAAAGAATTGATAGGTATAGTCCTTCATTTCCCTATTTTCACTTTTAGAAAAGTTCACTATTACCATTAACGGATTTGGAAATAGATTTTTCCATTCTATATCTTGGATAATAAGAAGAATTTAGGAAATATTTTCTTTGGAAATAAGTCGATTCACCCATTTGCTTATTTATTAATCTTTTTGATTAAATTATTCATACATTGCCCATATTAAGTACAGGTCTTATTTTTAAAATGCTAAAAAAATGGTCAAATTGGTTTTTCTCTTGGCTTTTTTCTTGGCATAGTTTTTGCTTTATACAATTAGCTAGAAGTTTAAGCGAGTTATAACTTCATAAAACAAGGAGATTGTATGTTTAAAACTGCGAAAGAGGCAATTGATTTCGCCAAAAAAGAAGGAGTCGTATTCTTTGACTTCCGATTTACAGATATTAAAGGAGCATGGCACCACGTATCTTACCATGTAAACTCCATAGACGAAGATTCTTTTAAAGGAATTCCTTTTGATGGTAGTTCTATTTCGGCTTGGCAACCTATTAATAAATCCGATATGCAATTGATTCCTGATGCATCAACCGCATTCGTGGATCCCTTCCCTGCAGATAAGACTTTAGTGGTTTTTTGTGATGCATACGATATTTACAAAAACCAACCTTATGAAAAATGCCCAAGATCCATTGCAAAAAAAGCACTGAGTTATCTTGCTGAGTCTGGAATTGGCGATGTAGCTTATTTTGGCCCAGAGAATGAGTTTTTCATTTTTGACAGCTTGAAGGTAAGAGATGAAATCAACTGCCAATACTATGAATTAGATTCAGTAGAAGGAATTTGGAATTCCCACCAAGAAATCCCTGGAAATACAGCAACAAAAATCAACTTTAACTCTGGTCACCGACCTGGAACTAAAGGTGGTTACTTCCCTGTAGCACCTATAGATTCACAAGTTGACATTAGAGCAGAAATCGTGAAGACTCTTCACCAAATTGGAATGGAGACTTTCGTAGTTCACCACGAAGTAGCTCAGGCACAAGGTGAGATTGGTGTTAAGTTCGGAACAATGATTGAGGCTGCTGATAATGTTCAGAAGTTGAAGTATGTTGTGAAAATGGTTGCAAACAGACATGGCAAAACTGCTACTTTTATGCCTAAGCCACTATTTGGTGATAATGGGAATGGTATGCACGTTCACCAGTCGGTTTGGAAAGGTGGTAAAAACCTATTTGCTGGCTCAGCCTACCATGGTTTAAGTGATACTGCATTGAATTATGTTGGTGGAGTGCTTAAGTATGCGAGAGGGATTGCTGCATTTACAAATGCATCTACCAATTCTTACAAAAGATTGATTCCTGGCTTTGAAGCACCATCTATTCTTGCCTATTCTGCACAGAACAGATCTGCATCTTGTCGTATTCCATACGTAAATGGAGAGAAGGCAAAACGTGTTGAATTCAGATTCCCTGACTCTACTGCGAATCCATATTTAGGTTTCTCTGCTATGCTAATGGCAGGTATTGATGGAATCCAAAATAAAATCGATCCTGGTGAACCAAGAGAAGAAGATCTTTTTGAAATGTCCTTGGATGAGATTCGAGAAAAAGGAATCAAGCAAATGCCACATACTCTCAGAGAAGCTTTAGAAGAAATGCTTACTTTAAGAGAAGTTTTCAAAAAAGGAAATGTATTCACAGAAGAATTTCTACAAACTTACAAAACATATAAGTTTGAGACTGAAGTCTGGCCATGGGAAGGACGCCCTCACCCATTTGAGTTCCTTTCAACTTATTCTTGTTAATTAAAACTAGAAAGTTAATAAGGATTTTCTAGGTCAAATTGAAGAAAACTGCCATAATTCCGCAAGAAGTATGGCAGTTTTCCTTTTGAAAATAATCAAAACAAATTTAAGTAAGAAATTGACCCTACAATTCCATTAAAAAAACTGGTTTTGTGGAACTAAACTTCCCAACTTTCCTGTCGAATTAGAACAAGAGGCGATGTAGCTCAGCTGGTTAGAGCGATGGAATCATAATCCACAGGTCCGGGGTTCGAATCCCTGCATCGCTAATAGAGAGGATGTTTATGAAAAAACTTACAATATTTATCAGTCTACTTTGGACAATCAGCTTTGTTGCAGATATTACAGCTGCAAATAATTTTCCAAAATGTTCAGCTGCATGTAATAAATACTATAGCTGTGTGGTTGAGAAAAACCCGAATGCTACTTCAGACCAAAAAGACAAATTAAAAAAAGGCTGTGAGTTAAATTGCAATAAGGCAAAATACTACAACCAAATCTCAGCTTGTTATGACAAAGGAGCTAATTCTTGCGTGGTATACTGGAACTGTATAACTAAGGCAGTTCAGAAGTAGAATCTTAATTTCCTAATGAATAGTTAAAAAGGGAACAAGGGAAACCATTGTTCCCTTTTTTTTTACATTTTCCGAATTTAATTTTTATCCAAAAAGATTGATAGAATTCTTGAACAATTAGTATTTTGATTTAGAGGGTTTTATGCTAGAATCAGATAGGAAAGTTGCTGTAGACAGCAAATCCATTGAACCACGTAAGAAAAAGTCTATTTACCCAGAGCCTTTTGCATCCCAAATGGAAAGTCGAGAAAAACGTATCTTGGGGGATCTTTTTGGTCTTAGCAATTTCGGAGTCAACCTCACAACTATATTTCCTGGGGGCAAATCTGCCCTGCGACACGGTCATATGACCCAGGATGAATTTATCTATATAATTGAGGGCAATCCGACTCTAATCACTAACAAAGGAGAAACAAAACTATCTCCAGGTATGTGTGCAGGTTTTGCTTATGGTACAGGGGATGCTCATCAATTACTCAATCAATCAGATTCAAATGTTATTTATTTAGAGATTGGTGACCGGTCCGCAAATGATTCTGTATTTTACCCAGATGACGATATCCAAGCGAAATTAAATACAGAAGGGAAATGGGAATTCACCCATAAAGATGGATCAGCTTATTAAAGATTAATTTTCATTAATCCATTATAGACTAATGATAAATCTTTATCAGAAATTTTACCTTTGAGTAGGGCTTTTAAGCGGTCCTTACTTGATTGGAAAACATCAGCTAAAATTCCAGAAGGCTTGGTTCCATCTTCCCCATCTATAGAGGTTTGAATCTTCTTATCCAAATATTCATATTGCATACTTACCCATTCTTGCAAATCTTTAGGATAGGTTTTTCGAATATATTTCCACAGTGATTTCATTCGCTTCATATGCTCAGGCAACTCTTTCTTATTCCGCTCTTGGATATCTGCTACTTGTTTTTTATCTAACCAGCCTCTATCCATTGCAAACTCTTCTTCAGTTGAAGTTGCTGGGGAATGAGAAAGGTGGCTCATCTCGAGAAATCGTTTTATATCTTTAATAAATTCTGGGTTCATGAGTTATCTTTAAAATAATATTAAGAATTGCATTTTACGATCGGAAAAAGAAACGGGAACGGTTACTAGCGTATAGAATTTTTTTTACAATTTGAATCATTAAGAATAGAGTATAAATCCACTGACAAATATTTAATCTAAAATCTTATTCTCTCGGAGTTAAGCCTTTGTTAGACCTGTGATTTCTAGTATATCTGAAATTGGATAGCCTTTTATCTTCATCAAAGGGGCATCTTCTATGGCTTTTTCCAGTTTACCTTCTAGCTTGCCTTTTTCTATTCCTTCTTGTCTAAGCTTTTCAAGAACATTCATATACTCACTCTCCACTTCATCAAAAATTGTTATGTCATAGTATTTTTCTGAATCGTCTCTAGCACTAAAGATATAATTCAATAAGATTGTAAGAATTTCAACTCTTTTATAATCTTCTTTTTCTTGGAGAAGCTCCTTTAAGGATATTCGAAGATTCGTTAAAAATGGAATATGATCTACACGGATTTTTTGAAGGATATTCATATAAATTCTAAGTGAAATGGAATTTAGTTTGAATGGTAGATCTGTTCGAGTCTCTTTATGTTCATCTGCTATAAAGCTTTCTTTGCAGTGAACTAAATTTGATAAATCTAAAAGCTTTGCTAGATTTTCTGGAAAAGTCGCTTTAAAAAATTCAATGGACTCTTCTTTATTTGAGAATATCCTGCGAATAAATAGATCATGAGGATTACCAATTGCCATAGAAAGATATGTGGAAAATCTATAAGTTGAAGCAAAGAAATATTAAATCATTCACAATTCTAGTTATTTTCTTTAACATCATTTATAAATTGATTGAGTATAGTCTTTTCAAAAGCCACCCATTTGGATATTTTTCTTCATAGCTTCGATTTCTACATCTAAGGCAAAACTTTTTGCTGAATCATATTTTCCTAGAACATCAGCTGTAGTTTTATTAATTTGTTGTAGTAGCTCTAGAATTTGATTTTTTCTTTTGGAAGTTTCTTCATCATCTGTAGAGCTAATATCCAATTGATTGTATTGCTTCAATATTTGAGATGTTGTGTCGGGGAAGTAATTTAGATATTGCTTGATCTGTTTATAGAAACTTGGCTTCTCTTCTAACTTCGATTTAAGCTTTTGCAATTTATTTGAGAAATCTTCAGCTTCGCTTCTTAATGATGCATCTTTCCAATTCTGAGAGGTTTTGTCGACAAGGGATCTTACTTGATCAATCTTATCTAACATAGATTTAAATTCCTGGAAGTCCTCTTTCTTACCAAGTTCAGCCTTAGCAACAGTAAGACGATTTTGCACTGAATTGCGGAATAGAAAAGGTATGAAGCTAAAAGGGTAATTGTGATTTTTCCCTAAAGATGTCTTAGCAACAGCAATTCCTAGAAAGAGTAAATGTAAAATGACCATGAAACCATAAGAGAAGACCAAAAGCACACGATCGTGTGAGAATGCATTCGTAAAACCTAAGAATCCAAGTCCAATTAAAGTCTGAAGATACATGGCTTCTAAAGACTGTCTGCCTGAGTAAGATCTTTTGCCCCTAGACAACCAAACCAAGAATGGGAATCCAATACTTGCTAGAGCCTCAAAGGGAAAAGCAAATGGCAGTAAGGCTGCCGGATAGGACAGAAGAGTGGTAAGATGAGCACGTCTTGCCCAGGATTTTTCCTCTGTTGGAATTTCTGAATTAGGAGAAACTTTCTTCCATAGATTTTTACCAATTTCTTTCAATTCTTCTTTAGGATGGGAAAAATCTATTTCTGCGTCCTGGGATGTTTTCTCTTTCTTATCTGCCATTCAAGAACTCTTATCTTTGGATGAGAAGACTGGTTTTTACTTCTTTTTCTAGTTTGATTAATTCAGTTTCAGCCTCTCTTCGCTTCGCCCTTCCCTGTTCTTGGATCTTGAGTGTTTCTTGGATAGTTTCAACTAACATAGTATTTACTTTCTTGAGTGTTTCAATTTCAACAATTCCCTTTTCAGATTCTTTGGCAATTTCGGTTGTTCCCATTTTGAGAAGTTCCGCATTCTTCTGCAAGAGATCATTTGTGGTTTTGGAAACTTCTTTCTGAGCTTCGAGAGCTTTCCTTTGTCGAAAGATTCCCAAGGCAATAATCACCTGGCTCTTCCAAAGTGGGATTGTATTTAATATAGAGCTTTGGATTTTCTCAACGAGAAGTTGATTCCCATTCTGAACGAGACGAATCTGTGGCCCAGTCTGAAGTGATAGCATACGACTGAGTTTTAGATCATGGATCTTTTTCTCAAATCGATCCAAAATCTGAACTGTATCTTGGTAAACTTGAGAGGAAAGCGGATCTTTATCTGCATCGGCCTTAGCTTTTAACTCTGGTAAGATGGTATTTGCAATTTCCTTGGTCTTCTTTTCTCCAGCAAGAATGTATATCTGTAAATCTTTGAAATACTCTAGATTTTTCTCATAGAGTGCTTGCAGTAAAGTAATATCTTTGGTTAGGGATTGCCGAGCGGTATGAAGTTCTTCGACAATTTTGTCCATCTTGGAATGAACATCTTCGAATTTACCAATCATGCTGCGCGTCTTGTCGAATAGCTTGCCTATTAAAGGGATTTTGGAAATAGAGTTTCCACCTTCTCCAGTGCTTCCTATATCCAAATCTTTGATATGAATCAATAAATTATTTAGAAGTTCACCAGCATAACCGGCATCCTTAGTTTTAATTTCAGAGAGAACTTTATCTGCGAACTCAGAAACCTTAGTCTGTGCTTGAGAACCGAAGGAGAGAATTTCATTGGGATCCTTCCATTGAATTTGATTGCTGATTTCTAGGACTTTATTCTCTTCTTCTTTGCTAAGATTCGCTTCTGGTTGTGCTAAAATTTTGTCTTCCATGCTCTCTCCTTTCGACAAGGATTATTGAATTGAAAAGCACAAAGAAAGGCAAGAAATAAAATAGAATCTAATCGTTATCTATATTAGAAAATGTGACAGGATCGGGTATAAGCCCATCATAAGTAGAATCATTACTTATAACAGGAAGGAAAATAATTCGATAACTCTGATCACCATCTAATAGATCATCATCCACACCTCTAACCGTGTAGGACGAATTAGAGTTCCAATTGGATGCTGTTCTAGTAAAACTTCGTACAATCGTTCCAGGTGGCAAACCTACTGGATAGAGAGGATTAGAAGAAGCAATATTAGAGCCTGATGCAGGAAGACCTTCTGTTTCAAGTTCACTGTAATATCGAAATGTTACTGTGTCCGTTGGTGGAGAGTTCAATTTCAATCGAAATGTAGAAGTTAATCCCCATTCACCTGTTTGTGTAGTTGGTGGTGTAATTGTAAACCCTGGACTTAGGTTTCGCATAAAAATATTTTGATTCGAAATTACATTAAATTTTGGATCTAAACTGGTAAAGGTGCCTGCTATAAGTTTATAATCTTGGATTGCAGTAGAACCATCGTCTACTGATGTCACTGTGACCCATTGCGGGGTATTCCAATTGCTAGGATCAAAGCTAAGACTGGAAACATTGATTGTACCTTGGTTTGTCATATTAGACTCCAAAGGAAAACTCACAGTCGAAGTCGGCTGAGCAGAAAGACGAATGCTAAAACTAAAAATTTGATTGGGACCCGCCACTCGAGTTGTAAAATAAGGATTGGTCGAGGAATTGGATGCATTCAGAACTATCCCTGCAGAATCATTGTCCGTATTTCGAAAAGCAGTTGGAGCAATTGCGAGTGCATGAAAAATACCATCAAGACTTGTCGTTGAATAATTCAGACTATAATTCACTGTTCCATCAATTGATGTATCATCTTGGCCTGTAATTATAACTTCTTGCAAATCTCTCCAATTCAATGGAGTAAAAGTTAAACTAGAAACATTTGGCTGTCCTTCTGAAGGATCGCTTGAGTCTATAGTTAGAGTTACATCGCTCGCTGGAGCCTGACCTAATGAATAAAACAAACTGATCCTTCCACCTGCTTCTGATGTTCTGTAAGTAGGAGCACGGTTCGCACATATAGAAACTAGAGATTCCGAATCACAAGCTCGAACTGTTATCACACCTCGAGTTCCCCCATTTCGGTCAGTTAGAGCTAAGGTATCGTAATTTGGATCTGTAACAGATGCTATAGATTCAGGAAAGTAGGGGCCATTGCTTGCTCCAGATTCTACGCCGATTCCCAATCTCGCTGATTTGGTTCCATCGATCACAAAATCTTCCACACCCTTAACTTGGATTGTAACAGGAATATTCCAATTTGTTGAATTAAATTCAACAGTCGAGGAACTGAATACTGACATTTGCCCAGTATCATAACTAGTAATCGGAAAGCGGACAATTCCTTCGGGTTTAGAATTCAAACGAATCGTAAAGGAATCCTCTCTTCCAGAATCAGTGACAAATAATAGAGGCGAACTTGGATTGTATATATAGCCTCTTGTATCGGAATTCTTGTTGAGAACGGATAAAGAACTAATCGCTAAATTATCATACAAAGGATCTAAACTTTGTGCATTTTGGAAATCGATAGAATAAGTTTGATCGGAATCTGCAATATAATCACGGATAGGTGTTATTTTAATTGATCTTGGAACGTTCCAATCACTAGGAGAAAATTCAAGAGTAGTTAATGAAAGAGAACCTTCTTCGGCATTCGAAACTGCAATCAACGGTAAAGTCACATTCGATGCGGGCTTAGTCTTAAGTCGAACTTGAAAAGTCCATCCAGTTGCATTGCTCTCTGTAGTTAGCATCGAACTTGCATTCAGAAACATAACTCCTGGTGTATCATCATCTAAGTTTACAATAGGAACAGAACCTACCACCAAACTATCATAATTTGTATCTGAGCTAGTTACTGAAGGGAATAGGATTTCATAATTCTGATCCCCATCAATTAGCGATTCATTAATTGCAGTAATCGTAACAGTTTTAAAAGAATTCCAATTTGAATTTGTAAACACTAATGATGATGGACTTACTGTTCCTTCGGTGGTATCAGAAGAAATTATGTCGATTGTTACATTTGATGTTGGTCGAGATCTAAGCTTAATCTGAAAACTAGCATTGGTTCCATCTTCAGAAGTTGATTTGGAAATATGGTTTTGAAAGACGAATCCCGCAGTATCATTGTCTAGATTTGTAAAACTTAAGCTCTGTGGTAATATGCTAGAATAATTGCTGTCTAAACTAGAATGAACTGCGAGCTGAACTGTATACAATTTATCGCCATCAATATCAGAATCATCTTGTCCAGTAACAACCAAACTTTGATTTGTATTCCAATTGGAAGCAGTGAATGTCATAGAAGAAGACGAGGGTTGCCCTTCTGTGGGGCTAAGGCTAAATATGGATAGTATAACATCTGAACTAGGCTGGGAATTCAAACGAACTGTGAAAGAAATACTGCCACCAGATTCCGAGGTTAACCAGGGTGAAGGACTTAAAGTCTGTATGAGGATACCTGCAGTGTCATTATCCAAATTGGTTCCACTCACCGATCCTGAGCTCATTCCATTGTATATAGGATCAGTACTTGTTGCAGCTCCCAATTGAATGGTAAAAGCTCTGTCTCCATCTACCAAAGAATCATCTAATCCTGTCAATACGATATTTTGAATTGTGTTCCAATTGCTGGAAGTAAAAACTATCGTACCTGTGCTAGCACTTACCTCAGATGGATGAGAAATCAATACTGGAAAGCTAACATTTGCAAGCGGTCTAGAGTTTAAAACCACCGAAATGGATTGTGTAGAACCCGATTCAGAAACCACAACAGAACTCATCGGACTCAAGCTAACACCAGCTGTGTCAGAATCTACATTGGTTACAGTAACAAGACCACCGCCTAGACCTTGGAAATCTGTATCCAAGCTTACCGCTTGATTTAAATGGATCTCAACCAATTGGTTCCCGTCTTGGACAAAATCAGCAAGCCCTTGCACCTCAACTAGCTGATCTACATTCCAATTGGTTGGGGTAAATTGCAAACTAGAAGGAGTTAAAGAAATTTCATCTATTTGGGATAGGGTTATATTTGTAAATTCAACATTCTGTGAGGGCATTCGGGAAAGCCTTACGCGGAAGCTGATTTTGGTTCCAGATTCTGCAACCATCCAGCCTGACCTTTGGTCTAGGATCAATTCTGGTGCGGCTGGTGTAATTGTAATGGGTATCACTTCTTCCCCAGGGGGAATGATATTGGCAGTGTTGTCTGAACTAGTTGGATTGTCCTGAGACTGATTGGATCCAGGAAAAAGAAGCAAAGGCGGACTAGAAGAACCCCCAGATTGAAGTAACGAAAAAGCAGCAGTAAAACCAGGCCAAGCCACGCATCCCTCAAAATGAAAAAGCATAATCAGCAATAGAGCTAAAAATCTAAAACTGTATTTTGGAGTCCGTTCCATTGATTTTTCCAGTACTAATCCTATGTTCAGTAGACGATAGAATTCTTTTTCTTTCAATAAATTTCTGTTTCTATTAAAAAATTATAACAGATTGAAGGGTTCTTTTTTGTCTTTTTCGGGTTAAAATATTTCCTTCAAGCCTAAAGTTCAGAGCTAAAAAAGGGACAGAATCGCCCAGACGAAATAATTATGTCTTAATATTTTAGAACTGAGACTGCCTTCTTTAATTACGAATATTTTTTCCCGAATTTTCAAACATATTTAAAAAAATTACATAAATAATACGATTTTTTCTTCGCACATTTGTCTAACCGATAAAGGAGAAACAACTAATGAAAAAATTACTTTTAAGCATACTGCTTGTTAGCAGCTTCCAACTTTTTGCAATCGAGGATATCGAAAGAGTTCTTATTGAAAAAGCAGAGACCCCCGAACAAAAACAAGTCGTTCGTGAGTATCTATTGAAAATCGCAAACGAACACGAAGCTCTCGCAAAGCGATATAAGAAGATGTCAAACGCAACTAAAGGTGGGAAGGCAGTTTACCAATCCAATCGTAAAGAGGAAATGGAAGAATTAGCTACAAAATTTGAAGAGGATGCTAAACTTTACAGAGCGGAAGCAAATAAATTAAAATAAATTCTCCAGCCTAATGTTTGATAGTTCCTAATAATCACTAGGAGCTATCAAACCTCCACACCCGAGGCTTGCATGGCTTGTCGAAACAACTTCACATCACTGGGCGATTTGTGCATATTCTCACTCAGATAACGACGAAATCCTCTTCCACCCTTTTGTCCATAGAAGAAACCTAAGGCATGTCTTAGAACTGTATGAATCTTTCCACCTTTAGAAACCCAATCATTGAGGTAGTTTTCTATTTCTTCATTCAAATATTCCCAATCAAATGATTCTAAATATGGTTGTACAAAGGCTTCCTGCTGAAATATTCCTTGGCTTAGACTTTTCGCCTCGACCATATCGCTACCATTTATTTTTGAATTACTAGCAATATTCGAATTGTTAAATTTTGCATTAGCTTCAGATAATGAAGTGATCAAAGATGATTGATCTTGCTTACTAAGCAACTGAAATTGATCAGCAAATTGAAAGATCATAGGGTTTTCGTAAGCCGCACGTCCTATCATCACAGCATCTACGCCAGCATTTATCAATTGCTTCGCCATATTTAAATCTTTAATTCCACCATTGATTTCAATTCGAAGAGTTGGAAAATCTTTCTTCAAGCGGAACACATCCTCATAACGGAGTGGAGGAATGGTTCTATTTTCAGAAGGACTAAGTCCTTCTAGGATCGCAATTCTAGCATGAACAATGAAATGATCAGTTTGACCTTTTTCATTTACAATTTGTACGAATCTAGCTAGGTCATCATAACTTTCTAAGCCATTGACTCCAATTCTATGTTTGACGGAGACAGGTAGGTCGCTACCTTCTCTCATAGCTAGCATAAGTTCGGCGACAAGATTAGGCTCTTTCATGAGACAGGCACCGAAGCTTCCATTCTGGACTCTCTCGGAGGGACAACCTACATTAAGATTCAAAGCATCATAATCATATTCTCTGCCTATCTTAGAAGCTTGCAAAATTTTCTCAGGATTATCTCCACCTAATTGGAGCACGCAAGGTCCATCCTCTGATTTTCCGAGAAGCTTATCTTGGTTCCCGCGAAGGATTGCTTCTGCAGTTACCATTTCCGTGTAGAGGATTGTTTTCTTTGTAATTTTTCGCATGAGGAAGCGGTAGTGGCGGTCGGTCCACTCCATCATGGGAGCAATGGAAAGTGGAAAATCTAAATCACTCATGCATTTCTAGTTTCTGGGAAATGCCTAAGAAATCAACTTAGTTTCATTCGAGAAGAGAAGCTGGATCAGGTAGGGTTCGGTATTTTTTGCGAGTGGTTGCTGTGATGTCATCAATACCAACTAAGATTTCACTAATAGAATCCGAGACATTATTTGGTTCATAGACAAATCCTATAAATCTTAGAGGAAGTTTTGAATTGAGTACTGGATCGCTTTGGTTCATTTTTCTAGAAAGATTTACTTTTTTATTCTGCCAACCTCGGTAATTGAGATTGGTTAGAAAGATTTTCACATTCTTGTAATCATAAGTCTGCATAATTATGGAAAGAGTGCCAGAAGATTTACTCGAATAGATAGGAAATTCCATTTCTTGGATGGTTTCTTGGAATTCGACAGGTTCTGAAAAGATAAATTCTAAAGGATAGTTGGTGAGTTCAGTAAACCGAAAGAGCAAGGCTTTCCTTGAACCTGGTATGGGAGCAGTAATATTCTGGCTAAGGTAGACTTCTGGTAATGGATCATCCTTGTATTTGCGAACCCTCCAATTATCCTTACTCATTAAAATAGTTTCAAAATCTAAAATTGTATATGTTTTAAAAATTACTTTTTTCCATTCGTCTTGACTGGCTTGGGCAAATACTGAAAAGCAAGCAAAAGCCCCTAAAAGTGAAAAAAAAACAAATCTAACCATATTTTTCAAAAGTATCGGTTGACAAGAACCTTTCCCAAGGCTGTATTATAAGAAAATTGAGAAAATTTATTTTTCATACCAATTATTCCATAGGAGACAAATAGAATGGCGGTGTCCGCGATCAAAAGAATTACAGCGTTAGCCTTGGTTTTCGCATCCTTAACCCTTTCCGCACAAGACAATGAGAATCTTGAAGATGGAGCTCAACCAAAAGCTACATCGGAAGCAGGATCAGCAACAGGTGAACCAAAAGAAAGTACTGAACCAGCGCTGAAGCCTAGCACAACTTCGACTTCAACTGGAAGATCAGCAACTACTTCTGAATCATCTTCTTCTACTGCATCATCTAGCACATCAGAATCAATCGAAGCAGGTAATGAATTGTTTATCAATTCTAAGACTTCTTTTGAATTGAAAGCTCAAGATGATTCCTCTATGGTAGATTACATTGAGTACAGAATTAATAATGGTGAATTCATTAAATATTCTAAGCCAATTATCATTTCCCAAGAAGGAATTGCTCAATTGACTTACAGATCTGTAGACAGAGCTGGTAATATTGAACCATCTAAACTATTAACAGTAGTTGTAGATAATTCTCCACCAAGTGTAGTTATAGTTCCAACTGAACCACTTTTCATAACTCAAGGTGCAAATTACACATCTAAGAATAATACTTTTACTTTCAAAGCAGAAGATTCTTTATCAGGTGTGGGTGCTATTGAATACGCAATCAATGATGGGGAAACTGCAGCTTATGCTCAGGATAACCCAATCCGTGTTGAGAAAGATGGATCTAACTTGATTCGATATTCTGCAACTGATAACTCTGGTAACAAAAGCAGAGAATCCAGTGTTGCTGTAATCATTGACAACAAGCCTCCCGTTGTGGAAATCATTCCTAATGTTCCTCTAGTTGACATTGATGGTAAGACTTACTCTAAGAAAGGAAACACTTTTCAAATCAGAGCATTTGATGGTGAATCTGGTGTTAGACGAACTCTTATCAAAGTTGATGGTGAATCTGACTTCAGACCATATGTAGAAGGAATCATTGTAGACGCTCAAGGCGAACACACAATTGAAGCAAAAGGAATTGACAACGTAGGGAACGAAAGTGAAGTAAAATCAATTAAATTCCTAGTTGATGTGAATCCACCATCTTCAGAAATCAAAAAGATAGTAGAAGAAAAGAATTAATTTTCTAAAACTTAACTTTAGATTTATAAAAAGAGCAACTAATGTTGCTCTTTTTTTTTGCTTGGAAGATGTAAAATCAGACCTCAGGTTGTATGCTTAGTAAATTTTTTTTACATCTTGAAAGATCTTCTAATAAAATGATTCAATTCTTCCTTCCTCAATTTTGTGAGAACTGTGGTAAAGAGGATTTGAGTGCTGAAATTACTTCTTTGTGTAAGACCTGCTTGAAAGTGAATTTAGAGCTCTATCCCAATTTCAGTAGCGAATTTTGTCCGAAATGTAAGACATTCCTTTCTGGTGAATCTATATGTAAATACTGCGAATCTAGAAATGTATTTTTCCATTCAGCATACTTTTTACTAAGAAGAAAAGAAATGGAAAAAAATTTAATGAACCAATTGAAAATGAAACAAAAAAAGCAATGCTCTCGCTATTTTTCCATGGGAATTGGTTCTATTGTAAAGGAACTCAAAAATTATCAGCCCTCTGCCCTGATTCCAGTGCCTTCTCATAAATCTTCTTGGTCAAAACGTCCGTTTTTTGCTACTAATAGCCTATTATCTCGCTTAAATCGCAAATTAAACATACCAATCCTACCTATTCTTGAAAAGATATCCCATAAACACCAATCAGCTCAGGGTAGAAAAGAACGATTTTTTCATGCAAAAGAAGCGTTTAAAATAAAAAAAAATGCTAGAATTATTAATAAACCCACGTTAGTATTGATAGATGATGTATTTACAACCGGAGCTAGCTCAAATGAGATTGCTCGGTTACTTCTCGAACACGGGGCTGAGTCCGTGGTAGTTGTATCAGCTACAAGAAAAACAGAAGGGATTGAATTATGAAAATAGACTCACATTCAGACATACGTGTATTAAAATTCCAAGGTGCAATTTTACGTAAAGATTCTGAAATTATGGACCAAGATTTTATTCAATCCAATATTTTTACGGGCAAGAAAATCATCCTCGATTTTACAAAAGTCCATCACATTTGCTCATCCGCCTTAGGTGTATTAGTTACACTAAAAAGAAAGCTTCGATCTCAGGAAGGTGATGTTCGGATCGTTATTACTGATGAGGACATCCGCCAAGTCTTCGAAATCACAATGCTGGATAAGGTTTTTAAAATCTATGAATCCGTAGAAACGGCTTCTGAGAATTATTAATAAGAAATATTGATCTCCCAATTAGCGCTAGCAACGGGCAACGCTCATAAAATCCATGAATTGAAAGAGCTACTCTCTTCTAGTCGCATTTCATCTCCTCCGGAAATCTACAGCCCAAATGATTGTGGAATTTCTTCTTTCTCACCAATGGAAGATGGATTAACTTTCGCTGAGAACTCTGCCATTAAATCAAAGGCACTTTTTGCCCTAACGGGAATACCCAGTCTAGCAGATGATAGTGGAATTTCAGTAGACGCTTTGGATGGAAGACCTGGAATCTATTCTGCAAGATACGGGGGTGAGGGTCTTACGGATAAGGATAGGGCTTTGAAACTTTTGCAAGAGATGAAAAGTATTCCAAACCGATTCGCACATTTTGATTGTGTTCTTTCATTTACAACGGAGGAAGGAACTATCAGCTTTGAGGGAAGAGTATCTGGAGAAATAGCAGATGAATATGATTTATCTGGAAATGGATTTGGCTATGATCCTATCTTCTTTTATCCGCCTCTAGGAAAATGCTTTTCAGCGATTAGCTTAGAGGCAAAAAATAATATCTCTCACCGAGCACAGGCTCTTCAAAAATTCGTAGATTATTTAGCAGAAAGTACTGGGCCACCTGTTAGGCGTTTGTAGAACTCAGCACCTTCTCTATCTAAGAATTCTTCATAAGTTCCTTTGAAATCAATAATCTGTCCTGGAGAAACTTCAATAATCCTTGTACATAAGGAAGAAATGAATTCTCTATCATGCGATACTAAGATTACTGTTCCCTCAAAAATAGAAAGAGCGTAGTTCAGTGCTTCAATGGATTCTAAATCTAAGTGATTGGTCGGCTCATCAAGAGCGATCACATTATCACCAGCAATAATCATTCTTCCAATGATCATCCGGGACTTCTCCCCCCCAGATAGAACCGAGGTTGATTTAGTCGCCATATCACCACTGAATAGCATTCTTCCTAAAATTGCACGTATGTCTTGGACTTCTGTTCCTGGTTGCGCATAACGGAGCAACCATTCAACCAAGGTATCAGCGTCTTTTTCAATTCCGTCTCTATGATCTTGTGGAAAATAAGAGGCCTCGACTGAATCGCCCCATTTTACAGTTCCAGAATCAGGTTCGAGTTTCTTAAGTAGCATCTTCAGTAGAGTTGTCTTACCCACACCATTGGTTCCAACTATCCCGACCTTCTCGCCTTTTCCTATATTAATAGAAATATTTTCTATTACAGGCTTATCGTATTTTTTAGTAATATTGGTAGCATCAATCACATCCTTTCCAAGAACTTTATTTGCCTTAAAACGGATATAAGGTGAAACCCTAGATGACGGCTTTATATCAGAAAAGTCTGCTTTAATCTTGTCAATCTGCTTAGCTCTTGAAGTAGCCTGTTTTGATTTGGAAGCATTTGCAGAAAATCGACTTACGAATTCTTGCAGTTCAGCAATTTTTTCTTTCTTACGTTTATTATCATTTAACAGCTGCTCTCTGGCTTGTTCAGATGCCATCATGTAATCATCATAATTTCCAGGATAGACTCGAATTGTGCTATAATCTAAATCAGCCACATGAGTTGAAACTGAATTTATAAAATGTCTATCGTGGGAGATTACAATTACAACTCCCTCATAATTCTTAAGAAAGCTTTCTAGCCAATAGATAGTTTTGATATCTAAGTGGTTGGTAGGCTCATCTAACAAGAGCACGTCGGGCATTTGAAAAAGAACTTGTGCGAGTAGAACTCTTAATTTAAACCCACCTGTTAAAGTTGAGAGATTTTGTGTGTGGACAGTTGTAGGGATTCCCAAACCTTCCAATAGTTCGCCCGCTCTTGACTCAGCTTCATAACCATCAAGGTCAGCAAATTGTTCTTCTAACTCACTTACCCTAATTCCTTCCTCGTCAGTCATACTCTCTTTGGAGTAAAGCAAATCGCGTTCTTGAGAAACCTTCCAAAGTTCAGGATTTCCCATCATAACTGTATTAATTACAGTTTCATTTTCGTATTCATAATGATCTTGTTTAAGATAGCCTACAATTTTTCCCTTATCAACCGCCACAGAACCAGCAGAAGGTTGATCGAGTCCGGCAAGGATCTTCATAAAAGTTGATTTACCAGAACCGTTTGCTCCGATCAAACCGTACCTACAAGCTGGCTTGAAATTGATAGAAACCCCATCAAATAAGGTTTTCTTGCCATAATTCATCGTAATTCCAGTTGCGCTTATCATAGAGCCATTTTCTAAAACTGAACTCTGATGCCAAATGGTTTCTATCAAGCAAAAGCTGAAAAAGACCGAAAATACCACTATGAAGGTCTTTCAAATCTTTGCGATCTGCTTATCATTTTTAACTGTATTTTCAATTTCAGCAAATGATAGCCAATTCATTGCAAAAGGAACTTTGCTCAATTCAGGCTTAATGCTAAGAACCGCTGATGGTATATTAGAACTATCAACACATGGATTCTCTCGTGAATTCTCCGAACTTAGCAATACAAGAGTAAGAATACTTTGTCAAAAAATTGGAAAGAAATGCAAACCGCTTAGATATGATCCCGAACCATTTCTTGATGAGAAAAATATACCAGATTGGACTTTTAAAAGAATTCCAAAATATGTTTATAAGGGAGAATTCTCTTTCAATCCTCAAGTTACACCAGATGGAAATAAATTATTTTGGACTACACTAACAAAAAGTGTATCATCAGCAAGATCTACACAAAAAGTATGGACTACTGAAAAAGACGATTTAGGCTTTTGGAAGCCAGGTTGGCAGATGGAAGCTCCTCTAAATAACAATATGCCTTCTGCTGTAATTTCTGCACTGCCTGGTGGGAATGAGTTATTTATTTTTGGGAATTTTGGTGAAGATGAATTAACTTCCCAACTCAAAAAAGAAATGGAAGCTAAATCCCAAGCCATAATCAAATCTTCTGAAAGTAGAAAAGAATATGAGTATAAAATGTCCAAGCTACAGACTGCTTACAAAGATAAGATGGATAAGGTATACAACCGCGCACCACTCTATAAGAGCCAAAAAAATAGTCAATACTGGTCTCCTCCTATGCCTATTGCCTTCCCCAGTTTTTATAATACATACCGTAAGCCAGAAAATCCCAACCAACA
>JAACWH010000009.1 GCA_009991425.1 Leptospira sp.
ATACCGGATGGCATATTAGTTTTAAATTCTTCCGGTGTTGCAAAATACGCTAATAAATCTGCGATTACACTTTTTGGAGGTGATCCTAGTTTCATTATTAACCAAGAGCTAGGTCTTCCATTGGATCAAAAGAATACTTCTGATCTTGATATTATAACAAATCCTCATTCTCCTAAGATAGCAGAAATCCGAATTCAAAAGATGAATTTAAACGGGGAGGAAGCTTACGTTGCTTCATTAAGGGACGTAACTCTTAAGCGTCGTGAGCAGGAATTGATAGAATCAGTATTCAATGCTTTTGGAGCAATGAATGAAGGATTTTTCATCTGTGATTCAGAAGGTAAAATATTTTTTGCTAATGAGGCTTTTGAACGAATCACAGGATATAAAAGAAGTCAGGTAATTGGTAGGAATCCTAACTTTCTCAGATCAGGAGTTCATACGGATGAATTTTATGATAACTTTTATGGTAAATTAAAAGAAGAAGGGGAATGGCAAGGAATTATTTGGAATAAACGTTTCAATGGAGAAATCTACCCAGAGAATATGACAGTAACAACCTTGATGAAAGATGGACGGATTGATAATTATATAGCAGTCTTTTCTGATTTTACAGAAGGATATAAATTTCACGAAGAACTAAATCGTTTAAAGCAAGAAGCAATTCAATCCAATCATAAAAAGGCTAAATTTATTTCCCAAGCAAGTTATGAAATCCGAACTCCCATCTCTGAAATCCTCGGTTATACAGAATTAGTTGCAGAATCACCCCTTACAATGGAGCAAAAGGAATATATAGAAGTTATTCGTTCTTCTTCCAAATCTCTAATAAACATAGTGAATGATATTTTGGAAGTTTCAAAAATAGAATCTGGAATGAGCTATTCCCATTTCTCAATTTTCTCAATAAAAGAACTAATACAGGAAATTTATCAGTTTTTTCGAGTTCATACAGTAAGTAAGGATTTAGTTCTTGGAAATTATTTTACAGGAAAAATTCCAGATTGGGTCAAAGGGGAAAAGGAATCACTTCGCCAGATTTTAACGAATTTAATTTCGAATGCAATTAAATATACACCTTCTGGAAAGATTCAATTCGGAATAGATTCCATAGAAGAAGTCAATGAGACATTTATTATTCAATTTTCAGTAATTGATACAGGCATTGGAATTGATATGAATCAATCTGAAAAGATTTTTAATCCATTTTATAAAATAGAAAATTCAATAAATGAAATGAACTCTTCAGATGGAAATTCAGCTGGGCTTGGACTAACTATAGTATCTAATATTTTAGAACAAAATGGAGGCTCAATAAAAGTAGAATCCAAATTGAATAAAGGATCAAAGTTTACTTTTACTTATAAAGTATCCAAAGTAGATTTAAAAGATAAAAATTCTGAATTTCATAAGGTAAGTCAAAATCGACTTGAAAAATGGAAAAATACTGGAAGATCACTCAATATTTTAATAGTAGAAGATAATCTTGCGAATCAATTCTACATAAAGAGAATTTTAGAAAAAAAAGCAATTCAAGGCACAATAGCAAGAAATGGAAAAGAAGCTTTAATTAAATTAGAAAATAAAGTTTATGATGCGATATTGATGGATATAAATATGCCAGTGATGAATGGCTACGAGACGACTGAATTGATTAGAACTAGCGAAAATCCAAAAATTAAAAATATTCCAATTTTAGGTTTAACAGGATTAACTTCTAAAGAAGATTTAGATAAATGTAAAGCTGTTGGAATGAATTCTGTAATAAATAAGCCTGTAGAAGTTGATTATCTTATATTTGAAATTCTTAGATTTGTTTTTCCATAGATAATAAAAATTCTATTCATTTGTAGTTGAATCTAGACTGCTACCAAAGATTGTTTCCTTATGATCGATAGATATAGCAATCCGGAAATTTCAAAAATTTGGGATTTAGAAAATAAATTTAAAATTTGGACTGAAATTGAAATACTTGCTTGTGAGGCACGTGCAAATAAGGGTGAAATACCTTTCGAAGATTTAGAAGAAATTCGAAAGAATGCTAAATTTAGTGTTCCTGAAATTTTAGAAATAGAAGAAAAAGTTCATCATGATGTTATCGCATATCTCACAAATTTAAATTCATATATTGGTCCTGCTTCAAGGCACGTTCACTATGGACTAACTTCTTCAGATATTGGTGATACAGCACTATGCGTACAAATGGTTCAGGCAATGGATCATTTACTTAGAAGAGTAGATATATTAATTGAGACCACTAAATCCCTAGCATTAAAATATAAAAAGTTACCTTGTATTGGTCGATCGCATGGAATCCATGCAGAACCGATGACTTTAGGATTGAAATTTGCCCTTTTCTATACTGAGATGCTTCGAAATAAGCAACGAATGTTAGATGCTAGAAAACAAATTGCTGTAGGTAAACTTTCTGGAGCAGTAGGAACTTTTTCTAATACTGAACCTGATATCGAGAAATATGTTTTATCTAAATTAAAATTAGAACCGGATTTAATCGCTACACAGGTTATAAATCGTGACAGACATGCATTTTACTTAAGTGTATTAGCGATTGTTGCTACAAGCTTGGATCGTATGGCACAAGAAATTCGTTTGCTACAAAAAACAGAAGGTCGAGAGGTAGAGGAACCTTTTGCTAAAGGTCAAAAAGGATCCTCTGCGATGCCTCATAAAAGAAATCCCGTTGTTTGTGAAAGAATTTGTGGAATAGCAAGAGTTATTCGATCAAATGCAAATGTTGGATTTCAAGATATGCCACTATGGCATGAAAGAGATATTTCTCATTCTTCTGCTGAAAGAATTGTTATTCCTGATTCAACAATTGCTTTAGATTACATTCTAGACAAAATGAATTTTGTTCTTTCGGGACTTCATGTTTATCCTGAAAATATCGAAAGCACATTGAATGCTACTAGAGGATTAATTTATTCCCAGAAAGTGCTGCTTTACCTTATTGAAAAAGGAAACTTATCAAGGGAAGACGCATATTCAATTGTTCAAGATAGCGCGATGTATGTCTGGGAAAACAAAGATTCTAATTTAAAGTCTAGATTGAAAGAAGATTCGCGAGTTGAAGGAATTCTTAACGATAGAGATCTAGATGAAATATTTAAGTTAGAACCTTATTTAGATAAAATAGACTTTTTATACAAACGACTTGGTATTTAAGAAATCTATTCCATATATTCTAAAGAAGCATTTTTCTTTAATACTATAGAATGTCCTAATTCCTGAATAGAAGATTCAGGAATTTTGATACATTTTCTTTTTTGATAAAATTTCATCCAATTCAACTTCATTTGAACAACGAATTCTCGTTTATTAGAGTTTGATTCGTTTACTTGAATAATTTTTCCAAGATTATTCCCTTCATAAGTAAACACAGTAAGTGATTTATATTTAGAATTGGGAATAGCACTTAGAAATATTGCATCTACTCCGAATTGTTTTACAAAATCTATTCCTATATATAGATCGGGCCTCCATAGACCTGGATCAATTGAAATGCCTAGTATAGTTTTTTGAATTGGATCAAGGTGTAATTTCATGACTATACCTAAGAAATCCCCTTCTGAATCAATTGCTTCTTTCCCTAATATATCATCTGATGTAATCATAACTTAAAGATTGACCTTAAGAATAATATTTTTATTTAAAGTTTCAATTTGATCGCTATAAATCTTTTTAGAAGGTAAATAAAACTTTTTCTTATATAATAGAAAATCAAAGTCATTGTAATAACCTGATTGTTCTACTTTAGATATATAACCTAAATTTCTTCCATCTTTATCATATACTTTCATATTCAACAGTAAATGAATTGGATCCATATCTAAAAATAAAGAAGAAGTTTTAGAAAGCGAATTCCAGTTACGAATGTATTTTGAATCAATAGATACAATTCGTCCATTTGAAAGTAATTGTAAGGAGACAATTTTTATTCCAGAAAAATGAAAACCAATTATTCTACCTGCTCTTTGTCCAGATTTAGAGCGAACGCTTTTAAGGAAAATACTCCAAAAAGAAATTCCATTATCTGCATTTGGTTCAAGAATTTTGGCCATTAGAATAACTCCAATTTAAATTTAATTAAGAAAAAATACGAGGCAAAGAGTGAAGAGTATAATATTACTATTCCTAAGATTGCGAATAAAATAAATTTATTGAAATTATATTTAAATGCTCCTAATACTGTGGAAAATACAGGAGAAGGTAGCGGAATACAATTCATTATTAATATCATCCCAATTCCCCATTTATTAAGAAGTCCTTTCATTTTATAAAAATTTTTAGGAGGAATTAATAATCTACAAAGACGATTTAATCTCAAGCCCAACCAATAATTTGTTATTTGAGCTGCTATTACTCCAAAAACGTAAGGTACTAAGAAATTTGAAATATTTGATTCTGTTGTAAGTATAGTAAAAAAATATAATTCTAATGGGAAAAAAAGAAAGAATAATCCACCAAAAAAAGATGTAATTATCAATCCCATAAAAGTTTTATTTTCAATTTCAAAAATAATAGATTTTATAAAATCCGTTAAAGGAAAATTTTCTTTTTGAAAATCCATTTTTAGGAATAGAAAACCAAAGCCGATAAATATAATTAGAAGAAAAGATGAAAATAGAAGAACAGTGTTCAACTTTTTAGTTGATTCATTGTATTCGAATATCTTATCTCTTTTAAATAGTATATCTATTTTTTTCATATTTATCTATAAATACAATATTATCTTGACCAGATCTTTAAACATATACTATATTTAATTTCTAGAATTTAATATTATGATCAAACGACAATTCATCTTATCAAACTTAAGCCTAAGAACGAAGATGATTGTTTTAGTCTCATTAGTTGTACTTATTTCAGTTGTTCCTCTTTCTGTTATTGTCCTTTACCGCAATCAGTCTGTTGTATTAGACAAAACCTTCGAGGTCTGTCGAAATTTAGCAGAAAACATCTCCAACCTTTCGACAGAAGAATTATTAATTAACGAAACTTATGATGCTACTCAAACCTCCTTAAGTCGTTTGAAACAAAGTAAAATATCGGGATTATTAGATTCATTTGTGCTTAATATTGACGGTCGATATGTTGCCGATTTAAAAAATGAAAATATCGGAAAGGATGCGCCTGATGAGATCATAGATAAATATTCATCCTTAAATGAACTTACTTTAATCGAGCTTGTAAATCAAGAAATTTCCATACTTAGATTTATTTATCCTATATTTATAGAATACAATAATCAAAAGATGCGAGTCGGAACTGCAGTTTTTGATTTTGATAAAAATAAAGTATACGAACCTGTTTTTCAAATTCGTCAAACAGTAATTATAGTAGCCTCTGTATTATTTACTATTGGAATATTTTTAGCATTATTAGCAGCTTTTTCACTTTCAAAACCTTTAGAAAAATTATCGGAAGGTGCGAAATTGATAGGTAAAGGAGATTTGAATTATCGCTTTCCAATTACTGGTAAAGATGAGATTGGAAATTTAGCTAACACCTTCAATATAATGACTTCTCAGATTCAAGATTTCACGAATAACCTTGAATTAATGGTAGAGAAAAGAACAGATGAATTGAATGAATCCTTAAGAGTTGTCCAAGAGTTAAAAGAAGCACAAGATGGTGACTACTTTTTAACTTCACTTTTATTAGATCCTCTCCAGATGAATAACAATTCTAGCTCTAATATTAAAACGGAAATCTTCATAGAACAAAAAAAGAAATTTACATTTAAGAAATGGAACGCTGAAATTGGCGGTGATATTTGTATAACGGATACAATTCAACTCTTCGGTAAGGATTATACTGTTTTCATAAACGGTGACGCAATGGGTAAATCTATCCAAGGTGCAGGTGGAGCACTTGTATTTGGAGTAGTATTTAATACTGGAATAACAAGATCTAAGTTAGAGAAAAATTCAAATATATATCCTGAACTTTGGTTAAAAGAAAGATACTTAGATATACAAAATGTATTTTTGTCTTTTGACGGTTCAATGTATATTTCTATTTCAATGGGATTGATAGACAATGAATCAGGGTTAATGTATTATATCAATGCTGAACATCCTTGGTCTATTCTTTATAGAGATGGAAAAGCCTCTTTTTTAGAGGAAGAACTTTTCCTAAGAAAAATAGGAACACCTGGTCAGGAGAATAAATTTTTTATTAGATTGTTTCAACTTGAAGATGATGATAAAATAATTTTCGGATCAGATGGTAGGGATGATATACTTATTCAATCAGAAAATATTGATGAAGAACTTATGAATGAAGATGAAACTCTTTTTATTAATACTATCGAAGAAGCAAAGGCAGATATTCCTGAAATAGTTAATTTAACTAAAAGTAAGGGTAAATTTTCAGATGATTTTTCATTATTAAAAATTGAGTATAACAGATCTTCAAGTAGTTCAAAAGAAGAAAATATTTCTTTACTAACAAGTCAATTGGATGAACTAAATGAAAAGAAAATTATAGATCCAAAATATGTGATCGATAAAATCAATCATTTGATTCATGATCATAGAAATGAGTATAAATTATTTAAAATACGTGCTGAGGCTTATCTAAATATAAGTGAATACCAAGAGTCATTATCAGATTATTTACATTATAGTATGATGGTACCTTCAGATAATTTAGTATTATATGAAATATCTAAGATATATGAAAATTTAGGTGATTTATATAATGCAGCTCATTTTGGAGAGAGAATGTATTTAAGGCTTCCAAATTTTCTAGAAAATATTACTCATTTAATATTTTTATATTCAAAATTGGGACAAGATGATAAAGCAAAAATTTTATCAGAACGATCACTTTCCTTAACTAAACAAGATAAGATTTCTAAACAAAAAAAAGGAATTTCAGGTGTTTCTCAATTTTTTGAAAAAGAAAATGAAGTTCAAAAACTCGATGGACAAACAGAAGACGATAAAATTAAAACCGCAAATTCATATTATAGGAAAGGTGATTATCAAAACGCTATGAATATGTATTTAAAGATATATAAATCAAATAAAAAAAATACTTGGGTTTGTTTTAGATTAGCGAATAGTTATTCTTTTTTGAGTAAATACAAAAAGGCTTTAGAATTTTATAATAAAGTTCTTAAAATTGAACCAGATAATTACCATGCTATTAATAATATGAGTAGTATTTATTTTAAATTAGGCAACTATAATAAATCACGAGAGTTGTGGACTTCTTTAGTAAATTCAAATCCAGATTTTACAAAGGCTCAATTGAATTTATCTTATTTAGAAAAACTAGAACAAAAGAAAATTAATTCCAAAACAGAAAACTCTACAATATGATAAAGCTCTTGGATCTAAAACATTTTAGTATAATATTTTTTTTCTTTTTCTATCAGCTCTCTATTCATTCCAAATCGACTAAATCTGTGGAAATTATTCTATCAACTGATAATAGTATATATGAACAAGCACTTTATGGTATACAATCAATTTTGGATGCTGAGTTTAAAATAACTTATTATGATATAATACTATCTGAAAATATAAGTATGGAATCATACTTTCAAAATTTAGAAGCCTCTGGCGTTCCACTAGTAATTGCAATTGGCCCTCAGGCTGCTAAGGCTGCAAAAGAAAATTTAAATAAGATTCCAGTAGTTTTTTCAATGATTTCAAATCCTAAAATTTTAGGATTGAACCAAAAAAATTTTTGTGGTGTCGGTATGGATATTTCAATAAGCGAATTTTTCCAAACTTTAAATGAAATTGATCCAAGTATTAGAAAAGTATATTCATTTTACTCTTCTAATGAACTAAACTACCAAGCTGGCGAAGGAAATTTTCGTGATATAGAGTATAAACTACTTTATTATCCTATTAAAGTTACAGAAGAAAATTTTGAAACTAACTTAGATAAATTAAAAGAGGAAGCAGATGCATTTTATATGATATCGGATCCGATTTATAATTCTATAAGGTTTGAAAAATTATCAGCATTTGCAAAAAAAAATAATATTATACTAATGACTACATTTCCTTCACTTGTTAAAGCAGGTGCTACGTTTTCAATAAATCCTGAGTACAGTAAAATTGGAGTTGAAACAGGTTCCATGGCAAATCGAATTCTTGAAGGAAAATCCAACTGCAATAAAGAAAGAGTCCTTCTTCCTTCTCAATCGGCTTTTTATATCAATGAAGAATATGCTAGTAGCTCAGGAATACAAATACCAGATCAAATTTTAGAAAGAGCAAAGCAAACAAAATTATTTTCTGCTGGAGTTACTTTATTAAATGAAAATAAATTGCAATCGGCAAAAATAATATTTGAATCTATCCTTAAAAAAGATCCAAATAATAACTCAGCCCAAACTTATCTTACATTAACAATAGAACGCATCACGGGATCTAAGACCAAAGAATTATTAAAATCTGCAAATAGTTTATTCTCTTCCGGTCAATTTGAACAAGCAAAACTTGAGTATTCAAAAATATTACAAATTAATCCGAACGTAGAAAAAGCTAAAAAAGGTCTAATTGAATCTACCACTGCATTGAGTGAGCAGGAAAGATTACGGGGTAATTCTTATGAAAAAGCAGGAAGGCAATTCGAAGCTATTAAAGAATATTTATCTAGCTTAAGAACATTACCAAGTAATACTAAATCTCAGGCGAATCTCTCAGAACTTCGTAATTCAGAATCTAGAAATATTGAAAATTATTTGAAAGAGGGAATAGAGCTATACAATAAAAGACAATATGACGATTCAATTCAATCTTTTGAAAATATACTTCTTATTAATCCAGAAGAAAAATCAGCAAAAGAATATTTAAGACTTTCTTATAAAAAAAGAGAGGCTATTGAAGTCTTAAAAAAGAAGTTAAAAAATAAAAAACAATGAAACAAGTTTTGAGAATAATTTGTATAAGTATTATTTCTCTAATTCTAAATTTCTCTCTTTCTGCTGAATCTAATCAACAAAAAGTAACAATTTCAAAATTTAAAATTTTAAAAGGAGATATCTCAAAAGAATTTGATGAAAAATTTTATAATTCAATAATTTCAAAATTAAATAAAAATAAATTTGATGTAAACCTAATCCAAGATAGCACAATTGAAAATGCGCTTAGAGTATCTAAAGAGAATCAATCTAATTATTTAATATCAGGTTATATTAGCAGTGCTCAATCACTTGAAGTCTATGCTCAAATTTACGATCCTGATACTTCAATAATAATAGATGCTTTTAATATTTCAGATACTATAGAAGGAATTGAGTCTTTAGATTTAAATTTAAATGATATAAAAAAAACTCAATCAGACTTGATTAAGGAATTTTCAGATAAAATAACTGTTCGTTTACGTTCAAATAGTAAAAAATCCATAAGATCACAAAATGTCCAAGAATTTGTAACTAACGATCCTATTATAAAGAAATTTAATTTACCTACTGCTGAACAAGACTTTAAATCTGAATCAAAAGAAGTTTTTCAGCTTATGGCAGCAAATGAAATTACGGTTGCTTCGAATGTTATTAAACAATCAAACAAGCAACCTGTTTCGGTTTCTGTAATCACTCGAAAACAAATTTTAATGAGCGGAGGTAGAACAATAAATGATGTTTTATCCATTTACGTTCCAGGTTTTTTTAAAGTAGAAGATCAGGATGATACAATTGCAGGTTTCAGAGGATTAGTTCCTGATGCTAATGCTAAAACACTTTTATTAATCAACGGTCAAAATATTAATACAGAATGGCAGTTTGGTCCTTCAGATGCTATTCTAAATTCAATGAATATGGATTACATTGAAAGAATAGAAGTTATTCGAGGGCCAGGTTCAGTCACTTTAGGGCAAGGAGCTTTACTTGGAGTTATAAATATAATTACTAGAAATGGTTCAAGTTACAATGGAACTTCTATACAAGCTGGAGCAGGTGAGAATCAATTCAGAAATTACAATCTTCAAGCAGGATCTTCTGGAAAATATGTAGAAGACCTTAAGACTTATTTTTATTTATCAAAAACTCATTACAATGGACAGAAACTAAGAAGCGATGGTTGGGCTAGATCAAGAACTTATGAAGGCGTTGATATACAAGGTTATGAATTAATTTCTAAACAAGATGAAATAGAAGCTTTTAAACCTGAAGTTTTTGGTCCATTAAATATATACCCTAATATAGCATCATCAAGTGGAAATCGCTTAAATCGAAACCAAAATGATACTATAATTGGAAACATAGCTTACAAAGGTTTCAAAGTTGATACTTTGCTAACCAACCAGAATAGAGATATTTATAATTTTTATCGAGATAGAAATGAAGTTTCATCAAAATTGTACAATGTAGGAACTAGCTATGATTATGCTATAACTGATTCGATAAATTTAAAAACCAAAGGTTTTTATATACAAGATGATTTCGGATTCCAATCACATAATGGAATTCTTTTAGGAGGAACAAGAGAGAATCGTTATGGCGGATCCACTATTTTTAATTTTAATCCTTTTACTAATAATCAATTAGCAGTTGGAACTGAATATAGGAAATATGACATGGGGAATAAAGATGCCAATGGAAATAATTTTATTGTCAATCGCTCCGATGCTGAAAGTTTTTACCCAAATGTAACCAATCCTGGATTACCACCTAATACTAATTTGAATGTAACGAATACTTTTGTTAAACCCTCTACAATAGAAGTAGCATCATTTTTTGCTGAAGATTTTCATAAGTTAACTGATACTGTTGATATCTTTGCTGCTTTTCGCTATGATAAGCATCCTTATTGGGGTTCCAATGTGTCGCCAAGATTAGGTGTTCTCTACGCAATGACAAATGATTTACGATTTAGAGTATCATACCAGGAAGGTTTTAGAGGAGCAGTAGGTGTCGCTTATGTCGGAGGTTATCGAAGAGATGGGCTTTTAAGAGGGAATAATTTTGATAGAGTCGAGTTAGCACAAATTCCAACAACGGATAGAAATGGAAATCCTACCACCTACCGAAACATTACAGATACCAAACCAGAAAAAATGAGGTCCGCTGAGATCGGAAGTAAATGGAAAATCAATTCAAATTGGTCTTTTGATGGAGTAGTATTTTATAACCAATTAAGAAACATTATTGATGTGGGAGTTATATTTCCTGAACCATTCGGAAATGGAGCTCCTCCTTTGGGTGATGATATTCCTGGTGATTGGGGCGGATATTTTTTCTTTAGAAATGTACCTGGTATATTGAAACAAACAGGAGGTGAATACACAATTTCATTTTTAAGTAAATATATTGGATTTGATTTGAGTCATTCTGTTGTTCGAGTCATTTCAGCTGATCGAGAACTTTATGGATCAATATATTTAACACCAAACACAGCAAATAGGCGCCATAGAGCCTACCCTGAAAATGTTACGCGTGCAAATATAATGATTTATCCAACAGATAAATTAAGCTTTTCATTGAATTATTTACATTTTTATGATTGGTATGCGCCCACTGGAGAAAGAGTTATTGGAAAAGGAATTTTAAATTCAGCTGTAGCTTATAATTTTACTGAAAAGATGGAATTGGTTCTATCTGCTACGAATTTATTACAAACAACAGTATTATACCCTTTGAATAATAATGCTGGAGACGTTGCTATAGGAAATGGATCTCCATCGATTGAAGGTAGAACGTATTGGTTAAATTTTAGATATACTTTTTAAATTAATCAGAAGTTAGTTAAAATTTAATTCTTAAGACTTCGAAAATATTTTTTAAAATCCGCCTTGCCCAAATTTACCATTGAAAAATTCTTCACTAGCAATTTGACAATCAATTAAAGGAAGGTTGCATGGAGATACCAAAATGGTCTCTTCGCACCTTTTAATATCTTTTTTAGAATAATACGCACCGTCCAATACCAATCTAGGATTTTTAATTGCTAAATCAATAATCAAAGAATCTTGAGATTTTTGATCAAAACATTTATTGTAATAAATGAGTTGAGCAGTTGATATTATTCGTATAGATTCTTCTCGAGTGTAAACATCTGATCCATTTACACCATAATAATTTCCAGAACATGAAATAAGGTTAAAAGTTTGTAAAATTAGAACTAAGAATAAATTGATTTTTGATTTATAAAATATTAATTTATCGGAAGCTATCATATAAGTTAATTTAAAATTGTGAGCTAAGTGAATTCCAATAGTCTAATAACCATGAAAAGATTTGCAATCATAATTCTGATTTTTCTATTTAACCTTCCACCTGTTTTTTCTGAAGACTCTAAAGTTCAATCTCCTACAATTTCATTTCGATCTAAAGTATATGATTTTGAATCTAAGAAATTTATCTACACAGAGAATCATACTGAACATTATAAAAATGGATCTCATATTTATTCAATTATAGAATACAAAGATCCTTCTGGCAAAACTTTTGCTAGAAAGAAAATAGAATTTGGTAAGAAACGTACACAACCTGATTTTACAATGGAAGATTTCCGAACTGGTTATCTCGATAAATCAGTTTTAATTAATGCATCTACACAGGAATTTTCTATTGAACATCGCCGTTCCAAATCTGAGCCTTTAAAGAAAGAGAAACTTAAAATTCCTGGATTAGTAGTTGTCGATGGTGGATTCGATTATTTTATTCGAGATGGTTTTGATACAATAGCTAAAGGGAATTTGATAAAAGGTCAATTTCTTTTGGTAAATCGATTGGATTATTTCGTTTGTAGAGTTCGAAAAGTAGCTGACAATAAATACAAAGGAAGAGATGCTACTGTGCTTGTTCTTCAACCGGAAAACTTCGTACTCAGAGCACTAGCTGATAAGATTATAGTTACTTACGATACTAAAACCCACCGACTATTAGAGTATATCGGAATTTCGAATTTGCGAGATTCAGGTGGGGAAGATTTTCCGAAAGTAAAAATTGTATTTGAATACCCTAAAGGCTTTTTAGATTAAATAAATATTAAGTTAGAACAGGAAGCTTTGGTTTGTAACCAAAGTTTTCAGATACAGTTTTAATCTTAGATTCAACTTGCTTCCAAAGAGCATCCTTGTCGGGTGCAAATGTTGCATATACACCTTGTTTGATTAAATCAAATATCTCATCTAAAGAAAAATCTAAAAAGCGGTACAATTTGAAGTATTCATAAGTAAGATTTACATTAAAGATAACTGGGTCATCTGTGTTAATCGCCAATGGCAAGCCTTGGTCATAGTAGTATCTGACAGGGTGATTTTGTTCCTTGCGAACATATTTTCCAGTAAAGACATTGGAAGTTACACAAATTTCAATCGGAATATGATTGTCTTTCATGTATTTAACCAGTTCAGGATCTTGGATAGCTGAGGTTGCATGTCCAATTCTTTCCGCCTTACAAAGAGTAACCGCATCCCAAATTGCCCATGGACCATCATCCTCACCTGAGTGAGCAACCGTTCTAAGTCCAGATTCTCGTGCTACTTTGAAGACTTCAGCATAGTCTTTCGCAGGTCCCATTAGCTCTGCACCACCGAGTCCGATTCCAATGATTTCTGGGTGACGAACTTTCAATACACGATTTAAATTGTTCATCGCATTTTCAGGGCCAAAAGATCTAGAAACATCCACTAAGATTCGAATGTCTGTTCCATCTTGAGATTTTATCTCTCGAATTTTACGAACCATTACTTCTACCATCTCATCAAAATCCAAACCATTTTGGATAAACTTGGATGGTGCGAAAAATACTTCCGAATAGATAATATTATTCGATTTTAAATATTCATGCAAACTTTCAATTAGATAAGCAAGGTCGCTAGGCTCTTTTACAGAACTTTGGACAAAGAAGAAAACTTGGATGAAGCCCATAAGATCTTTAAAATTGAATTTTTCTTCAATTTCTTCATCTGTCAGAGGATTTCCATTCTTCTCATATAAGAACTTTAATGTTTTCTTACTTACACAAGCCTCAAGGTGCAAATGGATTTCCGTTTTAGGAAGTGCTCGTAGAAAGTCTAAAACGAGCTGCTCACTTGGGTGCTCCCCGGAGAGAGAATCTGGTTCTGGAGCTTTTGCTTCATCTTTTAAACCCGTAAGAACCTCAAAGGACTCATTTTTAAGAGAAAGCCAGCTTGGTGGGCTAATTAAGCCCAATTCCATAAGAGCAATGCGCTCGTTAAGAAGATTATTGATTTGTTTATCAAAAGATAGCTGAAGAGAGGGAGAATATGGACGATCAGCAGGTAGTCTACTTTTAAGTCGATTTAATTCGGTTACATCTCTATCAATGATTGAGATGCGATCTAATATATCCTTAAGTGTTGTAGACATTCCTTCCCGAAATTCTTTGAAAATGCTCTGATTCTACAAGAAGAATTTTATTTTATTCGAAATTAAATTCAACTTTTCCCATAAATTCCGAAAATGAAATAGACAGAATGGAAAAGTACTTACTTTTAAGTTATGTCACATAAAAATATGATACGACAAATACGAAAGACTTTCTTGCCATTTGCACTTCCTAGTATATCTGAAGATGCAATCGAATCTGTTACCGCAGTATTAAGATCGGGGTGGATAACCTCAGGTCCGAAAGTTAAACAATTTGAAGCTGATTTTTCTGAATTTCTCGGTTGCAAGCATTCTATTGCTGTAAGCTCAGCGACTGCTGGACTTCACCTCGCTCTTGAGGCAATCGGTATGGATCGCAATTCTGCTGCTATCACAACTTCAGTTACATTTACAGCAACAACTGAAGCTATTTGTTATTTTCATGCCGAACCTATACTAACCGACATCGATCCAGTAACTAATAATATGACAGTTGCTAGTTTAGAAGCTACAATTGAGAAATTTTGTACATTTCGTTCAGGCAAACTCTATCTCAAAAATTCTAAGAAACTTGTAAAAGCAATTCTACCAGTTCATATTGCTGGTTCATCTTGTGATATGGAGGGAATTCTTGCTCTCGCCAAAAAATACAATTTATATGTCATCGAAGATGCAGCTCATGCATTCCCAGCTATTCACAAAGATAAATTGATAGGAAACTGGGGTGATTTTACTGTATTTAGTTTTTACGCAACTAAGGGTATAACTACAGGTGAAGGCGGAATGGTTACCACCAAACATGATAAGTATGCTGACCGCATGCGAAGAACTAGATTGCACGGAATAAATAAAATAGCATATGATAGACCTTCTTGGTACTATGAAGTAACAGAACCAGGTTTTAAATACAACATGACAGATATTTCAGCTGCACTTGGGATCGCTCAGTTGAAAGAAGCAAATTCATTTTGGGACAGAAGAAGAGCTATCGCAAAAAATTATACAGATGCCTTTCAAAATATAAAAGGTATAAGACTTCCCCAAGAAGAAAAGAACGGTATTCATTCCTGGCATTTATATCGAATAGAACTTGATCCTAGTATTGCAAAAATGGGTCGTGATAGTTTTGCTGAAGAACTTAAAGATAGAAATATCGGATCTTCCCTACACTTCATTCCTATTTTTGAACATCCTTTCTACAGAAAGAAATTTCAATATGATAGAGATGAATTTCCCAATGCTTGCAAAATGTACGATCGTTGCTTATCTCTTCCTCTTTTTGCAGGAATGACTGATGAGGATGTGGATGATGTTATTTTCGCTGTAAAAAGTTTATTGGAAGATTGATTAAAAATCAAATTTTGTTAATGTAGAAATTTACGAACAAAATGTTTTGTTCATCAGTTCGTAAACTAAAATCCAATCTAGATAGGATCTATAAGTTCTCCCAAACTTGTTCTACTTTAATTTTTTCAAAATTTGTTAAGTCTATGGAAACATGATGGTGC